>NZ_LN824141.1:1242500-1842500 GCF_000953715.1 Defluviitoga tunisiensis
TATTTGTTTTGAAATTACATAGACAGATGGTTCAGCTAAAATAGCAACGGCACCTAGTAAAAATCCAAAGAGTATTACTACTATTTTATTCTCGAAGGAAGTAAGCGTACCTCCGATTGTTACACCAACATCCATAAATCCTCCGTTAGCGCCTGTTAGAAATAATACCGCACCTATGAATGTATGAACAAAACCTTTTATTATATTTAAAAAGGAATTTTTAGATAATTTGAAAGATATAACTTGAAAAACTAAGAATATTATTACTATTGGCAACAATGCCGATAACGTTTCAAGCATAATTGATGGAACCAATTTTAAAAAACTACCTGCAATAGAACTGGAAGTAATGTTATTACTTGTGTAATGGTTTATAGTATGTGACAAATCAGCGTTTCGTACGAAAATACTCATGATAAGCAAAGCAATTACCGCACCGCTTGTTGTAATACCAACTAAGCCAAAACTATCTTCTTCAGATTCTTTCCCAGCCCTTTTTGAAAACAATCCAATGGCAAGTGATGAAATAAAAGGTACAGTTAGAACACCTGTTGTAGCTCCAGGTGCATCAAAAGAAATAGAAATAAATTCAGGAGGAGCAATCAATGCGAGTATAAATATAATAGAGTAAATAATAGTTAAACACAGCCTTAGAGGGATATTAAACATAGGTCTAATAACCCCTAACGTAATTAAAACACCTACTCCAATTGAAACTGAAATGATAATAAGTGATTTTGAAATTGCACCTGCTGTAACATAATCTATCTGACCCGCTACAATATGTAAAACAGGTTCAACTACTGAGATACTGAATCCAAATAAGAAACATATTAATATGATTTTCCATATACTGTTGGTTTCTAGAATGGTCGAGCCCAGCATATCTCCCATCGGAATAATTGCTATATCTACTCCAATTAGAAATATAAATAAACCAAAAATAATCAAAACAGCCCCAATTAGAAATTTAATTAAGGGTGTTGTACCTAAAGGAACAATTGTAAAATTCAGAATCAATACAATAATAGTAATAGGGATTACAGAGAATACAGCATCCCTAAACTTTTTCAATAGTACATTCAATATAGTTCACATCCTTTAGTTATTTTTTAGTGTAGATTTTAGTAATGAGTATGGAATTTTAAAGAAAAATGAGGAGAAATTATCTTCTCCTCTTATTATAATACAATATTAATAGCTTTATTTCAACGTGTTTTGTTACAGAAAGATTTAATCTTTTGAAATAATGCTGTGCTTAATATATTTGTCATGATAGCAAGTAACCATTTCACTAAAGAATTCATAAAAGGATTCATACTTTTTTACGTTTACAGGATTGGGTTGATAACTATCTCCTTTTTTTATAAAAATTTTGCCTGCTTCTTTAAGATTTTTATAGAGACCGATTTCAGTAAAAGCGAGCATTGCTTCGCCTATTAAGGTAGCATTTTCTGTGAGAGATTTAGTAACAGGCATATTGAAGATGTCTGCTAATATTTGAGGCCAAACCTCGCTTTTGCTACCAGACCCTCCAACAGTTAGATATTTCAAATGAACGTTATTTTCTTCTAGAGCAATTTTTATAAGATTTAAACTGTAACCAATTCCTTCAAATATGGATCGTGCGAGATGTGAAGTGGTATGAGTAGTTTTTAAACCAAAGAAACTACCCGTTGCAAGGCTTCCTATCCTTGGGTCTCTTTCTCCAGTTAAAAAAGGAAAGCAGATTAAGCCATTTGATCCTGCTGAGGCTTTCAAAGCTTCCTTGTTTAGATCCTCATAATTCATGCCCTTTGCTATATTATTTATAAACCAATCGATAACAATACCTGCATTGTTTACTGCACCACCTGTTGCCCAAAGATTTGGAAGCAAAGCATAAGTTTGAAGTCTATAATCACCACTTTTATCAAGTAAAGGTTTACTGTAAGCGCATCTGAACATAGCAGTAGTTCCAAGGTTACAAACGGCGTTATCTTCAAAGCCTCCCATTCCTAAGATCATAGCTCCACCATCATAAACACCGAGCATCACAGGAATTTGTTTTTTCAGTCCTATTTTATCAGCAACTTCTTTTTTGATAAGATCTGCTATAGCATTTCCAGGTAATAATCTTGGGAGTTGTTCTTTTTTAATGCCCGCTTGCGCTATTAATTCATCATCCCAATCTTGTGTTTTGATATCTAATAGTTGAGTTGTAGAAGCTATGCTTGGTTCTGATATAAACTGTCCAGTTAAATTATATATAAAAAAACTTTTAATATCTAATATCTTGTATATGTTTCTAAAAACTTCCGGTTTTTCCTTTTTAAGCCATAAGATTCGTTGTAAAGTATAGTTAAATGCAGGTGGACATCCTGTTTTTTGATAGATTTTTTCTGTGGAGAATTTGTTTTCGAAATCTATCATTATCGATTGGGATCTAGTGTCTAATAACGTGATCATCCCAGTTAAGGGTTGATTGTTTTTATCTATAGGTAAGAAGCCAAATTGATATCCAGATAATACTAATAGAGCGATTTCGTTTTCAAAACTAGGTACAATTTTTTGAGATAGTTCAAGAAAATCATCCCACAGCTCTTTGGGATTGTGTTCAGCAGCTCCTTCTTCGTTTCTATACATATTTATTTTTTTTGTTTCTTGAGAGACAACATTTCCCTGTTCGTTTACAATTGCGAGTTTCATGTTTGTTGTACCAACATCAAGAACTAGAACATGTTTCATTGAAGAAACTCTCCTTTCTGGTTTTTTAGCGATTATTTTTACCTTGGAAGGTTTCTAGAATTTTTGATATGACTTCAGGATTAACTATTTGATCAGGAATTTCACCATTTACTAATTTTTCAATGTCTTCAACCATTTTTTCGTCCATCTTTCTTAAGGAATAAGTTCCATATCCTCCAATATGAGGCACGATATAGACATTTGGGAATTTTAACAGAGGATTGTCAGGTTCTATTGGCTCGGTTTCTAATACATCAAGTCCTGCAGCAAACACTTTCCCTGTTTCTAGTGCTTCGACAAAATCTGGAAGATTTATTAATTCTCCTCTTGCAGTGTTAACGATTACTACTCCGTCTTTCATTTTTTGAAAGGCTTTCTTGTTGATAAAGTGGTAGTTTCCTTCATTGAGAGAAGCATTAAGACTAATTACGTCAGATTTTTTAAATAATTCATCGAATTCAACAGGTTGTACCCCTGTTTTTTCTATAACCTTGTCTGCTATGTATGGGTCATAAGCAATTACTTCTGATTTAAAACCTTCTTTTACTATTTCCCCAACTCTACTTCCAATGTTTCCGTAGCCAATAATACCTACGGTAATTTTTGAAAGTTCTTTTCCTACGAAGTTTTTCCTTTCATGCCATTTATTTTGTAGTACAGCTTGATATGCAGGGATTATACCTCTTAAACATATTAGCATCAAACTAACTGCTATTTCAGCTACTGCGTCTCGTTCGTGTACACCATAAACCCTTGTAACCATTACTTCATTTTCTGTAGCAGCCTTTATGTCTACATTATTGTAACCTATACCGTGACGAGCAATTAATTTTACGTCTTTGTTATATCTAAAAAACTCTTCAGAAAAAGTGGGGGTTACACTTGATATGACAAACGTGAAACCTTTTAGTTTTTTGGCTAAATTTTTTCCATTAATATTTGGATCAACTTCAATCCTTTCAATATCGCCTATTTTTTTCAATCTTTGTATTAAATCCGGAAAGTATACCCCAAAGGTACTAGAATTTACAATGGCTATTTTGTAATTTTTACTCACAAAGATGCCTCCTCATTTTATAGATGAGCTTAGATTAAAAAGACCTTTTTAATCTCGGAGATTTTTAAATGTAAAATTTAGATATTATGTATATCCTGCCATTCAGTATGGAATATACCTTCTTTATCTTTTCTTTGGTATGTGTGAGCTCCAAAAAAATCTCTTTGAGCCTGTATTAAATTAGCAGGTAATTCTTTAGATCTTAATCCATCAAAATAATCGAGAGCTGAAGCAAAAGCAGGGATAGGAATTCCAATTTTTTTAATCTCAGAGACCACTTCTCTTAATTTTGGTATTCTATTTTCGAAATCTTTTCTGAATTCTTCAGAAATTATTAAATTCACTAGGTTTGGTTTTGATTTAAAAGATTTTTGAATGGGTTTTAATAGAGCAGACCTAATAATACAGCCGTCTTCCCAGATTCTTGCTACTTCTGAAAGATCAAGTCCATATCCGTATTCAGATGAGGCAACCTGGAGCAATTTCATACCTTCCGCATAAGCTATTATTGTTGCGATATACAAAGCATCTCTAACAGAATTTATAAAATCATTGTTTAGTGAATTGTTTACAGGGGTGTCAAATATATTCCCTATTTCTAATCTTTCATGCTTAATTGCTGAAAGTGTTCTAGCATTAACCGCTGCATTAATCGTAGGGATAGAGATATTCAAGTCAAGCGCATCTTGTACGCTCCATTTTCCAGTTCCTTTTTGTTGAGCACTGTCTAGTATAACGTCAACTAAAGGTTTTCCTGTTTCTTCATCTTTCCATTCTAATATTTTGTAGGTTATCTCCATTAAATAAGATTTGTGCTCATCGTTCCATTTTTTGAAAATTTCATGCATTTCATCAGCAGATAACCTAAATACTTTTCTCATTATATCGTAGGCTTCTGAGATTAATTCCATAATTGCGTATTCAATACCATTATGGACCATCTTTACATAATGACCACTTGATGATGGACCTAGATAAGCTACACAAGGTCCATCTTCAGTTTTTGCAGCTATGGCCTCAAAAATATCCTTCATTTCTTCATATGCGGATTTATCTCCACCTGGCATAATCGAAGGGCCATGAAGTGCCCCATATTCACCGCCACTTATTCCTGTACCTAAAAACCTTATTCCTTTGTCTTGTAGATATTTAAATCGTCTGTTCGTATCTTTATAATGAGAGTTTCCACCGTCAATAATTATGTCACCTTTTTCTAAGTTAGGAAGGAGCTGTTCTATAACATCGTCAACCGGTTTTCCAGCTTTAACCATTAGCATTATTTTTCGAGGCCTATTTAGAGATTTAGCTAGTTCTTCATAAGTATATGTACCTAATATATTTTTATTGCTAGCTCTTTCTTCGATGAATTTTTTTGTTTTATCGTGATCCCTGTTGTACACTGCCACTTTATATCCTTTGGATTCTATATTTAACGCCAAGTTTTGACCCATTACAGCCATTCCAACTACTCCGATATCACACTTTTCCAAGCTCATTAAATCAACTCCTTATTTTTGTTGTTGATGAATTATTATTAGGTGTAAAATATTGTTTAGACCCCGCTGTAGGCAGAAAATCCTCCATCAATCGGAACAACTATACCATTGACAAACGATGATTTTTCACTTATTAACCAAAGAATAGTTGAGATTAGATCTTGAGGTGTACCAAATCTTTCCATTGGAGTATGTTCTAAAATTTTATTGCCTCTTGTAGTTAAGCTTCCATCATCATTTGTTAGTAAAAACTTATTTTGATTTGTTAGTAAGAAACCAGGAGCTACCGCATTAACCCTTATCTTTTTAGAGTAATTGTGGTTCATATGAACAGCTAACCATTGTGTGAAATTACTTACAGCTGCTTTTGCAGCAGAGTATGCAGGTATATTTGTTAGAGGTCTAAAGGCATTCATAGAAGAAATGTTAATAATTTGTCCTTCACCTTTTTCAGCAAAATATTCCCCAAAAACCTGGCTAGCTAAAAAAGTACCAAGAAAATTTAAGTTGAATACCCATTGAACGGCGTCTTGAGGCAATTCAAAAAAACTTTTATCTTGACTTGTAGTTGCCGATGGATGATTTCCACCTGCACCATTTATCAATACATCTATTTTACCAAAATTCAATATCGTTTCTTCTTTTGCTTTTAATAATTGTTCTTTTTCTAGTACGTTGGTTTTTAAAACAATGTGTTTGATATTTTTTTCTGAGAGTTCTTTGCTTAGTTTTTCCATGGCAGATTCTGATAAATCTAAGACAACAATGTTTGCGCCTAAACTACCTAAAGTTCTTGCCATTTCAGAGCAAATTATCCCAGCTCCACCCGTAATTACGATAGTTTTATCTTTTACATCGAAAAAATCAGAAATGTTCATATCTTTCACTCTCCCTATATAAATTATATTACTCATTTTAGAAAATCTTCATTTTTAAAGTTCCTATAAATTATCTAAAAACATCTATAATATATTATACAATTAATTCATTCTAAAATGAAATTAATTAAAATATCATTAATCCGATTTATTTGTTAAAAATCGTTTATAATCATTATTAATGATGAATAATAAACAAAATATTGTATTAATTTTTTTATTAAACATGTTTTTATAGCAATTTTAGCAATAATTTGATACAATTATATAGGTAAACAATTTATAATTAAGGATTTTAAAGATGATAGACATTATGTGCGTATCAGATGAAGAAGTATTCTTACAGAATAAAGAAAATAGAAAAATTGATTTACTCATATCTGCCGGAGATCTTTCTCCGGGATACCTTGATTATCTTGTTAATGAGTTTAAACCGACGTTTAGTATAATGGTACACGGAAATCATGATAAAAAATTTTTTTCAAAGACTTATGAAGAGGAAAATTATTCGTTTTCTAAGGTATATAAAGGTATTTACGTTCTTAATCATGGTATTATTAATTTAAAGAAATTTATAAATAAAGATATTGTTGTTGCAGGATTTTCTGGTGCCTTATCATATGGATATAGGCCTTTTCATTTCTCAGAAAATGATGTTCAAAAATTTAAAAGAGAAATTTTTTTTAAGAGCTCTTTCAGAGGGAACGAGTATAAATTTATAGATATAATGGTAACTCATAATGCACCATATGTAAAAGGGACAATTCAAAGATATAGTCAATCACATCCTCCTTCAATTAATCTAGGAAAACTATTCTATTCTTTACGTCCAAAAATATGGATTTATGGTCATATTCATCCTAGATATGGGCAGCAGGAATTAGATTTTGTAATTGAAAATTCAAAACATAAATGTTATTTAATAAATGCAATTCCTTATAAATTTATAAAATACGACGAAGAAAACAAAGAAGTTGTTGAGATAGAAACATTTAAAAGAATCGAACCAAAGTTAGTTTTAATTAACCAATAAAAATTTGGGGGTAGAAAAATGTATAAGTCGTATAGAACTCAGGCTCGGACTGAATACGAAAAAGCCAATAGGATTGCAAAAAGAGATTTTTTACTGAGTATTTCTAGAGGAGAAGAGGGGTACTTACAGGCGCTTGAAGATATTATACAGAATGTTGAAATTGCTAAAGAACAAAACTTGGGAATTATAGACATTCCTATTGAAAGGATTAAAGGCACTTATTATCATTCAAGGGCAATGTCTTTTTCTAGTAATTTTTATCCTTTGATGAAAATCGATACAGAATTTGCGAGTAAGTGGATGAGTTTATACGAAATTCATTATAAAGAGGGAATAAGTGATCCTATTGTAGCCTACGAATATCTCAATTGGTTTTATGTTGTTGAGGGAAATAAAAGAGTTAGTATATTAAAATATTTAAATGCTTTTTCTATCCGTGGAGAGGTAAAAAGATTAATACCAAAATGGGACGAAAATGATCCTCAAATAAGAATTTATTATGAATTTTTAGATTTTTATGATAAAACAAAAATTAATATAATTTGGTTTAATAAAGAAGGAAAGTTCAATGAATTATATGAACTGATAAAAGATTATCAGAAGAGAAGTGATTTTGTAGAAAATAAATATGATGAATTAATTTCTTCTGTTTATTTGCCATTTAGAAAAGCGTATAGAGACCTCGCTAAAGATAGACTTAAACTTCCAGAAGAAGAGGCATTTATTGAGTATATAAAGAGGTTTGGATTAGATAATGTACCTGAAATAGAGAGAGAAATGAGAAGACAAGTTGAAATTCTAATTGAAGAATTATCAGAAGAAAAAGTTAAACCGGTTACACCTTTATTTAAGATTCCAGGACTTTTGGCTGGTACACCTTTAAAGGTTGCATTTATCTATAACACAGCAATTGAAGAATCTGCATGGACATATTCTCATGAATTAGGTAGGAGATATGTTCAGGAAAGGCTTAAAGGCGAAATAATAACTAAATGTTATGAAAAAGTTACTAATGCTAAAATATATGAACAAGTCATGGAAGAGTTAGAAAAAGAAAAGTTTGATCTTATCTTTACAACTAGTTTTGATTTTTTATATGAACAGCAGCTTAGCGCTTTTCATAATGTTAAGTTCATGTATTTTTCTGGTTATAAATCTCCCGAGGATATTAATACCTATTTTGGTAGGATGTATGAACCTAGATTTCTAGCAGGTATGGTAGCAGGAGCAATGACTAAAAGTAATAATCTAGGTTATGTTGCGTCATATGGAATTCCAGAGGTAATTATGGGTATAAACGCTTTTGCGTTAGGCGCAAGATCTGTTAACTCAAGGGCTAGAGTTCATGTGGGCTGGACAAATACATGGCATAATTCAGAATATGAAAGACGAACAGCTGAATATTTAATAAAAGATTTAGGAGTGGACGTTATAACGCATCATCAAGATTCTGCAGAGGTGTTAAAGGTAGGAGAAAAATATAGCGTATATACAATTGGCTACCATTATGACATGAGAGAACATGCCCCTACTACTTATTTAACATCAGTGGTTTGGAATTGGGGAGTTTATTATGAATCTATTATTAGAGATGTGCTGAGGGGTTCCAACTTTTCTTTGTTTAGATTGTTTTCAGGTTCAGAAAAGATAGAAAAGTTTTGGGGAGGCTTGAAGAGTGGGGTTGTTGATTTAGCTCCTATGAGTAAGCTTGTACTTCCTCAAATAAAAAATATTGTTGAATTAGTTAAGTATGACATAAAAACAGAAGAATTTCATCCTTTTAGGGGCCCAATATTTGATAGAGAAGGTAACCTAAGAGTTCCTGAAGGAGAAGATTTAAATGACGAAGAGCTTATAAAAATGGACTGGTTTGTAGATAATATTTATTATTCATGAAATAAAAGAGCGCTCAAGTTTATTTGAGCGCTCTGTCTGTTATTCTAAACTTTTTATTAAATCTATAGTGATTTCTTTAATACTGTTTACCTTAACATCGGCAAGTGAAAGATCTTGATTCATTGAGTTTGGATTAATAAAGCCTATACATTTCATTCCTGCAGCCTTTGCGGCTTTAACTCCGTTTTTCGAATCTTCAATAACGACACATTCCCTTGGTATAACATGAAGCAATCCTGCTGTATAAATGAAAAGATCAGGTTTTGGTTTTCCATAAGCCACATGATCTGCACTAGCATAGACATCAAAATATTTATCAAGATTTAAGGAGCTCAAGACTTCTTCGATTAAGACTTTTGGGGATGAAGAAGCTAATCCTATCTTAAAATTATTATTTTTTAATGTAGATAATAATTCTACTATTCCGTCAATAGGTTTCAAAGACGATTTTTTGAAATGTTTTATGGTTTCATTATTTTGTCTTTCTACGAGTTCGTTTACACTGTAAGGCAAACTAAAAGTATTTTTTAAATCTTGCCACATTTCCTCATTACTTACGCCAATATAATTGCTATATGGTACATCTTGAACAGGAATTCCTAAACTTGAAAATATTTCTTTGTTAGCTTCATAATGCAATGGTTCACTATCGATTATTACTCCATCCATGTCAAAAATAACAGCTTTAATCAATATTTTCACCAAACTTCCTTTCTAAGCTTTTTGATATTGAAGGTTATTTATAACGTCCATGTTTAAAAATTCATTTAATTCAGATTCGTTACCAACATAAGTTTCTAATTCTTCTATATCCATTTCCATCATTTTTTTAAACTCTTCTCCATATATAGTTTCTTCCTTAAAAATATAAGAAGATAAAAGGTCTAATCTTTTTCGGTTTTTATTTAATATATCTATTGCTTTATCGTACATATTATTGATGATTTTTTTTACTTCTAGATCAAGCTCTTTTTTAGTCTCTTCAGAATAATTTCTTTGTTTAGTTAATTCGCTTCCCAGGAAAACTTCATCTTCTTCTCCTTCCCAATATACGGGACCTATTTTTTGTGACATACCTAAACGATAAACCATCGTTTTAGCTAAATCAGTTGATTTTTGTAGGTCATCTTTAGCACCTGTAGTAGCAAAACCAAAAACGAGCTTTTCTGCAGCTCTTCCTCCTAGCATAACGGTTATTCTATCTAATATTTCAGATTTTTTTATTAAAAATTTATCTTTTTCAGGAAGAAGCAAGGTACTTCCTAATGATCCTACTCCTCTAGGAATTATGGTTATCTTGTAGATAGGGTCTGTATTAGGTAGATAATGAGCTATTAATGAATGTCCCATTTCATGATATGCAAGTATTTTTCTTTCTTTATCTGATATAATTTTATGCTTTTTAGCTGGGCCAGAGATTATTTTTTCTAAGGCCTCTTCAAAATCACTCATGTCGATAGCGGGCTTTCGTTTTCTAGTTGCTATCAGAGCAGCCTCATTCGTTAGATTTTCCAAGTCCGCACCAACAAATCCTGGTGTTCGTTTAGCTAAGATATCTAAATTTACATCATCACTTATAACTTTATTTCTTACATGAATCTTTAATATTTCTTTTCTTCCATTAGCGTCTGGGGGACCGACAAATATTTTTTTATCGAAACGACCTGGCCTTAGAAGTGCTTTATCTAAAACATCAGGTCTATTTGTAGCCGCCATTACTATAACGCCTGTAGAAGAGTCAAAACCGTCAAGTTCAACTAAAAGAGCATTTAAAGTTTGCTCTCTTTCATCATTCCCTCCGCCAAGGCCGGAACCTCTTTGTCTACCAACTGCGTCTAATTCATCTATGAAAATGATGGAGGGTGCATTTTCTTTTGCAGTTTTAAATAAATCTCTCACCCTTGCTGCGCCAACACCTACAAATAATTCAACAAAATCCGAGCCACTTGAATAAAAGAAAGGTACGTTAGCTTCGCCTGCTATAGCTCTTGCAGTAAGAGTTTTACCAGTTCCTGGAGGTCCTACCAATAAAACGCCTTTTGGCATTCTTGCACCAATTTCTTGGTATTCACTTGGGTTTTTTAAGAAATTAACTATATCTTCTACTTCTTCAATTACTTCGTCAATTCCAGCTACATCTTTAAACGTAATCTTTTTATCAGAAGGTTCAAATTTTTTTGAAAGACTTTTACTAAAAGTCATGCTACTTTTTGTGCCTGAGAGGGCATATTTGTACATCCAAAACAAGAATAATACTATAACTACAGTTGGAATCAAGCTCATTAATAACGTAAACCACCATTTGGAGCTCAAACTCTGTTTATAGTCAACCTTAATTCCTTTTTGTATTATCGTGTCTATATACTGTTTATCAGACATCATATTAGGAGAAAACGATTCATACAATGAACCATCTTTTGCAACAACTTTTATAGTTCCATTTTGGTTTATCAACATCGACTCGACTTCATCGTTATTTATCATATTTATAAGTTGAGAAAAAGGTATGTTAGTTTTGGTCTCTTTTGTTAAAAAAAAGATTGCAATAACAAAGATAGCGGCTAAAGCTATATAAATCCAAATAATACCAGTAGATTTTACCTTTTTTTTGTTTTCTTCTTTATCTTGCTTTGGCTGAGGATTGATATTTTTGTCGTCATTATTTTTATTTTTCGCCATTTAGTTACCTCCTAGAAGCCCTTAATCTTTTTAACCTGAACATTTTCAAGCCTTTATAGTTAATTACCTCGATATTTTCGTCATTTTCTAATCTTTCAATTATTGAATCGATAGCCTTACTATTACGACTTTCTAAAAATCCCTTAATCTCGAATTGATTCATTGGGTGTCTTGTGATTATACTAATTATTGCTTCGTAATCGTCTTCTATTGCACTGTAAAAATCATTTTTTGCTAAATAGTCAAGTGCAATCCCACCTAATATTTCTTCTGCTAATTCGATAGACTTTTTATCAGGTATTTGCGCCCATTTTTCCGCAGGTGGCCTAACAGGGACGTTGATATATATTCTATCATAAGATATTTTATCAAAAATTTCTTTAATTTTCCTTAAAGATTCCTCATCATCGTTAACGCCTTTGACCAACATCAACTCTAACCAAATCTTTCCTTCATATATTTTAGAAAATTGTATTATTCCATCTATATACTTTTCAAAAGATATAGTTTTATGAGGCCTGTTAATTTTTTTAAATGTTTCTTTATTATATGCATCTAATGATGGCATTACCACGTCTACTAGTGCTAATTCTTTCCAAACATTTTTATCTGATAATAAAACACCATTCGTAATTACCGATATTGGTTTATCAGTTATTTTTTTTATTTGAGAGATTAATTCACCTATTTTTGAATACAAAAGCGGTTCGCCTTCGCCTACTATTGAAACAAAATCAACATGATCCAGTCCATTTTTAGAATATTCTTTAAATTCTTGAATTATTTCTTCAACCGGAAAAAATTCTTTTCTTTCATTTATCATATTTATGGTTCTTCCTAGTTGGCAATAGACACAAGATAAGTTACATGTTCCAAATGGAATTGGGCTGATACCTAAGGAACTTCCTAATCTACGTGAAGGGATAGGACCATACACATGTTTAAAATTCATTTTAATATCTCCTTCTACTATATATGTAATATTATATATTAAACAAAAATTATTACAAAACAAAGTACAATAAAAGAAATTAAAAATAAGGTATCTTTTAACTTCCATTTAAATTGCTTGAATCTCGTTCTTCCTTCCCATCCGTTGTATCCCCTTGCTTCCATAGCTATACTAAGATCTTCTGCCCTTCTTAGAGCAGAAACTAATAACGGGACAATAATCGAGATTGCGCCCTTAACTTTTCCAGAAAATTTTCTATCGTCAAAATTAGCGCCTCTACTAAGTTGTGCTTTCATTATTCTGTCAGCTTCATTTGCTATAACAGGAATAAATCTAATAGCTATAGTCATAACCATTGCAACTTCATGTGCAAATTTTTGGGGAATGAAAAACCATCGAAGTACGTCTTCTAGAGCATGAGCAAGTGAAGTTGGTGAAGTTGTTAAGGTTAATACCGAGGACAACAAGACTGCGAATATTATTCTAAAAGATATAATAAAAGCATTAAATAGTCCTAAATCGCTAATTCTGATAAAACCAATCTGAAAAAGGGTATTTCCCCCTCTAGTGAACAATTGAATAACGAAAGCAAAGGCAACTATGAACAAAACTGATTTCAACGATTTAAGATAATATGCCAAACTTAATCCTGATAATATCATCAAGATTAATGTATATCCGAACATAAGAGAAACATCAAAAAAACTATTAATTGAAAATGCAAATCCTGCAAGTACAAAAAGTCCTAAAAGTTTGACTCTAGGGTCTAAAGAATGCATAAAAGAATCTTTTTCTACATATCTTCCTAATGCGATATTGTCCGAGAGCATCTACATACTCCTTTACTAAAAGTTTTGTTTATTTTATTTAGAGAGTCTACATGATATTTTGGCATGGTTAATTTCTTATATATTCTAACATAAATAAGAAACAGAAAAGATAAATTTTCAATAAATATAATGTACAAGATGGATTTTTCTATTAAGCTTTTATTAAGAGATGTTTTTTTTGTATTTTCATATAAAATTTCACTTTTATTAAAAAATTCAGTTATTTTAAAATATGGTATAATTTATATACGAGATATGTCGTTCCTTGATTTATTAATACTAATTCATCCCAACATTCGAATTATACTGATTAACTATTATTTTCATCTTTAAAATAGTTCCTTTGAAAGGAGCGCTCTCTATGAATCTTGAGATTTTTTTCAAAGAAAAGAAAAATTTAGCTATATTAAGCATTTTTTTTCTAGTTGTTTTAACAATCTTTATCATAATATATTTTGAAACGAAAAACGAATACAAATATGAACAAGAAGAATATTTGATACAAATAGGTTTTTTTGAAGATTATTTGACAAAGTTCACTGAATTAGATGAGAAGATTATTAGTGAGATGGTTGGTGGTCTCCTGTTTCTTTACAAAGAAATTCCTGAAATAATAGATAAGGTATCTGCTATAGAATTGCTTGCAATCGGTATTGTTGAGACGAATTTTAAAAATATTAAGGGAGATAACGGTAATAGCCTTGGATATTTTCAAATTCAAGCACCTACTTATTGGTATTTGAAGTATGAATATTTAGACATTTATGAGAATATTGATTTCCTTCTGCCTTGGTATTGGGATAATGTAGAAGGGAGAGCCGATGTTCAGATAATTACTGCAGCCCTTTATCTGTATGACCTAAAAATACGATATGGTGAAGAAATGGCGTACAGTATGTATAATGGTGGATCTGAAACATATGAAGATAAGATTACATATACTATGAGCTGGTTAAATGTCAAGTATGATCAGTATACATCATCAAGAAATACTTTTCAGGGTGAAATTATACCTGAAAAGGCCTTTTAAATAATAAAAAAGAGTACTGACTATTCTTCTTGGTTATTCAAGATATGATCCAGTTGAATAATAATTTAACTGAATTCTATATTAACTTCAAAAAACTATCTTAGAAATGAATATTTTCTAAATAATAAGGATTTAAATTTAAAAGGGTAATAGGGCGTAGCCCCCTTTCTCTGGACAAGTACAAAAAGAAATGATTGTTTTTGAATTTCTAAAGTGAGTAAAAAAAGATGGTATAGGAGGATCATATTGATGAAAATAACTGAACCACTAATTTCAAAACCAATTTTTTCAGAAAAGGTTTGGGGTAGCGAAACACTCAATGAAATTTTTAAGGTCAAAACTAATGAAAAAATTGGTGAAGTTTGGTTATACTCGGGATTAAATAACTATGAAACAGAATTGGTTGGAAAAGATAGTGGACAATTTTATGGAAAGCCTAGTGAATTGTTTCCTCATTATCCTCTTCTCTTGAAATTAATTGCTACTTCTTCTTGGTTATCAATACAGCTTCATCCAGATGATGAAATCGCAAAGCAAATAGAAAATCAACAATGGGGTAAATCTGAGGCTTGGTTTTTCTTAAAAGACAAAGGGAGAATAAAGGTGTCCAACGATAACCCAAATTTGTTAAAAGCCTTAGAAGACAATAGTTGGGACGATTTTTTGGAAGAGTTTGAAATGAACAAAAACGATATCATTTATATCCCTGCAGGAACGGTTCATACGCTGGGGCCTAACAGTTTATTATTGGAGATTCAACAAAGTTCTGATTTAACTTATCGGTTATACGATTGGGGAAGACCTAGAGAAATCCATGTTGAAAAGTCTAAAATGGTGTTAAAAAGAGTAAAATCAAGTTATGCTATAGCGAGGAATTCACAAGGTTTACAAACCAAATATTTCAGTTTTATGAAATTTGCCAATCAAATAAAAAAAGGTTGGGGATTGTTTGTAGATCTAAATACTTTTGAAACTATCGTATTATCAGAGGATACAGAATATTTGTTTAAAGGGGAATTTGTGGAGTTTAGAATGAATAATCGAGGATGGGATATTTAGTGTTTCAAAAATGCTAAAAACATGGAGGGATTGTTGTGAACTCAACTTTAAAAGAAGAAGTTTCGATAGTATTATCAGGAGAGGCAGGTCAAGGTATTCAAACCATAGAAAGTTTGCTAACCTATATCTTAAAAAGAGAGGGGTATTATGTTTTCGCTACAAAGGAATATATGTCTCGAATTAGGGGTGGAAGCAATTCAACTGAAATTAGGGTAAGTTCGAGACCTGTGAACAGTTTTGTAGAAAAAATTGATATCTTGATTCCGTTATCAAAAAACTCAGTAACGCATTTAGGAAAACGTGTTAGTGACAATACATTTATTGTTGCAGATAATGAATCATTAAAATTAGAAATGGATAATTTAATAGATGTTCCTTTACTCAAAATAGCGAATGATTTGGGAAACCCGATTTTTGCAAATGTTGTCGCTGTAGGGGTGGTTCTAGGACTTTTTGGTATTAGAATAAAAACAATAGAAGATTATTTAATTGAAACGTTTGGTCAAAAGGGCAAAGAGATAGTAGAAGGGAATATACAAGCGGCTTCCAAAGGTTATCAAATAGGAAAAGAATTACGAGACAAAGGAAAAATAGTTATCGATATTGAAACTAACGACCAACTAAAAGAAGATTTATTATTGAGTGGTACCGATGCAGTAGCTTTAGGTGCATTAGCTGGAGGATGTGACTCGGTTTTTGCTTATCCTATGACTCCTGGTACCGGAGTTTTGACAGCTATGGCAAATTTTTCAAAAGATTTTGATATAGTAGTAGAACAGGCAGAGGATGAGATAGCTGCTATTAATATGGCTTTAGGTTCATGGTATGCTGGTGGAAGGGCTATGGTTACAACTTCTGACGGAGGTTTTGCCCTTATGGAAGAAGGAGTGTCGTTAGCAGGTATGATTGAATCGCCTGTAGTTATTCATTTAGGGCAACGACCAGCTCCAGCAACTGGCTTACCTACTAGAACGGCTCAAGAAGCCTTAAATTTGGTTATTCATGCAGGACACGGTGAATTTCCAAGAATCGTTTACGCCCCTGGTACTTTAGAACAGGCATTTTATTTAACACAGAAAGCATTTAATATGGCAGATAAGTATCAAGTGCCTGTTTTTATTTTGACAGACCAATTTTTTGTAGATTCATATTCAAACGTTAAAAAGTTTGATTTATCTGATATTAAAATAGAAAAGCATTTTGTTGAAACAGATGAAGATTATAAAAGGTACGATTTAAGTAAAGCAGTAAAAGGAGTCTCGCCAAGAGGAATTCCTAATTTTGGGAAAGGATTGATTGTTGTAGATAGTGATGAACACGATGAATATGGGCATATAACCGAAAATCTTGAAATAAGGGTAAAAATGGTTGATAAGAGATTAAAGAAGTTTGAAGCTATTAATGATGAGATAATAAGTCCCGAATTAGTAGGAGACGAGGACTACGAGTATTTGATAGTTTGTTGGGGGTCCAACTATCATGTAGTAAAAGAGGTTATAGAAAGTATTAAAGATAAAAAGATAGCGATGCTTCATTTTTCCCAGGTCTTTCCTCTTGATAAAGATGCTGTTAAATATCTTGAAAATGCAAAAAAGGTTATCGATGTTGAAAATAATGCTACTGGTCAGTTTGCAAGATTGTTTAAGGCTGAAACAGGAGTAAGTATCGACTCAAAAATTCTAAAATATAACGGTATGCCTTTTTCTGTAGAAGAGTTGAAGGTTAAAATAACCGAAAAATTGAGGGGGAATTATAATGTCAAATAGACAAAATCTTTTCACTTTTGAAAATGAAAAGGAACTTGATATTGCTTGGTGTCCAGGGTGTGGAAACTTTGGGATATTGAATATTCTAAAAAAAGCGTTGGAGGAAATAGAAGAGATCACTCCCAATAATTTGGTGGTTGTTTCTGGAATAGGCCAAGCTGCAAAGATCCCTCATTATTTTAAAAATAATACTTTTAACGGACTACATGGACGGGCACTTCCTGTTGCAGCGGCAATAAAAATGGCTAATCCTGAGCTTTTTGTTATCGCTGAAAGTGGAGATGGGGATATGTACGGAGAAGGAGGAAACCATTTTATTCATAATATCAGAAGAAATATTGATATTACAAATATAGTCCATGATAATAGGGTATATGGGTTAACAAAAGGTCAGGCTTCTCCAACCACCCAAAAAGGGATGGTTACGCCTGTTCAGGTAAATGGTGTTGTTTCAGATCCTTTCAATCCGATAGCGGTTGCGATTTCTAATGGGGCTACTTTTGTAGCAAGGGCTTTTGTAGGTGATGTAAAAGGTACAAAAGAGATTATAAAAATGGCGATCCGGCATAAGGGTTATGCTTTGGTTGATATATTTCAACCTTGCGTCACTTTCAATAGAATTAATACTTATGCTTGGTTTAATCAGAATACATATAAGCTTGGCGAAGATTATGATCCAACAGATAAAATTAAAGCACTTGAGATTGCTTTTCAGGAAGATAAACTGGCACTTGGAGTTATATATCAAGAAGATGGAAAACCAACTTTTGAAGAACAATTAAATGTTTACAAAGAAAGTAAAGAGCCACTGTATAAAAGGCAGAGAGATTTAAAAGAAGTTGAAGCATTTATAAATTCGATGAAATAAGATTTGAACTAAAGTCAGGTTTTTTTAAAAGGGTATCTATGTCTCGGATACGGATTTTAAACGTTATAAACGAGAAACCTGTACGCCTAAAACAGAAGACGCATGATAAGAGCGCATCTACAAAACAACAACATTATAGTGGAAAAATCAAAAAAGAGGGATGAAAAATTGAAAAGAAATATGTTCCTTTTATTTGTGTTTCTTTCTTTTACTATCTTGCTAATATCTCAAGATATTAATTTACCTGTGTTTCCAAAAGGTGAGCTAACGATTTCACAAGATGGGAAATCTATAACTATACCTATTGAAATTGCAGATAACGATGAATTACAAAGCTTAGGGTTAATGTATAGAGAAGACATTCCTAAGGAGTATGGAATGTTGTTTATTTTTCCTACTGATGGAATAAGAGGTTTTTGGATGAAAAATACATACATAGCCCTTGATATTGCTTTTATTAATAGTGAAGGAATTATTTTAGAGATTAAAACGATGGAACCTTGTAATAGTGAAAACTGCCCGGTATATACCATTTATAAACCATTCAGATATGCTCTTGAGGTTAAAGCAGGTTTTTTTGAAGAATACGGTTTTAAGCCAGGGGCTAGAATTCAATGGCGTATTAACAATAGGTCTATTAATTGACATTTGAATTTTTTAAAGATATAATTACTATGGATATTCCAACGTTTAATTATTATAAAAATTAATTTGGAGGCGTGTACCGAATCGGCTAAGGGGCCGGTCTCGAAAACCGGTGGGGTTTATCCCCGTGTGGGTTCGAGTCCCACCGCCTCCGCCATAAAAGAACTTAAATATTGATACAATACAAACTCCTTGATTTCAAGGGGTTTTGTTATTTTTAGGGATAAATTCAAGATGATTTTTCTATATTTGCACACAGTATTGCTAAATTATGCACACGGGTGTGTAGTTTTCTATTAGATGGGTGCATTTTTAGCGATATGGTTATATCGAGTCGATTCCAAGGAAATGTAGAATTCTTAAATATAAGCCCTAAAGATGGCTTCTTCACCTGGAATTAATATGTTTAGATTTAAAGGTAAATTTTATGTTATACTGCTAGATTAAATGGTATATTTATAATTAAGTAGGTGATAAGATGAAAATGCAAAATCCACATGATAAGTTTTTTAAAGAAACTTTTTCAAAAGTATCAGTGGCGAAAGATTTTTTAAATAATTACTTGCCACAAAGTATTATGAATGTTATAGATATAGATACGTTAGAACCATAAAAGGATAGTTTTATAAATGAGGAACTTGAAGAGGGTTTTTCGGATTTGCTTTTTAAAGTGAACATAAATAAAAGAGAAGGATATTTCTATTTTCTATTTGAACATAAAAGCTATGCTAGTAAAGATATTGCATTTCAACTGCTTAAATATATGATAGAAATTTGGGATTCAAAAATTAAAAAAGAAGGAACTAATGAACTACCAATAATTATTCCATTTGTAATATACCATGGGAAAGACAACTGGAATATAAAAACCACTCTTGGAGAAATGATAAATGGATATGAAGAACTTCCAAAGGACATAAAAAAACATGTTCCAAATTATGAATACTGGTATGAAAGTAAAATATAGTGTGTCACGAGTGAGCTTCCTGGTATAATTATATTGAGAAACAAAAACTTATAATGTTTTTAGCGAGAAGATACCTGCACCTACTCGTATTTTTATTTATAGAAAGATGGTTGATGAAAATTCTAGAAAGGCTATGGATCAAAAGAAATATTCAAAAAAGTATAATGAGTTAGTTGAAAGATACAGACAAGCCCAAGATGAATTAAATGAAATTGAAGAAAAGCAACAAGAAAACAAAGTTAGAAAAGATAGTATAGATACCTTTATAGACAGACTTAAAAACCAAGATACAATTTTAACAGATTTTGATGAAACTTTATGGATTTCTACTATAGATAAGGTAGTTATAGAAGATGATATTACATTCTACTTCAAGGATGGAACTAAAATTAAACAGGAAATGATATGAGAAATTAGAACCCGCTGGTTTAAAGGTTATAAAGCCTTAGACTAGTGGGTTATTTTTTGTTTAAAATAAATTTAATAGAAATTAGTTAATATATATGATAGAATAAAGAAAATTAATGATATGTGATTAAGATAATTGAAGGATATGTGTAGGATTATGTGACATATAAAAAGTATAGAAATTTAATTAAAGAATAATTTGAAAGCGGGATGTTAAATTGGCAGGATATCAAAATAGAGAAGAATTAATTCTAGAAATTTCAAATCGTGCGAATTGTTCATTGAAGAATTTAATGATATTAATGAAAAAGATAAAGATAAGTTAATTGACGGAGTTGACAGAACACCTGCTCAAACGATTGCTTATCAATTGGGTTGGATGAATATCATCCTAAATTGGGAGAGTCAAGAACAGCTAGGATTTGTTGTCACCACACCCACCCAACATTATAAATGGAATAATCTTAGTGGTTTATATGAAAGTTTTTATAAACAATTCGAGGGATATACTCTAAAGGAGTTGTGTACTATGTTTATAAAGGCTGAACAGCAAATTATTGAATTGATTAATAATTATACAGATATTGAATTATTTCAGCAAGGGTGAAAAAAGTGTGATATTAATAGACTCAACCAAAAAATATTTAGACTACACCTTAGGGTGCTTTCTGAATTGTATGATATCTTTTATTCCCTTATCATTGCACAAGATTACGAATTTGAACCCGATTTGTCCGATATGAAAAACTTGTCTATTGTAAATTATATAGTGCGTCTAAACCTCAGAACAGGTTCCCCGTTCGATCAATATTTACTAAAATCAAAAAAGTAATTAAATATATTGTAAAGAGAGGGCGAAAATTATCATGTCAACGCTTGTAGAAATTAACAAATATTTAAAAAGTAAGATTGAAGGTGCAAAAGAGGATTATGCAATACCTAAAAGGTGGATGCCTGAAGGATACAGTGGAAAAGTAAGACTTTCGGGGAGAAAATTTTTTGTAAATCCGTATGAATTCATTTCAAATATTATAGATGATATTGTTAGTAAATCTGATAGAGAAAAAGACTATACCAAGCCTCTTTCTTTTTTGTGTGGAGAAAAGAGTTCTGATTGGATTAATACAGATATAGTCTATGGTGCTTTTGTTCGTGCTACTGCAGCCTATGTTCATGATCAAAAAACGCTTTTTGTTCCTATAGATGAGAAAGGATACACCGAATCAGGGACATTTTTAAAGATGATAGTTTTACTTCCTTATTTTGCTCAATACAATGTAGATTGTATTTATTTACTTCCTGTCACACAATCCAGCGATAAATTTAAAAAAGGAGAAGTAGGTTCTCCATATTCGGTTAAGGATTTCTTCAAGATAGAAAAGAGTTATCACGATACGTTATTAGGAAACAAGTTTTCTAGTGATCAAGAGTTTGCAGCCTTTGTTGAAGCTGCTCATATGGCCGGAATGAGGGTAATGCTAGATTTTGTTCCTAGAACGGCAGCAAGAGATAACAATTTAATACTTGACCATCCTGACTGGTTTTATTGGATTAGTATCGATGAAATGAATGATTTTGCTCCCCCTAAAGTAAAAGAATTAGGATTTGTTCAGCCAAGCAAAGATAATCTGGAAGTGATATACAACAACGAAGAAGTAAAAAGACATCTTAAAAAATTCGATTGGGATCCTAAAACAAAAAATCCTGTAAAATGGGAAAATTTTGTTAGGAAAAATAGGGATAATCCAAACTTTTTAGATGAAATTGCAAAAGAATTTAAGGTTGTAACCGTTCCAGGATTTTCCGATTGGGTAAATGATCCTCAGCCTGCATGGGAAGATGTAACTTTTTTGAGATTATATTTATCGCATCCTAAAGAAGCATTAAAGTATATAGATGAAAAAAATCAACCACCATACGTACTTTTTGATGTAGTAAAATCCAGTCTCTTTCCTGGAGAGGTTAAAAATGAACAACTATGGAACGTAATTGCAGATATTATGCCTTTCTATCAAAAAAATTTTGGTATTGATGGTGCCAGGTTAGATATGGGCCATGCCTTGCCAGATGAGTTAGAGCATGAAATAATTAGCAGAGTAAAGGCATATGATCCTTCATTTGTAATAATTGCCGAAGAACTAAATATGGATAATCATTTAAAGGCAAAAAAGAATGGCTATGATGGGATTTTAGGAAATTCCTGGTGGGCAGAACCACGAATAGAAGAAGGCGAATTTAAAAAGTTTATATCAGAAGTTACACCCAAACTTGCTGTTCCTACTTTTGCAACAGCGGAGACTCCTGATACTCCAAGGGCAGTTACTAGAAAAGGTGGAGAAATTTTTTCTAAATTGACTGCGGTTGTAAATACTTTTCTACCTAATGGAATAACTTTTATAAACTCTGGATATGAGATTTTTGAACCTCAGCCAATGAATACAGGTTTAGATGTTGAAGATCCTATGGAAGAAAGATTTAAAAATCTACCACCTACAGACCAGTTTTATGGCAAATTAGCCTTCTTTGATTGGTATGTATTGCATTGGGACACCAGCCATCACATGGTTAAATTGCTAACATTATTAGGGGAACTTAAAGAAAAAAGTAAAAATATTTTAAAAAATGTAGAAAATTTTCGCTTCATAGATTTCACCGAAACTGCTTTTACAATGTTTTGGTGGGATGGTAAAAATGGCATTATTATACCTATAAACGTTGATTTCAATAATCCTTATTATTTTGACATTGATGTGGGATATTATACATGGCGAGGTTCACATAAGGTTTTTACTAAGATTGAAAATTATAGAAGAGGAGAAAGTAGTTGGGAGATTCATGATGCTCATTTGAGGGTAACAATTAATCCCGGTGAGGCAAGGGTATTTTTTATAGAATAATATTTAATTATGTAAAAAGTTGATTTAAACAGATGTTGAGACGCCTACAAAGGCGTCTTTTTTATGTATTTATATTTCAGGACTTATTTAAGTTTATAAATTCACAAAATTCAAAATATAAATAAGCAAAAAATTATAAATTTCGTTGTTAATTTAAAATATTCCAGTTCATTCTTGTTTATTTTGGTTTCATGAGTATTGCTAAGAAACAAGTTTCATATTATTATAGTAAATGTGTACCAGCATAACTTGTTAATAGATTACCAAAAATAACTGGTTCAATTAATTAAAATAATAAATAGCCAGTCTTTTTATACTATTAAAGACTCATTAATTATATGAAAGGGGACAGAAAGATATGAAATATGGATATTTTGATGATAATAGAAAGGAATATGTCATAACCAAACCACAAACTCCATATCCGTGGATAAATTATTTAGGTTGTGAGGCATATTTTTCACTAATATCTAATACAAGCGGAGGTTATAGCTTTTACAAAGATGCGAGTAAAAGGCGACTTACTCGTTATCGCTATAATAATGTCCCCACAGATGCAGGCGGAAGATATTATTATTTAAATGAGGGCGGAGATATTTGGTCTCCAACCTGGGCTCCTGTGAAAAAGGCTTTAGATGAATACGAATGTCGTCATGGTATGGGATATACGATAATTAGTAGCAGATACAACGACATTTCTTGCGAAATTTTATACTTTGTACCTTTAGAAGCTAATTGTGAGATTCATCAAATTAAAATAAAAAACGAAAGCAATAGAAAGCGAAAATTTAAATTGTTTTCTTTCATTGAGTTTTGTTTGTGGGATGCTTTTGATGATATGAGTAATTTTCAACGAAATTTTAACATCGGGGAAGTTGAGATTGAGGGATCGACAATCTATCATAAAACTGAATATAGGGAACGTAGAAATCATTATTCATTTTTCACCGTTAATCAAAAGATAGATGGTTTTGATACAGATAGAGAAAGTTTTATAGGCTTGTATAATGGATTTAATGAGCCAGAAGTGGTAGTTACCGGCAAATCAAAGAATTCGGTTGCAAGTGGTTGGTCTCCAATCGCGTCTCATAGTATTTTTTTCGAACTCTTACCAGGCGAAGAAAAAGTTTTAATCTTTCAATTAGGGTATATCGAAAACCAAAAGGAAGAAAAATGGGAAAAACCTGGTGTAATCAATAAAAATAAAGCGCATTCACTGATTGAACAATTTAACACAGAAGATAAGGTTCAAGAGGCTTTTATAAGATTAAACAGATATTGGAACATGCTCTTAGATAATTTTACAGTTCGATCTCAAGATGAAAATATGAACAGAATGGTTAATATTTGGAACCAATATCAATGCATGGTAACTTTTAATCTTGCCAGGAGTGCTTCTTATTTTGAATCTGGAATAAGTAGGGGGATAGGTTTTAGAGACTCAAATCAAGACATTCTTGGAGTCGTTCATATGATACCCGATAGAGCAAGAGAAAGAATTTTGGATTTAGCTGCAACACAGTTTGAAGATGGGAGTGCTTATCATCAGTACGAACCCATTAGTAAAAAAGGTAATGATGCAATAGGGAGCGGATTTAATGATGATCCTTTATGGTTAATCATGAGCACAGCAGCATACATAAAAGAAACAGGTAGGTATGACATTCTTGAAGAAAAAGTTCCATTCAATAATGGCAAAGAAGCAATTCTATTCGATCATCTCAAGGCTTCGTTTTGGCATGTTATTAATAATAAAGGGCCTCATGGATTACCTTTAATTGGGCATGCTGATTGGAATGATTGCTTAAATTTAAGTTGTTTTTCAGAAGAACCAGGAGAATCTTTTCAAACTTTGAGCAATAAAAAAGATAGTCAAGCAGAATCTGTCATGATAGCGGGTATGTTTATAACTGTTGGTCCTGATTTTGTAAAATTATGTGAGCATCTGGGGGAAAAAGAGCTTGCCCAAGAAGCTATGAGACATATTGATGAGATGAAAAGAAGCATAGAAAAATATGGTGTTGACCCCTCATGGTTTTTAAGAGCGTATGATTATTTTGGTAATAAAGTAGGGAGTATAGAAAATGAAGAGGGACAAATTTATATAGAACCTCAAGGATTTTGTATTATGGGGGGAGTTGGATTAGATAATGGTTTTGCAAAAAAGGCTTTAGATTCTGTAAAAGATAGACTAGATACACAATATGGTCTTATTTTATTAGATCCTACCTACAAGTCATATCATATCGAACTTGGCGAAATTTCTTCTTATCCTCCTGGATATAAGGAGAATGGGAGTGTTTTCTGTCATAACAATCCTTGGATTATGATCGCAGAAACTATTGTAGGAAATGGTGAAAGAGCATTTGAATATTATAAAAAGATAGCGCCAGCTTATTTAGAAGATATTAGTGAAATTCATCGGACAGAACCGTATGTTTATGCTCAAACAATAGCTGGTAGAGATGCAAAAAATCATGGAGAGGCTAAAAACTCATGGTTAACTGGTACGGCTGCATGGAATTTTGTTGCGATAACTCAATGGATACTAGGTATTAGGGCAGATTTTGAAGGTTTAGTTATAGATCCTTGTATTCCGTCCGATTGGGATGGATTTCAAGTTAAACGAAGATATTTTGGAGATGTTTATAATATTACCGTAAGAAATCCACAACATGTAGAAAAAGGGGTAAAACAAATTAAACTAGATGATGTAGCATTAGAAAAGAATATTATTAAACCTATAAAAGATGGGAAAACTCATAAAATAGAAGTAATTATGGGATAATAGTACTTAATACCTCCTTGAAACAGTTTAGCATAAAAGAAACCGCTACTTTTATTGAAAAGTAGCGGCTTCTTTTTAGAAATCCAAGTTATTTCGCATAATTTTTCAGTTTCTGAGCTTCTTCTTGAACAAGTTCAATTAAAGCTTTACTACTAATTGTTGCGCTAGATATTGTATCAACATCAATTTTATCATAACTCAAACCTTCAAATTGAGATAAAAACGTATTATCTGTGATCTTATCACCCAGGCCAGGTGTTTCATTTTGTTCAAGTACACGTACACCTTTAAGAGTTCCGTCTATATTTATACCAACCGCAGCTGTTATTGGTCCACCAAATCCTTTTTTACTACCAATACCAACATAACCTATAACTTTACCATTTTGAATTACTTGATAGACATTTTCTTCCACTTGTTTGAATTGAGAGTTTGGGAAGATTTCTTTGAACTTTGCCATAGGTCCGGTTTCTTCTTGGGCACCGCTTTTTGCTTCCCACCATTCATTCAAAAGCTCTGCAGCTTTAGCTGCCATATCTCCAGTAATTCTTCCACAACGTTCTCTTTGTTCATTACTATTTGGTGCATATCCAGAAACCTTGAGCCATTGTTGCTTGGAAATATTACAGTTTACACTACCTGCAACGCTTTGTGGAAATTCTACATCGCTTAAATATTCATCAACCAAAAACTCATGATTTACAGCATATTTGTTAGAAATATCTGTGGGTAAAGGAGTGTTTTTATAGTATTCTACCAGTGCAAGGGCAATAGGAGCATACTCTTTTCCCGTGATGAGATTAACTGCAGCAATTGAACCTAAAACTGAACCACATACACTTTCTTCTCCAAGAATTCCGCCTCTTCCAAAGTGTAACATGTAGGTAGGTATTTGATTGTATGGATAACCAACCTTCTCAGCCAAAGAGGATATAATAGCGTTGAATGCACCGTAAGCACAACCGCCGTCATAATAACCCTTATGTCCTAGTTTTCTAACTTCTTCAACATCCAGAGGTTCATAAGGCCATGGTTGTTCAGGTGCAGGACCTATTTTGGAAGGTTCAACATTTTTTTCTATCTTTTCTTCGACTGCAGAAATTTCAGATTTTAAATTTGATTCTAGATCTTTAATCATTTGAGCCAAAGAGGTAGTTTCCTTAACTTTTTGATCAAGCTGTTTTATATCTTCCTGAATCTTGACTAGTTGGTCTTCTGTAGCCAAATCCTTGCGAATAACAGGTGTTGCAACCAAAAATCCAACCAAAAATCCTAGAGCCACTGCTAGAATAATAGATACTACTCTCCCAGACTTGCTATTTTGGTTCATAATACCGCCTCCAATCTGAATTTTATAGTATTTGGGGATTACAAATATTACTTATTATATAAGATTTTTTTCAGATATTGTTCGTTTCTTCACTAATAGAAGAAGAAAAAAATCCTATCCTACAACTATTAAGCAGCTTTAAAAGAAATATATATGATGAATAGGAAATATTACAATTTTTGGTATTGTATTTATGAATGATTTATGAGAATTAATCATATTTTACTTAATTATATCATTTTTTCTTAGCTTGTTCCACTAGATTCATAAGATTTAAGAAAAATTATTTTAAAATGTGTGATAATTACTTTATTTTCTTGAGTAACTAGGAATTATAAGGGGATGAAGAATACAACTTTTTGAAAGTAAAAAATACTGGAAAGATTCAAGTTAAATAAAAACATTAAATCTAAAGGAAGTATTGAAACTACTTAAAAATTAATAACAAGTGAGGAGATTAAAGAGTAAAAACTAAGAGGGGGAAAATGCTAGTAAAGAAGTTAAAAAAAGCCTTAAAAATAAAATGGCTCCGGGTGAGGGATTCGAACCCCCGACCTAGTGGTTAACAGCCACCCGCTCTACCGCTGAGCTAACCCGGAATAAAAATTGCAGATTATATGTGTTAATCTTGATTCTTGATGTTTCTGAATACCAGAAAAGATTATATCACTTAAATATTGTTTTGTCAATACATTTTTTCTAGTTCTATACTATTTATGTATAACAAAGTTCTACTCTTTTGCTGAGTAATAGCACCTTTTAGGAGAAATAACTTTACCTTCTTTTTTTAATTTTGTTATAATAGAACTCACTTCTTTACTATCCATATTAAGACTCTCAGCAATATCACCAGGTTTTAAGGGCTTATCTGAATTTTTTAAGAATTCTAATATCATTTTTTCTTTTTCGTTCATTTTGCACCTCCAGTTAAATGAAGTTTAAAATATGTATGAGTTTTAAAAGTCCTAACTAACTATTTTAATACGTCTTTTTGCAAAAACAACAAATTAAATATCTAATCAATTATACTAAATTTAGAGTGATTTATCAACAATTTAGTAGAAAAAATTAGTGAAATGTGTCAAAATAAATAAATTTGTTAAATATTCTTCTTCATCTGTTAATATTATCGTTTAAAACCCCCTGATTCATGTTGCAATGAAACAAGTTTCAATATATTATTATAATAGTACAACTAAATTCTAAGAGAGTTATGCACCTCTCACTTTATGTGGGTTAGAGTATATTGTTCTTCTAATATCCACATTTTATTGTTTATTTCACGGAGGTGAACCTCCGTGAAATTTTTAAAAAATGCCTGCTAAATTTATTTACAATAAATAAACATTAATCGTGTTATTAATAATTCTAAATTTTGGTTATTAAAATGAGTTAAAAATAATTTGTTATTAATTTCATTGATTTTAGAAAAAATATGTTGAAAATAAAGATTTTGAATTTAAAAGGGTAACAGGACGTAGCTCTCCCCATCCTTCGGTACAAGTACCAAAAAGTTGTAAATGCAAATTACCGTTTTTGAATTTAAAAAGGTAACAGGGCGTAGCCCTTCTCCATCCTTGGGTATAATACCCAAAAAGTTGAAATTGCAAATTACTTTTTTTGAATTTAAAAGGGTAACAGGACGTAGCTCTCCCCATCCTTCGGTACAAGTACCAAAAAGTTGAAATTGCAAATTACTTTTTTTGAATTTAAAAGGGTAACAGGACGTAGCTCTCCCCATCCTTCGGTACAAGTACCAAAAAGTTGTAAATGCAAATTACCGTTTTTGAATTTAAAAGGGTAACAGGGCGTAGCCCTTCCCTATTCTTTGGTACAAGTACCAAAAAGTTGAAATTGCAAATTCCTTTTTTTGAATTTAAAAGGGTAACAGGGCGTAGCCCTCCCCATACTTTGGTACAAGTACCAAAAAGTTGAAATTGCAAATTACCGTTTTTGAATTTAACAGGGTAACAGGGCGTAGCCCTCCCCATACTTTGGTACAAGTACCAAAAACCTAAAAAGTTAAGATAGGGACTTTAGAATTTCTAAAGTGTGAGTATATGAAGATGCAAAGGAGGTTTTCATGTATGTTTAAATCAAAGCTTATTAAGAAAGGTGTTTATATTTTCTTTTTGGTCATGTTTTTATTCGTATTGACAACAAGTACAGTCTTTTGTAGTTCCAATACATATGTTAATTTGTTAGGAAATGAAGGTTTTACAACAGAGTTGTCTAAAAATCAGCCTGATGAAAGTGGATATCTTGATAGTGAAAACAGTTGGTCACTGTTCTTAAATCATGGGGAAGGGTTGGCGGAAGCTAAAATTAGTAACGAAATTCTAAAAGTCATTGTGACTGATCATGGACCAAATCAATGGTCTGTTCAATTACTGCAATCACCAGTCACGATTGAGAGAGGAGGTAAGTATAAAATAACCTTTGATGCCAAAGCAGAAGGCATGCAATCTTTAATGATTAAAGTAGGTGGAATAGCATCAAGAGGTTGGACAGCATATTCACAAAAACAATTTGACTTATCTCCACAATGGCGAAGCTATGAAATGGATTTTACAATGTATCAAGGTACTGATGAAAATGCTCGTTTTGAGTTTTGGTTTTTGAATAACGGAGTGTATTACATAGATAATGTGAAATTAGTGAAAATAGGTGAAGAATTCCTGCCAGAGGAAGGCTGGTTAACAGAAGAGGATGAAGACAAAGTGGAAAACTGGGTATTAGTTTGGGAAGAGAATTTTGATAGTATAAACCCTGATATCTGGACTTTTGAGATTGGAAGTCCTGATTGGGATGGAGATGGAGTGCCTGATCGTTGGGGTAACAATGAACTACAGTATTATACAGATAGAAATGCTTACGTAAAAGATGGAAAACTAGTCATTACAGCTAAAGAAGAAACCGTTTATGATATGAATACAAGATTTGATTATACTTCAAGCAGAATGATCACAAAAGGTAAGTATGAAGTGCAATATGGAAGGATGGAAATTCGAGCTAAATTACCAATTGGTCAAGGTATTTGGCCAGCTATCTGGATGTTAGGCAACGATATAGATTTCAATACATGGCCAGCATGCGGTGAAATAGATATAATGGAATATTTGGGGCATCAGCCTAATATCGTTTACGGAACTGTTCACGGTCCTATTTCAGGTGGACCTGGTGTAGGGTCTTATTATACCTTGGAAGAAGGGACTTTTCATGATGATTTCCATGTTTTTGCGATGGAGTGGGATGATGACGAAATAGAATTGTATGTTGATGATGATTTGTATCTTGTAGTTAATAAATATGAGATGGGTGAAGCAGATTGGGTATTCGATCATCCATTTTTCTTCATTCTTAATGTTGCTGTTGGCGGTAATTGGCCTGGTTATCCTGATGAAACCACAGTTTTCCCACAAATAATGGAGGTAGATTACATTAGGGTCTATGAAGACACCGATTCAAGAACTATTTCTGGACTGGAAGTCTGGGATTGTGAATATGAAAAGATGATCAAAGAAAAGAGAGGATCTATTACATATACTGAAGGAGAAGTAGTAAATGGAAACTTTGAAAGAGATATTGTAAACAAGCAGGAAGAATCCCCTGATGATTGGTACATCTGGGTTGGAGAAGGTGGAAAGGCTTCAGGAAAAGTTGTTAACGGAGAATTTAGAATGGATGTTGAAGAGCTGGGAAATCAAACATGGTCTATTCAACTAGCACAATTTATTAAGCTAGTAGCAGGAGATTATGTTCTTTCTTTCAAGGCTCGTGCTGATGTTCCAAGGGATATTCTTGTTTTGGTTCAACATGAAGGAGGAAGTTGGACTGTTTATGGTGAAAAGTATGCTGAATTAACCGAAGAAATGCAAGAGTTTACTGTAAATGTTTCACTTCCTGAAGATGATATTCCTAAACTTTCTTTTAATTTTGGAAAGACTCCAAAAGGTGTGCCAACTACTGTGTATATAGACGATGTATATATAAGACCAGCAGACTAAAGTAGACAAAAGCTTTGTAGAGATTGATTTGTGTCATTTTAAAAAATAAATTTTCACAGCTGACATGACAAATTTTGTTTTGAAAGTATTAGCGACTTTAGAAATGAAGATTTTCTAATAATGGAATTTTGAATTTCTAAAGTTAGTAATGTGAATATTGAGAGTATTGAAAGGAGGTTCAAAAATGGTTAAGAGAAAGATCTTTATCTTTATGTTCGTTTTACTTATGTCTTTAAGTTTAGCTAATTCTAATGATACTAAATCAAACCTTGAAGACATGTTTGATTACTCTTATCTTTTAGTTCCTCTTGCGGTTAAACCGTCGGTTGCTGGAACTTTGCGGGTTATAGAACATGAAGGCATAAAAACTATAGGAGATCAAAATGGAAATGTGATTCAACTGAGGGGTATGAGTACTCATGGGTTACAGTGGTATCCAGAAATATTAAACGATAATGCTTTTGCTGCCCTTTCAAACGATTGGGGAGCTAATGTCATTCGATTGGCTATGTATGTTGGTGAAGATGGATACGCAAAAGATCCCACAGTGATGAAAGAAAGGGTGATAAAAGGTATTGAACTAGCAAAAAAACACGATATGTATGTCATAGTAGATTGGCATGTTCATATTCCAGGAAATCCTTTAGCTGAAATTTATAGTGGAGCTTATGATTTCTTTGATGAAATTTCAAACCTTTATCCTAATGATCCTTACATCATTTATGAGCTTTGTAATGAACCTAGCAGTAATGATGGAGGTATTCCTGGTGGAGGGGTTCCCAATAACGAAGAAGGTTGGCAAATTGTAAAATCGTACGCAGAACCCATTATCGAAATGTTACGCAAGAAAGGGAATGAGAACTTAATTATAGTAGGTAGTCCTAACTGGAGTCAAAGGCCTGATTTGGCAGCTGATGATCCAATAGCTGATAGCAACACTGTATATGCAGCTCATTTTTATGCAGGTACACATAAACCTGATCCTAACGATTATGTGATGAGCAATATTTTGTATGCATTAGAAAAAGGGGTACCGGTTTTTATTTCGGAATGGGGAACAAGCGAAGCTACTGGGGCCGGTGGACCGTATCTTGAAGAATCTGATAAATGGATCAGTTTTCTAAACAAACAGAATATAAGTTGGGTTAATTGGTCACTTACAAATAAAAATGAAAGTTCGGGTGCTTTTAGACCATTTATCAGTGGACAACACGAAGCTGCCAGTCTTGATCCAGGAGAACAACAGATTTGGGATCCTTATGAACTCAGTGTCTCTGGTGAGTATGTCAGAGCGCGTATTAAAGGTATTTCTTATCAACCTGTTGACCGAGGAAAGAGTATTATATGGGATTTTAACGATGGTACCACACAAGGTTTTGTAGTAAATAGTGATAGTCCTATCAAAGATTTAGTTCTTCAAAATGAAAAGAAAAGACTGAAAATATCGGGTTTAGATTCTAGTAACGATGTTTCAGAAGGTAACTTTTGGGCAAATGCACGTATTTCCGCAGATAACACAGCAGTGAGAAAGGATATTTTAGGTTGTGAAGAATTAAAAATTGATGTTTTTGTTACAGAACCAACGACTGTTGCAATAGCTGCTGTTCCACAAAGTGCGACTCATGGTTGGGCTAATCCTAACTGCGCTGTAAAACTAACAGAAATTGATTTTGTGAAACAAGAAGATGGCCTTTACAAAGCAACATTGAGTATTACTACGGAAGATGCACCTAACTTGGGAGTAATTGCTACAGACCCTAATGATAGTACCTTAACCAACATCATCCTTTTTATTGGAACAGATAATGCTGATACCATTTTTCTCGATAATATCGCGATATTTGGTGAAAAGATGGTCACCCCTGTTGCACACGCTCCTTTAGGAGTTGCAAAATTACCTTCCGACTTCGAAGATGGTACACGTCAAGGTTGGGATTGGGATGGAACATCAGGGGTAAAGAGTGCTTTGACTATAGAAAATGTAAACAATTCTAAAGCTCTTTCATGGGAAGTAACGTATCCAGATGTCAAGCCAACGGATGGTTGGGCCAGTGCCCCACGATTAATCCTTGCAAATATAAACACAACTAGGATTGATAACAACAGGTTTGCTTTTGATTTCTATTTAAAACCAGAAAGAGCAAGTAAGGGAGCTATATCTATAAACCTGGCTTTTGCGCCACCAGCTTTAGGTTATTGGGCTCAAGTAAAAAAAACTTACGACATATCTTTAGAGGAACTGCAAGCTGCAGAATTAACAGAAGAAGGATTGTATCATTTCAAGGTTTCTTTTGATTTAAATGACATCGCAGATAATAAGGTTATAGGACCTGACACTGTTTTAAGAGACATAATAATAGTGTTTGCTGATGTAGAAAGTGATTATTCTGGAAAAATGTATATAGATAATATCAGGTTTGAAAAGTAAAAAGAATTAGTATTTTGTTAATTTTTGTGTGTTTAATTTATTAATTTAAGTAAAACTTCAAAAATTTAATTTTATTGGAGTTATTTGCCTCTAAAAAGACTTAAACCTTACTCTAAGTATGTAATTATGTTTTGAATGTAAACTGTTTCATAATAGAATGTAAATGATGAGAAGTTTTTTAGGAAGGGCCTTCCTTAAAAGAGATAAGTACCAAAAAACTGGAGGTGAAGAAAGTATGAAAAAAGGTTTTATGGTGTTTCTTTTATTGGTGATGTTGGTTACTGGGGGAGTAATGCTCGGACAAGTAACCCAGATTCCAAGGAATGAAGCTGTATATGTTGCCGGTTTTCAATGGGGACCACCAACATCGGACAACCCATTTACAGGATCTCCAATGACATTTGTATCAGACCCAAGGCAACATATTTGGATATATGAACCGCTGTTTACATGGGATTTTCTCAATGGGAAATATGTTCCAATTTTGGGAGAATCATACAAGTGGTTAGACGATATGCGCTTAGAAGTAAAAATAAATCCAAAAGCTTATTTTCATGATGGAGAACCCGTAACTGCTGATGATGTTGTATATTCCTTTAAATTTGGACAAAAATACCCAGTAGGATTACAGATTTGGGAATGGTTGAAAGATATCTACAAAGTAGATGATCATACAGTTATCTTTGAGATGAAGCCAGAAAATCCAAATCGTTTGATGGTTGAAGATGCTATCGGTGCAACATTCATTATTCCAGAACATATTTGGTCAAAAGTTGAAGCAGATAACGGATATGACATTGTAAAGATAAGACAGTTTAGAAATGAAAATCCTGTTGGATCAGGACCTTACAAAGTGTTTCATGAAAGTCCAGAAACAATTATCTTAGAAAGAGTTGACAACTATTGGGGTAACGAAGCACTACACGGTGGCAAAAAGCCATCAGCAAAATACATAGTTCATCCTATTTTCAAGAGCAATGACGAAGGTAACTTAGCTTTTGAAAATGGTGAAGTAGATATATCTCAAGAATTTATACCCAGAATTTGGGAAGCATGGGAAAAGAAGGGACTTCCAATAGGAACATGGTACAAAGAAATTCCTTATTATGTTCCAGCAACAATGCCTTCCTTATGGTTCAATGTTCACAAATATCCATTAAGTTTACCGGAAGTAAGAAGAGCAATTGCTTATTCAATAAACTATGCAAGAATTGCCGAATTGGCTATGTCTAATTATTCTCCAGCTGCTCAGGCTAGTTTGATCATGCCTTATGGAGGAGAGGCTAAATATTTCAATGAAAGTTTAGTAAAACAATACGGTTGGGAATACAATCCTCAAAAAGCAATTGAAATATTAGAAAAAGAGTTAAAAGCTACAAAAGGGAAAGATGGCATATACGTATTACCTGATGGAACAAGACTTGGCCCATTTAAGGTTGAATGTCCATATGGTTGGTCAGATTGGAATGCTGCATTACAGATAGTAGCTCAATCAGCTAAAGCTGTAGGAATAGATGTTCAAACTTCGTTCCCAGATGCGCCTATAGCATACGACAATAGACAAACAGGAAACTTTGACATGACAATGTGGACACCTTCTTCACCATGTCCAGCACAACCATGGTTGAATTTCCAAATTGTTATGTATTCAAAGGGAGTAGCAGAATTTGGAAAATTAGCATACAGCAACTTTGGAAGATATAAGAATGAATGGGTAGATCAATTAATAGATATGATACCAAAAGTTACAGATGAAAATGAGTTAAAGAATCTATATAACGAACTTGATCAAATTTACAGACAAGATATTCCAGTTATTCCACTTATGTACAGACCTTGGACTTTCTATGAGTTTAATGAAACACATTGGACTGGATGGGCAACTGCTGAAAATCCATATGCACCACCGATGCCATTAGTTGGTGCAGGTATGGAAATGCTTTGGCACATCCAACCTGTGAAATAGTGATAAATAGTTGACAAGGTACATAGAAGTTCATGGGGTGGATAAAGGTACCCCATGAACTTCTTTAAATATTATTGTGCTGAGAGGTGAACTGTGTGAAAGGATTTACAAAGTATTTTATACAAAAGCTTCTATGGTATGCACTCGCTTTTTTTATAGCACTCTTTTTGAATTTTTTTCTTCCTAGATTAATACCAGGAGATCCTATTTCGGTTATAGTTGGACGTGTGATGTCTGGAAATGTGGCTAGTGAAACACAAGAACGTATATATCAGTCTTATGTTCATGAGTTTGGATTAGATAAACCAATTATTGTTCAATTTTTTACATATATAGGAAATATTTTTAAAGGGAATTTAGGTACTTCATTTAGCTTATATCCACTTTCAGTGAATGAAGTAATAGGTAGCGCTGTTGTATGGACAATTGCATTACAACTTCCTTCAATTCTAGTTGGATGGATTATTGGGAACCTTTTAGGAGCCGCTGCTGCATATAGAAATGGTGTTTTTGATAAAACAATCTTTCCTTTGTCATTATTCGTAAGTTCAATACCATATCAGTGTTTGGCAATAATCTTATTATACTTTTTTGGAGTTAACTTGAGATGGTTTCCAATTGGAGGAGGTTACAGCAGAACCTTACTTCCATCATTATCTTGGACTTTTATCGTAGATGTATTGCATCATTATTTTTTACCTTTCATATCTTTGGTACTAGTTACGATAGGCGGACAAGCAATTGGTATGAGAGAAATGTCAATATATGAACTTAATACAGATTATGTTACCTACTGTAAGATGTTAGGCATGAAGGATAAGAAGATTCAAAAGTATGTATTTAAAAATGCTGTTCTACCTCAAATTACTGGACTTGCAATCAGTTTGGGAAGTATGGTAGGAGGCGCTCTGGTTACAGAGATAGTATTTGGATACCCTGGTTTAGGTACTTGGCTTTTCAATGGGATAAGGCAGCTTGATTATCCATTAATACAAGGATCAACTCTAATAATAGCGTTAATGGTATTATTAGCTAATTTCATAATGGATATGGTATATGGATTAATTGATCCAAGAATAAAAGCCGCTCAAATGGAGGAGGTTTAATATGACTACAATAAAACTATTACTAAAATCTCCTAAATTTCTGATAGGATTTGGAATATTCATTTTTTTGTTATTAACTGCCTTCATATACCCTGCAGTATCAACAAAAGATCCATTTGATATGGTAGGATTTATGTATGAATCACCCTCATCAACTTTTTTGTTAGGAACTGATAATTTTGGTAGAGACGTATTTGTTGAATTAATTCATGGAATGAAATCTTCTATAATTATAGGATTAATTTCCGGAATAATTGCTACAGTGATAGGTATAACTATAGGGCTTTTTGCAGGATACAAAGGAGGAATGGTGGACAACATACTTAATTCAATAACAAACATCTTTTTAGTAATACCGCCATTTGTAATTTTGATACTAGTTACAGTAAGTATGAGTAGTAGGTCATTAGTAACAATGGGATTAGTTTTAGGAATTACCTCATGGCCATGGACAGCAAGGGCAGTAAGGGCACAATCATTAAGTTTAAGGAATAGAGAGCATGTTGATATAGCGCGATTAAATGGAGCAAGTACTTTTGAAATAATAATAAAAGAAATAATGCCTTATATTCTTTCATATATTTTCATGGCATTTATCCTTCAAGTAGCAACAGCCATATTGAGTGAAGCAGGAATAAGTATGTTAGGACTGGGTCCAAGCAACATAGTTTCATTAGGAACGATGTTGTCCTGGGCGCTATTATTTGAATCAGTAAGGTCAGGAGCGTGGTGGGCATTTATACCGCCAGCAGTTGTGATTGCGTTAATAACATTTTCACTCTATATAATGAACACAGGGATGGACGAAATATTCAATCCCAAACTTAGGAGTTGATAAAGATGACGACAAAAAAAACTATGTTGGAAGTAAATAATTTAAAGACATATTATCAAACGAGGCTTGGAGAAAAGATAAGGGCAGTCCATAGTGTGTCATTTAAGTTGTATGAAGGAGAAATATTTGGTATAGCGGGCGAATCCGGATGTGGTAAATCGACATTAGCGATGAGTCTGTCTGGACTATTTTTACCGCCATTAAAATATGAAAGTGGATCAGTATTTTTAGAAGGAGATAATATATTTAAAAAAGATATAAATTATTTGCGAAAGGAAATATTAGGCAAAAAATATTCATATATACCCCAAAGTGCGATGAATGCTTTAAACCCCACCATAAAAATAAAAGATTTTGTGATAGATTTAATGAAAGAACATGAACCAGATATGAAAGAAAAAGAGATAATAGAACTAACGAAAAACCGTTTTGAATCGTTATCATTACCCTCAAGGGTATTAAACCTATATCCGTTAGAATTGAGTGGAGGAATGAAACAAAGGGTAGTAGTAGCGATATCGACATTGATGAATCCTGTTGTAGTAGCAGCAGATGAACCAACATCTGCGTTAGACGTATCTACACAAAAATCAGTTATACAATTAATAAAAGAACTATTTGATGATGGAATAGTAAAAAGCATAATATTTATTACGCACGAACTACCAGTTTTGAGACATATATGTGATCGAATAGCAGTAATGTATGCAGGGGAATTTGTAGAAGTGGGAAAGATGGAAGATGTAATATTCAATCCAATACATCCCTATTCCCAAGCACTGATGCAATCGATACTCGTTCCTGAAAAAGGTATGAAAGATAAAAAGTTGCCAAGTTTACCAGGATCCCCTCCAGACCTCAGAAAAATACCAAAGGGTTGCAGGTTTGCAGATAGATGTCCTTTAGCGATAGAGGAATGTAAAAAAGAAAATGTAGAAATGGTATCGCTAGATGATAGAAGTGTGCGCTGCATACGGATAAACCACATATTAACGCAAGGAAAGAAGGTGACTCCATATGGCACAAAATACTGAAGAAATAATCAAGGTAGAAAATCTTACAAAAGTGTTTGGTAGTGGTAAAAAGGCAGTAAAAGCTGTAAACAATATCAATTTTTCGATAAAGAAAGGCGAAATAGTTTCATTAGTAGGACAAAGTGGAAGCGGAAAAACAACGGTAACGAGATTAATTTTAAGGTTGCTGAAAGAAACAGAAGGGAAAATAATATTCGAAGGAAAAGATGTAACAGATATAAAAGGCAAAGAAAAAAAAGAATATTGGAAAAAAGTCCAAGCAATATTTCAAGACCCTTATGCATCATTCAATATATTCTCACCTGTAAAAAAAGTATTATTAGATACATTTAAATTGTTTAATAGTAGCTATAGCAAGAAAGAAAAAGAAAAGCTAATATGTGAAACCTTAGAATCAGTTAACTTAAGGCCAGAAGAGGTAGTGGATAAATATCCATTTGAATTAAGTGGAGGTCAAAGGCAAAGGATAATGATAGCCCGCGCTCATTTAATCAGACCCCAATTGTTATTAGCGGATGAACCAACATCGATGATAGATGCGAATTTAAGATCAGGAATACTAGAACTATTATTATCGCTGAGAGATACAGATGACTGTACAATAATGTTTGTTACCCATGACCTAGGATTAGCGTATTATGTGAGTGATCGAATTTTTATAATGCATGAAGGAGAAATAGTGGAGGAAGGAAGTGCTGACAAAATAATAACAGCGCCAGAACATCCATATACGATACAATTAATAAAAGACGTTCCAAAGCTTTCAGAGGAATGGCTTACAAGCTAATAACTTTAATATTTCATCTAACCTAATTAACCTAAGAAAAACTCTACAGTAGGAATATGTTTAATTATGTATATTAAAATACAGATAGAATAGAAGCTTTACAAATAATAACAAAAGTAGGCTTTTGTAACTTCTAAAGACAGTAAAGATAGTAAAAAAAGGAGGAGTTGCCCATTGTCGACAAAATATTTTCCGAAAGATTTCTTATGGGGTGCAGCAACTGCATCTTACCAGATAGAAGGGTCACCACTTGCTGACGGAGCAGGTTCTTCAATTTGGCATAGGTTTTCTCACACGCCGGGGAACATATTAAACGGAGATACCGGAGATGTTGCAGCAGATCATTATCGTAGATACAAAGAAGATATTGCTTTAATGAAAGAGATGGGTTTAAAAGGGTATAGGTTTTCTATAGCTTGGCCAAGAATTTATCCATATGGCAAAGGAAAGATAAATGTAAAAGGAATGGATTTTTACGATAGGCTTGTGGATGAGCTGCTTGAGGCTGGTATCACTCCATTCATTACCCTGTATCATTGGGATCTACCAGCCACTTTACAAGATTTAGGTGGTTGGGCAAACAGAGATATTGCTTGTTGGTTTGCAGATTATGCAGATTATATGTTTCAAAGACTTGGAGATAGGGTTGAAAATTGGAGTACTTTAAATGAACCATGGGTTGTTGCCTTTGTTGGTCATCTGTTTGGAGAACATGCACCTGGGATGAAAGATATTTATTCTGCGTTTTTAGTTACACATAACCAATTGAGGGCTCATTCAAAGGCCGTTAGGGCTTTCAGAGAGGCAAATATTGCAAATGGAAAAATTGGAATAACGTTGTCAAACACTTCTCATGATCCTGCAACAGATTCAATGGAAGATAAAATTGCAGCAAAGGTTGCACACGAATGGAATAATTACCCACTGTTCTTACATCCCATATACTATGGAGACTATCCAGATACTGTAAAAGAATTTTTAAAAGAGTATTTGCCTAAAAATTATTACAAAGATATGGAAGAAATAAAAGAAGAAATCGATTTTGTTGGAATCAATTATTATTCTGGCGATCTCGTTAAGTTTGATCCTGATTCACCCTTGGGTGGAAAGTCAGTTAAGAGAGGTCTTCCAAAAACAGAAATGGGTTGGGAGATCTATCCAGAAGGTTTTTATAAAATACTAAAAGGGCTTCAAGACGAATATAACCCAAAAGAGGTTTATGTAACAGAAAATGGAGCAGCTTTTGATGACAAAGTGGAAAATGGAGAAGTGCATGATCATAAGAGAATTGATTATCTAAAGAAACATTTTGAAATGGCTCATAAAGCGATAGAAGATGGTGTGAAACTAAAAGGATACTTTGTTTGGTCTTTACTAGATAATTTTGAATGGGCTTTTGGGTATTCAAAAAGATTTGGAATAGTTTATGTTGATTATAATACCCAAAAAAGAATAATAAAAGACAGTGGAAAATGGTATTCCCAAATCATTAAAAATAACTCTTTAGATTTTTGAGAAAAGGTTTTGAATTAATATTTATTTATGGTCGTGCCTTTGAATCCTTTAGTAGGTAGGTACCTAAAAATATGTAGGCAACATACATATGCTAAAAGGTACCTATTTTATGAAATTCAACTTTATTATTTTTCTTTAAATTAAAAAATCCACGACAAGTGGGATAGGGGATTTCAAAATATGTTTACCTAATTTTCAAAACAAGGATGTGAAAAAAGTGGAAAGAGACATAAAAAGTCTAATCGCACAGATGACACTTGAAGAAAAAGCGAGCTTATGTTCAGGGTTAGACAATTGGCACACAAAACCCATAGAAAGGTTAGGAATCCCTTCAATAAGGATGAGTGATGGACCACACGGATTAAGGAAAGAAGTGCCAAACCAACAAACCAGTGTACCCTCAACATGTTTTCCAACAGCAGTAACAACTGCAAGTTCCTGGGATAGAGAACTAATCAAACAAATGGGACAAGCCATAGCTCAAGAATGTCAAGCAGAAGAAGTAGACATCATATTAGGGCCAGCAATAAACATAAAAAGGTCACCGCTTTGTGGAAGAAACTTCGAATACTTCTCAGAAGATCCATACCTATCAAGCCAATTAGCAACAGCCTACATACAAGCAGTACAAAGTATGGGAGTAGGAACCTCCTTAAAACATTACGCAGCGAACAACCAAGAATACAGAAGATTCACCATAGACGAAACAATAGACGAACGAACATTAAGAGAAATATATTTATCAAACTTTGAAGGAGCAGTAAAAGAAGGCAAACCCTGGACAGTCATGTGCTCATACAACAGGGTAAATGGGATACTAGCCTCTGAAAACAAATACCTACTAACAGAGATACTAAAAGAAGAGTGGGGGTTTGAAGGATTTGTAGTATCAGACTGGGGAGCGGTAGATGAAAGGGTAGATGCATTAGAAGCGGGGTTAGACCTAGAAATGCCATCAAGTTATGGGATAGGAGACCAAAAGATAATAGAAGCAGTGAAGATAGGGAAACTTGACGAAAAAGAACTAGATCAAACAGTAGAAAGACTACTAAAAATAATATTCAAGGCAGTAGATAACAGAAACCGAGGAACAACATACGACAAACAAGCCCACCACAAACTAGCAAGAAAGATAGCAGGAGAAAGCATGGTACTCCTAAAGAACCAAGACAACATCCTACCGCTAAAAAAAGAAGGAACCATAGCGATAATAGGGGCATTTGCGAAAAAGCCAAGATACCAAGGAGGAGGAAGCTCACACGTCAACCCAACAAAACTAGATAACGCCCTAGAAGAGATAGAAAAGCTAGTCCAAGGAAAAGCAAAAATCATCTACGAAGAAGGATACAACCTAGACAACGATGAAATGAACCAAGAACTAATAGACAAAGCAAAAGAAACAGCGAAAAAATCAAATGTAGCGATAATCTTTGCAGGATTACCAGACAGATACGAATCAGAAGGATACGATAGAAAACACATGAAAATGCCAGAAAACCACAACAAACTAATAGAAGAAGTGTCAAAAGTACAACCAAACACAATAGTAGTATTAAGTAACGGAGCTCCCGTAGAAATACCGTGGATAGATAAAGTCAAAGGACTACTAGAAAGTTACCTAGGAGGTCAAGCAGGAGGAGGAGCTGTAGCAGACATACTCTTTGGAGAAGTAAACCCAAGTGGAAAACTAGCAGAAACCTTCCCCAAAAAACTAAGTCATAACCCATCATACTTAAACTTTCCAGGAGAAGGAAACAAAGTAGAATACAGAGAAGGAGTATTTGTAGGCTACAGATACTACGACAAAAAAGAGATAGAACCACTATTCCCATTTGGATATGGACTAAGCTATACAACATTTGAATATACAGATATAATAGTAGACAAAAAAGAAATAACAGACAAAGAAACAATAGAAGTAAAAGTTAAAGTAAAAAATACAGGAAAAGTAAAAGGAAAAGAGATAGTACAACTCTATATAAGAGATGTAGAAAGTAAGGTAAACCGGCCAGAAAAAGAGTTAAAAGGATTTGAAAAGATAGAACTCGCGCCAGGAGAAGAAAAGACAGTAACGTTTAAACTAGATAAAAGATCGTTTGCATATTACAACACAGAAATAAGAGACTGGTATGTAGAAAGTGGAGAGTTTGAGATACTGGTAGGTAAATCATCAAAAGAGATAGAATTAAAAGAAACAGTTAAAGTGAATTCAACAGTTACTATTAAGAAAAAATACGATAGAAATTCAACAATAGGAGATTTGATGGAAGATCCAGAGGCTTCTCAAGTATTAAAAGAGTTATTGGAAAAGATAAATGAGATAGGAGGAATTTTTCAAGAAGACGAACATAGAGATCAAGAATTAATTATATCAATGATGAGATATTTGCCATTAAGAGGCTTAATAAACTTTGGAAGAGGATATTTTACAGACGATATGCTTGAACAGCTTCTAGAAAAGTTAAATAAAGAGGAGAGATGACTTTGCAAATAAATCTAAATGGTAAATGGAAAGTTTTTGATAATGAAAATGAATTTGAATTTAGTGGCAATGTTCCAGGCACTGTTCAAGGAGATTTAATAGATTTAGAATTAATGCCACATCCATATATTGGAACAAATGAAAGGCTTTTTAAAAGGCTGGAAGAAAAAGATTGGACTTATACACGAACTTTTTTTATAGAAAATTTAAATCAAGATTGGCGTTATGAGTTAGTTTTAGAAGGCATTGATACCCTTTCTAGTATTTACGTAAACGATAAATTTGTAGGAAAAACAGAAAATATGTTTATTGAATACAGATTTGACGTAAAAGAATGCCTGAGAAAAGGGGAAAACAGCATTAGAGTGGAAATTAATTCTCCCATTAAGATCCCAAAGGCTTTAGAAAGAAACTATGGTAAATTACATGCAGGTGAGGAAACAGCAAGAGTATATATAAGAAAAGCTCAGTATTCATATGGCTGGGATTGGGGAGCTAGGATAGCTACAAGCGGTATATATAGGAATATTTACATAGATTGCTTTAAAGATGCGCGGATTTATGGCAGTTATGCGTATATAGAAGATTTAAACGGAGAGATTACTTTTACAGGATACGTGGATTTAAAGGATAAAGAAATTGATAAATACTACGTCGACATTTTGTTGAATGGTAATTTAGTAATTACGCTACCTGTAAAAAATTATTTAGAAAGGTTTGGATTTGAAGGCAAAAAAGAAGTTAAGAATTTAAAATTATGGTATCCGCATGATCTAGGCGAAAGTTATTTGTATGATATTGAATTTAGGTTAAAGAAGGCAGGAGAAGAAATATACTCAGAAAAGAAGAAAATAGGTTTTAGAACTGTACAGGTTTTAAGAGAAAATGATGGAGAAGGCGAAAGTTTTATTTTTGAAATTAATGGGAAAAAACTATTTGCTAAAGGAGCAAACTGGATTCCTGCTGATAACATTCTAAGTTGGCTTAAAAGAGAAGATTATCAACGATTATTGATGATGGCAAAGGATTCAAATATGAATATGTTAAGGGTATGGGGAGGGGGATTGTACGAAGACCCTGCATTTTATGAAATATGTGATGAATTGGGAATTCTTGTATGGCAAGATTTTATGTTCTCATGTGCTGAGTACCCAGATCATATTGATTGGTTCAGAAAACTTGCCAACCAAGAGGCGAGACATAATGTAATAAAATTAAGACATCATCCTAGTATAGCTATTTGGTGCGGAAATAACGAGAATAACTGGGGTTTTGAAGAGTGGGATTACAAGATAAAAGTTGACGGAAAAAATCTAGGGAATAGACTATACCTTGAGGATTTCCCAAAGATTTGTGCTCAAGAAGATCCTACAAGGTTGTATTGGCCGTCAAGTCCTTATGGAGGATCTAGAGCAAACTCACAAGACGCTGGAGATAGGCACGTATGGGAAATTTGGTCTGGTTGGCAAGATTTTAAACATTATACAAAAGATAATTCAAAATTCGTCAGCGAATTTGGGTTTCAAGCAGCACCAGATCCTAAAACGATAGATTTTTTTGCTAAAGAGGACGAAAAAGAGATTTTTTCAGACGTTATGTTAAATCATAACAAACAAGTTGAAGGAACCGAGCGATTATTAAAGTTTATTAACGCACATTATGGTTTAGTGAGTGAATTTGATTCTATTGTATACCTTACACAATTAAACCAAGCAGAAGCTATCAAAACTGGTGTAGAACATTGGAGAAGCCGCAAATATAAAACTGCTGGCACACTTTATTGGCAAATAAATGATTCTTGGCCAGTCTTTAGTTGGTCATGCATAGATTATTTTAAAAGACCTAAAGCCCTCTATTTTTATACAAGACGTTTTTTTAACAAATTGTTGCCTTTAGCAAAAAACAAAGATGGAGATATTGTTATATCAGTTATAAACGATGGAGACTACGTCAACAAAATTAACTTAGAATTTGAGCTTTGGAGTGTTAGTGGAGAACTTTTAATGAACAAAACATATACCGATTTAAAAATCCCAGATGATTCTGTGATGATCATTGATAGAATACATGTAGAAGAAGATATTTTAAGCAAATCTGTAGGCTATATTGCTGTTAAGAAAGATGATGACGTCATTGAAAATCATGAAATTTTCGCAGATTTAAGAATAAACAAGTTAGATAATCCACATATAACTTATAAAGTTGAAGGCAGAAATTTAATTTTGAAAACTCAAAAACCTGCAATTGGTGTGAATGTCAGAGTTGACGGCGAAAATTATTCTGGAGATAATTTCTTTTCACTATTTCCCGGAAAAACAAAGATTTTAAAGAATGTCGAAGGAGAAGTATTTGTAAAAAGTGCATTTGATTTCTTGTAACATTTAGAACATGGGGGATGGGAAAAACAAAGCAAAGCTCTGTTTTGACTTTATATATGTTTTTGGGTGGGCAGCTCGTATTTTATATCTTATGACTCTTTATTTCTGAGAAGGTAAGGTTAATACGAGCAAAAGCCCCCCTGTTTTTTAAATACCATATAAATGCTCTTTTATCATGCCAAAAGTGTTTTAAGAATACCTTCAGGAATTAAATAAAATCTCATAATAGGGGGTTGATTTCATGAAGCATAAATCAGTTAGTAGGAGAATAATAAATATTATTTTAGTAATATTCTTACTCTTCGGTTTATCGATTGTTTTTAATATAATTTCACTCAGTAATTCCAATAGAGGGCTTGAAACGTATAAAAAGCTATCAGAAGATGTCAATACTTTAACAGAGGTTGAAACAACTTTTCTTGAAGCAACGCTTGATTTTAAGGATTATCTTGTGGCATATGAAAATATTTTTGAAGAGTCATTTAAAAATAATTTATCATCTATTAATAGTTTTTTGGATTCATTGACTGGTAGTTCAATAGAAGCTACAAATGTGACACAGGTACATAGTTTAATGAGGCAGTACAATGATAGTTTTAATAAAATTGTTGAATTAGATACTCAAGCTAACAAACTTCTTACGGATTTTAATATAATGACTGACACGATTAAACAAGAACTTTCAAATTTTGACAGCTTATCTAAAAAATACAGTGTTTTAGCATTTTCATTGCTTCCTGAAAATCCAGTTACAACAGTAGATACTATAAACGACGCTGTTCACATTTATTTTTCAACCAGATCAGCTAGTGATAAAATAAGCGTTCTTAACCTATTTTCAAACTTCAAAAATAATTTGGCTTTCGTAGAGTTTGGATTGACAAACGACGAATTAAAGAATGCCTTTTCACAATTAATGAATAATATAGAAAATCTAGAAACCGAGTTTAATGAACTAGTTAACTTAATCGAATCTCAAGGCCCAATAATCCAAGAAATGGAACAATTAAGGGTAGAAATACTAAACCTATTAGAAGACCAAAGGGCTCAATTAAAAGAACAACAAGACACATTAGGGCCACAACTAATAGAAAAGAACAACAACTCTATCCTACTAACAATAATATTAACAGTAATAGCCTTTGTAGTAGCAATAATAATGGTCATATATCTAATACGAAGTATAACCAAACCATTACTTGAACTAAGAAACAAGATAAACCAATTCAAAGAAGGAGACTTAACAGTAGACTTTCAAGTAAAAAGTAAAGATGAAATAGGACAAATGGCGTTAGCTCTATCAGAGATGAGTAAAGAACTAAGAAATTCAATGGGATCGATAAGACAAGCTTCAGACAAAGTACAAGAATCCTCAGTCAACCTAACCAAGACCTCGCAAGAAAGCAGAGAAAACTCAGAAGAACTAAAAAGACAAATGGATACGATACAGACATATGCAGAAGAGACAGCAGGAAATGTAGAAGAAGTAACCTCAGGAGTAGATGAAGTAGCAAGAGCGGCGCAAGGAGTATCGCGAGATGCCCAAAGATTAAGTGAAGAAGCAGAAAACACAAACAAAGCAGCCCAAGAAGGAAGTCAAACAATACTAAGCATAAGTGAAATAGTAAAAGAAGCAGTAGAAAGGACAAAAGAAAGCCAAGAAGAAGTAACCCAACTAGCAACGAATCGCAAAAGATGTACAAAGCATAGTAGAAACGATAAACTCGATAACGGAACAAACGAATCTACTAGCCTTAAATGCAGCGATAGAAGCGGCAAGGGCAGGAGAAGCCGGAAGAGGATTTGCAGTAGTAGCAGATGAAATAAGAAAGTTAGCCGAAGAGTCAAGAAATGCGACAGACGAAATAAGTCAGATACTAACAAACATAACGCAAGGAACAAAGAAAGTAAACGACTCAACAAACAAAGTAGTAGAAACGATAGAAGAAGTGAACAAAAAAATGGACAATGTACTAGAGAGTTTCAATAACATAAGAGAAAGAATAGAAAAGATGAATCAAGGGATAGAAAACATGACAGCAAGTGCAGAAGAACAAAGTGCAAGTGCCCAAGAGATGAGTTCAGCGATAGAAAGGGTAGCCAGGGCAGTCTCAGAGATAAGTGAACAACTAGAAAACTCAAGAAAGGTAATAGACAGACAACTAAATCAATCAGTAGAGATAAACGAAAGTGCAAAAGAGTTGAGTGAATTATCTTCTGAACTAGAGGCTTTAGTTAAGAGATTTAAAATATAATAACAAAAAATACAATTTGGGAGTGATGCCTTTGAAATTTGGATTTGACCATTTTGCGATAACTGTTTCAAATTTACAACAATCAATACGGTTTTATAGGGATGTTTTAGGTTTTAAAGTTTTGGGTCAGTTAATTCAAGATAATGGAAATTTTATAATTGTCTATCTAGATATGGGAAATGGTAAAATACTTGAATTATTTCAATTTACCGAGAAAGGCGAACCAATAACATCGTACAATGACAAAAATATTGGTATGAAGCATTTTGCTTTCAAGGTTGATAATGTTGACGAAGCCTATGAGTATTTAAAAAAGAAAGGTGTTGAATTTACTATGGAACCTACTAATGCAGAAGGCGGAGTGAGAATAGCATTCTTTAAAGATCCAGATGGTATCCTTATTGAAATAATTCAAGGAGAGCTCAAATTAAAACCTTTTGAAAATTAACTTTAAAAATGGGTGATAGATAATGGCTACAATTAGAGATGTTGCGAGGGTTTCTGGATATTCTATAGCGACAGTATCAAGAGTTTTAAATGGATATGATAACGTTTCACCAGAAACCAGGAAAAAAGTATTAAAGGTTGTAAAAGAGTTAAACTATAAAAGAAGCGATAGTATGAAAGGCAGTTCGTATAAGGTTGTTGGGGTGCTTGTGCCAGATTTATTTGGATACTATTATGGAATAATCGCAGAAAGTATTAAAGAGGTATTAATAAAAAGTCATATAGAAATGTTTCTTTCAACATTTAGAAATTCAATTGAAAAAGAAAAAGAGGCGTTAGAGGAATTTTTTGGTCGGAAGGTAGATGGAATTATTGTATGTACAACGTATGATGATGAAGATAGTTTAGAAAAATTTGTGACAACAGGAATACCTGTTGTGGCATTAGATAGGGATCAATCTGAGCTAAAGATAGACATTATAACTATAGAAAATTATAATTCAACCTTAAAGATAGCCCAATATTTGTATAATATGGGTCACAAAAGGGTTGTCCATGTAGAAGGTCCTTTAAGGATTTATTCTGCTAGGGAAAGAAAAAAGGCTTTTCAGGATTTTGCTCAAAAAAACAAAGACTTTGAAGTAATTTTCATTCCAGGAGGATTTGATGCTCAATCAGGATACACATCAATAAAACAATATCTTAAAAAGAATGGAAAAGACTTTACCGCTGCCTTTTTCGTAAACGACTGGGTTGCTTTAGGTGGTCTTAAGGCTTTGAGGGAAGCTGGATATTCATGCCCAGAGGATGTTTCTGTTGTAGGTTTTGATGATGCCCCTTTTGCTAAATATTTACATCCATCATTGACAACTATATGTCAACCGATGTATGAAATGGGGTTAAATGCCGGTAAACTTATAGTGGAAAAACTTGAAGGGAAAAAAGAAAGTCGAGTCAAAAGGAGAATTATTCTTCCAACGGAAATTGTTGTCAGAGATTCTGTTAAGAAGATTTGAAATAACAATTATTTAATTATAATATTGTTTAGCAAATACAGTAAAAAAGAGGCTTTTCAGCCTCTTTTTTATTCCTTGGGTTTTACAAGAAATTTGATTGCAGTTCTCTCTTCTCCTTCAATTTCTACGTCCGCGAAAGCAGGTACACATACTAGATCAATGCCACTTGGTGCAACATATCCTCTTGCTATAGCTATAGCCTTCACTGCTTGATTAACCGCACCAGCACCAATGGCTTGCAATTCGGCGACTCCCTTCTCCCTGATAATAGCAGCTAGAGCCCCTGCAACTGCAACAGGTTTTGAATTTGCTGCTACCTTAAGTACTTCTATCTCTGCCATGAACGATACCTCCTTGTAATGTTTTGATTTTAACTTTGACTTGTTTAGGACTGAATGGCGCGTCTGGTGGGATTCGAACCCACAAGCCTTCGGATCCGAAGTCCGACGCTCTATCCAATTGAGCTACAGACGCTATACTTATTATTAATTATACCTTAAACTAACCATATAAATCAAGAGAGAAAATAAAGTTAATCATGGTATAATTTATAACATGGAGGGAAGCAATATGTTAGAAATTCAGAATAATGTTTTTTTAGCGTTTGATTTAGAAACAACAGGATTAAGTCCAGAGTATGGAGACAGAATTATAGAAATAGCTGCCATACCTATTTTTAACAAAAAAATTAAATTTAAATATTCATTTCATACGTTGGTAAATCCAATGATTTTTATACCAGGAGAAGTTTCAAGGTTTCATAAGTTAAACAATGAAGATGTATCTCAAGCACCTTTATTGATAGACGTTTTTCCTAGATTTAAGGAATATATTGATGATTCAATATTAGTATCTCATAACGCTAAAATGGACCTAAGATTTTTAGATATAGCTGCAAAAGAAAGTGGAATGTTTTCAATTGATAATTATTATATAGATACTTTGGAGGTGTCAAAGTATTTTTTAGAAAGTGGTCCATATAATCTTGAACATCTTTCAAATAAATTTAATCTTGGTATAAATAAATTTCATAGGGCTTGGGATGATGCTTTAGCTACAGCTCGATTATTTCAAAAGTATATAAATCTTTTTTCTCTAAAAGCATTAGAAAATTTTATTCGAAAATGGGGTGATTAGTCTTGGTTAAAAATTATATATTGGATACAAATGTATTAATACATGACCCAAATTGTATATTTAAATTTGAAGATAATAATTTAATTATACCTTTTCCAGTTATAGAAGAAATTGATAAGCTCAAAACAAGAAGTGATAAAGTTGCTAAATCTGCAAGAGATGTAGCCCGTATTTTGGATAGTCTACGAGATGGAATGCCTCTTCAAAAAGGTGTTAAGTTACAAAATGGAGGAACATTGAAAATATTGGCTATAGAAAAGAATGATCCTAAATACAAAATGCCAAGCTATTTAGGAGAATCAAAAGATAATTTTATATTGTATTATGCATTATATTTAAAAGAAGTAGATAAAAATTTCAAAACAATAATTGTAAGTAAAGATTTGAATTTAAGAATTAAAGCTGATGCGCTTGGTATAGAAAGTCAAGATTATTTAAGTGACAAGATTGATATTGAGCTTTTACCAGATGGATACATAATAATAGATAATCCAACTAAACATTTAGAAATCAAAGACACATATACTTATAGCGAATTAGGACTTAACGAAGAGCCATATCCTAATACCTATTTAAAATATGGTGAGAAGTTATTAAGATATAATAAAAAGAAACAGGCATTTGAAAAAATACAAATGACTTTTAATAGTGTAATTTTTGGTATTACCCCGAGAAGTGCGGAACAAGTATTTGCGTTGGATGCTTTGTTGGATCCTGACATCCCTTTTGTAACTCTGGTAGGTATTGCTGGAACAGGTAAGACTTTATTAGCACTTGCAGCGGGTCTATATAATATTTTAGAAAACAAAGTATATGATAGATTGTTAGTATCGAAACCAGTAATTCCTATGGGAAAAGATATTGGATACATACCTGGAGGCATAGAGGAAAAAATGAGGCCCTGGTTACAATCTATATATGATAATTTAGATTTCTTATTTAAAGGCAAAGGGAAAAAACCTGATGAGTATTTAACAAAAAGAGACTTGCTAGAAATAGAAGTTTTATCTTATATACGAGGTAGGACAATACCAAATCAGTATATGATAGTGGATGAAGCTCAAAATCTAACTCCAAGTGAAGTAAAAACTATTTTAACAAGAGCAGGTGAAGGAACCAAGATCGTCTTTACTGGAGATCCATATCAAATAGATAATCTTTATTTAGACAGTTCTTCGAATGGACTCGTCTATGCGGCTTCAAAGTTTAAAGGAATAGATTTAGCTGCAAACATAACTATGAAGAAGGGTGAAAGATCTGAATTAGCAACCATTTCTGCAGAAATATTATAACTTGTGTAGCAATTAAAATGAAAGTTGGAAAAACAGGAGGGCGAACTAATAAATGCCGTATGATAACAGCATCCCGGAGTTTGATATCTTCATAGATATTGCAGAAGAAGATATTCATCTATTGATTTATTTGATAGAAGCGGAAGCACACATAATGAATGTTAGGAAAAGACAAAAGAATGGATATTTTAAAATAATTGTTCCAGCAGGTTTTTTAGATGAATCACTCATTTTACTCAATTCATTGAAAAAATCAGACATCAAATTGGAGGTTATAAGTGTTGAACCGCATGACGGGATTATTTAAATATATTCCTATTCCCCAAGAACATAGTCCAGATATATACTCAGTAGATTATGAGAATCTAAAAAAACTAGGGTTTACAACTATTCTTATGGATTATGACTTTACTGTTACAGGTTGGAGAGATGACAACATAACTGACAAAACTTTAAAGCTTTTTGATAAATTGATAGAAGAAGGTTTTAAAGTAGCTATTGTTACAAATGCAAAAAGAGAAAAGGTGAAAATAATTGAAGAATTAACTAATGGCAAAGTGAAAGTCTATACAAGTATGAAAAAGCCTAATACAAAAAAATTAAAAGAAGTTTTGCAAGAAATGGATTCAAAAGAATCAGAAACAGTAATAATAGGAGACTTGTTTATTACAGACATTAGTGTAGGAAACAAGCTAGGATTGTACACAATATTGATAAACCCGTACACATATGGTCTAGAAAGCAAGTTTAAAAAATTTGTTGCAGGTTTTTCAAAGTTTGCATATAATGTCTTTTTTTATACTATTGGTTGGTTTTTTAGATTTATCGACTTAGCAGCGCCTAATGAGTTTAGAGAAAATATTTTTGACATAGATTATATTCAGTTAAAAGAAAAAGGGTACAAGATGATTATATTTGATTTTGATAACACATTAAATGAATACCATAAGGATTTCTTAACTCCAGAAGCTACGGATTTGATTATAAGGCTTAAAGAAATGGGGTTCTATTTATTAATAGCTAGTAATGGAAGAAAGAGTCGTTTTAAATCTTTAGAAATGGATTTAGATGAATTAGGAGTAGATCTTTTAACTGCAGCTAGGAAACCTCTTAAATTTAAAATAAGGAAAAAAATAAAGTACTTAGGTTATAAGCCAAGTGAGATAGTGATGATAGGTGATCAGCTTTTTACTGACGTAGTATGTGGTAATGCCTTTAAATTTTACACCATAAAAGTTGAACCACTAACAACAAATGAAGGGATTTGGACAAGAATGATCCGTTTTTTTGAACAAATAGCTTTGAAAGGGATAAGGGAAAAGCCAACACTTAGTAATAATGAAGAAAAAAAGATAGGAAAGGATTCTTCAATTACTAAAAATAAATTAACTAAATAATTATTAATTTTAAAAATGTTTAAAAATTAAGAAAAATAAAGAAAAATTAAAATAAACACGAATATTTAGGTCTGATTGTGAATAACTAGCGCTAATCAGACTTTTTTTTGAAGAAGAAAAATAATATAAATTTGGAGGGTTAAGCGTTGATCAAGAAGGCGTATTGAATTTTAAGCCTTGGCTGCCTGAACAATGGAAAGAACTATCTTTTAAATTGAGATGGAGAGATGCTAAATTAAAAGTTGACATTCTACAAGACAAGATTGTCTTTTTGTCTGATCAGACATTGAAAATCAGGGTCTTTTCGAAGGATTATATCTTGGAACAAAATAAACCATTTACATGCCAAAGATAAAACATTTATAAATCTAAAAAAACGGGCTTAAAGCCCGTTTTTTATTAAGCTCCATATTTTTCAAGTTTTCCTGCATGAGCTAAAGCTAAAGGCAATAGATCTAATGCAGATATAGTACCTAACACTCCTCTAGCACATTCAAATTCGTCAAACACATTTGATAAACCTTTTCTAACAAATTTAGAATTAATGAGTACAGGTACTGGATGCCAACTATGTGATTTCATAGGTGCTGGGGTTGAATGATCCCCAGTAATGATTAAAACATCTGGCTTCAATGCTAAAATATCTTTTAGTACCCTATCGGTATTTTCTATAACTTTAACTTTTTCATTAAAATTACCGTCTTCTCCATAAGAATCGGTCTTTTTGACATGAACGAAGAAAAAGTCATATTTATTCCAATTCGCCTTTAAGGTTTCAATTTCATCTTCAATAGTTTCTCCAGTTTTGATAATTTGCATTCCTACTAATTTAGCTAAGCCTCTGTACATTGGATAAGTTGCAATCGCTGCTGCATCTAACTTATAAATTTCTTTAAAAGTTGGAAGCTTTGGATGTTTAGAAAATCCTCTTAGTAAAGCAAAATTCATTTTTGGTTGATCTTTAAGTACTTCACCAATTTCTTTTAGTAATTTATTGGCTATCTTTGCCATTTTTTCTGAATCGGGATTTAGAGACTTTGCCCATTCCATAGGGTGTCCTTCTTTTTGTGGGTCAGCATCAGATACTTCGTCAAACAAGCCTTCTCCTGAAAATTTTACTACGAATCGGTGTTCTTTTCCAGGATAAAAAGTTATTTTAACATCATCAATTTGTTTAATTTTTTCAGATAATAGTTCGACAATTTTTTTCGATTCTTCAGAAGCAGGTCTTCCTGCTCTTCTATCAATGATTACTCCATTTTTTATAGTTGCAAAGTTTGCTCTTGCAACAACATCTTTTGGGCCTACTTCGACGTCCAAGCCAAGAGCTTCTAAGATACCTCTACCAATTTGATATTTCAAGGGGTCATATCCAAAAAGCGATAAATGGCCTGGGCCACTTCCAGGGGTTATACCTTGAAATACCGCAATACTCTGGCCTAATTCGCTTTCTTTTGCCAATGAATCCATAATAGGTTTATTAGCTGCTTTTAAAGGAGTTTTTCCTTCTTCGTTAGGTAGATCACCAACACCGTCCATAACCAAAAGAACTATTTTTGAATCTGTCTTAATTGATAAATCTTTAATGATATTTTGTCTATCAAATGAAATCAAAAATGACACCTCCTGATTTTAAAGTTTTTACTCACTTTAGAAATTTTAAAAAATATGCGAGAATAGCCTCAACGTCGAACCCTTTTAAATTCAGGGTCTTATTATATTTCTATTTATCGGAACATAATACTTACACATCTAATTCTGTAATAAGAATGTTTAGATTATCTTGAAATAGGAAATTTCAAAGTTAATTCATAGCAAATTTTTTGATGAACACGGTAATTTCTTTGGTTTGTAACTAAGTTTGTGTTCCTCAAATTAAACACTGAGTGACAAATTTAACTTTTACAATTATACCATAAAATATATTCTTTAAATTTTAAATCGGCTGGTTTCTTCTTTCAAATTATGTGCGATTTTGTTTAAAATTTCTACTTGTTCGAGTAAAGAGTTAATTGCATCACTATCAGCTTTTATTCCTTCTTCTACTATATTTAGTTTAGAAATAGTTGTGTTTGTTTGAGATTCTATTCCTTGTATTTCATTTTTAAACTCTTCAATAGTTTGATTTTGTTCTCTTACAGATTGAGTAAGGTCATTTACAACACTTGTTAATGATTTTGAAGAATTTTCAAGATTGTTGAAACCTTCTTCAAAAACCTTTATGGTGTTTCCGAGGTCATTAGTTTTTTTGTTTGTTTCCTGGATTCCTTGAGCTAGAGTTTTTAAACTGTTCAATATATTTATCATTTTATCTGAAATACCCATTGCTGTCATTGACGTTTCTTCCGATAAATTACGAATTTCTTCTGCAACCACTGCGAATCCTTTTCCGGCTTCTCCGGCTCTTGCTGCTTCTATAGAAGCATTTAAAGCTAATAAATTTGTTTGCTTTGCTATATCAGAAATATTTTTTACAAATTCATTAATCTTTTCAACTTCTTTAGAAAAATTATCTACACTGACACTTGAGTTTTTGACAAGTTCTTCAACGGAATTTGAAACGTTTAAAACTGAGCCTACAAATTTTTTTCCTTCATTTGCAAAAGTTATTGTTTCATTTGAAATTTTTGATATATTTTCCGTAGCATTTTTTACCTTTCTTGAGTTTGAAATTAACTCATCAATTTTTTCTGAAAACCTTGAAGAAATTTTAGAGACAGTGTCTCCAAGATCTTTAATCTGTTCTAGTAAGGAGTTTAAATTTTGTTGGGTATTTTTCAATAGTTTAGATTTTTCATCTACATTTTTAGATGAAACAATTATTTGTTCAGAGTCTTCTAAAAGATTTTTGATCATCATTTTAAGCGAAGAAATTGTTTTGTTTAATTCCTTATTCATTTGATCAAATTCATCTTTTATTTGAGTTACATGAGATATTTCTACTGTCAAATCACCTTCTGATAATCTCTGTAGGTTTTTCGTAAAGTTTCTAATTTGTGTTCCAAATCTACGACTCAATAGATAAGATACAAAAATAATTATTAAAATCAAAATAATTAAAATAATAATAGTGTTTCGTATAATTTTATTTAAGCCTAAGTCTATTTCAAAGGTGACCTCTTTGGCTGTGAGGGTTGGAAGATCAAAAGATGTTTCAAGGGGGATGTTAATTGATGCATCAAAATCTTGGTAGTCCTTAGATATTTGTATATACAACCCATCGAATTCTTCTGTTTGAAAGTAATAACTTCTCTTGGGCTTGTTTAGTATTTCTTCTGTAACAAATTTGGCATTTAATTTATTTTCATCTATATAAATTTCGTCTTTAGGAAAATTGGAATAAATGAAATTATAGTTTTTATCATAAAGAGTTACTGAGGCATCAAGTAATTTTGAAATTTCAAGCAATTTTTGATTTTCAAATTCTTCAATAATAACTAAAAAACCATTGACAGTGTTGGTTGCTATTGGGTCAACAATTGGAAATACACCAATAAAATACGGAATTGAGTTAAAAGACTTTGTTTTAACAACGGGGGTTAAATATCCAATTTCTAGAATATTCGTAAATATTTCTTTGAGGAAATCATCTAAATTCAATTGTTTTGTGTATTCATAGCCTTTTGAATAGGTTTCAGCCTTTTTTTGAAGTTTATAGGTTTGATTTTTGGAGGTTACTTCTACTCCAGTTCCAGCAGTGTTCGGAGGATAAAGTATCCAAAGTTGCATACCATTATATTCTTGAGTTGTAACAAATGGTTCTAAGATGCTGTATCTTTCCATTAAGGATATAGACTTTGAAGCAGTTTTTTCCTTAAGTATAGTATCAGATGCTATTAATTTTCCAGTTTTTTCAAGCGTTCTTTTTTCCGAGTCGAGAAAGTTTGAGAATATTGTTCCTAAAGTTTTTAGTGAATTGTCAAAGGATTGAGTGTACATTTCTTTCATTTGTTTGGATACTTCTTCTTCGATTAGTGTGATTTGACTTTTTAAATAGTTATTGTACGAGTTTAGCTGTTCTTGTACAGCGTCGTTATACTCATTTATTTGTTTTAGATATTCGTTGTTCAAATCTTCCACTACATATGAGATGTTAGCTTCGTTCTCTAAGGTTTTATTTTGAATAGACAGTGTTATATAAATTACTAAGAAGATACATGGCAGTAAGCCAAGGACCAAAAGTATAATACTAATTTTGTTGCTAAATTTGTTAAACCATTTTATGTTCATGTTCTCTCTGTCTCTTGGTTTCATTTTGATTCCTCCCATGAAAGCGTTTTCTAAATCATTTATATTATATAACAAAAAATGATTATATATAGTAATTAAATATTCCAAAATAGTAAGAATAACAAAATAAAAAGATGAAAAACCCTCTTTTTATTTATTTGAACGTATTAATTCTATTAAACTATGCAAGACATTCGAAGCATGATCTTTAACTTTTACATTCTCCCATATTTTTCTTACGAATCCATCTGGATCAACTAATATGGTTGTTCTAATAACGCCCCAATGTTCCCTACCGTACATTTTCTTTAACTGCCATACACCTAACTTTTCTAGAACAACATGATCAGGGTCACTAAGAAGAAGAATTTTTAAATCATTTTTTTCTATAAATTTTTTATGAGATTCTTCAGAGTCAGGACTAATTCCTATAATTTCACAGTTATATTTTTTAAATTCAGAAAGCTTATTAGAAAAATCAAGTGCTTCCAATAAGCAACCTTTAGAGCCATCTTTTGGATAGAAATATATTACAAGCCATTTGCCTAAGAAATCATTGATATTTATTAATTCACCGTTTGCATCTTTCAAGGAAAATGTTGGTAGTCTATCTCCTTCCTCTAACCTAAAATATTTCATCCATATCAATCCTCCAGGTTTCTATATCTAGAAAGCGAATCCACCACCACCAATTTTAATTGTTATGTATGGACCGGTTGGACCAAATTTAGGAACATTAGAAACAGAAGTGTCAGACAATTTCCATCCGCCAATTGGATCAAATGGTGCAAACACATATCCTGCTGAAATTCCAATTGCAAATCCTCCTGTTGATGAAGAAGCTTTAAAAGTTAATATATAATCTGCTCCAAAACCAATTTTAAAAATAGGAATAGGTCCTGAGATAAATAAATTTTCATGATAATCGGTAAGAAGATCTTCAAATTTTTTAGAATCTGGAAATTCTGATACTTTAAATGTCATTCCTCCAAACCCAACTCCGCCCATTCCATAGACTCTTAAGGATTGTTTTGCATAGATTAAATATCCAATGTCGAAAAGGCCATAACCAACATCTAACTCAACGGTGTAATCATCGGCTTTTTCTGACAAGGTAATTCCATAGCCTTCTCCTCCATATAATGTTTTTCCTATCAGAGCATATCCACCGCCACCTGTATAAAAAGCTGGATTTGAAAATGTTGGTAGATTGTTATCATTCAACGTTTTGTTTAACTCACCAAGATCCATCCACTTTGCTCCAAAATCTCCACCACCCAATCCACCAAATTCTCCACCAGAAAATCCTTGGGAAAATGACAAACTTGCAACGATTATGACAATTAAACTTACTAAGGTTCTTGACAGGTTTTTCATTGTTTGTTACCTCCTTCGTTGCTATTAGATTTTGGTTACTTTAAAAATGCTGAGAGGTACATTTTATAAATTTTTGGATTAAATTATCCTTTTTGCCTGTATGAAGAAAGATATTTTTCTCTTAATTTTTTGGCATCTTGTGGTGACAGCTCTGAAATTTCTCCTATTTTCAATGCTTCTATATAAATTTGGGCAGTCTTTTCTGCAATGATTGAAGTAGTTAAAGCCTCAATTTCATTTTCTCCTATTGTGACTAGTCCATGGTTTTTTAATATAACTGCATAATTCATCTCTAGCGCTTCAACTGCTTTAAGCGCCAAATCTTTTGTTCCAGGTTCGCCATACTTTGCAACATTAATTCTTTCTCCACATATCATTACCCCATCTTCTATCAAGGGAGGGATGTATTCTTTTACAAGAGAAACTACCGAAGAATATATTGGGTGAGAATGTATTATGGCATTAACGTCTTTTCTGTTTTTATATATTTCTAAATGGAGTTGATATTCTGAAGAAGGCTTTCTAAATCCTTCTAAAATATTTCCATCAATGTCAATAACCATGACATCATCTTCGTTCATTTTATCATAAGGATATCCTGAAGGTGTGATGAATATTTTATCTCCATCTTTTATTGAAGCATTTCCCCAGGTACCTTTGACAAGACCATTTTTTTCCATTGAAAGACAAATATTAATTAGTCGCTGTTTTTCATTCATATTATATATTCTTTCTAACAAAACTTAGAAAGAAGGTCAGCCTCCTTTAATTGATATTTTTGCTGTCTTTAGGAATTTTAAAATCTGCATTATACATATGTTTCGTATTTGATTTTTACGAAATACCTCCTTAATTCTAATCGCTATTAACTCTTAATCTCTTTAACTTTTCGGTACTTGTACCGAGGAAGGGGAGAGGGCTCCGCCCTGAACCCATTATAAATTCAAATGCTTTTTTTAGAAAATCTTCCCTTCTAATTCGGTACTTGTACCGAGAAAGGGGAGAGGGCTCCGCCCTGAACCCATTATAAATTCAAATGCTTTTTTTAGAAAATCTTCCCTTCTAATTCGGTACTTGTACCGAGAAAGGGGAGAGGGCTCCGCCATGAACCCATTATAAATTCAAAAAAATGTTATTCGAAAATTCTAATTTATAAACGCATATTATAATATAGTTTAAAAATTATAAAAAAATGTTAATTCAAAATCATTCAATAATAAATCTATTTATATTGTCAATTTTACCAGATAATATAAAAATATTTTTAAAAAGTTCAAAAAAACTTATTGTTTCAGATAAATTTTAGGAGAAACAAGAATACCCATTGGTTTAAGTCTATATTCGTACGACCATCGGCTTCCTGTGGTTCTCCAAGCATCTGGTCCAAACCAAAAGTATGTATCGTCACAATTATGAACAGTTCCAAAGGCGTTTATTCTGTTGCCATATGCTGTTATGTCGATATCATGTTTTCCTTTATTTACTTTACCTAATTCTAATGTGTATGGAGCAAATGCTATCTTTCCTTTTTCTTGACCATCTACACTGATAGATAATAATGGGTTTCTGAATTGAGGAACTTCAATAGTTAGGTTTCCTTCATTGCATTCAATTGTGCAATGATAAGTAACATTGCCTGCATAAAAAGGAAGACCTTGGTTAACCCAATTTCCGAAAGTGAGTGCTTTTTGGGGTTCAACAATCTTTTTGTGTTTACCGCTAACCTTTACACCAAAATCTCCAAGAAGGTAGCACCATTCTACGTTAGTTTTTGAATTAAACGGAATTTCTAAAATTATCTCTGAAATTCCTAGGCGAAGGTTTGGGATCTTGACTTTCTTAATACTTTTATCTACAAACCAACCTACAACTTCTGGTTCTACATGTTTCTTATTCACAAATATTTTTGTGTTTTCAACGTTTTCTAAGGCTAAACACGGATTTTTCAATTCTATATCCGATTCTATACTAAACTTAAGCTTCAATACATGTTCAAAAGGTTCCTCTTTTTTAATTGTCCAAGGTTGAGCTAATTTGTTCATACGTAATGGGTAATTTAAGAGTTCTCTAAACTTATTATCTATTCGAAGTATTTCGTCTACCTGTTGCCAGCCTCTACCATCAAATGAATATTCTGCCATATCAAGTAATAGAACATTTGGTTCTGAAAGAGAATAATTTACTGGATCTTCTAATCTTATTTCTTTTGTTTCTTTCTCTACAATCGATAGGTTTTCTTTCTTCTTTTCACTTTCTGTAAAATTACTTGATTCAAGTTTTAATAGCAAACTATCATGGGGATAAAATTCATAATCAACAATAGTTTCACCGTTTATTATTTTTGCTTCAGTTTCTTTAATACTTCCATTAATTGTGTCGTATATTACTGGGTTGCATTCCCCTTTTATAATAATTTTTATCCTTTCTTTTTCTGCTATGTCTGGATTTTTCATTTTATACACATGAGAAATGAACAACCATTTATTGTTCGCGTCTTTTCTCATTTGATAAAATAGATTATCAGATGGTGATCCATCTTGTTTGATTATTTCTATGTCTCTGTATTGATTTAATTCTTGCATTAATTTACCTTTTGAAAACGGAATAACTGTCGACTTTTCTGCAAGTTTTTTTGCTTTATTTGATTCAACTGCATCAACAAATCGAGGTAGTTCACCTAAAAATATAATCTTTCCCCCTGTCTTTTGAAAGGCTTCTAATCTATCTAATGTAGTAGATCTTAATGTTTCACATCCAGGGACTATTATTACATCGTAGTTCATCGCTCCAACTTGGAAGGTCTTGTTTTCTTGAATTTTCGAGAGAGAAGGTAATAATGATTCTGCTATATAATCAAAATCAATCAATCCAAATAATAACCATTCGGTAATATTTTTAAAGTTATCTTCTAATTCCTCTCTTTTAATAGCAGTCTTATCTTGAGGTCCCCAATATAGCCAGTAAGATTCAATAGGGTGTATAACTCCTACCTTTACTTCTGGTGTCCCCCGAGTTAAAACAGTGTTCAATCGCGCAAAATGGTCTTCAATCAATGAATATTCTTTGTACCAAGGAATTTGATATCCGATGCTTGGAGGATAATCCCTTTTTGCTTCCCCTTGCATTGATACCCAGGTAAGATGGTGTACTCTAACCGTAACTCCTAAAGCAGCTTGCCAATCTCCAGCTAGTTTGTACCCTCTAAAATCGAAATCCCAATTTGTAACACCATATAATTCGCTTAGAACGCCTTCTCTTGCGTATTGATGCGCAGCGCTTTGAGCTTGTTTTGCTGTTGTAAATTCTCTCCTATCACAAAGCATATCAATTCCTGGAAGTTGAAAAGATCGATACGATCTCATTGCTTCACCAACACACGCAGTTTGGGACTCTAACGTTGGTTCTTCCATTAAATGACCTGTTAGCAAGATCCCGTGATTCTCACACCAATCTCCTATAGTATCAGCAAAAGCTTGGGTAAATCTTTCGGTTAAATGGTCGTGATATCTATACCTCACTAAAGAGATTTGGTCGTTTGGTAACTCCCAGATCAATTCTGGCAAATGATCTAATATACTTTGATTGTAGGAGTTAAAATAACTTTCTTCAAAATCATCTGTGAAAGGAAGAATTATCTCACTTTCATCTTCTGAAAATTGTAGATAACTTTTGCGTGTAAATTGCGGCTCATCTGTAAAAATCGCAGGAATAGATTTACCAAAATCTTCTCCTAATTCTTGAAAATATTTTTCGTGAGTTATTTCCACAAACGTTTCTATCGCTCTTTTATTAAGAGTATCTACGTAAGCTTGATTATTAAACCAAGGATCATCTGCAGCTATTTCAAGGTATGCATACCATATTTTGGAATTGTCTTTTGATTTTTCATTGTCTTTTAACCTTTTGTAACGGGTTAGGTAACCATTTTCCAAAACAATTTCATATCTAGCTAGTAACTTTCTTTTTTTGCCTTGTTCTACTCTTTTGTTTGCTCGTAAATGTTCTACAACTATTTCGGAATCGTTATAATAAATGGGGGTGAAAACAAGAAAGCGTTGTCTATATTGATCATCTTTTGTTACATATCCGCCTGCAAAACCAGAAGGCCATCTGTCTTCATCATACAACCAGCATAGCATATCTTCTTCTTTTGCTTTTTCATTACATAACTTAACTAAACTCATAAACTCATCACTTAAATAATCAACTGCTAAACCTGTTCGTGAATGAATATGAAATCCACCTATTCCCATGATTTTAAAGTTATCTATTTGCTCAAGCAAATCTTCTTTATTTAAACTTGAGTTCCAAGCCCAAAATGGTGCACCTCTGTATTCACTTGTTGGATTTTTAAATAATTCTTGCGATATATCTCGTTTATTTTTTGGATATAACATGTTCTTTGTCTCCTTTCGTTATGTTTACTGTCTTTAAAAATTCTAAAATCAAAGTTATTTTTAATTTTTATAAAAAAGCTCTTTAACTTTTTTGATACTTGTAGCTAAGAAGGGTGAGGGCTGCGCCCTGTTACCCTCATAAATTCAAAAACAATAATTAAATTATGGCTTTTTAATACTTGCAGCTAAGAAGGGAGAGGGCTGCGCCCTGTTACCCTCATAAATTCAAAATTTTATTTTGAGATAATTTTTATTTCTAAAGTACTTATTATGTTTTAATATATTAGAGTTTCATATGTAATTAATTATTGGATTTAAAATAATAGATAGTATTTATTTGTAAAAAGTGGTCAATATATGATGATCTTATGATATAATTTCATCATAATATATCATAATGTCTTTGAAAACTAAAACGAAGCTAACTAAAGGTGTTTTGAGTTATATCAAGTTAGTCGACAATAATTTGATATATTCGAGTTTTTTGAAAGAAACACAATTATTAAAATATTTAAAAGTATAAGGAGTGAGTTGTATTGAACAAAATTATGAGGCAAGATAAAATATTAGAAATTTTACAAAATAGGAATTCTGTTAATTTGGATGATTTAGCAAAAGAACTGAAAGTATCAATGGTGACAATTAGGCGAGATGTTGCAGAGTTATATGAAAGGGGATTAATAGAAAAGTTTTACGGCGGTATAAGAAAAAGGAATCATTTTACTGAAGCATTATTTTTTGAAAGAGTGAAAATTAATCAAGATAAAAAAGAAAAGATTGCAGAATTAGCATTGAGGTTTATAAGTAGAGATAGTACTGTTTTTCTGGATGCAAGTAGCACTTGTTATCTTTTAGCTAGAAAGTTAGCAGAAAGATATGAGTTTTTAAATATAGTTACTAACAACTTATATACAGCCTTAGCACTTGCAGAAAACACGACTCATAATATAATAGTAATTGGTGGAACGTTAGATAACAAAAATGGGGTTACTATGGGAGTTATTCCAGAAAATATGATGAAGGAGATACGAGTAGAAAAAGCATTTTTCTCTTGTAGTGCATTTTCTGTGGATGAAGGAGCTTTTGAAAATCTACCACAAAGTGCTAGCATAAAGAAAATAGTTGGTGAAAATTGTGATGAAATATATATGCTAGTTGATAGTTCAAAATTTGATAAAAGATCGATCATGAAAACTTTCAGTATAGAAGAAATAGATAAGTTTGTTTCTGATTCATTTGATGAAAAGATATATAAAGTTTTCAAAGATAATTTTATATATCAATAAGGGGCTTAAGTCAAGCCCCTTATTTTCATTTAATTTTTCTAATTAAATTACTTTTTACTGTAGTGTTTTCTCATTTCTTCATTTTCTGGTAAAGCTAATATTTCATCTATAACTTTCACTACTTGTTCATAAGATCTGGTTCTAGGATCTCTTATCAAAAATTCCTCTAAAACTCTTCTATCCCCTGTTAAAAAGGCTTCTAGTGCCCATTCCATTCTTAATATTCTTGGCATTAAGTACATCTTTTTGATTCTTTCTGGTATATCGGGATCGATTTTATATGGATGGATTCCATTTTTGTCTGCATATACTGGTATCTCTACTGCCACATCATCTGCAATTCCTGGGATGGTTCCTTTGTTGAGAATATTTAATACTAAGTCAACTTTTTCATCGTTCAATAAGGCGTTTGCTAGTAAAATATGTTGTTCTCCGCTTTTCTTTTCAGGATCTAACAGTTCATAGACTTCCTTGGTATACTCTTTTTTCAAATCATCTTTTGCAGTAGATATTATCGCTTGTTGTGTTTCTTTAGAGAGTAATTTTGCTTTTGGATTTTCTTTAAAATATTTTGCAACTTGTTGGGTTATTATCGCTCTTTCTGCTTGCCTTTCTTGATACCATTTCCAGCCTAATTCTGAGTCAACACCACCCCATGGTTCACCAAACCATTTTTTCTTTGTTTCAAGATTATAATGATATTTCCAACTTCCATTTCTCACAGTATCTCCTATAGGCATCCTTCCATAAAATTCATACATGTCTTTTGCAACAAGCGATATTTGATCATCGAAAGGATTGGTTGGTTTAAAGTTTTTGAGTTCTTTTTCAAGTAATTCATCTATGAGGTGATGAGCATCTTTTCCTTCATATTTAAATCTTGTCAACCAAATCCCATGGTTGACTCCAGCAACTTGCCAATCAACCTTTTGCTTTTCTAATCCCATTTTCTCAATTATATAATCTACACCATGATGACCATGGCATATACCAACCATATTAATTGGAACAACTCTTGAAATTAAGGTTGTTAATTCAAAAACAGGGTTTGCAGCTTGAAGTAACCAAGCTTTGGGAGATAGTTTTTCGATAAGTTTTGCAACATCAAACATAAATTTTATTTGATTGAAATTTGAAATTGTGTAATAGTCAGATACCATGTTGAACTCTTGTGCATCAATCCCCCTATAATAACCATACTTTTCAGAAATTTGTCTAACCTTCTCAAAATAACTATGACCACCAACTAAGGCTGTGTTTACAACAAAGCTCGCATCTTTAATGGAATCTTCTAAGTTCATAGTAGTTTCGAATCTAAGATCAGAACCTAATTCTTCAGCATATTTTTTAGCTAATGTATGAACAGCGTTTAACCTATTTTTATCAATATCCATAAGCGACACAAGGCTTCCTGATAATCCTTTTGTTTTGCATAAGTCTCCTACTAATCTTAGTGAAAAGGATGCACTTCCTGCTCCTATAATACTTATTTTTACTCCTGGCATGTTTTATCTTTCCTCCTTGAGATTTTTTATTGGTACTTTCTAGTTTATTAAGAAAAAATTATTAACAAGATATAATTCATTATTTTCTCCTTTCAAAATGGTTATGCCTTTATTATTAAATTAAATCTCCATATATTACGCCCATTTCTCAAGTGGATTTTCTTTCTACTAATCTTGGTGGAAGTGAAACTTGATCTGAAGAACAATATTATATAGGTATTTATTGGCTTCTTCTTCAAGAGATTCAAGAATTTGTGGGAAGTAAAGGTTTGAAATTTGAGACAATATAAATCCTCTTACATAGCTTTTGTTATTAACAAAGCTTCGAGCTATTTTGTTAGGCTGATAGTTATATTTTTTGATATATTTGAGGACTTTTTTCTGACTTAAGGGTTCACATTCTTTTGTAACTTTGTTAAATATTAAGATCTTTCTTTAGCGGGCGTTCAATTTGCTTTTTAGGTAACACTGTTCTCTAAAAGCTGCTATTTCGGCTTCAAGATTAGTGTTTGCAGATTCGCCAAAAAAGCATGAATTATAGGGACAACTAAAGTTGGATTATGCTTTAACTCTTCTTTTATAATGGCATCAATTTTTGCCATTGCCACTCCCTCTTGCATGCAAGTAAATGGACCAACGTGAAATATACCTGAAACTTTTTGTTGACTATTGGAAAGTTCGCCGTTTAAAAATTTTAGGAAAGTACCGATGACTAAAGGTGATTCACCCATAATGTCGCCATGATAACGTCGGCTGTTTTGCATGTCTTCAATAATTTTTCGTGGTGTGGGGACAATATGGCGTTCTTGTAGATGGTTACCAAATATTGTTTTGAATCGCCAGTCTACGAAAGCCATATATTTTTCAACAAAACCAAATATAAAGCTTGGGTTTCTTCTATTAGTTATGTACATTACATATTCTAACCATTCGGATATAGAACCTCTTATTATTTCTAATCTTTCTTCTTCAATTTTTTGTATGACATAGTCAGCATATGGATCATGCTGTCTAGTATAAATTTCCCCTATATATAATACTAGTGGTAATGAATGTTCATTTGCACTAGGTGCTAATTCAGAGAAAATCTTAGTAGTTTCTCTGACCCATTTTTTCAAAAATTTATAAGATGCACCATGTTTTATAAGAAGGTTTTGTAGACTTTTCCATTGTTGATCACAAACCTCATCAAATTTTTTGAAATCATCACAATAAGGTCTAAATCTTCTTATTAAATCATCTCCCATATCAGCCATTTTAACTGCTCTGAAAATATAGAGAAGTGCACCTACTTTTGAAGTAAGTGTCTTGAATTGTTCTGGTACAACGATATCAAAATAGCCAACATCTGCAGAAGGGCTTATAAGATATATGCCTTCCATTCCTTCTTGTCTCAAGAATATTTTTATTACTTCTCCATATTTTCCAAATCGACATGGCCCAGCAGTGGTGGGTAAAAATAGAACAATATTTTCATTTATCCATTTTTTCCCTTTTTCTTTAGCCATTTCTTCCAATTCTGCCATCACATCTCCTACTACACCACGTAATGGAAAACATACCTCTGTTGTAAGAAATCTATCTGAATATTCCTTTGATTTAGGGGTAGCTGAGGGTATTACTTTTGATTCGATACCGTAATGTCTTAAGATTGAAACGCCCAAATTACTTGCTTCTCCCATGTAAGGAATAAGCCATAGTTTTTTACCTAGTTCAAGTTGTTTATTATGTTTTCCATTTGGAAATAAAACAAAGTTTGTCAAGTCTATATTCGTTTTAGGAGTTGCTTTTTTGACCAACCGTTCATGTGCTTCTGCACGAGTAACAAAAGGAGCATTATTAGTCTGTGCATCAGTTACTAAGTGTAAGAAAGGTTTTTCTACTCTTTTGAATATTTCATCCTCATGATAGAATTTAACTGAATCAGGGCCACATGCGAAATTCATCTGTCTTATTGGAAAAAGTTTTGGATGTTTTGCAACAAATATTGAAGCCTGAAGAATGTGGGAGTTTTGGTACCAGTATTCGTTATAGGACAGATCGTCAATTGGAATATCCTTATAATAGTTCTCTAAAAATGTTTGGGGGATATATCTCATGCCTCTTTGTTTTGTGAACATTGAACCTGATTGAGATGAAGCCTGAGGATCCAGTATAACATAATCGCGACCTAATCCTATATAACCGATTTCCCTGGATTTTTCTAATTCTTTTAAGAATCGTTCACCTTGCTTGTAGAGATCTTCTTTAAATTCAGTAACTTTTTTATCTGCAATATAGATAGCTTTCAAAATATCTTTTTTTGTAATGTTGTAACCAATGCGTGTAAACTCTTCAAAAAGAGATTGAGAAGTTCTTTCATTATCTTTCCAATAAATAATGGGCAAAATTTCTCTTTGTGGTTGAAGACCAATAATATCTTGGATTAAGTATCCCTCAGCTTCGGTATATATACAGAATTTTCTGTATGGTTTTCTTTCTCTTATTTCTTCAATTGGAGCAGGATTAAAAAGATGCTTGATTCTATTATCCTTTGCAAGTAGGTCAGCATGTCCTAAAACCAATTTCATAGCGATACAAAACTCTGTGGGGGCTATATTTATGCCTCTTTGGGCGATTTCTTCATTTGAAACCGGTGTAATAACAGGCATAAAACCTAATTCTCTTAGCAAAGCTCCAGCCCAAATTCCCATTTCTCCAAGAGTTATACCACTTCTGTGAATCCCTACTGTGGGAATACTTTTATCTTCTAATTTATTTAGTTGATCATAAGTTATTCCATTAAAATGCTTTTCAAATATATTATGATATATTTCTACGTAATCTGTTCTTGTAACATTAACCCCTTCACTGTTTCCTCTGGGGCAAAAACCTCCAGTAATTATTTCTTCATCACCGATTGTAAATATTTTTAGTTTGCAATTTCTCATTTTACAGGAAAGTTGGCCATAATGTTCAGAACATAAAATTTCTTTCTTATCAAATGACATGTTTACAAATTCAAATCCTCTAAATGCTGATTGAACAATTTTATCCTTTTTTCTTGCTTCAATTATTTCATCTCTAAGAAAAAGTCCAGCTCCCCAAGCACCAAATAATTCTCTGTGAGGGTAAGCATATATATCTTTACCTGTGACTTGTGCCATAGCAGCCAAAAAAGCCTTACCTAAAGCAGGGCCACCTTGGCATGAGCATTTGTTTTGTACATGTTGAGGCCCACCAACAAATTTATTGAAATAACTCGCTGCAGTAGATCTAACAATTGCAGCAGCAATTTCTTCTTTAGAAAAACCTTCTGAAATCAGTCTATTTTCTTCCATTTCCATGAATACGCCGCACGTGGAATCTATTATTGGTACAATCTCTGCTTTTAATGCAGCCTCTTGTAGAGTACTTTTCACATCTAAATCCAGTATTTGGGCCATATTTTCTAAAGTTTGTCCCGCTCCAGCCTGACAAGAGTAATTCATTCTTGCTTCTTTTATTTGGTCAGTTGCTTTGTTTCCATTAACCCTAAAAGAGGTAAATTTCATGTCCTGACCGCCAATTTCAAAGATAGTGTCTATATCAGGATCATGGAATTTAATGCCTTTAGCGTGACATGTAATTTCATCTACCGCTCCATCTAAAACGAGATAGCCTTCTTTTTCAAGACGTTTCTTCAAGGATTGACTAATCAAAATTCTTTCATATAGTTTTCTTGCCGATCCTGTAGTGCAAATACCTTTGACTAAGTATTTATCCGCATTTTTTGATAGATATCTAAAAACTTCTTTTAAAGCACCTTCCGGATCTCCATGTGTACTAATATAAATCTTATCAAGAAGTTCTCCAGTATTTACATCTACAACTGCAGCTTTTGTAGTGGTAGAGCCTCCGTCAACGCCAATTGTAACTTCTTTTAACTCTTGATGTGGTGATTCGTTAATTTCATGTTCAAATATGTGGACTTTTTCAAGTGACGAATGAAGAGGTCCAGCGAAGAAACGTTTTTCTTTACTGAAATCTGTAATCTTAAAAAGTTGATTGAAATCCATAACAAAGGTATTATTCTTTTCAAGAGCCTTTATTGCTATACCAATCGCTGCGACTGCTGTGTGATGTTTTGGTCTCTTAACATTCACACCACTTAAGTTTTTAACACTATTTAGAATATAGTTGCTGGAAAAAACTCCTCCAGTTGCAATCGCAGTTAAAGAAGAATCCAATTCTCTAGCTCCTAAAACATCATTTTTAAAGTTTCGTGCGACTGTTGTGTATAGTTTGGCTATCAAGTAAGGTTTTTGAGCCCCTTCATTTTGTTCATGAATAAGATCTGATTGAATAATAACTCCACATCTAGCGTTGAAACCAGATAATTTTGTAAATTCAGTAATTTCTGATTCTGCTTTTACAAATAATTGTTCCATCTGTTTTTGTTTTTGATAGGGATCTTCAATGTTGAAAAACTTAAGGTCATCTTTTAAGTATAACCTTCTTAACTGTTTTTCAATTAATATCCCTGAACCTCCACCACATTTGCTATTGGCAGACCATTCTAAAAGGTTTATTTCATCTTCAACTACTGCAAGTCTCAAAAAATAAGAGTCTTTAGCTCCAATATGAAAGACATAAGATGCGTTTGGTTCTAATAAAAAAACACCCTTTGGTATAGTTACACTTTCATAGTCAAATAAAAGATCTGGGAAGACTTTGTTGAAGTGTTGCGCACCTATGCCTGTAAATGAAGTTGAAATAATTTTATCGTCTAAGTTGGTTGTTAAATTATGCCAAATATTAGGAAGCATTTTCAAAGGTGTTCCAAAATGGGGTATGTTTTCCATCACATATACTAAATTCTTTTCCTGGTCAATAGCCGCTATTTGAATAGACGAAGAACCAATATCAATTCCTACATAATACATAAGAGTAAATCTCCTTTCATAGTTAGATATTATTACATACAATATCTAACAGGGTTTATTTAGTTATTTATTAATATATGCGGCTTTCAAGAAAGGATGTTTATTACCGGATATATATTCATTTATATCTTGTAGTGAGGCTTGATCTGTTAGTAACTTATGGAAAGGAAATTCTTTGCTGTTAATAATCTTGACAGCCTTTTGCATCGTAAACGGATTAATATAAGAACCAGTAAGGGTAATTTCTTCACTATATATTTGAAAAGGTTCTAATTCTGTAGTAGTTAATCCTTTAGGGGTTACTCCAAAAACTATAATTTTTCCTCCTTTTTTAACTAATGTATAGGCTAACTCTAGTCCAGATATACTTCCAGAGCATTCAATTACTAGATCAAATTCCTTGAATTTTTTGTATTCTTGGGGGTGTACGATGTCAAAACCGAATTCTTTTTCTATGTAGGTTATTTTATCTTGTGAAATTTCAAATATAAGTTTTATACCAACAGAAAACTTGTTAAACAACATTGCAAAAATTAATCCTATAGCGCCTCCACCTATAATTGCTATATCATCAGTAAAGGAAAAATTTGACAAATCAATTCCGTGGATTATACAAGAAAGAGGTTCAGCAAATAAGGCACTTTTTACATCTATGTTTTCGTTTAAAGGATAGATAAGATCATTTGGTACACTTAACAATTCAGCGAATCCACCATTTCTATTTACACCAACAGCTTTTAAATCATCACATAAGTGTGGTTTACCTTCTCGACAGTATTTACAATATCCACAAGGTTTGTTTGGATCAACCGTTACTTTCGTTCCTTTCTCATATTTAGATGAATTGATTATTTCCCCTACTATTTCATGTCCTGGAATGATAGGGTAAGTTGCTAATGTTTCACCTTTATAGATTTTTAAATCTGTTCCACAAACCCCACAACCTAGTATTTTAAGTAACGATTCATTTTCCCGTATTTCAGGGTCATCTTTTTCAATTAGTTCAATGTGATGAGGTTCTGTTATATATAAAGCTTTCAAAGTATTCCCCCTTTGATTTTAATATAAATAACAAAAATGACAAGACCTGTTTCAAGTTATTTTTAAACTAACACTATTATATTACATTTTTGTCAAAATAAATAGACATGATTTACATAACGAACTAAAAAACTCAAGAATTATGCTATAATGTTAAGGTAAGATCTTCTTTCATTCAAAACTGCTAAATATCAATAAAATAAAAGGGGGCAATTTTAATGCCGATATGGGATTTGACCTTTTTTTATAAATCTCCACATGATGATAAAATAAAAAAGGACTTAGAAGAAGGACTAAATAAGGCAGAACAACTTAGACAAAAATACCATAATAAACTTTCTGATCCTACTTTATCTTCTTCTCAACTTAAAAACTTCTTTGTTGAGTGTGAAGAACTTTTTAACAAAGTTTGGTTAACAATTCAGTATGCTTCTTTAAATTATGCTGCTGATACTTCCAACGAGCTATATCAAAAATTAGCAGCTATATGTGATGATTATGAATCAAAAATTGAAATGGAGCTTTCTTTTTGGAAGCCTGCTATTCTAAAACAATCCGATAGTAAATTAAAAGAGTTCATGGAATCAGAAGAATTGAAGGATTATAAGCATGTTATTGAAAACCTTTTAAAATCAAAAAAGCATGTGTTATCAGCAGATGCAGAAAAAGTTTTGGCTGCGATGTACAATTCTTCAAGAGGCGGATTCCAAGATCTCTACCAGCGCCTGACTAGTTCCTATATATTTGAAATTGAAATTGATGGAATGATTAAAACCTTAACGGAACCTCAAATGAGATCTTTAAGAATGCATCCGGATAAAGATGTTAGAAGAAGAGCTATGAAGATACTTTTTGATAGATACGAAAAAGATCAATTGGTTATTGAGAAAACCTATAATTCGATTGTGAAAAATTATGATACTGAAGCGAGCTTGAGAAATTTTCAAGAGCCGATTTCTATGAGAAATTTGGAAAATGAGGTAGATGACAAGATAGTTAGCACTGTGATTGAGGTTACAACAGAAAATACTCCTCTTGTTCACCAATATTATAATTGGAAAACCAAGAAAATGGGAATACCTTTAACGTTAGCAGATATATATGCACCTTTAGAGAAAGAACAGAAAGAATATTCGTTTGAAGAAGCTAAAAATCTTGTGTTGGAAGCATATTATCATTTTGATGAGGAGTTTGGTGAAATAGTAGATTCTTTTTTCACAGAAAAAAGGATTGATTCTGATATAAGAAAAGGAAAAAGAGGAGGGGCTTTTACTTCCTATGTTGTTCCAAATAAAAAACCCTTTATATTAATGAATTTTACAGGTAATATGAACGATGTAATGACTTTGGCTCATGAATTGGGGCATGGAATACATGGGGTATTGGCGTCTAAGCAAAATGTATGGAACTACCATCCTCCGCTAGTAATGGCGGAAGTAGCTTCAGTGTTTGGAGAAATGTTGGTGATGGATGCAGTTTTACCAACGTTGTCTGAAGAAGAAAGAATTGCTTTTATAGCTTCTAAAATTGAGGATACTTTTGCGACGATGTTCAGACAAAATATGTTTGCAAGATTTGAAATTAGTTCTCATAAAATGATCAGTGATAATGGTAGTGCAACATGGAAAGAACTATCAAATTTATATAGCCAAGAATTAAAAATTATGTTTGGAGATTCTGTAATAATTCCTGATGAATATCATTTTGAATGGTCTAGCATTTCTCACATGTTTCATACACCGTTTTATGTTTATGCATACAATTTTGCAAATTTGTTGGTTCTTGCTTTGTATGAACAATACAAGCAAGAAGGCAGATCTTTTGTTCCTAAATATAAGGAGTTATTAAGTAGTGGGGCAAATGATTCTCCAGATAGGTTATTGAAAAAGGTTGGAATAGATATAAATCAAAAGGCGTTTTGGAAAAGGGGTTTTGAGTTTATTGAAAGAGAGTTTTTAAATAAATTAGATTAATATGTTCTTTTAAAGGGTGAGGAGGAATCAATTTGTGGAAATCCAAAAATTGGTAACTAGCAAAGGATTTCAGACAAATACGTATATTATTAACAATGAGATTATTATAGATCCCGGTGAGGGTGTTGGGCAATTTGTGAGTAAAGACCATGAATTTATTGTGTTGTTGACTCATGGGCATTTCGATCATATTTTGGGACTTTCAGAAATTAAAGTAAAAGAATTATATGTACATCCATTGGATGTCAATTTATTACAAAATCCAAAAGAAAACCTATCTTTTCTCTTAGATAAGCCTTTTTCATGGCTTAAACCATGGAAAAATATTTCTGAAAATTATAGAGTAATACATACCCCAGGTCATACCCCAGGATCTTGTGTTATTCATATTGGTGATTACCTGTTTACGGGAGATACTTTGTTTTTTGATTCTATAGGCAGAACGGACCTTCCAAATTCTTCAACAGATGATATGAAAAATTCTTTAAAGATATTAAAACAATATTTTAAGTCTTTACCAAGAAACACTTTTATAGCTCCTGGTCATATGAGAACGGGAACCTTAGAAGAAGTTTTAGAAAATAACCCTTTTCTTAAAGAGATCTAGCAAGATAACAGCAAGAGAATTTTATTGGTACAAAGACATTAATAGGTTGGTTTGTTTAATAGGTAACAAAAGGATATAAGAAATTGGATCTACAAACTTTAGAAGCAAATATTAAAAAACGATGTTTTTGATTTATATAGGGTCTAGGGCGAAGCCCCCCTTCTACTTTGAGAAAAGTTTCAGATATTAAAAAATGATGTTTTTGATTTATATAGGGTCTAGGGCGAAGCCCCCCTTCTGTTTCTTTGGTAGAATTACCAAAAAGTCAAACTTTCTTTGAAACAGCAAAGTATGAAATATTTATAAATCTTTGTTTTAGAGTTTCTAAAGGCAGTAAAATTGAAATTAGTAGGAGGTTATTATATTGATTGAACCACATGGTGGAAAGTTAATAAACAGAATTGTCTCAGAACAAGAAAAGGATGAATGGTTGAAAAAGTCAAAAGAATTAAAGTCTATAACAGTTTCATATTATGATCTTTCAGAATTAGAAAATATTTCAACAGGACTATTTAGTCCTTTAGAAGGTTTTATGAATAAAAATGATTATGATTCAGTTTTAAATAATATGAGATTAGAAAGTGGAATTGTCTGGTCTATACCTATTGTTTTATCAGTAAAGAAACAAATTGCAGATAATTTAAAAGTTGGAGAAGATATAATAATAAAGTCTGAAGAAGATGGAAAAACCTATGCTGTTCTTCATCTAGAAGATAAATTTATCAGAAGAAAAGAAGAAGAAGCTAAAAAAGTATATAAAACCAATGAAGATAAACATCCTGGGGTAAAGTTTTTATATGAGCAAGGAGAAGTAGCATTAGGAGGCAAGATTACCTTACTTAGCAGAATAAATCACGAGAATTTTCAAGAGTATAGGTTTGATCCGGTAGAAACAAGAAGAATTTTTTCAGAAAACGGATGGAAGACGATTGTTGCTTTTCAAACAAGGAATCCAATTCATAGAGCTCACGAATATCTTCAAAAAACAGCCTTAGAAATAGTCGATGGATTATTTATCAATCCACTTGTGGGAAAGACTCAAGAAGAAGATATCCCTTCAGATGTTCGAATGCATTCATATGAAGTTATTTTAGATAAATATTATCCAAAAAATAGAGTATGTTTGGGAGTTTTTCCTGTCAATATGAGATATGCTGGCCCTAGAGAGGCAGTATTTCATGCTATATGTAGGAAAAATTATGGTTGTTCACACATTATAATTGGAAGGGATCATGCTGGCGTTGGCAATTATTACGGAACTTATGAAGCGCAAGAAATTTTTGATCAATTTAAGCCTGAAGAGATAGGAATTATTCCTTTAAAGTTTGAGCATGCATTTTATTGTAAAAGATGTGAAAACATGGCTACATCCAAAACATGTCCTCATGGGAATGAAGAACATGTTTTTTTGAGCGGTACAAAAGTCAGAGAGATGCTTTCACGCGGTGAAAAACCACCAAAAGAATTTACTAGGCCAGAAGTAGCAGAGATTCTTATGAAATTTTATCAAGAAAAAAATAATGTTGAAAAATAAGTTATGTGCGTTGTTTTTGATTTTACTATTAGCTATTAATATATTTTCATATGAAATATTCTTTTCTGGAGAAGAATTGGTAAGATTTCTTAAAGAGAAGATTCTTGAAAGTAATTCGTTGAGATTGGTGTCTTTTAGTCTTGATGACACCATCTCCAATGAATTATTAAAAGTGAAGAGTGAGATATTCCTGGAATATGAGGGGGGCTATTCTGGTGTACTGTTTTTACCAATTATTTATGATAAAAATATTGAAGGATACCTCCACGAAAAATTCATAGTGTTTGACGATAATTCGGTATTATTTGGGACAGGTAATTTTACAAAAAGTGGTCTTCTAACAGATTTTAATGTTTTTATATATACTGATGATCAAAAGATAGTCAACGTTTTTCTTCAAGAAATTTCGAACTTTAAGAAAGGTAAATATGCTAATGACAAGAGTAAAATAAAAGTTAACTTAAAAAAAACTGATTTAAATAATGTCAAAATAGTTACAGGGCCTTCTGATCAAATTACAAAGGAGATTCTTAATAATATAAAAAAAGCAAAAAAATCAATAAAGGTATTTTCTTATTCTTTTACAGATCCTTACTTTGTAGAAGCCTTGGAAAGGATGTCTTCAAAAGGTGTTGATGTCCAGATTTTATCGGATGATTGGAATAAACTGTATGATTCCCCTATTAAATATCTTTCCAATATTAATGTACGATATAACGATAAAATACATGCCAAAACAATAATAATTGATGAAAAAAAATCTATCATCGGCAGTTACAACTTAACGTATAGAGCCAGAGAAAAAAATGACGAGATTATTATGATTATAGATAATGAAAGCGTTGCCAATATATTGACTAAAAAATTTGATTTATTATTTCAATAATGATAAAATAATATGATTTTTAAAAAATATATACTTTATATATTTTTTGGTTAAAATTGGAGTATGAATCGAAAATTTGCCCAAAATGGGATTTTGAATTTAAAAGGAGGAAAGTACTTTAACTATATTTAAAGTACACATTATATGGAGATACGTGTCGCAATTGCGCAAATGAATTCAATAGTTGGAGATTATTATGGGAACATTAATAAAATTAAAAACAACATTAGGCAAGCATGTAATGATCATGCAGACATAATTGTATTTCCTGAGTTGTGCTTAAATGGATATCCTCCAGAAGATTTGTTATTAAAGACTCAATTTTTAAACGATTCTTTAAAAAGTATAAAAGATGTCAAAGACTTTACTGAAGATAAAGATATAGTAATAATTCTTGGAGCAGTAGAATGTGATGAATATTACAATATCTACAACAGTGCGCAAATTATTTTTAAAGGTAACCTTTTAGGGAAATATAAAAAAAGACTTTTATCCTCTTTTTCATTTTTTGATGAAAGAAGGTATTTTAATCCTTCAGATATTTTAACGCTGATAGAATTGAATGGAAGTAAGATAGGTATTACAATAGGTAATGAGATTTGTTTTCCAAATAGTAGCCTGTATTCGGCAGTTAATAACGAAACTGATTTAATTTTAAACTTGTCTGCTTCTGTATTTTACAAAAATAAGATCAATTCAATTCATAATATCCTAAAGGCAAGGGCACTTGAGCTATCTTCCTGGGTCGTGTATTGTAATATGGTTGGTGGTCAAGATGAATTAGTGTTTGACGGTGGAAGCATGGTTATAGACCCTTATGGGGTTATAGAGATGAATGCACCATTATTTGAAGAAGGAATTTACTTTATTGATATTGATGCTGAAGAAGCTAAACGAGCAAAATTAAAAAACAGTAAAAGTAGTTCTTTATGTCAAGTTAAGAATAATGTTGAGATAATTAATATTAATAAGATTGTTAGTAAAAAAAGAAAGATCAAATCTATCACTAGTAAAATTCCTGATGAAAATGAATTACTTTATTCTGCAATCAAGTTAGGACTAAGAGATTATTTGGTAAAAAATGGTTTTAGTAGCGTTGTTTTAGGTTTAAGTGGTGGAGTTGATTCTGCGTTGGTTGCATCAATAGCTGCAGATTCGATAGGAAACAAAAATGTTTTAGCTTTAATCATGCCTTCAGAATTTACCTCTAAAAAAAGTGTAGAAGATGCAGTGGAACTTTCACTAAATTTAGGGATAGAATATAAAATTATTTCAATTAGTGAATTATATAATACCTATTTAGATACATTAAAAGAAAGTTTTAAAGGAAAGACGTTTGATGAAACAGAAGAAAATTTACAAGCACGAATTAGAGGCAATATTATCATGGCTTTTTCAAATAAATTTGGGCATCTTGCTTTAGTTTGTGGGAATAAAAGTGAAGTTGCAACAGGTTATTCAACTCTTTACGGTGATACTGCTGGAGGTTTCGCACCTATTAAAGATCTATATAAAACTGAATTATACAAAGTTGCTAAAAAATATAATGAGATTCATAATAAAGAAATTATAACAAAATCAATCTTAGAAAAGCCTCCTTCTGCTGAACTTAGACCAAATCAGAAAGATGAAGATAAATTGCCTCCTTACGATATTTTAGACAAGATCTTGTTTAACTATATTGAAAGAGGAAAATCATATAATGAGCTTTTAGAAATGGGATTAAATGAAGAAATTGTCAAGAATGTAATAAATATGGTAGAAAAAAGTGAATGGAAACGTAGACAATTGCCAGCTGGAATTAAACTAAGTGAATTGAGTTTTGGAAAAGAACGGAAGATGCCAATTACAAAAAAGTACAGATTTTGGTAATTTTTTGTTATGTTATGTTGAATAAATTAAAGGTGGGAGAAACTAAATTATGAAAGAAAACAAAATTGAGGAAATATTAGAACAAAAGCTAAAGGAAACTGAAAAAGAGGAATTTGGGAGTTGGAAAAATCTTTTAATAATTATAATAGCAATGGGGCTTATATATGCTGTTGCATTACTTTTATGGAATATGTATAGTGGATACCTAGAGAATAGACATTACTATCCTTACATAAAACTAAAGGATACTGGATATGAAAAAATTTCTAAGTATCCATATAATGCAAAAGATACTAATATTATTATAAATAAAACAGATTATTCAAATATCTATTCAGTAAAAACGCCTTTTGGTGCCTTTTCTGTTCAGACTTTTGACAACAGATTTTTTTTCTTTGAAAATTCTGAAACAGCAGTTATTTCATATCCTTCATATGATTTTAGAGGTTTGGAATATTCTGTAATTAACAAAAATGGAGATTTCTTTAGATTTGTTATAGTTCCTAGTGAAGAAGTTATACCAGATATCTTTGATTTTGTTGAAAATTTATCTGAAATAAAGATTTTAGATTCATCAGAACTAATCAAGTACGAATTTCTTTCTGAAAATGACGAAGCATATATAGTTAAAACTAAATATGAAGAATTAGATTTACCCAAAAATTTGATAGAGAGTGTAGGAGAAAGTGAAAAATTTGTTTACTTAGTGTCAAAAAAGTATGGGTTGTTTAATAAAATATATTATATTGAAAAAGATACTTCCAAGCTTAGAGAACTAATAATAATTTCAGAAACAAGTTTTCCAATACGGACCATTGAATAAATTTCAAAAATTCAACCGGGAGGGAAAAAGATGAATTTTATTAATAAAATTACAGTAGTTCCAAAGTTACCAGAAGAAATAGTTGGTTTGAAAGAACTTTCAGAAAATATGTGGTGGACTTGGAACTATAAGGCTCAACAGTTGTTTAAAAAAATTGACGAAAATCTTTGGAATTCTGTCCAAAGAAACCCTGTGGTGTTTCTAAAAAAAGTTGAACAGAAAAAATTGAATTCCGCTGTAGCAAGCAATGATTTTATGAGTTTATATCAAGAAGTGATGAATAATTTCCATAATTATATGAATGAGGATCAAAAAACTTGGTTTAAAAAGACTCATAGCCACACTAATTATGGTGAAATAGCTTATTTTTGTATGGAATATGGAATGCACGAGTCATTTCCTATGTATTCCGGCGGATTAGGAATACTTGCTGGAGATCATATTAAAAGTGCAAGTGATTTAGGAATACCTTTAGTAGCAGTAGGACTTCTTTATAGAAAAGGATATTTTATTCAGAAAATCAATTCTGAAGGATGGCAAGAAAGTATATATTTAGATTATGATTTTTCTGATTTTCCTATACATCCAGCTGTAGATCAAAATGGTGAAGAGGTTTATGTTTCTATAACACTACCTGAAAGGACTGTATATATAAAAGTTTGGGAGATAAAAGTTGGAAGAGTTAAATTATATTTATTAGATACCGACTTATTACAAAACGATCCAGAAGATAGAAAAATAACCTCTACCCTATATGGTGGAGATTTAGAAATGAGAATTAAACAAGAGATGGTTATTGGTATAGCAGGTGTAAGAGCTTTAAGAAAGCTTGGCTATAAACCTTCTGTATGGCATATGAATGAAGGACATTCGGCTTTTCTGGGTTTAGAAAGAATAAGAGAATTCGTACAAGAATATAATTTATCATTTTCTGAAGCTGTTCAAGCTGTTAGAGCTGGAAATATATTCACAACACATACACCAGTTCCTGCAGGAAATGATTTATTTCCAATTTATCTGATAGATAAATATTTTGGAGATTATTGGCCACAATTAAAAGCTACTAGACAAGACTTTTTAGATCTTGGATTAGAAAAGCAAAAAAGTGGAGAAAGCCTTTTTTCTATGGCTATATTAGCTCTAAAACTCTCTGGAAGGGCGAACGGTGTTTCTAAATTACATGGAACAGTTTCAAAAAAGTTGTGGAATCACGTTTGGCCAGGAATAGAATGGGTAGAAGTGCCTATTACTTATGTAACCAACGGTGTTCATATTAATTCTTGGTTAAATCCACTATTACAAGAATCTTTTAAAAAATATTTAGGTGAAGACTGGATGCTAAAAATAGATGATCCAGATTTATGGACCAAAATAAACGATATTCCTAATGAAGAGTTATGGAAGATCCATATGTTACTCAAAAAAGAATTAATAAAGTTTGTTCGCGAAAGTATTAAAGCCCAAAGGATGAGACATGGAGAAACTGTAGAACAATTAGAAGAAGTAGAGAATATAGGGAATGAAGAAGCTTTAACAATAGGTTTTGCAAGGAGATTTGCTACATATAAGCGAGCAGATTTGATATTTAAAGATCCTGAAAGACTTAAAAAGATTTTAAACAATCCCGAAAGACCTGTAGAATTGATATTCGCTGGTAAAGCTCATCCAGCAGACAAACCAGGTCAAGAATTAATGAAAAAAATATATGAATATTCAAGAGATCCAGAATTTAAAAATAAAATAATTATTCTAGAAAATTATGACATGAATATGGCAAGATTTTTAGTTTCTGGTGTTGATATTTGGCTTAATAATCCTAGAAGGCCCCTGGAGGCATCAGGAACATCAGGGCAAAAGGCAGGAATGAATGGAGCAATCAATTTTTCTGTTTTAGATGGGTGGTGGAATGAGGGTTACAACGGGAAAAACGGTTGGACTATAGGTGATGATAGAGATTATGAAAACCACGAATTGCAAGACAAAATAGACAGTGTCTCTATTTATAACCAACTTGAAAAACAAATTGTTCCTTTATACTATGAAAGAGGCAATGGAAATATTCCACAAGAGTGGATAGAAAAAATGAAAGAGTCACTAAAGAGTGTAACCTCATTTTTCAACACATATAGAATGCTTAAGGAGTATACTCAAAAGTTGTATATGCCTGCAAGTGAACAACATAGAAATTTCTGTTCCAACGATTTTAAAGTAGTTAAAGATTTTACAAAATGGTTAAATTTATTGAAAGAGAATTGGAATTCAATAAAAATACATGTAATGTTTGATTACGAAAAGTCTCAGATCATAAATGCAGAAGAAGAAATCGAGATACAGGCAGAGATTTATATGCCCGGAATTGGCCCAGATTCAATTATTGCAGAAATTGTTGTGGCCTCACTACAAAATGGGAAAATTGAACAGCTTAAAACTTATGATATGAAGCTTGTTAAAGAAATTCAAAAAGATGCTTATTTATATACTGGTAAAATAAAGATTGAAGATAGAGGAGAGTATGGAATAAATGTGAGGGTAACCCCCAATCATCCTTACATGCCACACAAAAATTATCTAATGGGTTTAGTTAAATATCCTGAATAAAAATTAAAAAAAATTCTTTGTAAATATTTTCAGACCCCCTTGCTTCACAATATGTTGATGTGTTATCATACAATTATACTATATATTGTGAAGAGGGGGTTTTGTTTATGCGAGTTATAGATGATTGGTTAAATAAAGAAATATCCCAGAACGCTATGGCAATTCTTCAAGATAGATATTTTTTAAAGGACGCAGATGGTAATTATATTGAAAACACATGGGATGAAGTGGCAAAGAGGGTTGCAAGACATGTGGCCAGTGCAGAAATTAACTTTAGCCAAGATGTTAAAGAAATACAAAAAGCCGAGACCATTTTTTATAAACTGATACGATCAAGAATCTTTATTCCTAATAGTCCAACTTTATTCAATGCTGGGAAAACTATAGATAAACAATTCTTTAATAAAGCAATTGAAGATATGACTATTGATGATTATAAACAAATATTTAATTTACGTACTAAACACAACATGTTATCTGCTTGTTTTGTTGTTCCAATGGAAGACTCTCTAGCTTCTATATTTGATGCAGTTAAAAATGCTGCCCTAATAATGAAATATGGTGGAGGAGTGGGATATGATTTTTCTGTCTTGCGTCCTAAAGGTTCCTCTATAGCAGGTACAGGAGGCAAATCTTCCGGTCCAGTTAGCTTTATGCATGTTTTTAATGTAGCTGCTTCCACAATAGAACAAGGCGGTTCAAGAAGAGCCGCGCAAATGGCTGTACTTAGGTATGATCATCCAGATGTTTTCGAATTTATTAATTCCAAAAAGGATAACAAAGGGAACAATGTTCTAAATTACTTCAATATTTCTATTAACATAGATAATCCAAGCACATTTAAAAGACTTATAGAAAATGATGAAGAATTATTACTAAAACATCCGGACTCAAAAATTCAGAAAAAAGTTAAGGCTAGAGAACTTATTGATAAAATGGCTGAAAATGCATGGAAGACTGGAGACCCTGGAGTTCTTTTTCTGGGGAGACACAATGAGTACTACGCAATGAGCGAATATACTCCTGTAACTGCTACTAATCCATGTGGTGAAGAACCCTTACCACCTTTTGGAAGCTGTAATTTAGGATCTTTAGATATTTCAAAGTTGGTTGAAAAGATAGACCTTGGGAATCCAACATCCTCAACAGGTGAAGAATTTAAAGAAATAGTGTATTGGGCTGTTAGATTCCTAGATGATGTTGTTGAGGCTAATGTTTTTCCACTTAAAGAAATAGAAGAAATCACAAGAAGGCAACGATTTGTTGGATTGGGAATTATGGGTTTAGCAGATGCTCTTTATAAAAAAGAAATTCCGTATAATTCAGAAGATGGAAGAAAATTTATGGCAAAAGTTACAGCACAATTAGCTTATTATTCTCATTTGGCCAGTACTGGATTGGCTAAAGAGAGGGGGAACTTCCCTGATTTTGAAAAGTCAAAGTATCCAAATGGGTTTATTCCTTTTGCTATGTTAGATGACCAAATAGATAAAGATATAAAAATATGGAATGACAAAATAAGAGAACATTTTTATGGTGAAGCAAAACAGTATAAAAGAAATGTTCAAACTAACACAGTTGCTCCTACTGGTTCAATTTCTAATTTGGCCGATACTTCAAGTGGAATAGAACCTAATTTTTTACTTTCTTACATTAGATATATGACAAATAAAGAGGGAGAGAGAGTACCTCTCACATATATAAACCCTGTTTTGATAGAAAAGGTTGGAGCTCTTATAACAGATGAGATAAAAGAAGAAATAGTAAAAAAAGGAAGCATACAACATATAAAATCCATTCCCGATGATATTAAAAAAATTTTTGTGACAGCTGTAGATATTTCACCTGAAGATCATTTATTAGCTCAACATGTTATTCAAAGTTATTTAGATGCATCATGCTCAAAAACTATTAATATGCCAAATACTGCAACTATTGATGATGTAAAATCTATGTATTTAAAAGCTTTAGATTTAAATGTAAAAGGTCTTACAATCTACAGAGATGGAAGCCTTGAAACCCAGGTGCTAACGACGACGTCAGAAAATGATAAAAAAAATGTAAGACAAAATGTTACCTTTTTTGTATTGGATGAAAAACATAAACTGCGTGCAAGGCCAAGAAAAGAAACGCTTAGAAGTGTCACAAGAAAGTTTAGATACAACGGGAATACAGTTTATGTAACGGTATCTTTTGATGACTTAGGAGAGGCTATAGAAATATTTTTATCAGATGGAACTGAAACAGCAGAAGTTATTGGTAGGCTTTCTTCGATAGCTTTACGAGCTGGTGTTTCTACAGAAGAGATTATTGAACAATTAAAAAAAGTTAAAGGTCAATATTGTAAAGGACTTGCAGAAGAAATCACTAAGGCGTTAAATGACTTTAAAGAATTGTGGGGAAAATCTATAGGCGAATACGAATTAATTAGAACTGGTGTTCCAAAAACAAAGGAAGAAGTTGAAAAATTTGTTTTTGCCAATGATTTAAAATATGAAGATGGATATTATATAGATCTTGAGGGTAATAGATACTGTCCTAACTGTCTTTCAAAAAATTCATTAATTAATGAATCAGGATGTGTAAGCTGTACTACGTGTGGTTGGTCAAAATGTTCTTAATTTAGTTTTTAGTATGCTTAAGACAAATAACAAAATCTACGCTTTGATTTTAAAAGCGTAGGTTTTATTTTAACTATTTATCTATAACTCAAAAAATATATATATATTTAATTTTTACAAAAACAAAAAGAAAGCTAAAAACGTTAAAACATGGTATAATTAAAACATAGGTTGACTTAAGAGGAACTTATTTTTATTCATAAACTACTAAATTATTCGAGCGACTGTTTTTTTAATATTATGTTTTATAAAATCTGAGAAATAGAGTAATATTGAATTATAAGATTTGTTTTACTATAGTGAATTTAGAAATAATGATTTTCAAGGAAACGAATGTTTGAATTTATAATGTGTCCAGTGCCAAGCTCTCCCATCTTCTTTGGCACAAGTACCGATAAGTTTAAAGAAATTAAGAGTTAGTGAAGATTAGAAGTAGATAGACATTTTGTAGAAATAAGAAAATCCAAAACATAAATATAATGCAGATTTTAGAATTTTTAAAATGAGTAATAATAAATGTTAGGGAGGGATAATTATAAAATACCCAGAATTTCATAAATATTTAATTGATTATGTAAAAAAAACTGATTTAGTCCATGAACATCATGTTCATCCGATAATCTTTTTGTGGATTAACTTTACAGAAGAATCAAAAACTGCTTTTCTATCCGAGATAAATGGATATGATGAAGAACTTTCCAAAGAGATGAATGATTTTTTATCTACTTATGATATTGATAATCAAATTGTTCCAATACATTTTCCTTTAGAGTTTGAGTCTGATGAAGATATTGACAACTTTTTATTATTTATTGACAATATCAAAACAATAGTTGAAATCAAAGCGTACAGCATTTTAAGTGAAATAAGCTTGTTTGATGAAGAAAGTTCAGAAGTTGATGATGGATTCCCAGCCTTATTTAGTGAAGAAAAGAATGGGGAATGTTATTTGACGGTATTTGATTGGAATATACAAGAATTAGATGATTATTCTAATAAATATGATAAAAATGATGAAACAATAACGCCTTTACGATTATCTATTTTTAGTGATTAGGTAGTAAATTGATTATTATTGATTAATGACAAATAAAAAGGAGTACGATTTTTGAATGCCAGCAAGAAAATCCTATAAGTTAATATTAAATTCTTTATTTATAGTTCTTTCAATGATTTTAACTAGAGTATTATCAATAAGGATTCCTATAGGAAATGTCGAGGTTATTAGATTTGGTTTTGGTACTATTCCAGTTTATCTATCATCGTATTTATTTGGACCTTTAAGTGGAATGTTGGTAGGTTCTTTTGAAGATTTATTGGGATATTGGATAAATCCGGTAGGACCCTTTTTACCGCAATTTACCTTGACGAAAGCTTTGTATGGTTTGTTACCAGGTCTTGTATTTAAATATGGATTTAAGAAAAAGATTAATTACTGGAGTTTAGCTTTCTCCTGTGTAGCAGGAGAAATAGTTGGAATCACTTTAACTCCATTTTTTATACATCAGGCATTTGGAGTTCCATATGTTGTTCTTATGCCACCAAGAATAGGAGGCTTCGTAGCCTTATTTTTTCTAAATCCTTTAATCATACAATTGATACTAACCCGTGTTCCGCAATTAAACAGACTAATTAAGGAGAATTCAGATGGGTAAATACCGTGAAGTGATTTATAAACTAAAAGATAAAGAGGCAGAATCATTAATTATTGAAGATCTAAACATGATCGATTTTTCAAAGTTTTTTATTGAAGAAGATGCGGAACGATCTATAAACCTGTTGAAATTATATTTTAACCTTAAAGATGAGTACGAAAAAGAAGTCCTATCCAGATTAGCTAAATATAATTTGGAGTTAGTAGCTGACCAAATACTTGAGGAAAAAAATTGGCTCGATGAATGGATAAAATCAGTCAAGGTTTTTGAGTTTATTGACGGAGTTTGGATAAATCCTTATTTAGATAAAAAGGTTGAAAAACCAGGGCTTGTTCTTAACATCGTTCCAGGAAGTGCATTTGGAACTGGAACTCATACAACTACTAAGTTGGCTGCTAAATTGTTAAGTGAAATTGGCTGTGAAGGTAAGTATGTTTTAGATGTAGGTACAGGTAGCGGCATCTTAGCTGTTTATGCTAAAAAAATGGGAGCAAGATATGTAAAGGCAGTAGATAACGACATTTTTGCGGTTGAAAAAGCCCAAGAGGCTGCTAAATTAAATAAGGTAGACATTGACATTCAAAAATCAGATCTATTGAAAGATATAAATACAGATATAAAATATGATATATTAGTTTCGAATATTATAGCAGAAGTTTTAATAGAATTGATTGAAGATCCTAAGTTTCATATTATTTTAAATAACAAAGCCAATATTGTCTTTTCAGGTATAATAAAGGAAAAAGAAGATATAATGTTAACAGAGGCAAAAAAATATGGTTTAGAGCTTAAAAAAAGAATGGAGGATGTTGGTTGGGTTGCTCTTTGGTTTCAAAAAGTGATTTAGATATTATTTATAATCAGTTAAACAGAAAAGTAGATAATATTCTATCGATTACATTAAGATGTAAGTATAATTATCCCCAAGTAATACAATGTTATCCTCTTAAAGATAATAAACCTTTTCCTACACTGTATTGGGTTACGTGTCCCTATTTAGTTGAAGTTGTTTCTAAGCTCGAATCGGAAAGTTTGATAGCGACTCTTGAGAAAAAAGTATTTGAAAACTCTGAATTGAAAGAACAACTCTTTCAAGCTCATCTTGAAGAAATAAAAAAGCGGGTAATAATATTAGGAGATCAATTAGAACAATTACCTCGCAACATTAAGAAGAAAATTGAAGAAAGCGGAATTGGTGGAACTGCTGACTTTAATAAAATAAAATGTCTTCATATGCATTTGGCTTCTTTTTTATCAAAAGAACCAAATCCCATAGGGCAAATTGTAAGCAATATGATTTCTGAAAAGAATTGCTTAGATGAAAGATGTAAAAGTTTCATTAGTTAGTAAGAGGTGAAAAATGAATTGATAGATAGAATTGTTTTGAAAGATATACCTAAAAAACCCGGAGTTTATGTTTTTAAAAATATTGATGGTGAACCTATCTATATAGGAAAAGCTAAAAATCTTAAAAATAGAGTATCTTCATATTTTAATAAAAATAATTATATAGGATATGAAAAAGTTCCAATAATGCTAGAAGAGGCTGTAAATTTAGATTATATTGTAACTTCAAACGAAAATCAAGCCTTTATCTTAGAGGCAAATCTAATTTATATCCATAAACCAAAATATAACATTATGCTTAAAGACACAAGAGTTTATCCATACATACTAGTTACTGAAGAAAGATATCCTAGAATAAAGTATGTCAGAGTTAAAAAGGAAGAAAAAGGAAGATATTTCGGACCATATTCAGATGTTAAATTTGTAAAAGACGTGATAGAAGTACTTCAAAGTGTATATAAAGTAAGAAGTTGTAATAGAAATTTAGAAAGAAAAAGCAAACCATGTTTTCTATACCATTTAGGAAAATGCTATGGTCCTTGCTACACAGATGTTGATGAGGATATTTATAACAAATCCGTAAAGAAAGTTATAGATTTTCTTTCTGGAAATATAAGTGAAGTAGAAAATTATTTGAATAAAATGATGATAGAATATGCAGAATTAAAAAATTTTGAAAAAGCTGCTCAAATGAGAGATACTTTGTATAAACTTGAAAGCTTATTTGAAGAAGTAGCTGTAGAATACAAAAATGGGGTCAATATTGATATTATCATGTATGAACCTCCAGTGTATGTCGTACTTATAGTAAGAAAAGGATATTTAATATCAAAATTATCTTTTACTTTGGAAGGAAAGTTAAATGACTTTTTGCATCAATATTATATAGTAAGAAACAACGAATTGCCTACTACTATTTTGACTATGTATGAAGAAAAAGTTGATGAGGATATACTTAATTTTTTATCAGAAAAAGGATTAAAAAGGATTGAAAAAATTGGAAAAAATTCGAAGCTTTATGATATAGCCTACAAAAATCTTAATGAAGAAATCAAGAGACAAAAAGATCTAAGCAGCTCTTTAAAGTTAACGAAAGAAATACTATCTCTAAAAAAAATACCGAATGTAATTGAAGGAATCGATATTTCTCATTTACAGGGATTATATACAGTTGCGTCAGTTGTTTGCTTTGAAAATGGAAAACCTAAAAAGGAGAATTATAGAAAGTATAGGCTTGATAACATAAAAATTCCGGATGACTACGAAAGTATAAAAGCAGTTATTAAAAGAAGATATAGTAACTACTCGCTTCCTGATCTATTGTTTATCGACGGAGGCAAGGGTCAAGTAAATTCTGCAGTAGAAGCGCTGGAAGAAATAGGTTTTTCTTTAAAAGATGTTGATGTAGTCGGGATAGCTAAGGAGGACGAAAGAATAGTATTTCCAGGAGAAATTCCTGACCTACACTTACCCTTAGATCACCCAGTTTTGCGATTGTTAATTTACGTGAGAGACGAGACACACAGGTTTGCTATAGGATTTAATAGAAGGCTTAGAACAAAAAGATATGAAAGAACAAAATTAGACCAAATTCCTGGGGTTGGACCAAAAAGGAAAAAACAATTAATTCAACATTTTGGTGGTATTAACAAGATACGAGAAGCACCTATTGAAGAAATTGCCAAAGTAGTGAAAAGTCAAATAATAGCCGAACGAATAAAAGAGTATCTAGGAGAGGAATAAATTGAAAGAGCTTACACAATATGCATTAAGCTATTTAGAAAAATATAATAGTTTGTTAGCTGATGAGTTTCAACACTATTTTTTTGCTAGTGTATTTGATAAAAGTAATACTTTTCCTGTTTACACAATTTTAGTAGACAAAGAAGGAAGAAACATAGAAATTCTAGGACCAGATCATCCAAGTAAAGTTATGAGTGTTTTGTATCCAACTTTATTTCCTAATGCAATTTTTTTAGAAACAAAATACAAAGAAATAGCTCAAAAATATAAAAAAATAGTCTATCCTGAGACCTCATTTGGGATTGTTCAGTCTCCTTTAAAGTTGGTTGCCTACAGGGCATATGGTGATGAAAGATTCATTAAAAAACTAATTTTTACAGAGAAGCTAAAAGGACAAAATTATCTCTCTCTTAGTATGAGTATAAATGATAAGACTCTTCAATTTATAATTGATCATTTCAAAAAATGGGTAGATGGAGTTTTTTATTTTCCATATTTAAGTGACATCCATATTGTGTATAAACTACCTGAAAATATTGAAAGTAATAAAGTATCGATTTATATAGAACTTGGTAGGATGCTGAAAGAAAAAGTATTGAAAAAGTATACTTTTTTAGAGAATTCTTACAAACTTCCTGAAATGAAGATAAAAGAACCAGTAATTGCAGTTTTTAAGATTCCAGCAGATAAGATAACCGAGGTTGATTTTCAAGAGTTGTATGAGACAATGATTGAAAAAATATCTAAGATTGTGCTTGAAATAGATAAAATTGAGATTGATTAGAGTAGTTTTATTAATGAGAATTTTGTGGCCAAGATAGTAATTCCTTAATTTATATCAGTGAACAATACTATAATTGTATTTGATTGACAACTTGTTTGGTTGATTTTATTATTTTTGTTAAGATACAGGTATAGGTAATTCATAAATAAAGAACATCTCATCAAATGAATAAAATTATCATTTTTCAAAGGTGACTTAAAAGGAGACATTAGATATGAAGGTTGATGTAAGTTACTATTATGAACCAAATAAAAAAGAGCCACTATATAAAAAGGTAGAAAAAAAAGATAAACCTCCTTATCCCATTTTAGAGATGATTTTTGGAACATTGAATATAGTGATTGCTGTTATTTCTATGTTGATAATCGCTATAATAAATTATTTAAAGCCTATAGTTAATAGTTTGCTTGGGCAGAATTTTCCTTTTAACACAAGGCAATTACTTATCTTATCAATATTACTTTTAATTTTTGGGGTGTTATTGGAGCTTTTTTCGTTAGAACGAGCAAGAAGTAAGAATCATAAAATTATAGCTCTCATAATATTCTTTTATTCATTTTTTATGGTTTTTATGATTACCTACATAATAGTAAGATATTCTCTTGCGTGGATGGGTATTCAACTATTTGGTAATACTGAGCTTGGAGCTAATAAATGGTTTTATTTGCCTTCAATAGGATTTTTGTTTTATTCATTTTTCATCGTCTATTATTCATTTGTATTGCTTAGAAGATAAGATAAAATATAGAGTTAATTTAAGCTTAGTTTTATTAATCAACAGAGGAAAGAGATGAATTAACAGTAAATTATATATAACTTCACAAAAAAGCAATTGACAAGACAGATAGAAATATGATAAGATATAGAACGTTGAGGGAAACATAGGATGAAAGAGAAATGGAAAAGAAATAAAAAAGGACGAACAAACAAATGTGGTAAGGCCGCATATTAGATTTTTGCGGAAAAAAGTAGAGATCATTGAAAAGTAGATAGAGGGAAAAGAAGAGTTAGGATGAAGGGTTTGATCCTGGCTCAGGGTTAACGCTGGCGGCGTGCCTAACACATGCAAGTCGAACGGTTCTAAGCGCGAGCTTAGGATAGTGGCGAACGGGTGAGTAAAAGGTAGGAATCTACCCCTTGGACGGAGATAGCTACTGGAAACGGTAGGTAAACTTCGATAAGCCCGAGAGGGGAAAGTGGTGAGACAGCCGAGGGATGAGCCTACTCTCCATCAGGTAGTTGGTGAGATAAAAGCTTACCAAGCCGATGACGGATAACCGGTGTGAGAGCATGAACGGTCACAAGGGCACTGAGAGACGGGCCCTACTCCTACGGGAGGCAGCAGTGGGGAATCTTGGACAATGGGCGAAAGCCTGATCCAGCGACGCCGCGTGGAGGAAGAAGTCCTTCGGGATGTAAACTTCTGAACTAGCCGAATAAAAGGCCTGTGGACACACAGGAGAAGAAAGTAGGCTAGGAAAAGTCCCGGCTAACTACGTGCCAGCAGCCGCGGTAAGACGTAGGGGGCAAGCGTTACCCGGAATTACTGGGCGTAAAGGGGGCGTAGGCGGTAAAAGAAGTCATCTGTGAAAACCTATTGCTCAACGATAGGCTAGCGGATGAAACTGAATTACTTGAGGGCACCAGAGGTAGACGGAATTACCCGAGTAGGGGTGAAATCCGCAGATACGGGTAGGAACGCCGGTGGAGAAGTCGGTCTACTGGGGTGCACCAGACGCTGAGGCCCGAAAGCTAGGGGAGCAAACCGGATTAGATACCCGGGTAGTCCTAGCCGTAAACGATGCTCACTAGGTGTAGGGAGTGATAAACTCTCTGTGCTGAAGCGAACGCGCTAAGTGAGCCGCCTGGGGAGTACGTCCGCAAGGATGAAACTCAAAGGAATTGACGGGGGTCCGCACAAGCGGTGGAGCATGTGGTTTAATTCGATGGTAACCGAAGAACCTTACCAGGGATTGACATGTAACTGAAGGTAGAGAAATCTACTGGCCTGCTGCAAAGCGGGAGGTTACACAGGTGGTGCACGGCCGTCGTCAGCTCGTGCCGTGAGGTGTTGGGTTAAGTCCCGCAACGAGCGCAACCCCTACGATTAGTTACTAACGCGGAAAGGCGAGGACTCTAATCGGACTGCCGCCGACGAGGCGGAGGAAGGAGGGGATGACGTCAGGTAAGCGTGCCCCTTATACTCTGGGCGACACACGTGCTACAATGGAGGGGACAAAGGGAAGCGAAGCCGAGAGGTGGAGCGGATCCTAAAAAAACTCTCCGAAATACGGATTGTAGGCTGCAACCCGCCTACATGAAGTCGGAATCGCTAGTAATCGCAGGTCAGCCAAACTGCGGTGAATACGTTCCCGGGCCTTGTACACACCGCCCGTCACGCCACCCGAGTTGGGAACACCTGAAGGCAGTACGGGAGGTACTGTTGAAGGTGGGCTTGGCGAGGGGGGCGAAGTCGTAACAAGGTAGGTGTACCGGAAGGTGCGCCTGGATCACCTCCTTTCTAAGGAGATATATACACAAATAAAAATAATTTTTGTTTAACTCCCTCTATCTACTTTTGAGTGATTTATCTTTGTTCATTAAAACGCAGAATAAAAACGATTGTTCATTGACAAGTGCATAGGTTAGTCCAAAGTAATAAGGGCATACGGTGGATGCCTAGCCAGCTAGAGGCGAAGAAGGACGTGGCCAGCTGCGAAAAGCTGCGGGGAGCTGCAAGCGAGCAAAGATCCGCAGATATCCGAATGGGGAAACCTGCCGAAAGGCATCCTGAAAAGGAAGCGAAACTGGGGAAGGGAAACATCTTAGTACCCAGGCGAAAAGAAATCAAACGAGATTCCCTAAGTAGTGGCGAGCGAAAGGGGAAGAGCCCAAACACATACGATGGAAAAGCGGACAGGCGTTGTCGTATGTGGGTAGAGGGATCCAGCTACCCGACTGTCCGATAGGGGGCTGAGGAAATAAGGTAAGTGGAAAGGATTGGGAAATCCTACCGAAGAGGGTGAAAGTCCCGTACACGTAAACTTATGACACAGCTGCTGGAATCCCAAGTAGCGTGGGACACGAGAAATCCCGCGTGAATCCGGGTGGACCTCCATCCAAGGCTAAATACTCTAGCAGAGCGATAGAGGATAAGTACCGTGAGGGAAAGGTGAAAAGCACCCCGGGAGGGGAGTGAAAGAGAACCTGAAACCGTATGCCTACAGGAAGCGGGAGCGGAAGTGACCGCGTTCCTTTTGATTAATGAGCCTGCGAGTTATGTTTAATGGCGAGGTTAAGCCGGAGAAGGTGAAGCCGCAGGGAAACCGAGTATGAATAGTGCGAAAGTCATTAGACATAGACCCGAAGCCAGGTGAGCTACCCATGCGCAGGGTGAAGCTTGGGTAAAACCAAGTGGAGGCCCGAACTGGTGGATAGTGAAAAATTCTCAGATGACGTGTGGGTAGGAGTGAAAAGCTAAACGAACCTGGAGATAGCTGGTTCTCCCCGAAACGTGTGTAGGCACGGCCTCTGTAGAAGAAAGTTAAGGAGGTAGAGCACTGGATGGCGTAGGGGGGTGACCTCTGAAACCAACCAAACTCCGAATGCCTTAACTGGATGACAGGGAGAAAGACTGTGGGGTATAAGCTTCATGGTCGAGAGGGAAAAAGCCCAGACCGACAGCTAAGGTTCCGAAGAAGTGGCTAAGTGGGAAAGGAAGTGGACCTCTTGAGACAGTCGGGAGGTTGGCTTAGAAGCAGCCAACCTTTAAAGAGTGCGTAACAGCTCACCGATAGAAGGGGACTGCGCCGAAAATGAAACGGAGCTAAAGCCACACACCGAAGCTACGGTATAACCGAAAGGTTATAGGTAGGGGAGCGTTGTGCGATAGGGAGAAGGGTGATTGAGAAGTCATCTGGACGAAGCACAAGAGAGAATGCAGGCATGAGTAACGAGATGGGAGTGAGAATCTCCCACCCCTAAAGTCTAAGGGTACCTGGGGAAGGGTCGTCCGCCCAGGGTAAGCCGGGACCTAAGGTGAACTCGAAAGAGGTAACCGATGGACAACGGGTAAAGAATCCCGTGCCTGTATATAACGAGTTACAAGGGGTGACACAGGAGGTGAAGCTGCCGAGATTAAGTTGCAAGTCTTCCAAGCGACGATGCCTGAGAAGCCGGTAGGGAAAACCGCCGGTGGAGGAGGAGTCGTGATGGGGAGGCCGTAAGGCCAACGGTGGCTAATCAAACTGTCGAGAAAAGCCTCGTGTAGCGTATGAGTTATATACAGCCCGTTCTGCAAACCGACACAGGTAGACTGGCTTAGAAGGCTAAGGGGAGCGGAATAACCTTCGTTAAGGAACTAGGCAAAAAGGCCCCGTAACTTCGGGAGAAGGGGTGGACTGTGCTGGTGGAAACGCTGGTACAGAGCCGCAGTGACAAGTCCCTAGCGACTGTTTACCAAAAACACAGGTCTCTGCGAACACGGAAGTGGACGTATAGGGACTGACGCCTGCCCAGTGCCGGAAGGTTAAGGGGAGGGGTGAAAGCTCCGAACTGAAGCCCCGGTAAACGGCGGCCGTAACTATAACGGTCCTAAGGTAGCGAAATTCCTTGTCGGGTAAGTTCCGACCTGCATGAATGGCGTAACGACTGGGGAGCTGTCTTAACGAAGGATCCGGTGAAATTACAGTCTCGGTGAAGATGCCGAGGACCCGCAGCTAGACGGAAAGACCCCGTGGAGTTTTACTGTAACCTGACATTGTAATCTATCGCTGTATGTACAGGATAGGCGGGAGGCTGAGAACCCTGGTCGCCAGGCTAGGGGGAGCCGGCAGTGGGATACCGCCCTTACAGTGGTGGGTTACTAACGGAGTAAAGTGAAGAGCTTGATCCGGACAGTGTTAGGCGGGCAGTTTAACTGGGGCGGTTGCCTCCTAAAAGGTAACGGAGGTGCTCGAAGGTAGGCTCAAGTGGGTTGGTAATCCACTGAAGAGTGCAAAGGCAAAAGCCTGCCTGACTGAGAGACTGACAGGTCGAACAGGAGGGAAACCTGGACTTAGTGACCCGGCGGTTCTGAGAGGAAGGGCCGTCGATCAACGGATAAAAGTTACCCCGGGGATAACAGGCTAATCACGCCCGAGAGTTCACATCGACGGCGTGGATTGGCACCTCGATGTCGGCTCATCGCAACCTGGGGCTGAAGTCGGTCCCAAGGGTTGGGCTGTTCGCCCATTAAAGCGGTACGTGAGCTGGGTTCAGAACGTCGTAAGACAGTTCGGTCCCTATCTGCTGCGGGCGCAGGAAGCTTGAAGGGGGTTGCTCCTAGTACGAGAGGACCGGAGTGAGTATGTCACTGGTGAATCAGCTGTCATGCAAGTGGCAAAAGCTGAGTAGCCAACACATATAACCGATAACCGCTGAAAGCATCTAAGCGGGAAACGGGCCCTAAGAAGAGGCTTCCCACTCTTGAAAAAGAGGTAAGGGCAGTTCGAGAAGAGGACATAGATAGGCCGCAAGTGTAAGTGTCGAGAGGCATTGAGCTGAGCGGTACTAATAGCCCGAGGCTTTGGACGGAACCTATGCACTTATGAGTGAACAAAAATGAAAAGAATAATGGGGGGTGAAGATAACGGTACGGGACACACCCAGCTCCATTCCGAACCTGACGGTTAAGCCGTATCGTGCCGATGGTAGTACGGTAAAACGTGCGAGAGTAGGTATTGCCCCCCTTTCAATTTTAGATATGCGATGTTGAACGTAACTTTTTTCATACCATATTTCCCCATATGTCCCACCCCTTTAAATAGAAATACCGCGTTTTCATAACGCGGTATTTTTTTTTGCTATTTCGTTCGTTTTTATTTTTGTGTGTTATAATAATTAATATAAATTTTGTAAGTACCAAATTATAGAATAAAGGTATTCTAGAAATATTATTTTTGAATTTATAATGGGTCAAGGGCGGAGCCCTCACTCATTTCTTGGTACAAGTACTAAATTAGAAATAAAGGTATTTTAGAAATATTATTTTTAGATTTATAATGGGTCAAGGGCGGAGCCCTCACTCATTTTTTGGTACAAGTACTAAATTAGAAATAAAGGTATTCTAGAAATATTATTTTTGGATTTATAATGGGTCAAGGGCGAAGCCCTCACTCATTTCTTGGTACAAGTACTAAATTAGAAATAAAGGTATTCTAGAAATATTATTTTTGGATTTATAATGGGTCAAGGGCGGAGCCCTCACTCATTTCTTGGTAAAATTATTGAAGAAGTCAGATGAATTCATAATTAATTGGGATTATAGATGAAAATAATTTTAAAAAAGTAGTACAATAAATATTTGTAAAATCTAAATTTTAGAGGTTATAAAGATACTAAAAATTTGATGAGAAGGGGGTACTTAGCATGTTAAAAACTATTTTAGCTTTGTTAGGTATTGTTTTTATAGTAATCCTGTCTTTTCTATTTTTTCCTGTTATTTGGAGGGTGATAGCAATAATTGTTGGAATTGTTCTTGCTTGTTTAGTATTTTTTGGATTTATTACTATTGCTTTACCTATAACTTTAATACTTTTAGTTGTGATTCTGATTTATAGACTGATAATCTTTCTGATATAATGATTGTATTAGAGAGTTTTTAATATTATTAATATGATCTAATTCGTTAACTTGACTTTTTTCTTTTTTTATGATAGAATTTTTTCAGTTTAAATGAAAGGTGATTTATATGTTAAACGATTTTATATATGCAAAAGCAACATATAAACAGTTATCCATAGTTTTAAATAATAATAATAATAACAATACACAGCGTCGGCAATTATCGCTGTAGTATTGTTATATAAAGGTTGCCGGCGCTGAAACATAAAAAATCAGCGCCGGTTTTTATTTTTATTAATTAATATAAAAACTTAACTAATAATTAAATGTAATTTTAAAAATATTATTACTAACATATCTTAAAATTATAGGGAGGGAACATGTAATGGAGTTAGTAAAAAAAGAGGGAAGAAAGGTTGATTCTGTAGAATTAGTGGAAAAATATTTAAAAGATGAATCTTATAAAGATGCTTTAATTATTCAGTCAGGTATTATCGGCCTATCAAGACAATTTCTTCACAATGAAGGATTTGTAGAGTATTTACCAGTAATTGTATCTACAATTACTGATCCTTTAAATAGAGATGTTTTTGAAGCACAGATAGATTATTATGGTCACAAATATTATATTACTAAATCCATGATAGTTCAAAAACAGGTAGGTATTTTAGTACATGACAAAATATTTTCATTCTCTCCTAATTTGAGACTAGAAAGAGAAGAGAAGGCACAATCTGGTAGACATTTGATTGATTTTGTTCAGCTGGATTTAGAAGTGAAAAATGCTAAAAGAGAAGATATTATGAGTTTAATGGAAGATTTAATAATATTTGTAATCAATAATTTGCTTCAAGACCATTCTGAATTGATAAAAAAGTATCATCCTGGACTCAGTGTTCCAAAAAAGCCTTTTAATAGGATTTCTGTCAAAGAAGCGAAAAAAAGGTTTGGTGATGACTATGAAAAAATTATTTCTGAAAAGTCAACAGAGCCTGTTTGGTTAATTGATATGCCTATAGAAGAAAGAGAATTTTATGATAAACAAAATCCTTTGGAACCAGACACTCTTTTAGATTTTGATTTGATTTATCCTGAAGGATTTGGTGAGGGGATATCTGGTGGAGAACGTGAATATGAGTATGATCAAATTGTTAAAAGAATTAAGTTAAAAGGAAACAATTTAGATAGTTATGAAGATTATTTAAAAATAGCAAGAAAAGGTTATTTGCGGCCATCTGCAGGGTGTGGGATAGGCATAGAGCGATTTACTCGTTATATAATGGGATTGGAACATGTTGAAAAAACTAGATTATTTGCAAAAGTACCGGGTCAATTTTCTATATAAACCACAGGAGCTAGTTGCAAAAAATATATATATTCAATCTATTGGAGGAATTATTAAATGAACATAAAAAGAGCCATAATTTCCGTATATAACAAGGATAAATTAGAGAACTTTGCAAAGTTTTTATATGATAATGGTGTTGAGATAATATGTACCGAAGGTACTTCTAATTTTCTAAATGAAAAAGGTATAAAGACCATAAAAATGTCAGATTTTATTGGTTTTCCTGAAATATTAGGAGGAAGGATAAAGAGTATTGATCCTAAATTGTTAGGGGGGATTTTGGCCAAATCAAGTGACGAAAAACATGCAAAAGAGTTAATTGACTTTAATATCAAGAAAATTGATATGGTAATTGTTAACTTTCCTTCTTTTGATGAAATAATACAAGTAACAAAAAATGAAGATACTCTTTTAGATTTTATTGATATAGGTGGATATACATTAGTTAGAGCAGCAGCAAAAAATTACAAAGATGTTGTTCCACTTGTTGATCCTAAAGATTATGAAACTGTATTAGAGAATTTAGAAGATTGTGGAGATGTTCCATTGCAGTTGAGACGCAAATTGTCTTTGAAGGTCTTTTTTTCAACTTCTAAATATGATGCCACTATTCACAAAGTATTTTCCGAATTGTTCGCAGCTGAAAAATTTGATCATGAATTTTTTGAGATATTGGGAGAATTACGGTTTGGAGCAAATCCATTACAAGAAGCGATGTTAATGAAATTTCTAGGTGAAAATAGTTTTATAGATTGTTTAGAAAACCTTACTCCACATAAAAAACCTACATTAAGAATCTTGAAAGATATTAAATTGCTTTTTTCTTTAGTCAGTCTTACTCAATCGAATTTTATAGGTTTTTCTAAAAAAGGGGTTTTTATTTACGGGATAGTAGAACCTAACGATGATGAAAAAAAAGAATTTGTTAAGTTTGTTAAAAATTGGAAAGGTGGAGTAATTTATTCTGATGATGAAGATGTATTAGATGAGTTAAAATATTCTAGACATGATTGTTTACTAACCTCATTAAATATTAGTGACAAGGAACGCTTTCTGTCATTCAAACCCATGATTTTAAAAATGCATAAAAAAACAGTGTATCGAAAAGAAGATTATGTTATAGATGATGATCTGGTGGTTAAACAGAGATCAGTAAATCTTGCTTCAGATTTAGAAACCTTTTCAGATATTGAAAAAATTGCTTTTGAAGTAGCAAAAAATCACAGGTCGGATACAGTAGTCTATATTAAAGGTCATAAAATATACTGTGGTAATCAGGCTTGTGTTGATAGGGAGATTTCCTTAAATATTCTTTCAAATATTATGGAACGATTTGAAGAGAATTTTTCTCAAGGTACACTTATCTTTGATTCTTCTATTAATTCAGAAAAAATTGTCAATTTAATCCTTGAAAAAGATATAAAGAAAGTGATTATTCCTCCTCATTTACCTGCATATAGTAAATATTTAGACGAATTAAAGGAGAAGAACGTTGAACTTAAAATAACTTCTAGAAGATATCATAGATATTAATTGATAATAAAAGTCAAAAATCCCCTTCTTAATAAGGGGTTTTTTATTTTGTAATTAATTTTAATAAAATCTTGTTATATAATAGTGGTTAATAAGCATAGTATTTTATGAAAGGTGTAGATATTTTGTTAGAGAATATTGAAACTATTATTAGTGTAGTTCTAGTATGTAAAAATGAAGAAAATACAATTGAAAAATGTTTAAACTCTTTGATTAATCAATCTAGGATGCCAGATGAAATACTTGTAGTAGATGGTATGTCTACAGATGAAACTCAGAATATTGTTAGAACATTTATTAAAACTCATTCAAATATTAAATTAATAATCAACGATAAAGTTTTTACCCCTCATGGACTTAATTTAGGGATTAAAAAAAGTAAAGGGAATATTATAATGATTGCAGGTGGTCACACTATCTTTGATCAGTCTTATCTTAAGCAATCGATCGATTTTTTACTTAATAACGACGATGCATATGCGGTTGGAGGAGTGTCCTTAGCACAGCCTCTTGATCAAAAAAGTGTACTTCAAAAATCTATAGCATATTCTTATTCTTCTTCTTTTGGGACTGCCTCCAAACACAGATATTTACATGATTATCCTATAGAAGTAGATACAGTTGCATATGCATGCTATAGAAAAGAGGTTTTTGAAAAAATAGGATACTTTGATGAAAGATTATTGAGAAATCAGGATATTGAATTTAATTACCGTATGAGAAAAAACGGTTTGAAAATTTTTCTTTTGCCAGTAATAAATATTTATTACGTGCCTACTAATTATAAGAAATTTTTAAAGAAAAATTTTTCCAACGGTTACTGGAACATTCTAACTTTACGTTACACTCCTCATGGTTTATCTTTGAGACATTTTGTACCATTTTTCTTTGTTACATATTTAATAATATTAATATTACTTCTAATTATAAGTAGAAATAATGCTTTAAAAATAGTTTTTTCATTACCACTTATATTTTATTTAATTTTAGATAGCTATTTTTCATTAAATTATTCGATAAGGGAAAGAAAAATTTCATTATTTTTTTGTAGTATGGTATCTTTTTTATTGTTACATCTGTCTTATGGAATTGGAACCTTATGGAGTCTAGTAAGAAATGCTTTTGTGTTTAATAAGTAATGAACAATAATCGATTTTTCTAGTAGAGAGAGGAAAATATATGACTTTTGTTAAAATTATATCCGCATTTGTGTTATCAGTTGTTTTAACACCATTGATGATAAAAATAGCAAAAAAGTACAATATTGTTGATAAGCCTGATAATAAATTGAAATCACATAAATCTCCTACCCCTTATTTAGGTGGAATAGCAATATTTTTATCAATATTACCTTTTTATATTCTTGATATAGGTTTTATTTTACCAGCCTCTATTTTAACATTTATTGGTTTGTATGATGATATGAAAAATGTTTCTCCATTTTTGCGACTAATATCTGAGTTCTTAGTTGTTTCTATGGCAGTGTATATGGTTGGAGGAATAAGAAATCCTTATCATTTTGTCTTGCTTGTGATAACAGGTATAGCTTTAGTTAATGGAGTAAATATGGTAGATGGAATGGATGGAGTATGTGCAGGTACAGTAGTAATTAGTTTGATTTTTTTTGCTGTGATTTCAAAAAACTATGACTTATTAATTTTTGTTTCAGCAATAATGGGATTTTTATTGTATAATTTCTATCCTGCAAAAATCTTTTTAGGGGATGCTGGTTCTTATCTTCTTGGATTTATGTTATTTTATTCATTTTCATTTCTTTCTGGAAAATCTGGCAGAGGAGGTTATTTTATATCGCTTATAATAACTGGTTTTTTCTTTGTAGACTTATTTTATGCAGTATTAAGAAGACTTTTAAATAAAAGATCTCCTTTTTTGGGAGACAAAGAACACATCTATGATAAAATTCGAAAAAAATACAACATTCCTCCAATAAAAGTTTCACTTGTTACATATATAATCTCTTTTGTTTTTGGAATCATTGGCCTAATAGCTTGGGATTTTCAAGTTATAGGTGTTATAATAGTGATAGCAGTGTTCCTGTTTATTGGCTACCATTTTGAATTATATAAATATCAATTTTGATAAGTGAAAAATTACTTGAAATGTTTGATGTAAAAGAGGTGTTAGTATGATTATATTAAAGGGTGTTTATGGTGATTTTATGAAATTGCGTCCTTCCTGGGTAAAAAAAATATTTGTTGATGATACGTCAATAAAAAACGAAAAAGGTCCAGAACTTTTCGAAAAATATACATATGAAATAGAAGGCAGATTTGGAAATTATAAATGGTTAAACAACGAATTTAATCTCGAAGATGAGGGAGATAATACAAAATTACAAGAACTAAAAATAGATATTGAATATATTCCTTTAATTTTGACCATTTTTAGGATTAACACATTTTTTAAATCAAGTAAGAAAAGTGTTATCTCCTTGTTATCTACCGAACAAGAAAATAGAACTGCAGAAATAATAACAGAAGAATCTTTGGTATATGCTTTAAATGAATCAAGTGAATCAGTGTTCGTTTATTTAAAGAAATTAAAAAAAGGTATTATAGAGCACCATTTGGTTTTCAGTCACGGAAATTATGGCAATTTTTATGATTTAAATATAGAAACAGATGAAAAAGGCATAAGAAACTTTTATAAAAATCTTTTGAATGAGACAAATAATTTTCGAGTTGCGGTTCTACCGACTATAACCCAAAAATCTTCTCCTTATTACAATAAAATTTTAGAAAAACTAGAAATAGTAAATTATGAAGATATTTTAGGAATTACTGATGAATTTTTCTCTTTATTTGACATTTCTCCAAATGACATTGTTGGAAATATAACTGCTCAAAAAGATCTAGAAAGCTATGCAAATTATCTTTCTAATTTAAGAAATGAAAATGATTTCTATTATTTTGATGAAGATGTTGATGATTTAGACATAGATTTCAGCGTAAAAAACATGGAAGAACTTGAAGATGAAATTAAAGATAGCATAAATGATTCAGAAGAATTATATAGTATAGATAATACTTATGAAGATGAGTATTTTGATATTTTCTTAGAGTTAGAGGAAGAATTTATGGATTTTATGGATAGGGTTATGTTTGATGACAGTTTGGACGAAGAAATAAAAAGGAAGTATTTAATGGGCGTCAAAAATTTAATAAATGAAATCTCTGCGTTATTTAACAATCTTAAAAGTAAGAAAGAATTTGAAAAAGAAATTCTGTTAGATTTAGTAAATGCATATGGGATTGATCAAATTAAGTTAAAAAAAGAATTATTTTCTCAAATATTTGATGAAATAGATATGGAAAATGATTTAAAAGACATTTATGAGATTTCTGAAGATAAAGTATTAAATGATTATAAAAAATGGTATAAAGAAGTAATCTATAAAAAAGGAAAGAGTATGATGGAATTCATTAAAAATTAACATTCCACAATATTTTCAGGAGGTAAGCTAATGTCTCTAAATGAGATCTTTAGTTTTTTTTCTAATAGTGGCTTTGCAAGCATAAATTGGTCACAAATTGTTATGATTGCCATTGGTCTTGGTATTATTTACATTGCTATCGTAAAACATGCTGAACCTCTTCTTTTAATCCCGCTAGGTTTTGGAATGATCATGGCTAATATACCTCCTGAATTGACAGGAATCCTTTTGCCTCCTCAAAATGGTCAACCGGGTGGTTTATTGTGGTATATTAAACAAGGAATGGAATTGGGAATATACCCCCCTTTAATATTTCTTGGAATAGGTGCTTTAACAGATTTTTCATATTTGATTGCAGATCCTAGGTTAATATTGTTGGGTGGAGCAGCACAAGTCGGTATATTTATTACTTTTATTCTGGCAAGTTTATTAGGTTTTGATTTGCGTGCAGCTGCATCTATTTCTATAATTGGTGGGGCGGATGGACCTACAGCTATATATCTAGCTTCAAAATTTTCTCCTGATATGTTATCTGTAATAGCTATTGCAGCTTATTCTTATATTTCTCTCATTCCTATTTTACAACCACCAGTTTCGAAGTTATTGACAACCAAGAGAGAAAGAAAAATTAGAATGAAAAAACTAAGAAATGTTTCAAAGAAAGAAAGAATTATATTTCCAATTTTAACAACAATATTAGTTTCTATGATAGTTCCCCAAACATTACCTTTGATTGGTATGTTAATGTTAGGAAATCTTCTAAAAGAAACTGGATTGACGGGGAGATTAGCAGAAGCAGCGTCTAGGTATATTTGTGATACAGTTACAATCTTACTTATGCTTTCGGTAGGTGCTTCGGCTACAGCTGATATTTTTTTATCTCTCGGTACGTTAAAAATCATTCTTTTGGGAGCATTTGCTTTTGTTAGCTCTTTAGCCAGTGGAATTATTTTTGCAAAATTTATGAATCTATTTTCTAAGGAAAAAATAAATCCATTGATCGGAGCTGCAGGAGTTTCAGCTGTTCCTGATTCTGCAAGAGTTGCTCAACGATTAGCTCAAGAGGCAGATCCTGGGAATTTTATTTTGATGCATGCAATGGGACCAAATGTCGCTGGAGTAATAGGTTCTGCTATTGTTGCAGGTTTTTTCTTAAGTATTCTTTAAAGGAGGATAAATATAGTGCAATCCACAAAGAAATTGTATAATGTAGTAATAAACTATAATTACTGCAAGAGATGTGGAATTTGTTCTTGGATTTGTCCTGTTAAAGCTATAGTTGAAGGAGAATTTGATATTCCTCAAATTTCTGATCCTCTTAAATGTACAGGATGTCTTCAGTGTGAAAGGATGTGTCCGGATTTTGCAATTGATGTTAGATTAGTGGAATAGTAATAGATTTATTTAGAAAAAGAGGTGATTCGATGGGTAAGATGCTTTTTTTACAAGGCAACGAAGCTGTAGGCATGGCTGCGATAAAAGCTGGCTGTCGTTTTTTTGCTGGATACCCAATTACACCTTCTACAGAAATTGCAGAATATATGGCTCGAGAACTACCAAAAGTCGGAGGTACCTTTATTCAAATGGAGGATGAATTATCAAGTGCATCTGCAATAATAGGAGCTTCACTTGCTGGAACCAAATCAATGACAGCTACTAGTGGACCTGGTTTTTCATTGATGCAAGAAGCTATAGGCTATGCCATAATGGCAGAAGTACCAACTGTATTTGTAGATGTAATGAGGGGCGGTCCTAGCACAGGATCACCAACAGATCCGTCTCAAGGAGATATAATGCAGATTCGTTGGGGAACACATGGAGATCATCAAATTATTGCACTTTATCCTTCAACTGTTGAAGAGGTTTATATCTATACAATAGAGGCCTTTAATTATGCCGAAATGTATCGAACTCCTGTAATTTTAGCTTTAGATGAAACGTTGGCACATATGAGAGAAAATGTGTACTTTGATTATGACAAAGAAAATCCCAGAATAATTGAAAGGTTAAAAGAAAGGGAACTAGATGAGGATGAACTTTTTCTACCTTATGATATGAATTATCAAAGGTTAGTAAATCCTTTAGTAGAAATGGGAAAAACTAGATTTCACGTGTCGGGTTTGTTTCATGATGAAAGTGGATTTCCCACTAGTGATCCCAATCGTATTGCAAAAGTTTTAGAGCATCTTGATGCTAAAATCAGATTATATGCTGAAGAAATATCTATCTATAATGAGTATTTGATTCAAGATGCCCAGATAGTTGTTATAGCATTTGGAAGTGTTGCAAGAAGTGCTTTAAGAGCTGTTAAACAGGCGAGATCTGATAAAATTCCTGTTGGCCTTTTTAAACCTATTACACTGTGGCCTTTACCAACTTCACGATTGAAAATGCTTTTAAAAAATTCTCAAATAATTATTGTTCCAGAAATGAATAAAGGACAATATGTTAGAGAAATTTCACGACTAAATAAGGCAAACAGACATATAGAATCACTCACTAAAACCACAGGAAAGTTGATAACATCCGAAGAGATTTTAGATGTGATTGTTAAGATGTGGATTCAAATATCGGAGATGTAGAAAATGACAAATGAAATTCCAACAAAATATATAAAAAAAATAAGAAGAGCTTATATTAATCCGGGTCTTACATATGTTTTAAATAGATTTTGTGATCTATTTCTTTTTTCAATTAATGTGTATGTTGATATCAATGAAGATCCTGAAAAGGTTCCTTCTAATCTATATAAATTTTTAAAGATATGTAATTCCTTTAAATTATTTAAGATTATGAGTTTTCAAGAAATAAAAGATATTTCCCAACAGAGAATTATGTTGGATATGCCAGGCGAAGCAGGAAAAGTGATTTTAACTTATGAGATTTTAATAAAAGATGAGGTTTATCTAGTATATGAAATTATAAAGCGTTCAAAACCTATTGTATCAGTTATTTTAACCGATATTCTATTAAATTCAGCCAAATTGGGGAGTGTTTTTAAAACTTCAAAAATCATTCTTGAAAGAAGTTATGATATTGAGTCATCGGTAGATGAGATGATATATGCATCAATGACTGGAATTACCGGAGGTTTTGCAGGTGCGTTTAATAGAGCCATTCTATTTAAAGAGGATGGAAATGATTTTAGAGTACATAGAGCTCTAGGTCCTGCAGATGAATCAGAAGCCCACATGGTATATGATGCTTTTGAAACCTTAGAAATGGATATATTACCTTATTTACAAGGATATACCAACAATATGGAGTACTTTTCAAACTTAGAAAAAAATATTAAATCAATTTCTATAAGAAAGAGAGTTCTATTCAAAAATCAACTTTTAAATAAAGCTTTTGAAAAAAATGCTACAATTAAATCTCCTGTTAGTAATTTAGACGAAAGTTTGGTTCATGCGCTAGGCTTGAGAGGAGAAATTGCATTTTCACCATTAAAAATTTCGCAAGAGAACATCGCTTTTTATTTATGTGATAACAGATATGATGGTAAACCTATAACTGATGAACAATTAGAAATTTTGGATTATTTTGCTAAACAAAGTGCCATAATGTGGCAAAATAAAATTTCGTTGAATTTATTAAAAGAAGAAGCAGAAATAGACATGCTTACTAAAGTCGGTAATAGAAGAGGTTATGAAAAGTACATATCCTCGTTAAGCTATCAAAAAAGTCAATCTATCGCTATAGCCATTTTGGATCTAGATAATTTTAAAGATGTAAACGATAAGCATGGTCATCAAAAAGGTGATGAAATATTGGTAACTTTTGCAAATATTGCTAAAAAAAATTTGAGAAAGACTGATAAAATATTTAGGTACGGTGGAGACGAGTTTGTAGTAATTTTACATGATGTTTCTCAAACGAATGTTGTTAATGTTATAAAACGATTACAAAAGCAATTTTTCGCCGCAACTAATTGTACATTTTCTGCAGGTGTTAGTTATGGCGAGAGCAGTAATATTAGCCAACTTTTTGATGATGCTGATAAAAAATTGTATGAGGTAAAGCAAAAAGGGAAAAGTGATTTAATTTTCTAAGTTGTTTGAGTTATCAAAATATAACATCAAGTGCCATCATTAATAAAAAACCTATTATTAGAGAAAAGGTGGCTATTTCTTCATTTCCATGTGAATGTGTTTCGGGAATTATCTCGTCGCTTATAACGTAAAGCATTGCTCCTGCAGCAAAAGATAGGAAAAAAGGTAAAAGTGGTTCCATCAGAACAACTAATGAAGCTCCTAACAAACCTCCTAACGGTTCTACTAGTCCGGTTAATAATGTCCAATAAAAGCTTTGTTTTTTGCTGTAATTTGCTTGAAGCAATGAAAAAGCGGTTGCAGTTCCTTCAGGTATATTTTGTAGACCAATAGCTAATGCTAATGAAATTCCATTAGATATCATTCCCCCACCAAAGCTAACTCCAACCGCCATCCCTTCAGGAAAGTTATGTAGGGTTATAGCAATAATAAAAAGCCATATTTTTTTAAGTTTAGCTGCTTCAGGTCCTTCGTGACCTTTTAAAAAATGTTCATGGGGGGCAAATCTATCAAACAAATCTATAACTATTGAGCCGGTTAAAATTCCTATAATTGTGATTAATATCCCTCCTTGTTCAAGAGAAGGGACGATTAACGAAAACATAGTTGCAGAAAGCATAACTCCTGCAGCAAACCCAAGAAGAAAGTCCATTGATTTCTCATTCAATTCTTTTTTCATAAACAGAACAGGTATGGCACCAATTACTGTTGCTAAACCTGCAATAAGACTTGATATAGTTCCATATAACCATATTTGTAGATTAGTCAACATTGCCACATCCTTTTATTATTAAAATATATTATTATGTGTAGATAAAAAAATTAATGAGATAATGTACCTTATTCTGAAAGATAGTATAGCACAAAATCAAGGGAAAAATCAATAAATTTTAAAAAGATATCGATAATAATGCTGAATTTAACTGATATATTTGATATAATATATGAAGAAACAATAATGAATATATTATTCAAATGTATAATATTTAAATAATATCTATTCATTGTGTGTTTTCTACTAGTTTTTAGGTTTATTTATCAGTATTTAAAATTATTTACATAAACTCATTCTATGGATGGAGGTATAGCATTGGAACGAAACAAACCAAAAAATGTCTTTTGGCATGAAGGAAAGATAAAAAAAGAGGATAGAGAAAAACTTTTAGGTCAAAAAGGAGTTATTGTATGGTTCACGGGACTTTCGGCTTCAGGAAAGTCCACAATAGCTTGTGAAGTTGAAAGGAGGCTTTTTGAAAAGAAAAAACTTGCTTATGTCTTAGATGGAGATAATATTAGACATGGATTAAATAAAGATTTAGGGTTTTCTCCAGAAGATAGAGAGGAGAATATTAGGAGGATAGGTGAAGTTGCTAAGTTATTTTCAGATGCAGGATTGATAGCATTAACAGCATTTATTTCTCCTTACAAAAAAGATAGAGAAAAGGTGAGATATCTAGTTAAAAATGATGAATTTATTGAAGTGTACGTTAAATGTCCAATAGATGTACTAAAGAAAAGAGATCCAAAAGGGATGTATGAGAAGGCATTAAGAGGAGAAATAAAAGAGTTCACAGGAATTTCTGCACCTTATGAAGAGCCTGACAATCCTGAGCTTATATTAGAAACTGATAAAGAAACTATTGATCAGTCGGTTAATAAAGTTATGGAATATTTAAAAGCTCAAGGAATCATTTAAATATATATTATAACTATTTTTAAAAAGAGTCAATTTTAGAATACTTTTCAAAGTTATCATTAAGATTTTAGTAAAAAATAATTAAATAAATTAATGAGTGAGCAAAAGCCTAATAGTGACTTTATAGTGGGTCCAGGGCGGAGCTCCATCTGCATTATTAGTATAAGTACCAAAAAGATTAAAGAAATAAAGCGATAGAGAGTAATAGAAGTAGGATGGTATTTTGTAAAAAAATCAAATAGAAAATATATATATTACGGATTATAGGATTTCTAAAGTAAGTAAAAAGCGTATTAATAGGAGGTAATTTATGTCAGAAACTGATAAGAAAAAAAATAAAAATTTTAATTTTATTATTATAACTATAATATTTTTTCTAGGATTGTCTGTGTTTCAATTTTTCATGTACAGAAATATGAGGCCAAGGTTTCATGTTGTTTCGAGAGTTATTGACTTTAATATTTATGAAGATTTAAGTGTGGATTTTTCAACGAAAGTTGATATACAAGTCGAGCGAGAAAAGGATTTTAGTACATTGGTGTCAAGTTTTGGCACTTCAGATGAAGAAAAATTAACGATGTTTCAGGAGACTCTGGATAATTTGGAAAAGCAAGTTCCTAGAGATTTTGTCGTGTTGTCGTATGATTCCGCTGTTGAATCCGAATATCCTTTTATCTATGTTGATGAGACAGTCAAATTGAAAGGATTCGTAATTGAGAAAGAAGATGGAACTATTGAATTTTCTTTACCAAATCAACTTCTAAGCGGAGAAAATGAAAATGTTAAGGTTACAATACGTTTTCCAGAACATTGGAAGGTTGTTAGTGTCGAACCGGATCCTAATTATATTGAACAAAATACTATTGCTTATTCCTACATTGGTACGAGAAACTATCCTACGGTACAGTTTGTTGTCGAATAAAGGTTTGTATACCTAAGGGGGAATGCCTTTTGGTATTATTATTTATATTAGTATTTGTCTCGATAATATTATCTATAGTTAATATATTCTTTTTGTTCAAATTTATTAAATCTGTACAAGAAAGTCAAGTCAAGACTCAGAATAATATTAATGAGGAAGGAAATGTTTTTTTGGCTCGTTTCCAAAAAATTACCTCTACAAGGCTGAGAGCTTTAGACAACAAAATAGAAATAGTAGACCAATTATTGAAGGACTTAGATGATGCGTATGCTAAAACATACTCTTTGCTTTCTGATCTTGAGAGTAGATTAACGGAGCAGAAAAGAGAAGAAATTGTCAAAAATCGTCAAAAGTTAAATTCTGATAATTACGAAATAATACAGAAGCAGAAACATAACAAAAAAGAACTAAAAAGAATTGATAGTGGAAAGAGAGTCTACGAATTATCTAAAGAAATTAATATGGATACTAAGGATTTAATTAATTTCATAAATAAAGAAACAGAGATACAGATTTATAATCATCTACAGAAATTGTCAAAAGAAGAAGAAACATTAATCAAGGGCAAAATTTTGGGAGAACAGGCGATCAAAATAGATGAGGAAATGCCTTCTAGCAACGTTGAAGATGAACAAATAGTCGATGTTGAGCGAATAAATACTAGTAAGGGATCAGGGAAAAAAGAAAAGATTATTGATTTACATAGACAAGGATTGAGTCCTCAAGAAATAGGAAAAGAACTAAAGATTGGAGTAGGAGAAATAATGTTAGTTTTAAGTTTATTTAATCAAGATTAGAAACTAAAATAAATCTATTTTTACCAAATGAATCTTGTATAATCTTTGTTTTACCAATTTTTGACAGTATTTCGCATGCTTGATTAGTGTTAAATTCATTTGTTTCTAACAACAGACGTTTATCTTTGAGATATTTTGAATACATTGTAAGTTTTCTAAAAAAATTCAAGCCATCTTTTCCACCATCTAAGGCTATCCTGGGCTCATATTGTAATTGATGAGATTTGTCTATATAGAAAGACTCTACATAAGGTGGATTAGAAATAATTAGTTCAATTTTTGAAAGGTCCTCAAGTAAAGGTTCAAGAAACGCCCCATGTCTAAAATCTATAAAAACCCCTAATTTGTTTGCATTTAGTTTGGAGATTTCTAACGCTTCTAGAGAAACGTCAGTTGCCCATACGTTTACGTATGGGAGCTTTTTTTTAATGGTAATAGCTATTACTCCAGAACCTGTGCCAATATCTGCTATATTATTTATTTGCTTTGTTTTTATGAGTTCTAAAGCGATAAGAACTAGATCCTCTGTTTCTATTCTAGGAATTAAAACGTTTTCGTTGACAAAAAAGTCAAGTCCTAAGAAGTTAACTTTATTTGTCAAATATTCTAAAGGATAATTATCCAAATAATATTTTTTAATTTTTATGAATGTTTCTTCACTTATCTCTAACTCGGAATCTTGTAGATAATAAGAAATTTCTTTTCCTTCTATTAGAGATATAGCCTTTAAAATTTCAAAAGAGGAGACCTTGGCCTCCCCCTTAAATAGATTAATTAATTGAATTAGTTTCATTTTTATCACAATCCCAACAACATTCTCACTTCATCACTAGCCATCTCTGGATTCCAAGGAGGATCAAAAGTTAGTTCAATGTCAACGTCATTAACATTTTCGATTTCTTTAACCTTTTCTTTCGCATTTTCTACAATCAGTCCAATTAACGGACACATTGGTGTAGTCATTGTCATCAATATATGAACGTTGTTATTTTCATCTACTTCAACATTGTAAATCAAACCCAAAGAAACAATGTCAAAACCTATTTCCAAATCGTATACTTGTCTTAAAGAATTAATTATAGTTTCCTTATCAATTTTTTTCATATCAAATCACCTCAAAATAAAGCTGAATTAAAAATAATGGTTGATCTTTCCTGAAAATCTTGAAATTCCTTTGGTAAAACCTTATCAAAATATTCTTGAGCTTTCTTGTCTTTTAGGTTAAAAATAATTTGAGGGTTCGCCTCTTCAAAAGTTAATATACGAGCAGGATTCTTTTTCTCAATTTTTACTAACGCATAGGTCCCTTCAAAACTGTCATATAAAACTGGTCCAAAAACATATCCCGGGGGGTTACTTTTAATAATTTTAACCAAAGAATTTGTGTCATCATCTATTCTAATTGTTAACAAAGGATTATCTGATTGTCGATAAACTTCATCAAATGTGTAATAACCATCTATTATCCTACTATAAGTAAAGGAAGCCTCTTCTTCACTAGCAAAAATTAAAACTTTTATATCGGCAGTTGGAGGAGACATGTAATTTGATTTATTATTTTCATATTCAACTTTAACTTCATCATCAGATAATTCAATCTCTTCAAGAACCTTATTGTACAGGGCTGATATAGAATTAATGTATAAAGTTGAATAATAAGCATCATCAATATAATTAATTTTTGAAGTATAACCTAAATACAATAAATATTTTTCAATTTCATCATCTTGAATCTCCAACTCTTTAAAAGTTTCAGAAAATTTAGACTCAATATTACTTTTAACTTCATTTCGATTTAAATTTACACCCTTTTGTTCAACAAATTGGATGAAAAGTACCTCATTTGAAATCTTCATGGCTTGATCTATTAGATAAGTATTTAGAAATTCTACGCCAGTGGCAGTGTTAGTTAATCCCGAATAAAAGTCTGGATAATTGTCTTTTAAATCAAGCAAAATATAAAGTACTTGAGACCTAGAATTAAGCAATTCAGTACTAAGCTTCTCTCCGTTGACTATGGCAAAGGTATCTTGGTCTAGTGGTTCGTATAGTATGCTTGCCGAAAATAATGTAGGAATGAATAAAAATATTAACATGATTATGATGAATTTCTTTTTCATAGGAGTTCCTCCCAAACTAAAATTTAATGTAATTATTTTTAACATTGTTGATTATTAATTTCACTAGCTTCTTGTAAAATTCCATCTTTAAGGAATTGTTTAATAGGATTGAAAGTTTTTCGGTGCTCAGATATTATACCAAATTTTCTTATATTTTCTATATGTTTTTTTGTTGGATAACCTTTGTTAGTTTCAAAATCATATTGTGGATAAACTTTATGTAAATCAATCATGTATATATCTCTTTCATATTTAGCAATAATTGAAGCTGCCCCAATCAAATGAGATTTTTGATCTCCTTTTATTATACATTCATATTGATAAGGTAATTTAAAAAACTTACCATCGACAAGTGTAAAATATTTATGAGGATTGCCGTTGATTGCATTTTTTAAAAGGTTTATCATTGCTATTTGAGTTGCTTTTAAAATATTGATTTTATCAATTAGCTGAGGCGAAGAAGAGTAACTTAAACAGTTGAAATCACGTTTTAATAAAAGATATCTTTTTTCTCTTTCCTTAGGAGTTAATGCTTTTGAATCTTTACCTAAACTACTTAATAATTTTAGATCTGAAGGACTATCAATAATTACGGCACCAACAAAAACAGGTCCTGCGAGAGGACCTCTTCCAGCTTCGTCTATTCCTATCAAATAATCATAATCTTTGAAGTAAGAGTATTCTATAAAATTATCCATGTTTGGATCATTCCTCATAACTCTTCGTATAAGAGTATTCTATATTTATAAAGACAAACATACTATTCTTTTTCGTATGGAACTCCACTTGAAGCAGGAGAACGAGTTTTTCCTATAAATCCTCCAACTACTATGATTGTTAACACAAAAGGCAGTAAGTTAAGTAAAGCCTTAGTTTCTGATGGAAGTTCCATAAGAGTTTGCAGCTGTATATTCATAGCATCTGCAGCTCCAAAAAGAAGAGCAGCCCACATAGTACCAACAGGATTCCAGTTTCCTAATATCATTGCAGCTAAAGCAATAAAACCTTTTCCTGCAGGCATTAATTCTTGAAATTGTCCAACATCACCTATCGCAATATACATACCTCCTAAGGCAGCAAGCACACCACTCATTAATACACCAAAATATCTGATGCCTTTTACATTTACCCCAAGAGTATCTGCTGCTAAAGGATTTTCACCAACAGCTCGCATTCTTAAACCTAGGGGAGTTTTATATAATAAAAACCAAGAAAATAGTATTACACCAATAGCAATATAGAAAAATGCGCTAATTTCTCCAAATATTTCACCTATAAAAGGGACATTTTTTAAAGGTTCAATTTTTACCATGGGAATTTTCGTAAGAAAATCAGTTTGACCTTCTTGACCAAATATTGGCTTCATCAGGAATCCTACAATACCTTGTGCAATCAGAATAAGAGCTGTTGCGGAGACTATCTGATTTGCAGACCATTCAATTGAAACATATGCGTGTAAAAAGGCTAATACCAGACCACCGATCATTCCCATAATTAATCCAATCCATGGATTCCCAGTATAAAAGATAAAAACAGCGGCAATAAAAGCACCTAATTTCATAATTCCTTCTAGGGCAATATTTGTGACCCCGGTTATTTCACTGTATACTCCCCCTATTCCTGCAAAAACTAATGGAAGAGCGGAGAGGATTGTTAATTTATAAAATAAAGGTGTAGATAGAGCAGTAAATATAGCTTGAATCCAAGTCATGCCTCTTCACCGCCTTTGATAGCTTGAGATTTTTTATTTTTTCCTAACTTTGATGCTTTAATAATCCATGTTTTTATTATTCTGTCAGCAGCAACAAAGAATATAATAATACCTTGGACAATAACAATTATATCATCAGGAACTCCTACAGTTTGCATAGAGTTAGATCCCGCTCTTAAAGAAGAAATTAGGAAAGAAGAAAAAATTATTCCAATAGGATTATTTTGACCAATTAGTGCAATTGTAATACCATCAAATCCTCTATCGCTTGTAAAAGCGCCGAATATACGGTGGTGTACACACATAACCTCCAAAGCACCAGCTAAGCCAGCCAAAGCACCAGAAATAGCCATTGTTAAAACTACATTTTTGCTTATAGAAATTCCTCCATACTCAGCCGCATAGGGATTAAATCCAACCGCTTTAACTTCATACCCTACCGTAGTTTTATCAAGAACAATATAGATTACAATAGCTGCTACTATGGCAATAATAATGCCAGAAGGTACAGTCGATGCTTGAGCAGTAAGCAATGGAGGTAATTGAGCGCTTTTTGCAATTTCAGGAGATTTAGGAATTCCAATTCCTACTGTATAGGGTCCAGAAACCAAATAATTAGTGAGGTGGTAGGCTATCCAGTTAAGCATGATGGTTGTGATAACCTCATGAGCTCCAGTTTGAGCCTTAAGCCAGCCTGCAATAGATGCCCAAAAGGCACCACCAAGCATACCTGCAAGAATGGTCAAAGGTATAGCTATTACGGGAGGTACATTCCCCATATTTAGACCAACTAGCATCGCAAAAATACCGCCCATTGCCATTTGACCCTCAGCACCTATATTAAAAACTCCTGCCCTAAATCCAAATCCTACTGCCAAACCTGTCAATAGCAAACTTGTCATTTTTGTTATGTTATCAGCCCAAGCAATACGGCTTCCAAAAGCTCCTTTTAACATAACGCCATAAGCTTTTATAGGATTTTGGCCAATAAATAAGATAATTATTGCCGCAATTAGTAAAGAAACCAACACTGCTAAGGCAGGAACTAAAAAAGACATCCATTTATTTTTTACATTTGCTACTTCCGTCTTTGAAGCCACTTATTAACGCCCCCTATTCTAGGTATGTTGTTTTCTCCTACCTTATTTATCATTTACAATTTACTTGTTATTTTTTTGTTTCCAATACTTTTATTTCTTCTAATTTTTTTCCAGCCATCATTAAGCCCATTTCTTCAATTGTTAATTCTCCATTTTCAAATTCACCCATCGATCTACCTTCATACATTACAAGAATTCTATCAGATAAAGATAATATTTCTTCTAATTCCATTGAAATCAATAAAATTGTGGCATTTTGTTGACGTAAATTAATGAGTGACTTATGTACATACTCTATGGCACCAACATCTAATCCCCTTGTGGGTTGAGAAACAATTATAAATTTAGGAGAGAATCCAATTTCTCTTGCTAAGATAACTTTTTGTTGATTTCCTCCAGATAGATTGCCGGCTAATATATCAATATCAGGAGGTCTTACGTCAAATTGTTTTACAAGACTGTGAGAATATTTTCTAATTTCATTAAAATCAAGGAAGCCTCTCTTTGCAAAAGGTTCTTTATAATGTTGACTTAATATTAGATTAAAATAAACAGGAAAATCGGCGATTAGTCCTCTTTTTTGTCTATCTTCAGGGATGTGGCTTATTCCAAGTTCTCTTAACTCCCTTACAGACAAATTACTAATTTCTCTTTCTTCAAACAGATAACTTCCTTTTTCTATTTTTCTTAGACCAGACAAAGCTTCAGCTAATTCTGTCTGTCCGTTACCAGCAACTCCTGCAATACCTAAAATTTCTCCTTCCCTTATTTCAAACGAAATACCTTTAACTGCATCTAATTTTCTGTTATCCTTTACCCAAATATTTTCAATTTTTATGGAAGTTTTTCCTGGAGTAAATGTTGGTCTTTCTATACTTAAAACTACGTTTCTTCCTACCATCATATTCGCGAGCTCTTTTTCATTTGTTAAAGATGTTTTTACAGTACCAGTTACTTTTCCTAGTCGCATAACAGTAATAGTGTCGCTTATTTCAAGTACTTCTTTTAATTTATGACTAATGAAAATTATCGTTTTACCGTCATTTTTTAGAGCTCTTAAAATATCAAAGAATTCTTCAGTTTCTTGAGGAGTTAATACGGCAGTTGGTTCATCTAGTATTAAAATATCTGCTCCTCTATAAAGTGTTTTAATTATTTCGACCCTTTGTTGCATTCCAACAGGAATATCTTCAATCTTAGCGTCTATATCGACTTTTAAGCCGTATCTTTCAGATAATTCTTTGACTTTTTTTTGTGCAAATTTTAAATCAAATAAAATCCCTTTTTTCGGTTCTTGCCCCAAAACTACATTCTCTGCAACCGTTAAATTATCTACAAGCATAAAATGCTGGTGAACCATACCTATCCCTGCATCAATAGCATCTGAGGGGCCCTTAAAATCCATCTTTTTACCAAAAACATAAATTTCTCCACCAGTAGGTTTATACAAGCCGTATAATTGGTTCATTAATGTTGATTTACCTGCACCATTTTCACCTATTAAAGCGTGTATTTCACCTTTTTTTACGGCAAAAGTCACATTATCATTTGCAATTACTCGCGGAAATACTTTTGTAATATTCTTCATATAAACAGCGTATTCACCTATATTTTCACTGATATTGCTTTCTGACACAAGTGCAACCTCCCTTCTGAGGATATTTTTAAATCAAAAGTAATTCAATTGTGTGGCCCAAGGATATGGATAGTAACATTTAAAAAAAGAATTCTTTAAAAGTAAAATATATAACTATAGGAAGAAAGCGGGAGAACCCGCTTTCTTCGATTAAAATTTAATTAGATTGAAATTAAAACGGGAATTCAATATAGCTTACATCAATAGTTGAGAGTTCTGCTTCTGTTGAAGGAATATTGATTTTTCCTTCTTTAGCAAGTTTTTGTAAATAGGCTAGTTCTGCTAATATCTCGTTTGAAACTAATCCTTTTGTATATTTCATTTGAGAAATACCAACACCATCATCTGCTATACCCATTAGTTTATGTCCAGATTGAAAATATCTTGGTGATTGAGCATTGCTTATACCTTCAAAAGTTGCTATATCAATTTTCTTTGTTATACTCAATAAAACGTATCCAGGTGCCATATAATCTTGGTCAACGTCAACACCTATTGCAAAATAACCTTTTCCCATTTCAAAATATTTGTCTATAACTTGTTCTAATGGGGCATTAGCAGGTAAATTATAGAAGGACATTCCTGTTTCCTTTGCAGCATCAATTACACCATTCCCTGTTGCTCCGGCACATGCAAAAACTATATCCGCTCCGCTTCCATATTGTGAAAGTGTCATTTGTTTACCCTTTGCAGGCTCTTCAAAAGTTCCAGTGTATCCAACTATTACTTTGACGTTTGCATCATGTAATTGATTGTATGCCTCTACTCCTGCTCTATATCCTATTTCATATCTTCTAACAGGTGGTAGGTCTTGACCTCCAACAAAGCCTATGATGCCTGATTTAGTTACAGAAGCAGCAACGTATCCTCCAAGAAAACCTGCTTCTTGTTCACTGAAAGAATAAAGGGCTAAGTTCTTTGGAATAACCTGATCAGGTGAAGGATCGATATCTATACCGATGAAAAAAACGTCAGGATATTGTGTTGCTAAGTTATATAACGCATCTCCCATCATAAAACCTACTCCAATTACTACGTCTCCTTCTTTAGCAGCCCTAGTTAAGTTTGGTATATAGTCAGTCTGTTCTTTGGATACAAGGATATCTTTTTCAATATTGGGAAGCTCTTTTTCTGCTTTTAATATTCCTTCCCATGCTCCATCATTAAATGATTTATCTCCTAGTCCACCAACGTCAGTAACCATTACAACCTTTAAAGCAAAACTACTAACTACAAATAAAGTTATTAGCACAAAAGATAAGAACTTTTTCATACTTGAATACCTCCTCTTTTAATAGAATTTTTAAATTTTTAAACAAGATAATACAAAATACCGTAATACTTTTCATTAATTAGTTGATAAAATTATAGATAACTATAGAATTAATTACTGTTACTTTGCAAAGTTCTTTTTTTACTGATTAAAAAACTGATAAGCATTAATGTGGATATTGCAAACATAATAAAAACAAATATATAATTTATAGAAATATTTTGAGACATTAAATTAGGATAACCACTTTGACTTAATACCTCTAAAGTAGCTGGTTTAAATAAGCTAATAAAACTTGAGATGTACATTAATAATATAGAAATATACTTCATGATATTTTTGTTAAAGATAACAAACATAGAAATAGCAAGAAAAAACATAGTAATAATCTTAGTTCCAAAAGTAGTATTAGTAGATTTTAATTTGATTTTATCAACTTTATCTACATCGTAAAAGGTTGAAATTTGTGTCATTAAAGGATCTGTTAAATCGGTTTTGCTTAATGAGGATGTTACGGTATTCTTAACAGATTCTTCAAATTCAACATCTGAATATTGAATTATATTTTGAGTCGTTTTTTCTAGATGTTTTAATTCTTTATTAATTTGTTTTTGTTGTCTTTTGGAGAAGTTAACAAGATTATTTATTTCTTTAGCAAAATTTGAGGGTATACTTATGTAGTTTTGTTGGTTATTAATCTTTAAACCTTCTTTGTAAGTTTGAACCTTAACATTTTGTTTATCAGCTTGAATTTGAGTTAATATGTTGGAATTAACCAAACTCTTTAAAAAATCGCTAAAAGTTGATCTATAAAATGAATTTATCTTTGTATATTCACTTCCTAAAAGGGAAACTAATTTTTCAGAAGACCTGTATAGAGGTGAATGTGAATATGCGGCAACATCGTTTAAAAGCTGATTTTCGAAAATAGAGTCATGAAAACTTTGATTTTCTTTCATTAAAAGATCTTGAGAATAGTATAAGGGGGTAAAAAATATTAAAAGAGTAAGTATAAAAATTGTTATACTGCATACTTTTTGAACAAATTTTATCTTTTTTCCAAAACTTTTGAAAACCATAATAAATAAGAATAAGAATACAAATGGTATTATGAAACTTCCGTAGGCAAAAGAAGTAATTACGTCTTTAATCGGATTATAGAATATTAAGATATATGCAAATTCATATAAATAAACACCTAAAACTGAAATCCACCAGTATTTTTTAAAGAAATAGAAAGTAAATAAAATAATTATTCCATATACAATAAATCTAATAAATTCGGTATGTGTTTTTCTTTTTCCAAACTCAACAAAAATTTCAGAAACTTGATTTATTTGTTTTTCAGTTTCTTTTAGTAAAGGAGAGATATAATTGTACGACAAGTTATCAATAGCGATCTGAAGCTGTCTACCACTAAGGTTCGAATCGACTAATTTTTTTATTCCATTCTCCAAACTTTCTTTATTTTCTGAGATTATTTTATTTATCGTTTCGTCTGGTTCTCCAAAAAAAGTGTACAGACTCAAATCATCAATTTTGGCATTTGACTCAAATCTTGTTATGTCGGTATAGGGAGATTCGTCAACGATTCCTAATGAGTAAATTATAACGTTTCCAAAATAAGTTAGAGCATCGTTTTCTAATTCTTTTTTATAATTTTGTACAGTTGTAAAATAGGCTGGTAGTGACCTAATTGTTTCTTGAGTGATTGTGTCACCTGAAAGATCTGATTGGACGTAGGCTAAAAAACCGATAAAAGCTAATTTTTCCTCGATGCTATCAAAGTTTTGTTCAGTAATTGTATATATCTGAGAAAGATAAGTTTGAACGTTTGTAGGTCTATCTACGTATTCAGCACTGCCGATCATTTGTGTTCTATAAAATCTATAAAGACCTAAATTGTACAACTCGTTAAAAAAAAGTTCGAATTCCTTTCCCTCTATCACCTCTCCTTTTTCTTCTTCATAAGTTTTTATTAGAGAAACGTAGATATCTTTAACGACTTCTATTTCAATACTAAAAACGGTAAAAGAGAGCAAAATCAATAGAAAAGTAACGACGAATTTTTTCATGTTTTTCCTCCACTATGTAATTTTTGTAAGTAAGGTAAGGATTCAATTATAATAATTTTTTATTTATAAGCGTAAAATGCTTTCTTAATTTATTATATCATTTTTTAATTCTTAATTCAAATATATAAATAGCCATTAATAAGTAAAAAAGAAGCTTATTTGTTACTAATTTAATTTAAATTTGGTTTATCTCATTTTATGATAAAATATAAGCGTCTATGTTTATTAGTATTAGTTGGAATAGACTTTTCTTACAATATATAATAGGTATTAAGACATTGTTATACCTTTATAAAGTGGTTTTAGGATAGTTTTTATTCACCAGTTAAAGATACAAATAGTTATGAAAAGATATTAAAACAACTGTTAGAAACTTTTTCAACATTATTTTTAAAAAAGCAGATCTTATTCAAATATCAAAAACAAATGACAAAGGGGAGACTAAAAATACATAAAAGACTATATGTTATTTTTTATTTTTTAATTATCGTAACTTCAATAATTGTGGCTGAAGATGTTTTTTTGGAGATATCAAACTTTGATATAGGAAAGAGAGCATTTCACATTGATTTAGGAAGAAATTATGCTATCGTTGCAGATTATGATGGTAAAGTAAGTTTTATAGACGTTTTTACTTTAGAAAAAACAGAATTTACTGATTCAGTTATTCCTATGGGAGGAGTTTATGATGGAGAATTCTTTTATGTTATAGATAATTATAAAAGAGAAGTTTTAAAAATAAAAGGAAATACTATAGTCAGAAAATTACTTCTAGAAGCCAAACCTGTTAACATTAAATTAATAAACAACGATTTGTATGTAGTGACTACTGATCCATATAAGTTTTATTTAATAGACAGAAATATGTTTATAAAAAAGTCAGTTGAATTACCTGTTCATAGTCCATTAATAAGAAATGTAGGAACTCAAGTGTTTATTCCACTATTTGAAAATTATAAAAACAATGTCCGATTAACCGAACTTTTATTTATGATACCTAATCAAAATAGCTATATAATTAATTATAATAATATTACTTATCCAATAGATCTAGTTGGTTATCAAGGAATCATTTATTTTGTTACTTATTTTGAGGGTAATTTATATAAAAATGAGTTCAAAAATCAACCTAAGGTGGCTCAATTCGGAAAGTATACTACTGAAATAGAATTATACAGAAATTACATTGTAGGAAGTTCTTTAATGGGTGGAGTTTATTATTATGATCTTACATCAAATCAAACTACCGTAGTATTGGATGAAATTCCTATAAGTGACATTGCGGTATCTCCAGACAATGAATATTTATATGCAGTTTCTCATATTGAAAATAAGTTATATGTGATAAAAGATAAGGAAGTTTATCAGGAACTAGATACCAAAAAATATCCTATAGATGTTGAAGCACCAGATAATAATATTGTGTTAGTACTTTGCACCGATTCTGAGGAATTAATGGTTATAAGACGTTTTGAATAAGTTTCTTGGTGTCAAAAACTGTTTTTTCAATCTTTTCTTTGTATATTGATGAAAGATTTTTAAAGTCGTATTTTGAATAAACACAATCATAATAACAAAAAGGTATCTCGAAAGTATTCTTATAAAAAAACGAATAATCATCCTTAATATTTTTTATTACTCTACGATTTTTAACGTTATTAAAAGTTATCGTTCTGGCTTCAAAGAAAATACCGGCTAACGAGCTATGTAATCTATCTGAAATTACTATTTTTGATTGAGAAATTTCTTCTGTTATCTTTTGTGGATCCTGAATAGGTAGATCAGCTTTTATTTTGGTTTTTGTTCTGATCTTTTCAACCAAATCATAATTTTTAATTACATCTTGATTTGCGTTTATAGCAAGTGTCGAAAGTGTATAATTACTGAACGTTGATAAAAAATCTGTCAAAAGATCTAAGTCGTGATCTTCTTTTAAGCAAATAGATATTTTGTTGGTTTTTTTGTAATCCATATCAAAAAAAACGTATGGACCAAGATCAACCCCAAGATTGATATTATTATTATATTTTTTTGCGAATTCGTAAGAAGTCCTATCTCTAAGGATTCCGTATAGATTTGGGTAATTGAGGATTTTCTTTAATTTTTTTAAACCTCTATTTTTTTTGAACGAGCCGAATCCTTGGGATAAAAGCAATATTTTTTTATTTTCTTTGGCTGCTATGTTTGCAATGTAAGAATAGTAAAAAAGGCTTCTATAAGAAGTCTCTGACTGAAATAAATTTCCACCACCATAAATTATCAAATCTGAGCTTTTAATAGATTTTTTTAGTTCATAAAAGTTAAATCTGGGGACAACCTGAATATTAAAGTAATGATTACTTTTAAATTCTATTTCATTTTCTAACGGTAAGATAATTGTGCCATCAAATTTTAATTCATTTAATATTTTTAAAAAGCTATTAAGTAAAAGGTCGTCACCATAATTTCCATACCCATAATAACCAATTAACAATATTTTTTTCATATTATAAACTCCTTAACTTATTATATTTAGGAAAAATAAATTATTATATAGAATAATATATCAGAGATGGAACACTTAAAATCAATTTTGTGAAAGGATGTTATAGAATGTTTGATGATATTAATTTTAACCTTATTCCCAAAACTCTAAATGCCTTGTCATTAAGACACACAGTGATTTCACAGAATATATCCAATTATAACACTCCTGGTTATAAAAGAAAGTACGTAGATTTTGAAAGTGAATTACAAAAATGCATTAGCGAAAACAACGTTCTTAATTTAAAGACAAACAATACTAAACATATTAATAATACATCATCTTTAGAAATAATTCAAGCTACTATAAAAGAAGATGATTCTAAATCTTTAAGAGACGATGATAATAACGTTGATCCCGATAAAGAATTCGTTTCTATGATTGAAAATACTTTCAAATACAACACCCTGTCTAGAATGATGACTTATGCAATTCAACGATACGATACTGCTATAAGAGGTGGAAAATAATGGATGGTTTATTTCAGGTATTTGATATCGCATCAACTGGTATGGCAGCAGAGAGATTCAGATTGAATGTAATTTCTCAAAATTTAGCAAATTCTGATGCAACTAGAACCGAAGAAGGTGGTCCATATAGAAGAAAAGCAGTTGTTTTTCAAGAAGCAGTAAATAAGAGTTTAAAAGGCGGAGAAGAGTTTGCGGGGGTTAAGATTGTGTCAATAGAAGATGATCCATCTCCTTTTAGACTGGTTTATGATCCCACTCATCCTGATGCGAATGAGGAAGGTTATGTTAGTTATCCAAATGTTAATGTGTTGAGGGAAATGGTCGATATGATTTCTGCACAAAGGGCTTACGAAATGAACGCAGCAGTTGTAAATTCTGCCAAAAGTATGTACAATGCGGCGTTAAATATTGGTAGATAGGAGGTTAAAAATTATGGTTGATGGAATTAATAATATAAAAGGTATAGGAACTGAAAATATTAATATTGAAAAGCAGAAACAAGAAACCAAGAAATTAGATTTTTCTGAAATGTTAAAAGAGGCTGTTGAAGAAGTGAATTCCTTACAAAAAAATGCTGATAAGGTAGCTGCAGATTATGCTTCGGGCAACATTACAGACATATCTCAAGTAGTTATATCTGCGGAAAAAGCGTCTCTTTCCTTAAAACTTACTGTGGAAGTAACAAATAGGATAGTTGAAGCCTATAAGGAAATAATGCGAATGCAGATATAATTACAATATTCCATTATTACCACAATAAATGTTTAAAAAAATTAGAATATATGTAAATAATAAATGGGTTAAAGGACCCAATTTTCTCTATTATATAATTTGATAAACAATTTTTATAAAATGTTTAATAAAATTTGTTATAATTTTATCAAATATAACAAACCTTATCGAAAGGAATAAACGTGAAGGAAAATAATTTAAGAGAGATAACCAATAAAATTAAAGAGTTACCGACGCCTGATTTTTTAGTACAAAATATTATTTCGATATCTTCAGATAATGAGTCAGATATGAAAGAACTAGTAAATTCTATATCTCAATCACCAACTTTAACGGCAAAAATATTAAGACTCGCCAATTCTGCATATTATTCTTTACCAAAAAGAATAACTAGGCTGACTCAGGCAGTTAATTTGTTAGGTTTAAAGACAGTCAGAAATTTAGCTTTAAGTATTTTTACGGTAGAAAACTTTTTTGATAAAGAGTATCCTTTTTTTAACACCTACAATTTTTGGCAGCATCTTATAACTACAGGAATAGCTTCAGAACTGTTAGCAAAATATCTTAATTTTCCTGAAAAAGAAGAGTCTTTTATGTGTGGTATTTTACATGATTTAGGAAAAATAGTGATGGCTCATATTATGCCAGAAGTGTTTGAAATGGTTATCAAGGTAGCTCAGCATGAAAAAATTTCTTTTTTTGAATCTGAAAATCTTTTGTCGACAATTGGACACCAACAACTTGGAAAAATATTATTTGAAAATTGGAATATGTCTGATATTGTTTTGGATGTGGTTTCACTTCACAATCAACCTTTAAATTTAGAGAATGAAACAAACAAGAAGATTTTATATATTGTACATTTAGCAGACTCAACCATTAATCTTCTTTTTTATGGGTTTTCTGGATGTTATAATATACCTGTTGTTGAATCAGAGGTTTGGAATTTTCTGGGGATTAATTATTCAATGTACGAGAGTTACTTTGAGGATCTAAAAAAAACTATAGAAAGATCTAAAGAACTTATTTACATGAATCAAATACTTAATAGTTAGGAGGCTAGCGAAATGGCAAATTATAAGAAAGAAATGCTTGAATCGGAAATGAAGAAGATTATTACAAGAGGTTTTTCTGAACTTAAAGATCCTCGAATTAAAGATAAAATGATAAATATTAATTTTGTACGGTTGTCTGGAGATAAGTCTTATTTAGACGTTTATGTTTCTTCTTTAGATGAGGATGTTGATACGATAATTGATGTTTTAAATAATGCTAAAGGTATGTTTAGAACATTAATTGCAAAGAATATTGATATATATAAGGCCCCAGAGATTCGATTTCACAAAGATGAGGGCATTGAAGCTAGCATTAGAATTAATCAACTGTTAGAAACCCTAAAAGAAAAACGTTCAGAGGATGATGAATGAAAAGCGGAATAATAGTAATTAACAAACCAAAAGGTATTACTTCTCATAAAGTTGTTGAAAAGTTGAGAACTATTTTAAAAACAAAAAAAGTTGGTCATGCAGGAACACTTGATCCCTTTGCTACAGGTGTACTTGTAATAGGAGTTAATAAAGGTACAAAGGTACTTGAATTTTTTCTAAATGATAAAAAAAGATATTATGTAAAGGCCAAATTAGGAATTATTACCGAAACGTTTGATCTTGATGGTGAAATTAAAGAACAGAACGAAGTTACAAAAGAGCAAATAGAAAGTGTAAAAGATGTTGTTTTTTCATTTGTGGGAGAGTATCTACAAGTTCCACCTGCTTACTCGGCCAAAAAATATAAAGGGAAACATTTATATGAATATGCTAGAGAAGGTAAAATAATCAATTTACCTCCCAAGCTTGTACATATATATAATATTACTAATTTTAAACAAGAAGACATAGAGTTTAGTTTTGAAGTAGAAGTGAGCTCAGGAACTTATATAAGATCTTTGATAATGGATATTGGATATAAAGTTGGATGTGGAGCGGTAACTATAGAATTATGTAGAAGAAAAAGTGGAATTTTTACCTTAGATCATTCAATAAATTTAGAAGATGCATCATATAACAAAATCATACCTATAGATAATTGTATCAATTTTCCATATGTAGTAGTAAATCATGGAGATAAAGTTTTAAAAGGACATCAAATATATAAATCAAATATATTAGAATACTCAGAATTTGAAAAAGGAGAATATGTTAAAATATACAATGAGCAAAAGGAGTTTATTGGAATAGGAATAACTGAAAGAAGTTCGAAATTTTTAGCTACACTTTTAAAGATGCCAGAAAGAGATGATCGAATAGTAAAGATATACAAAAATATATACGAGGTGACTTGAAATTGTATGCTATAACAATCGGGGTATTTGATGGAGTTCATAAAGGCCATCAATACATTTTGAATAATACTTTAGAATTAGCTCAAAGTTTAAATCTTGAACCTTTAGTGTTAATGTTTAGATATCCCGCTGAGAAAATTTTAGGAACTACTTTTGATGGATTAATTTTACCTAGCTGGAGAAGGAAAGAAATTTGTGAAAATCTAGGATTCGAAGTTATTGTGAAAGATATGGAGGAAGTTTGGGATGTTTCGCATGAAGAATACATTAATAATTTGATTGACATGGGTGTGAAGGCCATAGTATGTGGAGAAGATTTTACCTTTGGTAAAGATGCCTTGGGAGATGTGAATTATCTACAGTCAGTAAGTATATCTAATGGATTAAAAATAAAAATATTGAAAGATTTTAAGGAAGATAGTACCAGAATAAGTTCTTCATTGATTAAAAAAGAACTTAAAAACGGGAACATAAAAGTTGCCAATGAAATGTTAAATAGGCCTTGGACTTTAGAAGGTCCTGTTTACGAGGACAAACATGTGGGTTTTAAACTAGGTTTTCCTACTGCGAACATCAATATTCTCTACAAAGAACAAATTATTTTTCCAAAGTTTGGTGTTTATTTAGTAAGAGGTAAAATCCAGGGAAGGAAAGGCAGTTTGTGGGGGTTAATGAATGTAGGCATTAGACCGACAATTCATGAGCCTAATAAAGAACCGAAAGTTGAGGTATATTTTCTTGATTTTTTTGGTAATTTGTATAATGAGTATATTATCTTGGAAGTTTTAGATTTCTTAAGAGAAGAGAAAAAATTTGAAGATAAAAATCAACTTGTAGAAGCTATGGCAAGAGATGAAGACAAAGCCAGAGAGATAATTGTAAAGAGGTATGGAAATATAAAAAGCATTTTATAATTATAAGTAAATTGACTATTAGGAATAGAGTAAGCAAAATAAAATATTTAAATTGATATTTCAAAATATATAAGCATAGTAAACACTTAAGTTAGGGACTTTAACAATAAATATTTTCTAAATAATAAGCATTTGAATTTATAACGGGTCCAGGGCGTAGCCCTTTCCCCTCTTTAGTACAAGTACCAAAATAGTTAAAGAAATAAATATTTTCTAAATAATAAGCATTTGAATTTATAACGGGTCCAGGGCGTAGCCCTTTCCCCTCTTTGGTACAAGTACCAAAATAGTTAAAGAAATAAATATTTTCTAAATAATAAGCATTTGAATTTATAACGGGTCCAGAGCGTAGCCCTTTCCCCTCTTTGGTACAAGTACCAAAATAGTTAAAGAAATAAATATTTTCTAAATAATAAGCATTTGAATTTATAACGGGTCCAGGGCGTAGCCCTTTCCCCTCTTTAGTACAAGTACCAAAATAGTTAAAGAAATAAATATTTTCTAAAAGTAATCAATTCTAAAACATATATATAATAAGAATTTTTAGATTTCTTTAGTAAGTAAAAGAACATTTTAGTTTTAAGGAGGATTTTTTTTGAAAGTAGCTATTGTTACAGATGAACCAAGGTACAAATATTTTCCTAATATAGAAAGTTTAAAAGAGGACGAACAAAAAAAAGTCACAGTAAATAATTTAAGAGAAGCTTTATCTAATGATTTCGAGTGTCTGCAGCTTATTTTTGATGAAAATATACTTTATAATTTAAAGCGGCAAGACATAGAACTAGTTTTTAATTTGTGTAATGGCATACGAGGTGAAGCCAAACTATCACAGTTTCCTGCCATTTTAGAATTTGCTAATATTCCGTATACTGGGTCTTCACCAGAAGGGCATTTGTTAGCTGGAAATAAAATATATTCTAATATTATGCTTGAAAAAGAAGGTGTACCTGTTCCAAAATATGAAAAAATATATAATATAAAAGATCTAAATTATATTAAGTTAAAATATCCCATTTTAATTAAACCAAAAGATGAAGGTTCTAGTAGAGGAATTCACGATGATAATCTAGTGTTTGATAAAGAGGAATTGAAATCGAAGGTCGAGAGGCTGTTGAAAAAATATACTTCTCCCCTTATTGCAAGTGAGTTTATTGATGGAAGAGAATTTACTGTTGGTGTTTTGGGTAATGGTTCTACAATAAAAATACTACCAATACTTGAAATTGATTTTTCGAATTTACCGGAAAATATAAATAGATTTTATAGCTTTGAGGTAAAATTTAAATATGCGAATATGACTGAATATCATATACCTCCAGAAATCGATGAAAAGGCTAAGATTAATATCGAAAATACTGCAATTAATGCTTACAATGCGTTATGTATTCGTGATTACGCTCGAATAGATATTAGAGTAAAAGATGGAGTTGCTTATGTTTTAGATGTAAATTCTTTACCAGGTTTAAGAAAAGGATATAGTGATTTAACAAAAATGGCTGAGGCAGAAGGTTTGAAATATAAGGATCTAATCAGATTAATTGTTCAAAATGCTCTAAAGAGGTATAATCTTCTTGACAAGTGACAAATAAAATAATATAATCTAGTTATAAATGAAAAGCATAGAAAGGGCGCTTAGCTCAGAGGGAGAGCGTCTGCTTCACGCGCAGAAGGTCGTAGGTTCAAGTCCTACAGCGCCCACCAATTCCTTATTCCTCTAGTTTTCCAATCTTTTTAAGAATATTTTTAATTACTTGAATATCTTCAGCATGTTCTTTGTCGTCTCCTGGAGTTTCTAACAATAATGGCAGATTACAAATTTCATCAAAAGAAAGGAAAGTCTCAAATCCTTTAATTCCTATATAACCTTTTCCAATGAATTCATGTCGGTCTTTTCCTGCCCCTAAATCATATTTTGAATCATTCAAATGAATCATTTTTAGTTTTTCTAGACCCATATTTTTCTCAATGTCATCAAGTAATTTTAGGACGCCTGCTTTTGATCGTATATCATAATTTGAATCAAAACCATGACATGTATCGAAAGTTATACCTAGCCTATTTTTAAACCGTGAAGCATTTATAATCGATCCCAAATGTTTCATGCTATATCCGATGTTTCCGCCTTTTTTTGCAACATTTTCTAGTAAAATGGTTACTTGTGTGTCTTTTATCTTCGAAAAAATAATATCCAATGCTTCAACTATTCTGTTGATTCCAAACTCTTCTCCAACACCCAAATGGCTGCCAGGATGAAAATTATAAAAGAATATACCCAGCTTATTAGTTGCTTTTATTTCTTCAATCATAGTATCAATTGATTTTTCCCAAATATCCTCTTTTGGAGACGCTAAATTAATCAGATAACTTGAATGTACAAGAACACTTTCAAAACGTATGTTAAATTTTTTCATATTGAGTTTAAATTCATCAACTTCTTGATCGGTAGGTTGTTTCATACTCCATGTCCTAGGAGAATGAGTAAATATTTGAAAAGTGTTTCCACCAATGTTTACGGTGTCTTGGGGAACTTTTTTAAATCCTTTAGATATCTTCATATGAGCACCAAGTTCAATCACACTATCACTCCTCTTTATATGAATTCAACATCATTTCTTAATAGGCTTAATGCTTCATCTTTATAATATTTTCCAATTATACCAATGTTTGCAAATATGTAATTTTTATCATATGCAAATTTTACTTCTTTGGATGGAATAAGTAAATCTTCAGAGAATTTATGGGTTAAAAAACTTTCCATGATTTTTTTTCGATATTTCGAACGAGATAAGATACCTCCTGTTCCAAATAATACTTTAATAGCTGTTAAATCCTTACCTTGGGCTATTTTTTGTCGACCTAATGGGGTATAAACATAATTGATTTTACCTGCATGCCTCTTGATAGCAGTTAAAAGACAATATTTTGCTAAAAAAGCGCTAAATTCTTCTTCTAAATTGTTTTTAGGAAAAGGCGTGAGATTTTTCAATAATTCATCATAATTGCTAAAAAGATTTTTGATATTTTCTTTTCCAATCAAGTCTATAACATGTGGAGCATTTAGATATATGCCCAAATCACCATCAACAGTTCTTTTTGTTTTAGGTTCGGGTGAGACTAAGATTTTTTGTATTTCGGGTGATCCATCGGTTACCGATACAATATCTGTAGTAGCTCCACCAATATCAATTGTCAGAACGTCGTCATATAAAGTGCTTAATAGCTCTGTAGTATGTACAACTGCAGCAGGAGTTGGAATTATTTCTTCATCAACTATCTCGTAAACTTTTCCCATACCTGGGGCATTTATTATATGTTTAGAGAAAACTTCTTGAATAATTTTTCGTGCAGGTTCCACATTTAATTGATCGACTTTAGGATACACATTTTCAGTTATTATTATTTTTTTGTTTTGCTCGTCAAAAATCTCTTTTATATCATCTTGAATAGCACAATTTCCTGCGTAAACAACCGGAGATTTAAGGGGTAGAGAGGCTAGAAGTTTTGCGTTTTCAATAACAATGTCTTCTTCTCCATAATCAACTCCCCCCGAAAGAATAATTAATTTAGGATTGATATTTTTTATTCGAGTTAATTGACTGTCTCTCAATCTTCCTGCAGTTACATATTTTATAATAGCTCCGGCACCTAAGGAGGCTTCTTGAGCAGCTTTTACGGTCATATCATAAACTAGCCCATGAACAGTAACTGTAAGACCCCCTGCAGCGGAAGATGTAGCTAAAAATTTATTCCATTGAATTTTTTCTCCTAACTTTTTGGAAATAATATCTAAAGCTTTTTCTATCCCGATAGTTACATCACCTTCGGGTATAGTAGTTTTGTATTCACTTTGAACTAATATAGACAAGTCACTACCTATAGTTTGAAAGGCAGTTAGAACAGTTGTAGTGCTACCAATTTCTGCAACAAGTAAATCAATTTTCATTGAATACATGTCTCCTATCTCTAAAAAAAGTTTTTAGAATTTTTGTTGCTTCGACTAATTCATTAAAAGAAGCTGCAAATGAAAGTCTAATAAATCCATCAGCATAAAAAGCAGATCCTGGAACAACGGCTAATCCATATTCCAACAATTTTTCACAAAATTCTATGTCATTTAAACCAAATTCAGAAATGTTAATAAAATAGTAAAATGCTCCCTGAGGTTTGACAAATTTCAAGTTTAATTTCTTAAATTCTTCAAAGAGGTAATCTCTCCTTTTTTTAAATTCTTCTACCATAAATGAATTATCAACACTTAAAGCTTTTAATGCTGCATATTGAGAAGGAGTATTAACATTTGAAGTAGAATGCGATTGAATTTTTGCCATTTGGCTAATAATTTCTTCAGGTGCTAAAGCATATCCAACTCTCCAACCGGTCATCGACCATGCTTTAGAAAAACTGTTTACAACAATTAATTGTTCTTTAATTGCGTCAAAAGAAGTCATGGAAGTGTATGAATGGTCATACAATAAACAATCGTAAACTTCATCACTGATAATTAGTAAATTATGAGTAATTGATAAAGATACAATAAATTCTAAAAGAGATTTTGGATATACAATACCTGTTGGATTATTAGGGGAGTTAATTATAATCGCTTTTGTTTTATTTGTTATGGCTTTTTCTATGTCTTCTCTTAATGGCAAAAAATTATTTTCTTCATAACATTTTATATGAATAGGTATGCCTTCAAGCATTCTAATTTGAGAATCATAGCTTACCCAAGAAGGATCAAAGATGATAATTTCATCACCAGGATTGATGATAGAAAATAAAGCATTGAAAATTGCCTGTTTTCCTCCATTGGTTACTATTACATTATTTTCATTATAATTAGCTAAATATCTATTGTTTACGTATTGCGAAATTTTTCTTCTAAGTTCTAATATCCCTCTATTATCTGTGTACTTAGTTTTACCACTTTTCATAGCTAAATATGCAGCTTCTATGATTGAATCTGGTGTCCTAATATCTGGTTCCCCAGCAGTTAGTCTTATTACTTTTTCTCCTTTGCTTTGTAACTCCATAGCTCGTGAATTTAATTCCATGGTTTTTGATAATTCCAAAGATACAATTCTCCCGGAAAGATACAACTTTTCTCCACCTCTCTCAATATTTTTTCTCCAAAATAACCACATTTTCTATATGATAAGTGTTTGGGAACATATCAAACGGTTGAACAGACATTAAATTAAAGTCTTTTTTAAGAAAAATACTTAAATCTCTTGCTAATGTAGATGGATCGCATGAAACGTAAATAACAGCCTTATTTGTAATATTTGAAATCAAATCAATTTCTTTCTTATATAATCCATTTCGTGGGGGATCTACTATAACAAAATCAAATTTTTTAGTTTTATTCTTAACAAGAAAGTCCTTCACAAGTCCTTGAGTAAATTTTATATTTTTTATAGAATTAATATTAGCATTTGAAAAAGAAGCTTTTACAGAAACTTTTGAGCTTTCAACCGATTCAACAAATTTGAATAAAGGTGCATAGTATACTGAGAAAAGACCTACTCCACTGTAAAGGTCTAAAAGAGTATCAGACCTATTGGAGTTATTTTTAAAATAATCTAAAATATACCTCAAAATTTTTTTTGTAACATTGTAGTTATTCTGGAAAAAAGAGGTTGGAGGAATTTGAAATTTAAAGCCATCAAATTCTTCTTCAATTACACCTTCTCCTAAAAGCGTTCTATAAGGTCCTCTTAAAATAATTTTATCAGAACTGTTCATTACATGAATTAATGAATTTATATGGTAATGTTTTTGAAAATATTCTTTAATTTCATTTTCAGCAGGTAAGTATTCAGTATGAGTAACGATTATAGCCATAAGCTGATTAGTGTAGAATGCTTTTCGTAGCACTAAATGTTTTAAAATTCCTGTTCTGTTTTTTTTATTGTATACTGATAAGCCTAATTTCTCAGCTAAACTTCGTATACCGTTTTTAATGTTATCAAACTCTTTGGGAGAAATAGGACAAGAAAAGATATTGAGCACATTGTTCGAACGTTTTTCTTTTAAACCAAGCTTCAAAACTTGGTTATTTTCAAAAGTATATTCCATTCTATTTCTATACTCCCAAATTATATCACTTTTTATGGTGTTTTTGACAAAAGAATCATCTATTTTACCTATTCTCGATAATTGTTCCTTTACAATATTTGTTTTTGCCTCCAATTGATACTCATATTTACAATCTAACCACTGACAACCTCCACATGCTGGATAATGTTTACAAGATGAAGGTATCCTATAATTAGAAGCAGTAATAATCTCAACTGGTTTAGCGAAAACTAGATTTTTGGTGATCTTAGATGGAATGACCTTTAAGAAATCTCCTGGATAAGAGTTTTCTATTAAATAAATTTTTCCTTCATATCTAGCCATTCCATAACCACCATAAACAAGTTTTTCTACAACTAAATTAACCTCTTCTTGACCTTTTAAATCATTATTTTGCATTATTACACCTCAAATCTTTTTTAGCTAATACACGTTCACATGCTTTCTGGAGCACTAACACCTAAAATAGAAAGCCCTCTATTTAAAACAATTTTTGTCGCTTCACAAAGATTAAGCCTAGCTTGCATTAGATCATAGTTATCTGCATTAAGTACAGATAGAGAGTTATAAAAATGATGGAATCTCGAAGATACTTTTTCTAAATACTGTGTTAATAGATTGGGCTTAAATTGTAAAGAGGCATTTACTAAGGAATTAGGAAATAAAGCTAATTCTCTCAATAAGGCTTTTTCCTCATATTTATCTAGATTACTTAATCCCAAAAATCTTTCATATTTTATTCCTCTTTTTTCAGCTTCTTTAAAAATACTACATATCCTAGCGTGTGCATATTGCACATAGAAAACCGGATTTTCATTAGATTTTTTGATTGCTAAATCTACATCAAAATTCAAGGTTGTATCCGGATCTACCATAGCAAAAAAATACCTTACAGCATCTTTTCCAACTTTGTTGATGAGCTCGTCAAGGGTATAAAACTCACCTCTTCTTGTGGACATTCTGATTAGTTCATCATCTTTTTTAATATTAACAAATTGATGAAGTATAATCTTTAAGAAATCTTCAGGAAGTCCTAATGCTTTAATAGACGCCATCATTCTAGGTATATGGCCATGATGATCTGAACCTAAAATATCAATAACTTGGTCAAAACCTCGTAAATATTTATAATAATGATAGGCAATATCATCGCAAAAGTATGTTGGCATGTTGTCATTTGACCGAATTAATACTTTATCATTTTCTTCTATAAGGTCTGAAACTTTAAACCATAACGCACCATCTTTTTCATAAACAAAACCTTTGGATTTTAGTTGATTTAAAGTTGAGTTTACTATATTGTTTTTGAACAAAAGTTTTTCACTAAATACGATATCGAAATATATATCAAGTTGTTTTAAAGTGTAAAGCATCTTATTAAGCATATCTTCTACAGCTTCTTCCATGAATAAGTTTTCAATCTCGCTGTTCCATTTGTCTTTATACAGATCACCGTACTTGTTTATAAGGGTTCTAGCAGTTTCAATTAAATATTCACCTACATATCCATCTTCAGGTATTTCATAATGAGAACCTAATAACTCATTATATCGAACCCATAATGATCTTGCTAAAAGTTTGATTTGTCTTCCTGCATCATTCAGATACATTTCTTTCTGAACAATATGTCCAGTTTGCTCATATATATTTCCAATTACATCTCCCATTACAGCTTGTCTTCCATGAGCTATGGTTAGTGGTCCTGTTGGATTAACACTGGCGAATTCAAATTGAATAATTTTTCCTTTACCTATATCAATTTTACCGTAGTTTCTTGGGTGACTTATTATATGAGAACATATTCTCTGATAAACTGAAGGAGAAAGAAACAAATTTAAAAAACCATTAACATTTTCTACCTTTGTAAAAAAGTTATTCTTAGAGAGTTTTTCGGAGAGTTCTTGAGAAATAACTTTAGGATTCTTTTTAAACTTTTTAGCTAGTAAAAAAGAGATATTTGAAGAAAAGTCTCCTAGGTCATCTTGAGGAGGAATTTCAACAACATATTCTTCAGAAAAATTAGCTAATCCTAATTCTTTAAGAGCGTTATCAATTTGCTCTTTTATTAAAGAAATAATTTCCATTATTTTTACCTCCAATTCTTATTCTCTTGCTTGAGATAAAGTGCCTGGTATTTTTAGTTTATTTTCAATATATCTAAAAATCTCACTAAAAACAGTAACCAATAGAAAGTAAATAATTCCAGCAAAAAGATAAACCTTGAAAAATTCAAAGTTACGACTAGCAACGAACTTTGCTTGAGCCATTATTTCAGGTGCTCCTACAATGTAGGAAAGCGAGGAGTATTTTAATAAATAAATAAACTCATTAGTCCAAGAAGGAATAAATCTACGAATGGCTTGAGGTAAAATGACAAATCGAATAGATTGCCATTTTGTCATTCCAATCGAAAGTGCTGCTTGCATTTGTCCTGAACTAATTGATTGAATAGCACCCCGTAAATATTCAGCTTGATATGCAGATGAGTTTAAGAAAAAAGAGATTATAGATGCTGTTAGTGGTGATAATCTAATACCTATGACAGGCAAACTATAATATAAAATAAATAGTTGAACTAGCAGAGGAGTACCTCTAATTATTTCTATATAACAATTACTAATAGTATATAAAACCTTATTTCCATACATTTTAGATAAAGAAAGGAATATAGCTATAAAAAAGCCAATTATTACAGATGACATTGTTAAAAATAATGTGATCCATAATCCATCCAACATATATTTCCAGGAACTTTGAACAATTTCAATAAAAGTCATTGATTTTCTTCCTTCCCGTACAATTTTGTTAATTTATTTAAAAACTCTTTTGTCCTTTCTTTTTTAGGGTTGTTAAACATTTCTAAAGGAGAACCCTGTTCAACAATTACCCCACCTTCCATAAAAATAATTTCATCTGCGACAGCTCTAGCAAAACCCAACTCGTGGGTTACACAAAGCATAGTCATTCCACTTTTTGCCAATTCTATCATTACCCCTAAAACCTCACCTATTAATTCTGGGTCTAATGCAGAAGTGGGTTCATCAAACAACATTAATTTTGGATTCATAGCCAAAGCTCGAGCTATTGCAACTCTTTGTTTCTGACCTCCGGAAAGTTGTGCTGGATAGAGTTCAATTTTATTTTTTAAACCAACTCGTTCTAGCTCTTTTAATGCAATATCTGTGGCCTCATCTTTATTTATTTTCTTAACTTTGATCAAACCTAACTTAACATTATCGAGTACATTAAGATGTTCAAATAAATTGAAATGTTGAAATACAAAGCCGATTTCTTGTCTTATTTTATGAACATTTTTTGCAGAAGTTATATCTTTATTTTCTAGATATATTTTTCCCGAATCAACTTCTACTAATCTATTAATACACATTAACAAAGTACTTTTACCAGTGCCACTTGGACCAATAATAACCTTGGTTTCTCCTTTGTTAACATTAAAAGAAATGCCTTTCAAGACTTCATTTCCGTTAAAGCTTTTATGTACATTCTCTACTCTTAATATTACTTGATTAGAATTATTTTTGCTAATCATATTCAAATTACACTCTCCTTACTTCATATCCAGGAATTTCAAGTTTTTTCTCAACATAACCTAGTCCTTTACTCAATGAAAATGTTAGTACAAAATAAATCAACCCACATATTAGGTATATAAGTAAAGGTTTGTTTGTAACAGCTATTATGTAAGTACCTTGTCTTAATAATTCAATAACTCCAAGTGCATAAGCTAAAGATGTATCCTTTAAAACTACGGCAGCTTCGTTAGTCCATCCAGATAAAGATATTCGAAAAGCCTGAGGAAAAATAACATTAAAAAAAGTTTGAAATTTTGTCATTCCTAAGGAGTATGCTGCATCGACTTGTCCTTTAGGTAGTGAAGAAATAGCTCCTCTAAATATCTGAGATTGATAAGCAGAGCTTCTTAACCCCAGCCCAACAATAGAAGCGAACAATGGATTAAGTCTTATTCCTATTAGAGGAAGACCATAAAATATTAAAAATAAAATAACTAATTCAGGAAGACTTCGCAATAATCTTTCGTAAAATAGAAAAAAGGCACGAACAAACTTGTTCCCATAAAGCTGACCTAAAGCAACTATAATAGATACAACAAATCCTAGAACTATGCTAAAAAAAGCTAGTTCTAGAGTAACTAAAGTTCCTTTTAAAAGATGTGGTAGAGAATCAATAATAATTTTTAAATTTTCCAATGTACATCCCTTTCCTGTAATTTTGAATATTATATAAAATAGATAGGAAGTATATATACTACAGTTGAGGGGGCAAAGCCCCCTCATTAATATTTAGATTAAGTTATAGTTTTAATTTAACTTCAATGGCTATAAAGATATTTAATTAATTAAAGGCTATAAGAAACTATTTAAAATACTTTTCAATAAGTTCGTCGAGCTTTCCGTTTTTTTGTAACTCTTGAATACCACTATTTAAAAGATTTAATAATTCTTTGTTTCCTTTCTTGACAGCCATTCCGTAACTTTCCTCAGTTTTTATGATTCCAACAATTTTAACAGGATCTGTTTTAGTAAATCTTTCAGAAACAGGATTATCTAGAACTATAGCATCAATATTTTTATTTACTAGGTCTCTAACCGCAAAATTAAATGTGTCGTATCTAGTAATGTTTTTCTTTGGTATGATATTTTTATCTGAAAGATGTTCAGTAACCCAGAGATCTCCGGTAGTGCCAGTTTGGACTCCTATTTTGTGGTTTCCAAATAGAACAGTAATATCAAAATCCGAATCTTTTCTTACTAAGATGCTTTGATCGCCACTATAATAAGGAATTGTAAAGTCAACAACCTTTTGCCTATCTTCAGTAATAGTCATTCCTGCAGCAATTATATCAATATTGCCTGTTGTCAAAGATGGGATTAAAGAGTCAAAACTGATATCGATAACTTCAACATTGAACCCTTTTAATTTTCCTATTTCTCTAATCAAATCAATATCAAAGCCTACAAACTGTCCGTTTTCTACATATTCAAAAGGTGGAAAAGAAGCTTCTGTCCCAACTTTATAAGTAACCCCAAAAACAAAAAGTAGCGGTGTTAAAACTGCTATGAAAAACAAAAAAGCTCTTTTAAACATTCAAATCCCTCCCTTTCTATGATGATAAAAAGAATAGAATTATATTAAAGAATATTAATAAAAAAATTTAATGAATAAAGAGTTGTAAATTTAAACAACGACAATTTTAGTCTATGTTTTTTACATTTTATTATAACATATTTTATTATATGATTACTAAAATAATTAATTTTTATTATTGCATTCACATATTTTTTTCATAAAAATGATTCCTTTTATTTAAAAAAACAGTGTGATATAATTTAATAAAATATGAGAAGTAACAAAAAATCACTAATTAGTTCTAATTATTCACTTATAATAGATTACATTTTATGTCAGAAATTTTATTTCAATGAATAATTCAAAAAAATGGTTATATGTTTGTTGAATCCATAACTGTTTTGGCAAAGAGACATCTACTTTTTAACTATTATCAAACCCAGTTGAAATTGATTATTTTTTGGTCTTTAGAAACAAATATTTTCTAAATAATAAGCATTTGATTTATAAAGGGTCTAGGGCGAAGCCCTCCCCCCTCCTTGGTACAAGTACCGAAATAGTTAAAAAAATTAAGATATGCTCTTTAGAAATGAGGAGGTATTTTGTAAAAAATCAACTAAAACATATATAATAAGGATTTTGGAATTTCTGAAGACAGCAAAATTGATTATTTTAGAGGAGGATTTGCATGGCAAAAAAAATGAAAAGTTTAGGTGGAAGATCTTTATCAAAAAAAACTTCTAACGCAAACAATATGAACGCGCTACTTCAAGAGGCTCAGAAAGCTCAATTACAAATGCAAAAAGAAATAGAAGAGATGGAAAATTCCCTAAAAGATTTAGAGGTTGAGGCTACAGCTGGAGGTGGCGTTGTAAAGATAATTGCTACCTGTGACTTAAGGATAAAAGACATTATTATTTCTGAAGAATTAGAAGAGGAAGATTTTGATACGATAAAGGATTTAATAATTGCCGCTACAAATGAAGTAGTTCAAAAAGCGATTCAATTAAAAGAGGAGAAAACAAACGAAATTTCAGAAAAGTATTTAGGCCAACTACCTGATTTAGGATTCTAAAAAAATTTTAACTTTATATTTTCAAAAAAGTATAAATAAAATTGTATAATATACTTAGAGAAAAAAATAACAAGCAAGCATATTACTAGGAGGTGTATTATTTATGGCAGTTAAAGTAGGAATAAATGGTTTTGGAAGAATAGGTAGGTTAGTATTTAGACAAATGGTTGAAAACCCAATGTTTGAAGTAGTTGCAATTAACGATTTAACAGATGCAAAAACATTAGCTACGCTTCTTAAATATGATTCTGTTCATGGGAAATTTAAGGGAAATGTTGAATTGGATGAAAATGGATTTAAAGTAAATGGAAAAGAAGTACAAGTGTTTGCTGAAAAGGATCCAAATAACCTTCCATGGAAAGATTTAGGAGTAGAGTTAGTTATAGAATCTACAGGTGTTTTTGTAAATAAAGAAAAAGCTTCTGCGCACTTAAAAGCTGGAGCAAAGAAAGTAATAATTACAGCTCCTGCAAAAGGCGAAGTAGACGCTACGATTGTAATGGGTGTTAATGACGATATTTTAACCCCAGACATGGAAGTTATTTCTAATGCATCTTGTACAACAAATTCTATTGCTCCTGTAATTAAAGTCTTAAATGATCATCTTAAAATTAAAAGAGGACTACTGACTACAGTTCACTCATATACTAATGACCAACGAGTTTTAGATTTACCACATAAAGATTTGAGAAGGGCTAGGGCAGCAGCACTAAATATAATTCCTACAACCACAGGTGCGGCAAAAGCAGTAGGTATTGTTATACCCGAGTTAAAAGGAAAATTAGATGGAATTGCTTTAAGAGTTCCTACGCCTGATGGATCTATCTCTGATTTAACCGCAGAAGTGGAAAAATCTACAACTGTTGAAGAAATTAACGAATTAATGAAGAAAGCAACAGAAGGTAAATTAAAAGGTATTCTTGGCTACAATGATGAACCAATAGTATCTTCAGATATCGTTGGTTCCGTATATGCAGGTATTTTCGATGCTACATTAACTAATGTAATAGATGGTAATTTTATTAAGATATGTTCATGGTATGATAACGAAAATGGATACTCTGCAATGGTTGTTAAATTAGCAGAAAAGTTAGTTAAGATGTTATAAAAGATAGAATTACGAAAAGGGGATTAAGCTCCCCTTTTTGTTTAAGTTTGGATTATTCACTTGATCAATAAACATACTTTAGGGGGTGCAATAAATGAACAAGCTAACTATAAAAGACGTTGATTTAAAAAATAAAAAGGTTATAATGAGAGTAGATTTTAATGTACCAATAAAAAATGGAATGATAACTGACGATACAAGGATTAAAGCGGCTTTACCTACAATTAAATATGCGGTAGATGAAGGCGCCAAAGTTATTTTACTTTCTCACTTAGGAAGACCAGATGGCGAAAAAGATCCACAGTATTCTTTAAAACCGGTCGCAGAAAGGCTTAAAGAATTAATTAATGTTCCTGTATATTTTGTTGATGAGACACGTGGAGAAAAAGTGGAACGAGCAGTTTCTCAACTGAAAAATGGAGAGATTCTTGTAATAGAAAATACACGTTTTGAAAAAGGAGAAACAAAAAATGATCCTGATTTAGCAAAATATTGGGCCGGTCTTGCAGATATTCATGTAAACGACGCATTTGGTACAGCTCATAGAGCACATGCTTCTAATGTGGGTATAGCAAAATATATACCTAGTGTCGCAGGGTTTTTAATGGAGAAGGAAATCAAATTTTTAAGTGCAGCGAATGAAAATCCACAAAAACCATATGTTGTGGTATTAGGTGGTGCCAAAGTTTCAGATAAGATAGATGTCATAAACAATCTTTTAAATAAGGCGGACAGGATTTTGATTGGTGGAGCAATGATGTTTACATTTCTTAAAGCATTAGGAAAAAAGGTTGGTTCATCAAAAGTTGAGGAAGATAAACTAGATGTGGCTAAAACAATTTTAGAAAATGCCAAGGCAAAAAAGGTAGAGATTGTATTACCAATAGATACAGTCGCTGCACAAAAAATTGAAGCTGGAGCTGAAAAGAAAATATTTAAAATTAATGAAGGAATTCCTGAAGGATGGATGGGTTTAGATATTGGACCTGAAACCATTAGGTTATTTAGTGAAAAATTGTCAGATGCAAAAACGGTATTTTGGAATGGACCAATGGGAGTATTTGAAATTGATGATTTTGCTGAAGGAACTAAAAAAATTGCCGAAGCAATAGTAAATGTTACCAAAAAAGGTTGTATAAGCATAGTTGGTGGAGGAGATTCTGCAGCTGCAGCAGAAAAGTTTAGTTTAGCGGAAGAATTTTCTCATGTATCAACTGGTGGTGGAGCTTCACTAGAATTTCTTGAAGGAAAAGAACTTCCAGGAATTGCTTCAATATCTGTAAAAAAAAACTAAATAAAAGAAGATTTATTTTAGCTGGAAACTGGAAAATGAATAAAACCAATACTCAAGCAGCACAATTTACTTCAAAATTGATCGGAACAATCGGTAATAAAAGTAAATTTGATGTTATTCTTTGTCCTCCGTATACTGCTTTAGAAAAAGTTTCTGATATTGTAAGTGGTTCAAAAATTAAAGTTGGCGCTCAAAATGTTTTTTATGAGGATAAAGGTGCGTTTACCGGTGAAATTTCTACTGATATGTTATTAGATTTAAACGTTCAATACGTAATTATAGGTCATTCAGAGAGAAGACATCTTTTTGGTGAAAGTGATGAACTTATCAACAAAAAGTTAAAAAAGGTTCTTAAAACTGAACTAGTACCTATTTTATGTATTGGAGAAAAACTTGAAGAACGAGAAAAAGGTCTCACCTTCAATGTTGTTGAAAGACAGATCAAAGAAGCTTTTTTTGGGTTAACTTACGAAGAAGTTTCACGCATTGTTCTAGCATATGAACCAGTTTGGGCGATTGGTACGGGTAAGGTTGCATCTCCTGAACAAGCTCAAGAGGTACATGAATTCATCAGAACTTTGCTTAAAGATCTATTTGATGAAAGTTTAGCGGAAAGCATGACTATTTTGTATGGTGGAAGTATTAAGGCTAATAACTTTTTGGGTCTTTTCTTAAAGTCAGACATTGATGGTGGATTAGTTGGAGGAGCTTCTTTGAGTGAGGAATTTATTGAGTTAACAAGAGTTATGGAACAAATAATTGAATAAATAAAATCAACCGCGTTAACGCGGTTGATTTTATTTTTAAAGATTTATTTAAGTTTAGTGTGTTATTATAATAATAAATAAAATAAAACTTTTTATATTCATTTAAAATAGATAGTATAATTATTAAATAATATAATTAAACGATTTTTCCAGTTTTTTCAGATATAAATTATTTGAAAAAAGGAGGAACTATATGTATGAATTTAAACCATTAAATGAAGTGTCTATTTCTATCTTGGTTAATCTGGTAAATGAAGTTTTTAAAGATTATGTGGTTCCCGTTAGATGGACTTATGATAGTTTTACTATGGACATAAAAGAAAACTCCATTTCTTTAGGGGATTCTTTTTTAGTTTTCAGTGATGAAAAACCGGTTGGATTTTGCGTTATTTCTATAAGAAATAGGATAGGGAGAATTGATTCTATAGGCGTCTTGGAAGAATTTAGAGGAAAAGGTCTAGCTTCCCAAATGCTTTTTAGAGTTGTAGAAAACCTAAAATGGAAGGATATTGATACTATAATATTAGAAGTTGTAGAATTAGATAAAAGATCGGTAAGGTTCTATGAAAAGCATGGATTCAGATTAAAGAGAAACCTATATTCTTACCTTAAAAGGAAAAATCAAAGAGCACAAAATTCTTTTTCTTTTATATATGAATCTACAACATCAGATAATATTTATGATTTAGCTCAAGTTGCAAAATTAAAATTTAAAAGAGATCCCAATTGGCAGAGAGACCCAATGACATTAAAGCTTAGTGACAATAGGTACATATATGAGGTAATACTAAATGAAGAAGGAAATAGGATAGGATATATTGTTTGGGGTTTAAATGAAGATAATGTTTTTATTGTAGATATTGCTCCAATAGATGACAGTAGCAATTTTTTTGATATTGTAAGAGATGCAACCTCAAAATTATTTCAAATAAAAGATGAAATAATTGTAATTTCAGTTCCAGAAGATGATCCCTTAAATAGTGCGTTGATAGATAATAAATATATCCCCTTTATTAAGCAATTAGAAATGGAAAGAAAATTACATTAATATATTTAAAAAACAAATTCTACAACCTCATGAATTTCAGCTAAATCGTTCATTTCTACATAGAAATAAGATTTAAAGTTATATATTTTTTCTACATTCAACTTATACGTTTTATCATTTTTATGTAAAATAAAATCAATAGAATTATCGTTTTCAATAATATCATATGATGTCGATTCAAACGACTCGTCTGATTTATTTATAAAAACGAAAAATAAAAATTTATCTTTTCCTTTATAAGCTATTTCTGAAAATAGAGAAGGTACCTGATTATTAAATTGTTTATGTAGAGCTTTTAAAATTAGCTTATCCTTTAATGAAATCATGGCTGTCACCTACTTATAGATTTAAAGATGTTTAAATATTCGAACAATAATGTTAATATTTCCTTGAATTATTATAACATATCGACTCATTATGAGTCAAATTTTTATGATTTTTTATTTTAATTATATTTTGTAATAATAAAATTAAAAAATTGAATTAATACATTGATAGTAAAAATCTATTACATAGTAATAAAAATTTTAAGGTCTTTAGAAATGAATATTTTCTAAAAGTAAGCATTTGAATTTATAACTGATCCAGGGTGGAGGCCTCGTCCTGCCTTCTGTACAAGTACAGAAAAAGTCAAAAGAATTAAGAATTAGTAAGGATTAGAATTGAGAAGGTATTTTGTAAAAAAAATCAACTCTAAAACATATATAATAAGGATTTTGGAATTTCTAAAGTGAGTAAATAAAATTTTTTTAGGAGGTTTAATATGAAAAAAAGTATTATTTTGGTGGTTGTATGTGTTTTGTGTGCTGCAACATTTTTTTCTGAGAGTATAGCTTACTTGTCTTCTAATGAACATGAGATTTATGAATCATACTTTTTAGAATATAACGAAGTGATGGGAGAATATTATAACGTATTACTTGAAATTATTCAAACTAATCCACAGTATGAATCATACTTTTATAAACCCTTAGATATTATAACTGTAGCCTCAGCTTTAATGAATTATAAAGCTTTAGAAAAATATTTAAATGAAAATGGAGTATTACTTGATTACGAAAGAATAGTAAATGAAAGCAATGATCTTTTCAATAAATATATGTCAGATGACAGTTTAAAAGAACCTTTCTTACGTTTTTTTGGAACCGAAAGCATTTTTAAAGGTTTTATTAGTAGTATTGTGTATAGAGATGAAGTTGTTAAATCAATAAACAGTTTTTTTACAGATACATATGGAGAAAACATGTCTGAAGTACTTTCTGAGTGGTATGAAGAGTATTTATCTAATTTCGACTTTGTTGTTTCATATGAGCCATTAATCCCCGCATATGAGATTTTTAAAGCTCAATCATTACAAGAATTTGAAGCAATAGAAGAAAAATATAGAAGTATAGTCCTTAGAGAAACTAATATACCAGAAGAATGGTATATTTCATATGTATATCTAGTTGAAAATATACTTTCTGTTCAATATTCAAAGTTAGAAGATTTGCAAAAATATATGGAAATTGCAGGCAATTACCCACAATTATTGGAATATTCAAATGATGAATTATCGAATCAACTATCTTATTACTCACAAATATCCGAAACAGACGAAGCTACTGACTTAAGAGTCGAAGCAACCCAAAAAGTCAATCTTTTACAAGAATATATCTATCTAGCAGGAAATTATGGTACTTACAACGAAGAAAAAATAAAAAATGAATATGAACAAATAAATATGCAAATCGAAGAAATGTATTTGGCCTACGAAAATTCATTAGTTAATCTGAAAAAAATTAATCCGGAATCCATAGAAATAAATTATAAACTTTATGAAATAAAACCACAAGATCCTAATGTTTCATATGATTACTTTGAATTACTTTATTTATCTTTAATAGAGTATTATAAAAACTCAGGTGATTTAGATAGTATAAAAGAAAATTTAAACGTTTTAAAGGGTATTTTTAGTAATCTTATTGAAAACGAAAATTTAGAGAAAGAAAAATCAGATGGTTCTTTAAAGATTATTAATGAGATTAATAATCTTCTAAAATGATTCTATGTTTATTAATAGTTGGAGGCGAAAAAAATATCTAAAAGGATAGTTAGAGCTGCTTTGATATCCGCATTGTACGTGGTTTTATGTCTTGTTTTTCAGCCAATTAGTTTCGGACCTATACAAGTTAGAATTGCAGAAGCTTTCACTTTATTACCCTATTTAGATCCTGCTTTTATTCCTGGATTATATGTGGGAGCGCTACTTGCAAATATAATTGGAGGGTTAGGAGCTTGGGACATATGGTTGGGTAGCCTTTTTACTTTGATAGCAGCTATAATTACGTGGAAAATGCCAAATAAATATTTGACACCTCTTCCTCCTATATTTATTAATGCATTTGGAGTTTCTTTATATGTGGCGCCACTGTATAATTTTCCATATTTGTTATCAGTAATATGGATTGCAATTGGAGAAGCTATAGCTACTTTTGCAATTGGGTTACCTATTTTAAGATTATTTGAAAAAAATATTTATAAAAATGATAATTAAAGCTTATCTATTTATTAATATAAATATTTATATGACAGCTAGAGGTGAATATATTTGAAAAAAAAACCTTTTATAGTTGATACAACATTAAGAGATGGTCAGCAATCTTTGATAGCGACAAGATTAAAATTAGAAGACTTTAAAGATCAATTGGAAGATTTTGATAAAGTAGGTTTTTATTCAATGGAAGTTTGGGGTGGAGCGACATATGATTCTTGTATTAGATATCTAGATGAAGACCCATGGGAAAGATTAAAGATAATAAAAAACAAACTTCAAAATACTCAGATACAAATGCTTTTAAGAGGACAGAATTTAGTTGGATATAAAAATTATGCAGATGATGTTGTAGAGCTGTTTATAAATAAAGTTGCAGATTATGGAATGGATATAATAAGAGTTTTTGATGCGTTGAACGATATCAGAAATTTAGATAAATCTATAGAAGTCGCTAAAAAAAGAAAAATACATGTTCAAGGAGCAATTTGTTATACTGTAAGTCCAGTTCATACATTGGATTTTTATTTAAATTACGCTAAAGAATTAATTGATAGAGGCGTAGATTCTATAGTAATTAAAGATATGGCAGGACTTCTTACTCCAAAAGTATCTTATAACCTAGTTAAAGAACTAAAACAGAGGTTTAATATATCTATTAATATTCATTCACATGCTACTACTGGGCTTGCCTCCATGACTTATTATGCGGCAATAGAGGCAGGGGCGGATATAATAGATTTAGCTCTTAGTCCTTTTGCTAATGGTACGTCAGAACCTGCTGTTGAGCCTTTTCAGCACGCTTTTGATTTAGATTTAAATTGGAAACAAATAATACTGCTTGTAGATTATTTATGGACAGTAAGAGAAAAGTATAAAGAATTTGACGTTAAGATGAATTCTATAGATGCAAAGATATTAGATGCGCAAATTCCAGGAGGTATGTTGTCAAACCTTATGTCACAATTGAAGTCTCAAAAAGCAGAAAACAAAATACAAGAAGTATTAAAAGAAGTACCAATTGTTAGAAAAGATCTAGGCTATCCACCTCTTGTTACACCTACTAGCCAAATAGTAGGTGTTCAAGCAACTTTAAATGTTTTGACTGGAAAAAGGTATTCTATGATAACCAATGAGGTGAAAAATTATTTAAGAGGTTTTTATGGAAAACCACCGGCTCCTGTTAATCAAGAGTTATATGAAAAAGCTTTGGGTACTATTAAACCTATAGATTACAGGCCAGCAGATGAGATTCCTCCAGAGTTAGACAGAGCGAAAAAAGAAATTGGATTGTTAGCTAATACTGATGAAGATTTGTTAACCTATGTTTTATTTAGAGAGGTAGGAAGACAATTTTTAATTAAGAAATATGAAAAAAATCTAAAAGTAGACTTTAACATAGTTAATTCGTTCAAGAACGAAGACGTAGTCATATATCCAATATAATCGATCAGAAGAATTATTTTTGAGATTTTCGTCTCTAATTACTTTTAATCTCTTCTAAATCCTAATAAACAGTTATAATCGCTGTTTATAACAATATGAAAATATTTCCAATTTTGCTATAATATATTTAGTAAAACGTTTCCATTCGGGATACTAAATTTGAAGAGGAGGTATGAAAATGAAAAAAGGGTTAATTTTATCCTTGATTTTGGTATTAGGAATCACGTTTGTATTTTCCGCAACACTAACTGTATGGTGTTCTGAAAAGCAAGTTGACTTTATCAACAGGATTGGTCAGGAATTTACTAGAGATACTGGAGTTAACGTTGTAGTACAAATGGTAACATTTGGTGATATTAAATCTAAATTCCTTACAGCTGCACAAGCCGGAGAAGGACCTGATATAATAGTAGGTGCACATGATTGGGTAGGAGAACTTGTAATAAACGGTTTGCTAGAACCAATTCCATTTTCAGCTATCGAGTTGGATAAATTTGCAGAATCTGCTATCCAAGGATTCACTTACCAAGGAAAATTGTATGGTGTTCCTTATGCAACTGAGGCTGTTGCATTGTTTTATAATCGAGATTATGTTAGTGATGACGAAGTACCAACAAATATCTCTGATTTAAAAGAACTAGCTAAAGAATTTACTACTAGTGAAACATTAGGATTTGCAGTTACTGCAAATGATTTTTATCATGTTTACGGTTTCTTTACAGGATTTGGCGGTTACGTTTTTGGTTATGACCCAAAAACTGGTTATAATGTCTCTGATATTGGATTAAACAATGAAGGATCTATTAAGGCTGGAAATCTTCTAAAGAGCTTTTTTGATGAAGGTATTATGCCACAAGGTATAAATTATAATATTATGGATTCTATGTTCATGGATGGATTAGCTGCAATGATTATAAATGGTCCTTGGGCAGTAAAAGCTTATCTTGATGCTGGTATAGATTTTGGCGTTATTCCTTTAACAAAATTAGAAGTTGAACCAGGTAAAACAATGAAACCTTTTGTAGGAGTTCAAGGGTTGATGATTAATTCTAGATCTGCTAATAAGGCGTTTGCAATGGAGTTTGTTATTAATTATCTTGCTACATCTGAAGGAATATATGAATTTTACATTGCAGATCCTAGATTGCCTTCAAGACAAGATGTTACTCAAATTATTGACGAACAAGGTGGACCTGTTCCTACTGAAATAGTTGCAGCATTTACAGAAAGTGCAGCTGGTGGAGAACCAATGCCGAACATTCCTGAAATGGCTGGGGTATGGCAACCAATGGCTGATGCTTTAAACAATATTATAAATGGAACTCAAACACCTGAAGCTGCGCTTAATGATGCCGTTTCAAAGATAAAAGCGAGCATTAAATAATAAAAAGACATGTCTTCAAATTATGTGATAAAACTGATTATGAAGAGTATAATTGTTATTCAATTTAATGAGATGAAATATTAAGAAAAAAGAGGGAGGGAACTCCTCTCCTTCTTTTTTTTGCAAAAATGGTCCATTTTTTAGTATAATTAGTATAATATATATTTTTTAGTTTATATCTGTAGAAAAAGAAGCCTTTTAGGAGGGAACATGAAATGAAAGTCTTCAAAAATATTTTAATATGGCTTTTTATTGGTGTTTTGAATGCTCTTTTGCTTTGGGCGATAATTCTTTTATTTACGCTTGCTAATTATGGTTTAGGAATTGTTATATCTGTTTTTCTTGTTATTACAGATTGGGCAATATTTTCTTCTAAAGCTTATCCATATAGGTATACCTTACCAGCTTTGTTCTTTTTATTTATACTAACCATTTATCCCATTTATTATACTATTGATACAGCATTTACTAATTATGGGACTGGTCATTTATTTACTAGAACAAATGCAATAGATACACTACTAACAGATTCCAGTTATTATTACGAACCAAGCGATCCTAAGACTCTGGATTTTAAAGTGTTTGTTAGATATGATGAGCAATATAAACCTACAGAAGATTTTATTTTATTGTTATACGATCAAGAAGATATGTATTTAGCAGAAAAACCATTGATAAGGCAATGGGACTCAAAAAATAATTTAATATATGCTGAAAGTGAAATGTTTAAGGTACAGAACGATATGGTTATTAAAGAAGGAGCCACTTATGAAATTATTAGGCCATCTGGAAGTTTATCGACCGCTGGTGGTGATTCTATAATAGCTATTGAAAAGGGAGATATTAGGTATACTTACTTTTATTCACCATTAGATTCTACCACTTCTTCAAATTCATCTTTTTATAATTCTGTTTTGCGTCAAAATTATTTAAAATCCCTAGTTTTAAAGTATGAAAACAAAAATTTTAAACTTTCTAGTTCTTATGTTTTTAGAAAGTTTTCAGAGGCATATAGGGTATATGAAACGATGGTTAAAGTAATAATAGATGGAGAAAGAGAAATATACAAAACTGTGGTAGTAAATACATTAACAAATAAAGAATTGATAGAAAAAGATGCAGCATTTTGGGATTATAACGAAAATGGAAATTTATATAGATTGATTGGTTATAAGGATTATGTTGGGTTGAATAATTTTTCGAAGATAATTAAGGATCCAAGAATTTCTGGACCATTTTTTAAAATATTTGGTTGGACATTTGCTTATGCGGCTTTAAGTGTTTTATTTACGTTTATAATAGGATTAGCTTTTGCATTAATATTAAACGATAATAGATTGAAAGGTAGAATATTATATAGAACCTTGCTTATAATACCATGGGCCATTCCAGCATTTATATCCGTGTTAGTGTGGAGAAATGGTTTTTTTAATGAAACTTATGGTGTTATTAATCGATTTGTTCTTGCGAACTTTGGAATTAATCCTGTTAAATGGTTAAATGATCCTTTTTGGGCTAAAGTCGCTGTATTAATAGTTAATACTTGGCTAGGTTTTCCATATATGATGACTATTACCTTGGGCTCTTTACAGAGTATACCTGAGGATCTGTATGAGGCTGCAGTTATTGATGGAGCATCAAGATGGAAGCAATTTATAAAAATAACCTTTCCTTTGTTAATGGTTTCTGTTGCTCCTTTGTTGGTCATGAGTTTTGCATTTAATTTTAACAATTTTACAAACATATATCTACTTACAGGTGGAGGACCTGCAATGGCCGGTACAAATACACCTGCAGGATCTACAGATATTTTAATATCTTACGTGTATAAACTTGCCTTTGAAGGTTCTCATGGTCAAGACTTTGGATTTGCTTCCGCAATTTCAATTTTAATATTTGGTATTATAGCTATATTTAGTTATTTTAATTTCAAGTTTTCTGGTTCATTTGAAGAGGTGAGCAGATAATGGCCATGATTGAAAAAAAGAACTATTGGTTAAGACATCTAATTTTAATTATTTGTGTTGTAATAATATTGTTTCCTCTAGTTTGGTTAATATCCACATCAATTAGAAGAGATAATGCTGCTTTCTCTCCTAAGTTGTTTTCTAGTAGAATTACACTGAATAATTATAAAGATCTAATAATTCAGAAACAAAATATTCCAGAATTAGTAAATGAATTAACTTCTATAAGTTCGTATATAGGAGACTATAGCAATATTACTATTGAAGAAGCAAAAAAGAAATCAAATAAATTATTAAAGGATTTAGATGCCTACTTTTTAGACACAAATAAAAACTTAGATAGTATAGAGCATCTGTATGGACAAATTTTTTCTCTTTATGAGTCTCAGTATAAAGACCAATTTTATCAAAATATTAATACTATAAGGGTAGAAGATTATAAGAAATTTGAGCAAGAATTTACAAATTTAGTTACTCTTGCAGAAGAGTTGGGAATTAAGGTACAATATTCCAACTTACAAGAATTGATAAAGCAATATTTTTCTCAGAGGGAATCAATAATTTCTACTCTCAGAAATAGCAATTTAAATAAAAATGAAGAATATTATGTAGATACTCTCAATATGCTTTTACAAATACCGCTTAATACTGCTGTATGGAGAGTAAAAACTTACAGAAAATGGGTTAACGAAGAACCAGCAGTAGAACCAATTGCTGAAGAAATATTATCATTAGGAAATATGTGGAAAGATATAGAAACTGAAATGAATCAGTTAATAGAAAGTATTAATGTTCAAGTAAATTATTTGTTTGGAGAAGCCCTTCAAAAAATCTCTGAAACAGAAAGCAAAGTGAATACATTAGATACACATAGTTCTCAAATTGTATCCCAACAAGATACCTTAAAACAAAATAACAAGAAAATATATACAAGATTGGTTGCAATTTCAGATGTCTATATTATGGAGAGAGATAGAATAAAATCCTCTTTTTCTATTTTAGAAAAACATAATCTTGAAAATATTCAAGGTAAAGAACCTGTATTTGGGGAAGATCTGTTGTTTTATGAAACAGTAAAAAAGTTTTCAACCATTATTCCTGATGTATATGATAACTTAAAAACTATAGATGAATTTATTCAAAATGGTTTTGTAGATACTTTATATTTTTACAGTGAAGTCTACAGATTTTTAAATGACAATTTTACCAAAATATATGAGATAAAAGATACTACTGCAATCTCTCCGGTATATAAAGCTATTAAATCATCAACTATTAAAATGTCTGTGTCTCTAGATGAATTACTCCCATTATCCCAAGAGTATAGTAGAAATACAAAAGAATTAGCTAATTTAGGGATTGAGTTATTCAATTTACGAGAGGAAAAGACAATTCTAGAATCTCAATTATCTGAACTCAAAAAAGAATACGAAGAATTGGCTATTAACATCTCAAAAATAGAGTCTTTACCTCAAATATTAGTTTTATTAGAGGCTTCATCTTGCGAAATCACTGATAATTTTGAAGCCACTAATTATTCAACATTAATGCAATCAAAATATTATCCATATTATATACCAGAAAGAAATAGATATGTAGTTATGAATTGGTACAATAGTTTAGTCGAATCAAAGAATAAATTTGATTCTGGTAAAGAAAAGTTAAAAGCGCTTCAAAATAGCTTGCAAACAAACATCGATATATATAAGAATAATTTAGAACATTATCTATCTATAAATTATGGAGGAAACATAGCAACAATAACTCCATTAGCAGAAATGCAAAACTATTACAATACACAATATGGAGTTGCTTCTGCAGACATTTCAAGAGCCGGAAGAATAGTGAGTGATTTATCTGATAAAACTTCTTATAGTGAATTGAAGAAGATGCTAAGAAATGTAGATAAAGATTTATATTTATTGCAACAAGATTGGTCTATTAAAATAAGGAAGCCTTTCATGAGATGGTTACTCAATTCTATCGTTGTTGCTGGAATAGTCTCTGTTTTAACAGTTTTTATGACCTCGGTTGCAGCATACCCATTTTCTAGAATGAGATTTGTAGGTAGAGAACAAGGTTTATATTTCTTACTTATAATTCAAATGTTCCCAGGTGTCATGTTCATGATTGCAATATACGGTATATTAAAGTTCATGGGAGATAGTTTTGGCGTTTTAGGTCTAGACACTATTATGGGATTAATTTTTGCATATATGGGTGGAGTTGCCTATAATATGTGGTTATTTAAGGGATATTATGATACGATACCCGATTCTTTAGAAGAGTCTGCTATGATTGATGGAGCGACTAGATTTCAAACATTTTGGAGAATAGTTATTCCTTTGTCATTACCAGTAATTGCCGTAGTCTTAATTTTGACATTTATGAATACCTTCAACGAGTTTGTAATAGCGAGAATAATTTTACAAAGTGAGTCTAACTATACTTATGCTGTAGGTCTTCAAACTTTTTCAACCGGACCTTATGAAACTGAGTGGGGGCTATTTACAGCAGCGTCACTACTTGGTGCGGTTCCTATGGTAATTTTATTTTTATCAATGCAAAAGTGGATTATAGGCGGTTTGACTCAAGGTTCTGTAAAAGGTTAATTCTAATAAAATTAGGTAATATAATAAAAAATATATCGGTTCGTAAAGAACCGATATATTTTAATTGTGAGCTTAATATTTAAATGTACTATTACCTATAAATTCTCTAATAATTGAAGTACGAGGAATTTCTTCCATTTCAGTTATGGGAAGAAAATAATCAAGGAATCTCAAAAGTCTTTTAGCTTCTGTATATTCGTCAACAGTGTTATCAATATTAAGTAATAAAGGTTCAGCAAACATCTTTAGAACAGCCAGTTCATAAACAAGATGCGAATTGAACATTATATCAGCTTCTTCTTGAAAAGGAAAAATGTTTCGTTGTTCTCCTTTAACAACAGCTGGCCACATTTTAAGAGTGCTTTCGGCAGTATAACCTCTGGAATGATTGTCTCTAACCAATCTTCTAATTAATCTAGTATCAGTGGTAGGAATTCTATTCATACTATCCAAATTCATTTGAGTTAAAGAACTTATATATATTTTAAATTTAGTTTCTCGAGGTATAGACGAAGTTAAAACTTCATTTAATCCATGAATTCCTTCAATAATTATGGGCTGATCTTTTTCTATTTTCAAGGGTTTAGGATACCATGTTCTTCTTCCACTAGTAAAGTCAAATTTTGGCATCATTACTTCTTTTCCAGCTATTAAATCATTCATAGTTTTATTAAACAAATCTAAATCTAAAGCATTTATTGATTCAAAATCATAATTTCCAAATTCATCCCTAGGTGTTTTATCTCTTTCTAAAAAAAAGTCATCTAAAGAGATAGAAATGGGTCTCAACCCATGTACTTTTAAATGTAGCGCGATTCTTTTTGCGCTTGTAGTTTTACCTGAAGAAGATGGACCAGCAATGGTTATAAGACGAATTTTCTTTCTTTTAACTATCTCATCAGCAATCTCAGCATACTTTTTTTCATGTAGTGCTTCTGAAATCCTGATTAATTCTCTAACCTTTTCTGAACCTTGGGAAATCAATAAATTCAATTCGCCGACGGTTTCTATTTCCATAATATTCAACCAGTTTTTGTATTCTTCAAAAGTAAAAAATAATTTGGGAGAATGCTGATAATTTGGAATTTCTTCAGGTTGATTTGCTGTTGGATGAAGTATCACAAATCCATTTTCTACCTTATGCAATTTAAACTTTTGTAAATATCCTGTGGAATAAGGTAAATAACCATAAAAATAATTAAAATATTTGTCAACGTAATAAATATTAACGGTACTTTTTTTGCGGTATTTAAAAAGAAGCGCTTTATCTTCATCACCATTATTTGAAAACATTTCTATAGCATCAAATTTATCAACAGTTTTCTTAACAAACACATAATCTTTTTCAACAATTTCTTTCATTTTATTCTCAATGAGTTGCAAATATTCTTCAGTAGGTATACCGCTTTTAAGTTCACAATATATAGCATCGTTTAGAGTATTATTAACATAAAGCTTATCATCAGGATTAATTTCTTTCAAGGCAATATAAAAAACGAAAAATAAACCTCTTCTATATATTCTTACTCCATCGTTAGTTGTTATGTCACAAAATTGAATGAAACCATCCTTTTCAATTTTTTCAAAAAGTTCTTTTATGTCGTTGTTGAATTTAACATACAAGACTTTCTTATTCTTTTCTTTTTCGTATTGTTTAGCAAGATCAATGAATCTAAATTCTTTAGGAACCTCATATATTTCTCCAGTTTCAGTATCTTGTAAGGTGTAATACATTTTTACAACTCCTTTAACGATAAAAACCCGGCATTTCCCGGGTTCATGGAGCGGATAATGGGATTCGAACCCACGACCCCTTGCTTGGCAAGCAAGTGCTCTACCGCTGAGCTATATCCGCAAACGATGCATAGAAATATAGTATAATCATAACAATTGGAGCAGGCGATGGGGCTCGAACCCATGACCTCCGCCTTACCAAGGCGGCGCTCTACCTGCTGTAGCTACGCCTGCATTTATTCGTATAAATTATACTATATTTAATCGATATCGTCAAGTCATTCTTTAGATTGACTTTTTTTATATAATTTGTTAGAATTAATATACAAATATTTAAAAAAATATGACAAATAATTCATTTTCACAAGATAATATTATATCAGTAACTTATAGTTCGATTCTTTTATTTTGTCAAGCTTCATATAAATTAATCTAGATAGGCGAAGGAGGGGTTATTATGAAAAAAACTGTTGGTGCTATAGCGCTTATATTAATTCTAAGCATTTCTATGTTTTCAGCAGTGGGAGTAGGGTTTAAAGTTGGAGAACCATCGGGATTATACTTGAGAACCTATACTGGAGCAAATAGTTTTGTTGGGGTTACTGCAGCTTGGTCATTCCATCATGATTATTTTCTTGTTAATGCAGATTATAACATGGTGTATCCAAGGCTTTTGGCGGATTTTGATTTTAGTTACGGCGCAGGTGTAGCGATTGGTATGGGAAATGAAATCAATTTTGGTGTAAGATTTCCTTTAGCGCTTAACTACAGATTCCCAGACGTACCTATAATTGTATTTTTAGAAGTTGCTCCTGGTTTTAAATTTTCTCCTGCAACTGATTTCGATTTGAGTGGTGGGTTAGGTTTTTCCTATATGTTTTAAATTATAGTATAAGATAAATAAAATTTAAATAACAATTATTTCTAATGTAGTTTAAGGTTAGTTTTCAAAAAATTTATAGAAAAATGTCACTTCTTACGAAGTGACATTTTATTGTTTTAGGTCTTTTAAAAACTTTGAAATACTTTCAATATCAAGAGTATTTATTACATCTTTAGCTTCAAGCCATCCTTTTTTTGCGATTCCTATTCCATAAGTTATATGGCTCAATCCTTCAATATTGTGTGCATCTGGGCATATTGCGAAAATTACATTTTTTTCTTTAGCATACTTTATATATCTCCAATCTAAATCAAGTCTATATGGATTTGAATTGATTTCAATTATTTTTCCGTGTGATGATGCTATCTCAATTATTTTTTCCATATCAATATCGTAACCGTTACGTGCAAGAAGCAAACGACCAGTAGGATGTCCGAGAATTGTAGTGTATTTGTTTGTTAATGCTTTTATTATTCTCTCTGTCATTTCTTGTTTATTCAAATTAAAATTTGAATGAACAGAGGCTATAACAAAATCAAACTTTTCTAATATTTCATCTTCAAAATCAAGAGATCCGTCTGGTAGAATATCAGATTCTATTCCTTTAAAAATTCTAAAATCATTATAAATTTGGTTTAAATTATCAATTTCTTTCCACTGTTCGAATAATTGTTCTTCATTAAGGCCATTTGCATAATACGCTGATTTACTATGATCTGAAACACCAAGATATGAATATCCTAGGTTTCTGGTCGCCTCAACTAATTCTTTTAGAGAGTTGGTACCATCACTATAACGTGTATGTACATGTAAAATACCCTTAAGGTCGCTGTTGTCAACTAAATTAGGTATAGTTCCTTTTTCAGCTGCTTCAATTTCTCCCATATTTTCCCTTAATTCGGGTGGAATAAACGAGAGACCTAAATTAAAGAAAATTTCTTCTTCGTTTAGGCATTTTATGAGTTCTTCTCCCTTGAAAATACCATATTCATTCATTTTTATTCCCATTTTTTTTGCTCTATGTCTCATAGCTGTATTATGCTCTTTACTTCCAGTAAAATGATGTAAGGCATATGGGAATTGGTACTCTTTTATTACTCTAAGGTCAACTCCTATACCATCTTCTAAAATAACGCTACTTTTTGTATCACCTTTTTCAACAATCTCCTTAACTTTTGGATATTTTATAAAAGTATCAATGACAGTGTTTGGAGAATTTGAGGCAGATAAAATATCTATATCTTTCACTATTTCTTTTTTTCTTCTTAGGCTTCCAGCTATTTCAGTTTTTTTGGCAACATTTGCAGCATCTAGATATTCTTTATAATCTACAGCTTGTGAATACGCTTCTGAATATAAAAAATGGCTGCTGAATTGTTTTATGAATTGTATACCTTTTAAAATGTTATTCTGCATCTTTTTTCCAAATCCTGGAAGATCTAAAAGCCTGTTTTCCAAGCATGCATACTCTAATTCTCTTACCGAGGTAATATTTAATTGTTCGTATATTGTTCTAATTCTTTTTGGGCCTAAACCTGGAATTTTAAGCATATCTATTAATCCTTCAGGAATAGATGCTTTTAGATCTTCATAATACTTTAATTTTCCAGTTAGAACTAATTCAGTAATCTTTTTATTAAGAGCTTCACCGATTCCTTTTATATCTTTTAATCTGTCTTCTTTTACTATAGTTTCAATGTCTTCGTCTAAAAGTTCTATTATTCTAGCTGCATTATAATAAGCTCTAGATTTAAAAGGATTTTCTCCTTTAAGTTCTAGCAATAATCCAATCTCGTTTAAGATTTTAACAATTTCTTTTTTTTCCATATAGATTCCTTCTAAACATTAATATTCTACGTGAAATTCACCATACTCTCCAATAGGGAGATCTTCTTCTTCAATGTATCTAACTATACTAAATCCATTACCTCTTAAGATGAGTGATTTTAACAAATCAACTTTATCCTCTTCACCCTGGACAACAACTTCTACTCTACCGTCACTCAAATTCTTAACATATCCTTCAAGTTTTAATCTTTGGGCGTTGACTTTTATAAAATATCTTAATCCAACACCTTGTACCCTACCACTTAAAAGCCATTTTTTACTTATCATAATGAGATACCTTTAATATTTTAACTGTTTAGGAGAAGAAATAGTTAGGTGCTTCACGGGTTATCTGTACATCATGAGGATGATTTTCTATAACACTGGCATTTGTGATTTTTATAAATTCAGCTCTTCTTTTTAACGCCTCAATATTTTCAGCTCCAATATAACCCATTCCTGCTTTAACACCACCAATTAATTGAACTATTACATCCTTTACCTCCCCTTTATATGGAACCATTGCTTCTACTCCTTCAGGGACTAATTTTTCATTGGGCACATTTTCCTGAAAATATCTATCTTTACTTCCTTTTTCCATTGCGGCAAGAGAACCCATTCCTCTATATGATTTGAATTTTCTGCCTTGATAAATGATAGTTTCTCCAGGAGCTTCTTCAGTACCCGCAAAAATATTACCCATCATTACTGTAGAAGCACCAGCTGCAAGAGCCTTAACTATATCTCCTGAAAATCTGATTCCACCATCAGCAATTATAGGGACATTGTATTTATTTGCAACTTCAGACACTTTCATAATAGCAGAAAGTTGAGGGACACCAACGCCTGAAATTACTCTTGTAGTACAAATAGAACCTGGACCAATTCCAACCTTAAGAGCATCTGCTCCGCATTCGATTAAATCTTTTGCTGCTTGAGCAGTTGCAATGTTTCCAGCAATAACAGGGAGTTCAGGGAATCTTTCTTTTATTGCTTTAAGCATTTGCATAATATTTTTTGAATGTCCATGAGCAGAATCTAAAACTACAAAATCTACACCAGCTTTTACCAGTTCTTCTGTTCTGACTAAGCCATCAGAAACCCCAACAGCAGCTCCAACCACAAGTCTACCTTTATCGTCACGAGTTGCATTAGGATTTTCGATTACTGAAATTATGTCTTTGATAGTAATTAATCCAATTATTTTGCGTTCTCCATCAATAATTGGAAGTTTTTCGATTTTATTATGATGTAAAATTTCCCTTGCTTCTTCCAATGTTATATGAGGACCAGCCACTATTAAATGCTCAAAGGGAGTCATGAGGTCTTTAGCTTTATTATTTGAATTTCTTTCAAACCGTATGTCTCTGTTAGTAAGAATTCCAAGAAGAGTTAAATCTTTATCAACAACCGGTAATCCTCCAATGCCATATTCTTTCATAATGTTTTCTGCTTCTTTAATAGTTGTATTTGGTCCAATAGTAATAGGGTCATAAATTATACCATTTTCTGTCCTTTTAACTTTTGACACTTCATAGGCTTGCTGTTCAATTGATAAGTTTTTATGTATAACCCCAACAGCACCTTCTCTAGCCATAGCCTTTGCCATTTTATATTCAGTTACTGTATCCATTGCAGCGGATAAAAAAGGGATTTTAAGAAAAATGTTTTTAACTAATCTTGAAGTAGTATCAATTTGAGATGGCAAAACGGAACTTTCTTGAGGTAATAATAAAACGTCATCAAAGGTAAGGTATTCTTCCATTGCTTTACCTCCTAATTTTAAAAATTATAATTGATAGTTAACTATAAAAAAAGAGGGAATTACTCCCTCGATTGGTGGAGTCGATGGGACTTGAACCCACGACCTCTACCGTGCCATGGTAGCGCGCTCCCAACTGCGCCACGACCCCATTCTTGATTTAGAATTAATTTAATTATATCATAAAAACAGATGATTTTTCAAGTATATATAAGGTATCAAATTATTCTTTACGATTATTATTAAATGTTCTGTGTGATATAATTATAATTGTATTGATAGATTAACAGACAAACCTATTATTCTTTTCGATACCGAAGGAGATACATGGAGCCCTTCTCTCTTTTGATAAAAAACTCCAAAAAACTCGATAAGGGATCTATTTTAAGAATATAAAACTATTATAAAGGTGCGTTTTAATTTCAAAAACTATATAAAATATATGCGGAGGTGTTTCATGAATACAAACTGGGTTTATATAAAAGACTTAAAAAACCATGTAGATGAATTGGTAGAGTTTAGAGGTTGGGTTTGGAATAAAAGAAGCAGTGGTAAAATAGCTTTTTTACAGTTGAGAGATGGAACAGGTTTTATTCAAGGAGTAGCAGAAAAAAAGGATTTTGATGACGAAACATTCGAAAAAATACGGAAAATAAAAATGGAAACCAGTGTAATATTAAGAGGAATAGTGAAAAAAGATGAAAGGTCTCCATTTGACGTAGAATTGAGTATAAAATATATAGAAATTGTTCATGAACCTGAGGAAGACTATCCAATTTCTAAAAAAGAGCATGGTATCGATTTTTTGATGGAAAATAGGCATCTTTGGATACGCTCGAGACGGCAATTTCATATATTAAAGATAAGAAATGAAGTAATAAAAGCCATTCGAGATTTCTTTAATGAGAATGATTTTGTCTTGATTGACACTCCGATATTTACGGGATCAATTGGGGAATCTGCTGGTAACACTTTTCAATTAGACTATTTTGATTATGGAAAGGTTTATTTAGCTCAAACTGGGCAGCTTTATTTAGAAGCTGCTGCCATGGCTTTTGGAAAGGTTTTTAATTTGGGTCCAACATTTAGAGCTGAGAAATCAAAAACAAGAAGGCATTTAATAGAATTTTGGATGAATGAAGCAGAAGTTGCTTTTTATAGGCACGAAGATAATATTAAACTACAAGAAAGTTTAGTAAATTTTATTGTTAATAGAGTCTTAGCAAATTGTGAAGAAGATTTGATTGAAATTGGAAGGGATGTAGATAAACTGCAAAAAGTATCTCTACCATTTGATAGAATAACTTATAGGGAAGCTGTAACATTTTTAAATAAAAAGGGTTTTGATATTAAATTTGGAGATGATTTTGGTGCAGATGAAGAAACGGTAATCGCTTCACAATTTGAAAAACCAGTTTTTGTCGAAAAGTATCCACGAAAAATTAAGGCATTTTATATGCAACCGTCTGATGAAGATCCAGAAGTTGTGATGTGTGATGATTTACTAGCGCCTGAGGGTTATGGAGAAATTATTGGTGGTTCAGAAAGAATTTGGGATGAAAAATTGTTAATTGAACGATTGAAAGAGTGTAATTTACCTGTTGAAGAATATAAATGGTATATTGATTTAAGAAAATATGGGAGTGTTCCGCACAGTGGATTTGGTTTAGGAGTGGAAAGAACAATTGCTTGGATATGTGGTTTAGAACATATTAGAGAAGCGATTCCATTTGCAAGAACACTTTACAGGGTATATCCATAATGAAGTGAAGGAGTACTAAATATGTTAGAAAGAAACGAAGAATTGGATAAGAGGTTTTTAGATCCTAATGCGAATAGTGAAGATATAGGATCTAAAAATCTAAGACCCAAATATTTAAATGAATTTATCGGTCAAGACAACATTAAGAAAAAATTGTCAGTTACTATTGAAGCAGCAAAGATTAGAGATGATCAAGTTGATCATATAGTGTTGGCAGGTCCGCCAGGTTTAGGAAAAACTACATTAGCACATATTATTGCAAATGAAATAGGTTCTAATTTACATATTACAAGCGGACCCGTTATTGAAAGAGCTGGAGATCTTGCTGCCATGCTTACTAATTTAGAAAAGGGAGATATTTTGTTTATTGACGAAATTCATAGGTTAAATAGATCTATAGAAGAAATATTGTATTCTGCTATGGAGGATTTTCAATTAGATATAGTGATTGGAAAAGGTCCATCTGCTAGATCTATTAGAATAGATTTACAACCATTTACTTTAATTGGTGCTACTACTAGATTGGGTTTAATAGCACCTCCATTAAGAAGTAGGTTTGGAATAGTTTTAGAAATGGATTTCTATCCTCCGAAGGATTTACAGTTGATCATACAAAGGAGTGCTGTTATCCTAAATATAGAAATTACGGAAGATGCTGCATTTCTTTTAGCTCAAAGAGCTAGAGGAACTCCTAGAATAGCGAATAGACTTTTAAAAAGAATTAGAGACTATGTTCAGGTTCAAAATAAAAATTTAATTGAGGTTGAAGATGTAATAAATGCTATGAAATTGTTTGAAATGGATGAAGATGGTTTAGATAAAATGGATAGGAAGATTCTTAAAACTATTATTGAAAATTATGAAGGTGGACCAGTTGGCATAAATGCTTTAGCTTCTTCTCTTGGGATCGAACCAGATTCAATTAGCGAAGTATATGAACCTTATCTTTTGCAATCGGGTTTTATTATAAGAACGCCTAGGGGAAGGGTCGCAACAAAGAAATCTTACAAAAAGTTTAATCTCAATAAAAAGTTATCAGATAAGGATCTCAGCTTGTGGAGTGAAATAGATGAATAACTATTTAATAGATAACTTGTATAGCTTAAAAAATGAAATAAGAGAAATTGCTGTAAAGTGTGGCAGAGATTATGAGAGTATAAATATTGTTGCTGTTTCAAAGAACTTTTCTTCAGAACACATAAGAACATTGTATGAATGTGGCCAAAAGAGTTTTGGAGAAAATAGAGCTCAAGAAATGATAGATAAATATAATGAATTAAAGGAACTTGATATTGATTGGCATTTTATAGGTAGAATTCAAACAAATAAGATAAAGTATATAGTTCAATTAGCGGACTACATACATTCTGTTTGGAGATTAAAGGAGATTGATGAGATTCAAAAGAGGGCCGAATCACTTAATAAGATTCAAAAAATCTTTCTTGAAGTGAATGTGTCAGGTGAAGAAACTAAAGCTGGTCTGAAACCATCTGAAGTTGATGACTTAATAGCTAATATTGTAAAAACTGATACTTATCAAAATATTGAAATAATAGGTTTAATGACTATGGCGCCTTATACAGATGATGAAACTGTTATAAGAAGATCATTTTCTGATCTCAGAAAAATAAGGGATAAATTACAATCAAGTTATAAAACTATTAAAGAACTTTCAATGGGGATGTCCAATGATTATAAGATCGCTATCGAAGAGGGCGCTACATATCTAAGGATAGGTACAAGAATATTTGGTGAACGGCCTTATAAATAGTATATTTATTAAATATATTGAAGAAAAGGAGAGAACAAATGTTTATACTAGGAAATCTTTTTATTGCCATAGGATACGTACTTAGAATAGTTATTATTTTCTTCGAATTTTGTATTATAGTATCTTCTTTATTGAGTTTCTTTATGCCTTATTATAATAAGTTCCGGGGTTTTGTAGATTCTGTATCAAATATAATATTAAATCCCATTAGAAGATTTATTCCTACAATATTAGGAAGTTTTGATTTTTCTCCCATGATTGGTTTATTACTGTTAATATTTTTAGACAGGTTTCTTATTCAGAGTTTGTTAGATTTAGGTTTAAGATTGGGTTGATAAAATATGAAAGTTATAATTTTTTATAATCCTTTAAAATTATTTAAAAAGCAATTAGATGAGATTATTGCATTATTTGAAAAGGAAAATATAAGAGTCACTGGCTGTTTTCCTGCTCAATCAAAAATTACTGAAGAAATGGCTAGTCAGAGTGACTATTTTGTTGTTTTTGGAGGAGATGGGACAGTTTTGAAAGTTGCTGAAAAAGCAGCTATTTTCTCTAAGCCTATTATATGCCTTAATACAGGTAATTTGGGTTTTTTGAGTGCCTATTCAGGTGATGAGATCAAAGAATTAATAAATGATATAAAAAATGGAAATTTACATTTTTCCAAAAGATATCTGTTAGAATGCTCAATAGGAAATAAAACATATTTTGTATTAAATGACGTGGTATTGATTAAAAGCCAACCGCTGGGTACAATTGACATAGAAATAAAAATAGATGGTTCTATGTTGTACTCATTTTTAGCTGATGGGGTAATCATTTCTACCTCAACTGGTTCTACTGCTTACGCGTTATCTGCTGGTGGTCCTATTATTAATCCAAACCTAAATGTAATAGAGATAGTACCTTTGGCTGCTCATGCTTTGAACGTAAAACCATTAATTATCGAACCAACACATAAAATAGAAGTGTTTTTGAAGACTCTTTCTCATGATTTTGCTTATGTTACAGGAGATGGAGATGTGCTATATCAGATAAAAACCAACGAGTCATTCGTTGTAACAGGAAGCGAGAAATATATTAAATTAGCTCAAAAAAATAATGGATATTTTTTTGATGCATTAAAACAGAAATTAGGGTTTGGAAGAAGGTTTGAATGATTTCTGAAACTGCATATTAATTTATTAAGGCAGGAGGAAGGCCTTATGAAAGACGAAGATACTTATAAACAAGTAAATAAGATAGGTTTAAATGAATTGGTAAGATATCTAAATAACGTTTTACGTATGGGAAGAATAGTACAAGGTATGTTATATAAATTTAGCGACACTTATTTAGAGAGAAACATTGAATTGTCCAAACAAATCGTAGAACAAGATGACAGACTTGATTTGATGGAGGCAGAGCTTAGCTATGTTGGTATGCATTTATTGTCTTCTTTTAATTTTACAGGTATTTATTTAAAAGCTTGCTTTATGAGCTTGAATTTAGTTCATATTTTTGAGAATGTAGGAGACTTATTTGAAAAAAATGCAAAAATTAACATAGACATTTTGAATAATCCTTATGTTATCAATTCTGCTAATTTTGAAGATGCAATCAATGTTACAACAGATAATTTTACTAATACATTATCGATGTTATCTGATTTTGTTAACATTGAGGAGAAAAGGCTAAGAACAAAAGAAGTTCTAGATATTTTTTTTAAAAAAGGGAAAAGTGTTTGCATGTTTCACGGAGAGGTATATTCACTAATAAAAGCTTATAAATCTTATCTTTATAAATCAAAAGAGTCTGTAAAAGTTATATCATTACATTTAGAAATACTAAATAATATCTTAATATTTTCTGACTTAACAACAAATATAGCAGAAAATATTATATGGGCGTTGACAGGAGATTTTTATAAATGCAGGAACAATGACTTAGAGCTTTTTTATTGTTTAGGAGAAGAATAAATGAGAAAACTCTTTAAATATGTTTCTAAAGAGTTTATTCCTCCTTTCTTTATGGGAGTGGCAGCATTTATAGTGTTTGTTAGCGTTGAATTGTTATATCAACTATCTGAAATAATTGTCAGAAATCACGTTGGATTTTCTAAGCTACTTATTTTAATATGGTATCATTTACCATACTTTATTTCTATGGGAATACCAGTAGGTGTTTTGTTCGGCGTTTTTTGGGCTATTTCAAAACTATCTGCAGCTAATGAAATTATTGCATTTCAAACTTTAGGTATTCCAACAAAAAAATTTGCAATTCCATTTTTAGTATGGGCGGTCATTTTTTGTTTTTTTACATTCATTCTTTTTGATACTATAGTTCCAAATTCTAATTTTAAGGCTAAAGAAGCTATGGCGTTATATGTTTATCAAAGACCAGAAGCTCAAATTGAAGAAAATCAATTTGTTGATGTTGGAGATGGTAGATATCTTTTTGTAAGGCAAATTGATAGAAATACAGGTATTTTGTATGATGTTCTTTTGTACGAAGTTAATAGGGATTCTACCGTTGTTTTCCATGCTCAAAAAGCTGAAAAAGGCTTAAATGGATGGTATATGGAAAACGGAAGGATGTTTAAAACAAATAAAGATGGTTTTCTAGACCTTGATATCGTATTTCAACAAATTGAATTAGATATACAACAGGATGTTGAAGAATTTTTGAATCTCTCAAAAGGTGCAAATGAGATGACTTCAAAAGAACTCAGAGAAAAAATCAAAACATTTTCTAGGTTGGGTTTGGACGTTTCAGGGCTGATAGTTTCTTATCAGTCAAAATTTGCTAACTCTTTAGCTCCTTTTGTTATCTGTATTTTAGGTATTGCATTATCTTTATTTTTAAATTTGACTAGTAAGTCATGGAGCGTTATTACAACTTTTATTCTGGTAGTTGTATATCAAGGGTCGGGGGCTTGGTTAACTGCATTGGGAAAAGAAAAAATAATTGATCCTTTACTCAGTGCTTGGATACCAAATATAATATTTGGAATAATTGGTATATTTTTGTTTCTAATCTTAGACACAAGATTTTCATACAAACTTTTAGAACCCTTAAAGAGGATTTTGCCTTTATTGTTTGTTATTTTTATTGGTAAAACAATTTTTTCTGCCCCTGTAAATATTACCTGTGATTCTTTTTATTTAAAAGATAATTTATTAATTTTAGAAAATGGGGTATTAGTTGAATATGAGGGTTCTAACATTGTTTCAGATAGAGCTGAGGGAGAGTTAAACGATGATGGAACAATTAAGACAGCTACTTTCTTTGGAGATGTTAAATATTTATATAACAGTGATATTTCTATAGAAGCCTCTGAAATAACGGTAAATTTCGAAAAAAATTCAGTACTTTTTTTAAACTCTTATACTATTCAAAAGTATAAAGGTGAAAATGATATAAACGTTAGAATATGGTCAGAAAAAATAGAAAAACCAGTTGATGAAAATGTAATCCATGCAAGAGATACAAAACTAACCACTTGTGAAGATTGTATAACATATTATTTATCTGCAAAAAAAGTTGATATTTATCCTGGGTATTTTCTCATTGCTAGAGATGTAGTGCTTAGTTTTTTTGGTGTTCCAACTTTATATCTACCTTTTTATTTTCAAAGTTTATCTGAAGATGAGGAAGTGCCTTTTTCTTTGACTTTTGCTTATGGTAATAATAAGATTTCTATTGAAACCAAAATTAATTATAAATTTGAAAATTCATCTAGTTTCCATTTGTCTAATAATATTATTAATGAATTAAATACAGGTGAAGTTTATCAGGATACTTTTTTTAGATATGGATTTCCATTATTTGAAGGTAGGATGTTTATTTTTTCTGAAATCATTTCTTCCACTAACAAGCCTGATAACTTGGGTATTTATTATGAATTTTTTGAGAAATCAAAGTTGGAATTAAAAATTGAACCTACAATTAACAACAAATATTTTTCTTTGAATATACCTAAATTAAAAACTAATTTTGGTGATTTAAAAAATATTCAGTCGCATATTTATTGGGATTCAGAAGGTTTTAAAGATATTCTATTTTTGAATTTAGAAACACAAGCTTTTCAGAAAAGATATGGTAAGTCGTTGATCTCATTGTCCAAAATAAAGCTTAATTCAAAGTCTTATGGAGATTTAACTGATCTTACTTTTGAAGAAATATGGAATACTCGAAAAGATCGAATTGAATTAGCTGGAAAGTATAATTTTTATACAGGCTTTACTAATATGTACGGAAATTTTGATTATACTTTTTCAAGTCAAGGTACTGAAACAGTTCAGAATAGGTTACTTTCAAATAATACATTTTCATATAAAGATACTTTATATGAGTATAAAAAAGATGATTTTAAATTAAAGTTTAATATGGATAGTAAAATTCGATTCAATTATGGAAAAGATTTTGTGCCAGACCAAAAATATTCAGAGGGTAAAACATTATTTGACTATTCTTTAAAACCAGGTATAGACATAAATTTGGGTATTTTTGATGTTGGAAATTCTCTTGAATATATAAAGGTTTTGGAAAACTCTTATTCTCCAAGTACTACTGATGAAATCAATTACCTTGATTACTTGGGTTATAATTTGTCTTTTTTTGAAAACAATTTATTTCATTCTGCAAGATTAACCCGAACATATGATCTGATGGATCCTGAAGATTTATTTGACTTAAAGGGGTTAAAATTGGAGACAAATAATAAAATAAAAGTAGTAGATTCTGAAAATATTATACAGACAAAAACTGATTTTAACATAGAAGATGATAATAATATATTCCCCGAAGTAACCAGTGTAAAAATAACAAATAATTTTTCTAACTATATTCATAGAACTGAATTTGATTATAAACATGAAGAAGATTTAAAAATAGAATATTTTAAGAATAGAGAAACATTTAAATATAACAGGAATCTATTACAATTAGACTATAATTTGTATTTAGGTGAGACAAAATTTTATAAAATCATACCTGAAATATATAGTTATTATGTTTTTTATAATAATGGTAATAAAATTTTTGGTAATTTCAACATCAAAAATGAGTATAATTTATACGAATTACGTTTTAATTTTTTAGAGAAGAATTCAAAATATTCGTTTGGTATTGATTCTAGTTATTTTGTCTCCGATTATTTAAAAACAGGATTTGAAGTTATGAATTGGGATAAAAGTGAGTTTGCTAACATTTCTTTTAATTATGATATTAAAGATAAATACTTAAACTTTACAGAATTTGAGATTCAAAAAAAGATAGTTTGTTGGACTTTCAACTTTAAGGCTGTTTTTTCAATTTTACCTCAACCTCAAATTGAATTTTTTGCCTTAACATTTTTTATTAATTATTTGCCAAGTAAAAATGTTAGCTTTAGTGATAGCGGAGTTAATGTAGGATTAATGTAAGATATTAAAAATATTAAGATAATATAAAGTAATATTTGTGGAATTCAGTTATTAAATAGGGAGAGATTATAATGCTATTATATGGGAACATTGAAAAACAAGAAAAAATGAAAATGATCGCAAAAAATATAGAATTATGTGAAAAATGTCCTCTACATTTAACAAGAAAAAACACAGTACCTGGTTCTGGAAACGTAGATTCTCCTATTATGTTTGTGGGAGAAGGCCCAGGCGCAGATGAAGATGCTTTAGGAGAGCCTTTTGTTGGAAGAGCAGGTCAATTGCTTGAAAAAATGTTGAAAGAACTTGCAAAGTTAGAAAGAAAAGATGTTTTCATTACTAATATTGTAAAATGTAGACCTCCTCAGAATAGAATGCCAACTAAAGAAGAGATTAAAGAATGTCAATCTTATTTAGATGCACAAATTTTAGTAATTAAACCCAAGATAATTGTAACACTTGGGAGTACTCCTTTGAATTATTTTACAGGATTAAATAAAATGACTGAATCAAGAGGTCATTTTTATGATTGGCATGGAAATATTAAAATTTTTGCCACTTTTCATCCAAGTTATTTATTAAGAAATCAAAGTAATGCCAAAGGTTCCCCACGATGGTTTGCTTCCCTTGATATGACATTAGTGGGCTTTATGTATAGAGCTTTTATTCAAGGAAAAAGTACCGAAGAAGTTGTCAAGATTATTGAAGAAAAAGTTAAAAGTTTGGAGCCCTCTGGGGGGATTTAGTTGAGACTTCTTTCTCTAGAGATAGAAGGATTTAAGAGCTTTGGAAGAAGGACAGTTTTTAATCTAGATAAGAATATTATTGCAATAATTGGTCCGAATGGTTCTGGAAAGTCGAACATAGTAGATGCTATTAGATGGCTTTTAGGTGAGCAATCACAAAAGCAAATGCGTATATCCGAGAAAACTGATATACTTTTTTCTGGTAGCAATAACTTAAATTCATCTAACGAAGCTAGAGTATCATTGATATTAGTAAATGATGATAATAAAACTGTAAAAATATCAAAGACTCTAGAAAGAAATTCATATAACAAGTATTATGTTGATTCTAAACAGGTAACATTAAAAGAATTACAAAGTGTGTTTGATACTGGAATAGGGAAAAACTTTTATTCTATCATTGGTCAGGGGCAAATTGGCGAAATAGTTAATGCATCTCCAGAAGATATTCGAAATATTGTACTTGATGCTTCAAATATCGCCAATTATCTCGAGAAAAAAGAAAATTCTCTTAGACTTTTAGAGAAGGCAAATGTTAATTTGGAAAGGATAAATGACGTACTTTTCATAGTAGATAAGAGATTGAAATCTTTATCTATAAGAGCAGGAAGAGCCAAAAAATATTTAGAATATGTTGAAGAGATAAAAAAGATAGGAAAGGTTTATTTTGGGGTATCTAAAGTAAAGTTTATGAATCAAATTAAAACATACGAAGATAAATTAAATGACAATTCTGAAAAGATAAAGGAACTATTAAGTCAGTTGTTTGAGATAGAAAGGAAATATCGAAGTCTTAAGGATGAAATTGAAAGTGTTGACAAACAACTATCAACGAGTGGAGATTTAGTAGAAAATTATCGTCAAAGATTGCAATTAATTGAAAAAGAAAAATTAAGTTTGTCCGATAAATTAAATAGTCTAAATTCTCAATTGTTAAATAAAAAATGGGAAAACAAATCTCTAGAAGAAAAGATTGTAGATCTTGAAGAAAAACTATCTACATTAAATGAACAGGTAAATAAATATAGAATTGAGAAAGAAGAAAAGGAAAAGTTATATAATTTAAGACTAGAAGAGAGGGAACAATCTTTAAAAATATTACAACAGAGAGAAGATAGATTAAAAGAACTAGAAAAAAATCTTTTGAATATTGAACCTATAATTAAAGAATTAACAAATAATATTGAGAAAAATAGAATTCAATTTACAAATAATAACAATAAAATCAGTTTATTATACGAACAAAAAAACTCTTTGGAATTATCATCTACTGAAATAAAAGAAAAGCTACAAGATCTTGAACGTGAATTAAGCAAAACTGAAAATTTTGAATCAAAACTAGAAGAATCCACAAAAAACGAAACTTTAGATTTGAAGGAAACTGAAGATAGATATAATCTAATTCATTCAGAAATTATAAAAATGCAGGAGAAAGAACGAGAAAAAAATTTTAATTACATAAATCTAAAAAGACAAATTAATGAGTATGAAGGTTATTCGGAGGTTACTAAAGAATTTTTTAAAAAGTTTGGAACTGATTCAAATGTTGTAGATGTTGTAGCTAATTTGATTAAAACAGATGAAAAGTATGAAGAGGCGGTTTCTACAATTGCAGGAGCAAGATTACAAAATGTTGTAATAAAAAACTCCGGGAAGGCAAAGGAATATTTAGAATATTTAAAGCAAAACACAAATGGGAAAATTACTTTTTTGCCTATGGATTTATTAAGAACTCGAGTGTCCTTAAAGAAATCTTTTTTGAACGAACCTGGAGTTATTGACTTTGTGCTAGATATTGTAACTTTTGACGATAGTTATAGAACAGTTATGGAATACGTATTTTCTAATGCCTTATTGGTGGATAATCTTGATACTGCAATAAGGATTTCAAAGATGAACTATAATGGAAATATTGTTACATTAAGTGGAGAATTAGTCTCAGGATATGGTGCAATAACTGGTGGAAAATCAAAATATGATTATTCTTCTTTTCTTCTGAAGAGAAAAAGAGAGATGCATGAACTGGAAGAGGAATTAGAGAAGATTAGAGAAGAAATAAACAAAAAATCAAATGTTTTAAATGCTTTAGGAGAAGAAGTTAAAGTAAAGCAAGAAAGATTAGAAAATTTAAGAGATAAGTTAAGAAATCTCTATGCGACTAAGAATATTCATTTGAGTGAATATAAAAGAATGAAAGAGGAAGAAGAGAAGATCAATGTACAGATTAAACAAGTTCAAGAAAAACTATTAAAATGTGAAGAAGAAAACACCTATTATACCAATAGTATGCAAGATTTTAAGATAAAATTAGAAGAATATCAACATCAACAATCTTCATTAAAAGAAGAAAAGAATGCTATCGTAAAACATATTGATAGTTTAAAAGAAGAACTATCTTCAAAAGATAAGAAAATAGTTGAGTATAAAATTGAATTAGAAGCGGCGATAGAAAAATATGAATATTTTAGAAAGGAATATAACGAACTTTCCGAAGACTTAATTAAAACTAAAAGAAGTATGGAAGAATTAGCTCAAGAAACGAGTAAAATAAATCAAGAAATAAATAAAATAAATGATACGTTTGAAAGTTTAGAAAATGATAATAAATTTTTAAATGATGAAATTTCAAGGTTATTTGATATTATGAAAGCTAGTAGAAGTGGTAAACACGATAAATCCAAATCACTAGAAAAATATGAAAATCAAAGGAATGAGCTAAAAGAATCTGTTAATAAGATTCGTGAGGAAAATCAAAAGTTAGAATATGAAATCAAAGATGTAAATAACAATATTAAGTTTTTAGTAGAGAAAGCTAAAAATTTAGGCATACAAGAAGAAGATTTTGAGTTGAAAGATTTACCAGAAAATGATATTAAAGCTTTAGAAAATAGGCTAATAGATTTAGAAGATTCACTAAAAAAACTAGGGTCTGTAGATTTAACGGTACTGGATGAATATGAAGATGTACAAAAAGAATATGAAGAGAATAAGAAAAACAAAGATGATATTTTGAGTTCAATAAATTCTTTGAAAAGTTCTATAAAAAAGTTAGATGAAGAAGCAGAAAGTCAATTTAGTGTTTTCTTTCAGCAGTTAAACAGTGAATTTGGTTCTTTTATATCTAAACTTTTTCCTAATGGATATGGTGAACTTAATCTTTTAGGAGAAGGAAAAACATTTGAAAAAGGGATTCAAATATCTGTAAAAAAGGCTGGAAGAAATTTCCAGAAACTCTCTCTTTTTTCAGGAGGGGAAAAAGCCTTAATAGCAATAGCATTTTTATTTGCATTGATTAATTTAAATCCAAGTCCCTTTTATATTTTAGATGAGATAGATGCTCCATTAGATGATATTAATACTGCAAAAGTAGCAGATTTAATATTAGAAAACTCCCAAAAATCACAATTTTTAATTATTACTCACAATAAACTCATGATGGAAATTGCAGAAATTTTTTATGGCATCACGATGAAAGATGGTGTAACTTATGTTGTACCAGTTGATTTTAAGGAGTTAGAAAGATGAAAACAATACTATCAACCGATCCAGGAGATATAGTTATACATATTGAAGGTGAAAAAATAGTTAAAATTGAATTTGCAAAGATAAAGACTTCTCAAATATATGATGATAAATCGAAAAAATTTTATGATATCATTTATAGTTTTCTTTTTGGAAAATTAGAAAGAGTTCCTATCACGTGTTTTGATATGCCTGGAAAAACACATTTTGCAAAAAAGGTATATAATTATCTTTATATGACTGAAAAAGGTACAGTTATCTCCTACAAAGAATTAGCTCAAAAAGTCGGAAATGAAAAGGCTTACAGAGTAGTAGGTAATTTAATGAAGAATAATCCACTTCCCATAATTATACCTTGTCACAGAGTAATAAAAAGTAATGGAGAACTAGGGAATTTTACTCCAGGAATAGAATGGAAAGAATATCTCTTAAATTTAGAAAAATATTCAATTAGAAGGTGATTATTGAATGAGTGAAGAAGGTAACAAAAAAAGGTTGCATCCAAATCTGTTCAAAGTACCAATAGATAAAGTTAGAATGGGGTATTATAGTGATAAATACTTTACAAGGTATGTTGAGGTTTTAAAGAAAGATAAGAAAAATGTGACGGTAACTTATCAATTTTTTCCTAGGGGAGATTGTATAGTAGTTGGACTAGACGAGGCTCTTGCTATTTTAAGATTTGGTACAGGTTACTATAAAGATGAAGAAAGGGCTAAAGACTTATTCAATGAGATTTTAAAATTAGAGAAATCCATACAAGATGCTTCAACTAGAATGGACAAAGATGAGTTATTACAACTTACTTCTAAAAAATGGGATATAAGAATGATTTTAAATAATTTGTGGGTAGACAAATGGAATGAAATTGAGGTAAGAGCTCTCTATGATGGTGACGAAGCCAAAGACATGGAACCAGTTTTTGTAATTGAAGGTAACCCAGCATACTTTGGTTATTTAGAAACTATTTTATTAGGTGTGATGGCTCGTGCTTCAAGTACAGCCACATCTGTCAAGAAAGTTGTCAAAGCTGCAAGAGGAAAACCTGTAATATTTTTTAGTGCTAGATTTGACCATTTTTGGGTTCAAACAACAGACGGTTATGCTGCTTTAAAAGCGGGTGCTTTTGGTGTATCAACCGATGCTAATGCTGATTATTGGGGGGTCGAATCATTAGGAACAATACCTCATGCTTTAATTGCCGCTTATGATGGAGATACAACTTCTGCGACTATTGCTTTTGATAAGCATATAGATGGACATGTGAATAGAATTGTTTTAGTTGATTGGAATAATGATGTCATAGGAACCTCTATTGATGTTGCAAGAAAGTTTTATAAGTACTTTTATGGGCAAGAACCAAATATTCAAGCTGGAGACTTAGCTAAAGTTATAGGAGAAGGTAAAAATAAAATTTGGGCAGTGAGATTTGATACTTCTGGAAATCTTAGGGATAAATCAGTTGTTCCAAAAGATAGATCCTCATTGGGTGTAAATCCAGAGATAGTGTGGCGTGCAAGAAGAAAATTTGATCAATTAGGAATGGAAGACTTAAAAATTATGGTTTCTGGAGGGTTTGATGCAGAAAAGATAGACCTTTTTGAAACTCTAGATGTAGCCGCTGATTTGTATGGAGTTGGGTCTAAATTGTTGAGGGAAAAATTGGATTTTACTGCCGATGTAGTGGAAGTCAATGGTCGAGAATGTGCAAAGGTAGGAAGGAAAAAAGGAGACTACTCAAGATTATCGAAAGTTGAGAAAAAGTATTGGGAATAAATTAAATTATTGTAGGAAAATGTCATGTTGAAAGAAATGAATTGATATGAAAAATAAGATATATTTAGTATATAAGCATTATTCTCTAAAATGTTCAAAATAAATGGTAGAAATCTTGAGAATGAGATAAGTCAGATAAACACACTATAAGAAATTAATTATTACGAAAATAATGGAGGTAGTCTATGTTCCCTTTAACAGTTTTCATTAGTCATTTTGTATCAGACTTTGCTTTTACAAATGTTTATTCCCCTAAATTTTTTGATATCAATAATTATTATAAACATTTAATATGGGTTGTTCTAGTATTTCTGGCTTTTAATTTTGATATGCTTAAAGGTTGGGGATTGTTAATTGTATTATTTAGCATAGTTATTCATATACTTATTGATATATTTAGAATAAATAGACAAAGAACTGATTTAGTTTTTGAAGTGTCTTCTTTGGTTGTTTTTTTATTTATTTCTTATCTTTTTAGATCCTTTTTTAAAAGTTCATTTATTTCGGAGGTATTTCAGTTTTATATTGTAGGTATGGTTGTATCAACAAGTTTTGGTAGTTATTTATTTAGAACCTTTAATGTTTTAGAAAGGCAGCAAAAAGATACAGTTGGAGCTTCTGAGAGATTAGCTATTTATATTTTTGCATTAGCTAATAATTATTTGTGGGTTGTTATTGCAATTGCTGCTGGATTGGCTTATAAACTTATTTTTGATAAAAAAAAGAATATCAAAGAATTATTTTTTTCACCGATATATGGATTAATTTCTTCTATATTGTGGAATTATCTGATGGTAACATTGTTTTAAAAGGATGGTTTAAATAATTAGGAGTGATTTTATCATGCAGACTAGAGAAAGAGACGTATATTATTGGCAAGAAAGAACTTTATTAAAGAATTTAGATACTGAATGGATAGAACATGTACTTTTTAAGATAGTTGATAAAGATAATATAGAAGGTATAGGTGCAGCTACTCCTGATATATATTTTGGTCAGACTTTTAAATCAACAATGGCAATCCTTGAAGAATTAAGAGAGTTTATTGAAAATGTTCCAGAGATAGAAAATATACAGACTATAGAAAATATAATTGACAAATTAATTAAAAATGAAAATACAGCAAAAACATCAATAATGTTGACAATTTGTGATTACATCAATAATAAGTATAATTTAGATATATCCAAACTTCTCTTTTCTTTTGATAAAGATAAATATCAAGAAAATATTTTTAGGATTTTTTGGAAAAAAAATTTGAATCTTCATGAAGTCTATAACACTTATTCTACAAACCATCAAGAACTTAAGTTAGAATTTTTAGAAAAACCTTCCATGAAAGATTTAAATGAGATTTCAAAAATTTTCCAAGGTAAACATGTATGGTTAGATTTCAGGGGTTTATTAGACTTTTATGAATTAACCAAAGCTTTGGAAATTTTAAAACCTCTTAAAATAGTTGCACTTGAGCAACCTCTTGCTAAAGGCAGGGAGAAGAAGGTTGAATTGATAGAATCGCAATATCCAATATTTTGGGATGAATCAATTGTAACACTAGAAGATTTACTAAGACTTCATGATTTTTCTAACGGGATAGTATTAAGTTTAACGAAAGTCGGGGGATTGATTAATGTAAAAAAAATTCTTGATTTAGCTGAAATATATAATCTTATTACAGTTATTTCTTCGGGCATTGAGCATCCAATTAACACTAGTTGGTCAAATAAGATAAAAGGCTCTTTTGATATTGTAGACCTGACTTTTGATTATTATATAACTGATCAAGACAACATATAAATAATTAGTTGAAAAATAAAAAGAGACAGCTTTGTGCTGTCTCTTTTAAAATAAATTAATTATCTTCTTCAGAATCTGTAGATGATGTTCCTGTTGTTGCTCCAGGGTCTTGATTGGGATAAATATGCTGACCTATCTTAATTATTTCCTGCTGCAATTCATCCATTAATATCTTAATTTTACCGATATTATCTTCTTCAATTGCTTGTTTTAGCTCATTATTTTTTGATTCGATGGTATTTTTGAGATCTTCAGGGATTTTATCACCATGTTCACGTAAAGTCTTTTCAGTTTGATAAACTAGTTCGTCAGCTTGATTCTTAAGTTCAATCTCTTCTCTAATTTTTTTATCTTGTTGTTCATATGCTTGAGCGTCTTTAATCATCTTTTCAATTTGATCTCTACTAAGCTTCTGCCTACCAGTGACAACCATTGATTGTTGTTTTTGGGTTCCTAAATCCTTAGCTGATACACTTACTATGCCATTTGTGTCAATATCAAAAGTTACTTCTATTTGTGGAACACCTCTTGGCGCAGGTGGAATTCCTGTAAGTTTAAAACTTCCCAGGAAAAAGTTATCTCTTGCAAGAGGTCTTTCTCCTTGATAAACTCTAATTTCAACTTCAGTTTGCCCGTCAACGGCAGTTGTAAAGACTTTTGATTTTTTTATAGGTATTTTGGTATTTCTGGGAATAATTACTTCCATCAATCCACCCTTGACCTCAACTCCTAGAGACAAAGGAGTAACATCTACTAATACCAAGTCTCTATCAGTATCTCCAACCATAATGGAAGCCTGAACAGCAGCACCAACTGCAACAGCCTCATCTGGATTAACATTCTTTGAAGGTTCCTTCCCAAAATAAGTGGAAACGAGTCTTTGAACGTATGGAATCCTGGTAGAACCACCAACGAGTAAAACAGCATCGATATCTTGTGGTGTAAGTTTTGCGTCTTTCATGGCATTTTCTATGGGCGTTCTTGTAGATTCTACTAAATCTCTAATTAATTCTTCAAATTTTGCTCTTGTCAATTTTTTCTCTAAATGAACAGGTTGTCCATCAACAACTGTTATGAAAGGTAGATTAATGTCAGTTTCCAATTTAGAAGACAATTCGATTTTCGCATTTTCTGCTGCTTCTTTCAATCTCTGCATAGCTTGTTTATCGTTTCTTAAATTGATTTTATAATCTTTGTTAAATTCATCAACTAACCAATCAATAATTCTTTGGTCAAAGTCGTCACCACCAAGATGGTTTAAACCAGAAGTTGCTATAACTTCTATGATGTCGTCTCCAATGTCTAAAATAGAAACGTCGAAAGTTCCTCCACCTAAATCGTAAACTACTATACGTTTTTCTTCTTCTGATCTATCCAATCCAAACGCAATTGCTGCAGCTGTAGGCTCATTTATTATTCTCAAAACTTCCAATCCTGCAATTTCCCCTGCTTCTTTAGTAGCTTGCCTTTGAGCATCATTAAAGTATGCAGGTACAGTAATTACTGCCTTCTTAATTTTGCCACCTAGATATTCCTCTGCATCTTTAACAAGTTTTTTTAAAATAAAAGCACTTATTTGTTGTGGAGTATAAACTTTATCATCAATTTTAATGGTATAATCACTGCCCATATATCTTTTAATTGATCTGACTGTTCTTTCAGCATTCAAAATTACTTGTCTTTTAGCAGGTTCTCCCACCAAAATTTGACCATCTTTTGTAAATGAAACAATTGAAGGTGTCGTTCTTTTACCCTCTGCATTTGGAATAACTTCAGGATTCCCATCAGGTTTAACCCAGGCAATAGCTGAATTAGTGGTTCCCAGATCGATTCCTACTACGAATTCTTTATTGCTCATTTTAATACCTCCTTTGAAATGACTTATTCAACTTATTTTTTGTATATATAAGGCATTATTTATCTATAACCCTTTACTTATATTATACTTTAAAAGAAAGAAATTTTCAAGTGTAAAAGTCAAAAGGGATATACATGCCAAACCACCTTTATATAAGCATTGCATATATTCTAAATATAATCTTAATAATAACGTATATCACTCTTAATGCAAGAGTGAAAAAATTGATTTCCTAATTTATTATTTTCTTATTGTATAATTCTTTTTTCTGTTATTACTATATCAACTTTAATATCGTTTTCGTTTTCCTCAAAATAATTAACAAGTTGAAAGTCGAAAATGATCCCAATAAGTAATGTTTTTTTGTTTTCTATAAAGTAATTATCGTAATATCCTCCTCCATATCCAATTCTATATTTTCTTAAATCATACGCAATTGCGGGAATAATGTATATATCTATTTGAGATGAAAAGTCGTTATTTATAGGTTCTGGAATTTTGTATTTGTTAGCTTTTAACAAATCTAAAGAATGTAATCTTGACATAAACATCTTCTTTCCGATTAACTTAGGTAAATACACTTCTTTTGATTCTTTTAATAATTTTTCAATTAAGGGTAAAGTATTAACCTCGTTTTTTATAGGATAATATAAAGCAATAGATTTATAATCGAGATCTTGCAATATTAGCAATACTTTCTTGATTATTTCTTTTGAATATTGTTCGTAAAATTGTGGCTTTAAATTTATTCTTTTTTTTAAAATCTCTCTGCGAATTTCTTCTTTTGTCATTTTTATCTCCTTCTGTAAAATATGAAAATTAAAAATCAACTTAATAGTTTATTATTGATTTTTTCACAACTCATTGATTTTATGATATGATAATATTATTATATTAATATTTATTATATTAACTTATTTAATTAGATGGAGGTTATACATGCAATATTTTTTTACTTTAATTTCTGGGATATTAACAGGTTTAGCGATGCCTGGGAATCTTTTTTCTTTTATTATCTGGTTTTCGTTAGTCTTTTTTCTTCGAAATATGGTCAATTCAAAGAATTATTATCAAAGATTTCTTCATACTATTATTTTTTCGGCTTCAATGTTAGTGACAACACTTTGGTGGTTATTTCCCACTTTAACCAAAAATATACCTCAAGTTTTGCAAAACTATCCATCATTTTTAGGATTCTTAGGATTTGTAGGAATGATCATTTTACTTATTCTTCCCTATCTAATAATTTGGCTTTTAGCTGAACTTTTTCATAGAAAAAACAGGACATACAATTTATTGTATCTTTCTTTATTTTATTCTCTTGCTTTTACTAGTGCTGAGATATTAAGGGAGTTTGGAGATTTAGCATTTACTGGAGGAAATTTGGCTTATGCTCTATACGACCACACCGGGTTAATTCAACTAGTATCAATAATAGGTCCTATGGGTATTACTTTTATTATTGTTTTTGTTAACTCATTGATAGCTTTTGATAAAACAAGAAATCGTAGTATTAATATGCTTATTATTTTCTCTTTTATTTACTTATTAAATTTTAGTATAGTTAGATTTTTACCTGATATTAATTATACTAATAATTCAATAAAAATTGGAGCAATACAGACTAATATACCTCAAGAAATTAAATATTCTTCTGATATTTACAAAAATTATTCAGTTTTTTCAAAAAATATATCTGATTTTCAAAGTAAAGATGTTGATTTGATAGTATTTCCCGAATCGTCGTTTCTAGAAGATATTTCTAATTCTGATGTATTAGATTATATGAAAATGGATATTCAAAATTCGTCCAAACCCGTCATTATAGGTTATCCACGTTTTGATGGAGAAAATTATTTTAACTCTGTATGGTTTTATAATGAATATGGTACTGTAATTAATGTTTATGATAAAATTAAATTAACGCCTTTTGCGGAATTTTTGCCTTATGAAGCTTTTTTTAATAATTTTCAGATGTTTAAATTGTTAAGGTATTATAGTCCTGGGGAAAAATTCAATATTTTTGAAATAGATAGTAAAAAATTTGGCGTTCAAATATGTTTTGAAACATATTTTCCTGAAATTTCTGCTTCTCAGGTTAAAAAAGGTGCGGGGTTTTTAATAGCAGTTACTAATGATGGATGGTTTAATTCAAAAACGGCACTTTTGCAGCATTATACTCAAGGAATTTTTAGAGCACTTGAAACAAGAAGAGATTTTGTGCAGATATCTAACACAGGTTTGACAGGATCAATTGATCGATATGGTAGAATAACTAATGTTTTTAAAGATCGACAAGAGAATAATGGCATTCTTTACGTTAATTACAATGATTCTTTTACTATATATTCGCAGATTTCAGCTTTATTAAAAGTTATCATTTTGATTTTAGCTTTATTGATTGCAATTTTTTAGAGAGTATAAAAAATTTATAAATTTAATATTATTATATTCAATTAGATTAGCGTTATCTATCACGAAAGTACAGGTAACACTAATTTTATATAATAAGAATAAATGAAATAGCAAATAATGAAACCAAAACATTACATTTTGTTATAAAATTTAGTTATTAATTTACAATCTTTTGTTATAATCAATTTGAATAAAGATTTGAGTTGTATTAACGTATTAGGTTATTATGGAATAAAGTAAACGAATCCTTTGGTACAAGTACCGGATAGTTAAAAAATTAAGAATTAGTGAGGATTAGAACTGAGGAGTATTTTGTAAAAATAATTGAATATTAAACATATATATAATGCAGATTTTACAATTTCTGAGGACAGCAAAAAAATCATAAGGAGGGATTTATTATGAATAAAGCTGGAAAAATTGAAGTAAACATATATTTGGATGAGAAAGCAAGAGAAACGATTTCTAGAGAATTAAACTTATATTTATCAAATTTACAAGTATTTTATGCAAAATTGCATAATTTACATTGGAATGTAGAAGGTAGGAATTTTTTTAAGGTTCACGAAAAATTAGAAGAGTATTATGACTATGTATCTGACCATATTGATGAAATTGCTGAAAGAATCCTTACTTTAGGATATAGGCCATTAGTGAAATTAAGTGATTATGCTCAAAATGCGACGTTAAAAGAAATTGACAGTAAAAGGTATGATGTGGAAGAATCATTAAATATTGTTTTGAAAGACTTTTCAGAATTAATAGGACAACTTAGAAATATAATCAAGCTTGTTCAAGAGTATGGAGATGAAGGAACTGCAGATATATTAATAGGTTCTCTCAAGGAATTTGAGAAAGACTCATGGATGCTTAGAGCTACATTATCTTAAAAATTTAAACAACAAAAAGCGGCAGAAGCCGCTTTTTTAATTTAATTATAAATTTAAAAATTTTGCCATTTGTATATAATTCTGTTTTAATGAAAAATACAATTTTTTGTATATCTCATAAAGTTCATCGTATATCTCAAACAAGTTATCGTCAGGTTCTATTATTTCTTTTATTTTAACCCAATTTAAGACATGTTCTAGATTTTGTCCATTTCCTAATGCAGCAAGCATAGAAGCTCCATAAGCTCCCCCTTCATCTATTTGAGGTATCTTTATGGGCATTTTAAAATTTGCTGCGACTAATTTAATCCATGTTTTATTTTTAGCTCCTCCACCTACTATTCTCATATCTTTGATTTCTGTCTTTTCTTTTATAAGTTCAAATGAGTCCCTTAATCCAAAAGTAATGCCTTCCATTGTGGCCCTTAGTATATCATTTTCATTATTTATCGAAGATATCCCGAAAATTACTCCGCGAGCGTTGGGGTCCCTATGTGGAGTTCTCTCTCCATTAAGATAAGGAAGAAATATTATTCCATTTGATCCAGGTTTAGAATTGTTTATTCTTTCTTCTATTTCATCCCAGCTTGAATGCGGGAAAAAGTGGTCTCTTACCCAATTTAATGTGTTGGCAGCAGATAGCATCACACCCATATAATAATATTTATTTTCAAGTACATGGTTGAAATAATGTATTTTCCCTTCTAAATCTGGTTTTTTGTTTTCAGTTATTGTTAGAACAGTTCCTGATGTTCCAATACTTACCATGGATTCACCTTTTTTGGAAATGCCTATTCCAAATGCAGCAGCAGCGTTATCTGCTCCACCCGAAACTATTTTACAGTTGTTCCACCCTAACTGACTTTTTAATTCGTTTCTTAGTTCTCCTCTGTCGTCGTAAGATAAATAAATATCAGGCATTATACTAATATCAATTTCAAATTTTTCAAATACTTCACTATCCCATGTATTCTTATTAACATTAAAACAAGCGGTTCCAGATGCGTCAGAATAATCTATTCCTAAATTTCCTGTTAATTTGTAGATTATATAATCTTTTGGAAGCAATATTTTTTTTATCTTGTTAAAATTAGCTCGTTCATTTTCTTTTATCCATAGAATCTTTGGAAAAGTAAAACCTTCAAGAAACGGATTTCCCATTTTTTCAATTACTTTTGTTTCTCCCCCCATAATTTCAGTTGCTTTTTTACATTGTTGAGTAGTTCTTTGGTCACACCACAAAATGGCTGGTCTAATAACTTGAAAATTTTTATCTAAACAAACTAAACTATGCATTTGGCCTGAAAAACCAATAGCAGATATAGTATGTTTTAGAGAAACATTTCTTAATATTTCAAGAACACCTTCCCACCACAAATTGGGGTCTTGTTCTGCCCAACCAGGCTTTGGGATGTCCATCTTTAAAGGCCAAGAATAAGTATCTAAAAGTCGTCCATTCTCATCAACTACTAATCCTTTAATCGAAGTTGTTCCCACATCGATTCCTAGGTATTTTTCCATGACAAATCACCTCAAACAACTATACTGTTTTTTCGTTATTTAACTATTTTTTCAGAAAAATCGTCCATAACTCTTAAATTTGCACCTGTTAGACAAGCTGTTTCTATATCAAAAACTGGTTTACAAGTCTTTGTGAAAGATTTTAAGGCGGGTTTTAAAGCCCTCTGTTTGATTAAGTTTTCTATTTCAATTAAGTATTCATTTGGAAACAAAGAACCATACCCTCCAAAAAGTACAAATTCCGGATTCAATATATTTATAAGATTTACTGCTCCTACAGATAAATAATACAACATTTGTTGTACAATTTCATAAGAATTATTTTCTCTTCTTTGTGATTTATCCAGCAAGTTTTTAAATTTTTCTTCGTAAGTATCTCCTTCAAGTTTTCCATTACTATATTCATATATTTTTGAAATTGTATCTATAGAAGCATAAGTTTCCCAACAGCCTTGGTTATTACAAAAACATTTTTCGCCATCAACATGAATACTCATATGTCCAAATTCCCCAGCAGTATAGTTAGGGCCTAAATATATTTGTCCATCAATTAATAAAGCTCCACCAATACCTTGAGATATGAATATGTAAACACCATTGTTTAGATTTTTTATGCTTTTATTAAAATATAATTCCGCCTGTAACGCCAGCTTTGCCTCATTTGCGATGAAAATCGACTTGTCCCAGTTAGGTAGGTTTCTGAGAAAAGCTTTTTTGAAATTAATGTTATTCCAGTTAAAATGAGGTACGTATTCTATAATCAAATTGTCTCTGTCTACCATTCCTGGAAAAGAAAATGAAATTCCAGCAATATTTTGTTCTTTATTTTCGCTATATATATGCTCAACAATGGATGAGACTTTTTCAAGAAAAGAAGCAAAACTTTTGGGTGTTTCAAATTTACTTATCTTTTCTATCTGGTTATTTAGATAACCCATTCCAACAATAGTGCTTTCTACTCCAACTTTTACAATTATCGACATAACAGCCTCTTTCACTGGCTCTAACTTTATAGGTTTTCTGCCAGGTCCTTGCGAGGACTTTCTTTCTCCTTCTTTAACGAGATTCTTGTCCATTAGATCAAACACAATCTTCGTGACAGTGCTTTTATCTAAACCTGTAAGTTTAGTAATTTCATTTCTTGATATTTGTGGAGAATATCGAATTAAATTAAAGACCATTAATTTGTTTGAATAGCCCATTCTTTCAGCATTTATTTTCTTTAGCTTCAAAATTTAAGTCCTCCTTAAATCAATTTATTAATCATTAAAAAATATATTGATTGATAATATTTTCCAAGTATTCTTGTCTGCCAGATTTAGGTAAAGAAACTTTCTTGTCAATAACATAGTCTTCAAGTTCTTTTAAATTTGTTGTGCCTTCAACTATCTTTTTACCTATTCCTTCTTTGAAACTATTATATCGTTTTTCAATAAAATCTTCCAGTACTTTATCTTCTATTATTTTATGAGCTATTTTTAGACCTAAAGCAAATGCGTCCATTCCTGCAATGTGAGCATAAAATAAATCTATATCTTCGTAAGACGGTCTTCTCACATGAGCATCAAAGTTTAACCCTCCAGGTGCAATACCTCCATTTTTAAGTATTTCGTACATCGCAAAAACATTTTCATACACATTGGTGGGGAATTGATCTGTATCCCATCCAAGTAATAAATCTCCCATATTCGCATCTATGCTTCCTAGGAGATTGTTAATTCTTGCATATCTTAATTCATGCTGGAATGTATGTCCTGCCAGTGTTGCGTGATTTGCTTCAATGTTGAATTTAAAATACTTATCTAAGTTATACTTTTGTAGAAATGCATAGGAATTAGCCACGTCAAAATCATATTGATGTTTTGTAGGTTCTTTTGGTTTTGGTTCTATTAAAAACTGACCTGTGAATCCTATTTCTTTAGCGTATTCTACCGCCATATGCATGAATTTAGCTAAATTGTTTAACTCTAATTCCATGTTTGTATTAAGAAGTGTTTCATATCCTTCTCTTCCACCCCAAAATACATAGTTTTCTCCATTTAATTCTTTGGTAATTTCAAGAGCTTTTTTGACTTGAGCAGATGCGTACGCATAAACATCTGCATCACAAGTTGTAGCTGCTCCTTGCATGAATCTGGGATGAGCAAACAAGTTAGCAGTTCCCCAAAGTAACTTGATACCACTTTCTTTCATTTTTCCTTTAATATGCTCAACAACTTTATCAAGCAATTTGTTAGTCTCTCTGAGAGTTTCTTGTTCATCAACTAAATCTCTATCGTGAAAACAAAAATATTTTACACCAAGTTTACTCATAAATTCGAAAGCGGCATCAGCTCTAGCCAGGGCTTTGTCTAAAGGATCAGTATATTTATTCCATGCTCTTTGAGCACTTTCAACACCAAACATATCTCTTCCTTCTGCGGTAAAGGTGTGCCAGTAAGCAACAGAAAATCTGAGATGATCCTGCATAGACTTTCCCCCAATTATTTCTTTGGGATTGTAATAATGGAAAGCCAATTGCTCTCTAGACTCTTTTCCAACGTATTCAATTTGTTTTATTCCTTTGAAATATTCACTCATTTTGTACCCTCCATCAAATAATTAGTTAAAAAATTTGTATGTAGAACGTTATGGTAAAAAATTAATAGTTTTAGGCTTCTCTTTTTTTGCTTATCACATCGAACCACACAGCAAACAGGAGAACTAAACCTTTAATTATAGATTGCCAAAAAACTTCAACGTTTAATAAGCTCATGCCATTATCTAAACTTGTCATAACTATAGCTCCTACAACCGCTCCGAAGGTAGTTCCAATACCTCCCATTAAACTTGCTCCTCCTATGACGCAAGCGGCGATTGTATCCAATTCGGCACCTTCTCCAGCTGAAACAGCTGCAGCATTTAATCTTGATGTTAAAAAAACGCCTCCTAATGATGCAAGAAGACCATTAATCATAAAAACAATAAGAGTAATCTTTTTTATATTTATTCCCGAAAGTATAGCAGCTTTGCTGTTTCCTCCTATAGCATAAATATATCGACCAAAAACTGTATTTTGTGTGATGTATGCAAACAAAAGTAAGATTATAATCATTATTAAAAGAGGGAATGGAAGTCCATTATAAGAATTGAAAATAATGACAAATAAATTTATGAGAATTATGTATAGAGCAACTTTCACAAACTCAAATCGGGTAGAAGATGAATCAATATTGTAAGACTTCTTTTTTTTCCATGATCGAAATTCTGAGATTATAATCATTATCGATGCAATAATTCCCAATAGAATACCAAATGAATTTGAAAGATAACCTTTTCCTAAAAAAGTAAAAAAATGGCTCATAGGTCCTATAGTAATACCTTTCGTTATCCCCATTAAAATGCCTCTAAAAATAAGCATTCCTCCTAAAGTTACAATAAAAGAAGGTACTCCTTTGTAAGCTATCCAATATCCATTCCATAAACCTAACAATAACCCTATCCCAAGAGTAATAATCATTGATAAAACTGGATTAATACCTTTCCAAACATCAAGAATAGCTAATATACCTCCTGAAAGTCCAACTATAGATCCAACAGAGAGATCTATTTCACCTAGAATGATGACCATAACCATGCCTATAGCTAATAGAGAAATAAAAACTGATTGTCTAAATAAATTGGAGATATTTCGAGCAGATAAAAATGATCCCTTTGTCATTATAGTAAATATAAGCCATATTACAAGAAGAGCGATAATCATCATATATGATCTTAAATCAACTTTCTTTTTGTTAGTCTTCATTCACCTTTACCTCCCCTAATTCCTGTAGCTAAGTACATAATATCTTCTTGATTTGTATCATGATTGTAATTTTCAATTTCACCCATAAATTTACCTTCGTGTAGAACTATTATTCTGTCAGCCATTCCAATAACTTCTGGTAATTCTGAAGAAATCATTATTATAGAAATTCCTTGTTTTGTTAATTTGTTCATAAGTGAATATATTTCTTGTTTTGCTCCTACGTCTATACCTCGAGTAGGTTCATCCATTATCAATATTTTTGGAATGGAAACTAAATTTCGTCCAATTAAAGTTTTCTGTTGATTTCCACCACTTAACGTTGAAATTTTTACTTCTGGAGACTGAGTTTTTATGTTTAATTCTTTAATTATTTCCAAAGCTTTTAAAGTTTCACTTTCTTTGTTAATATGAAAAAAAGTGGCAAATTTTTTTATAAAAGCAATTGTAATGTTTTCTCTAACAGTTAAGTTAGAAATTATTCCAGCACCTTTTCTATCTTCAGATAAATAGGCTATGCCAAGCTCTAACGCTTCTTGTGGAGAATTAATGTTAACTTTCTCAGAGTTTAAAAAAACTTTCCCTTCTTTTTTACCTTGATAAAAACCGATGATACTGCTCATTAATTCAGTTCGTCCTGCTCCTACTAAGCCCGAAAAACCTAGAATCTCACCATACCTCAAATTAAAACTAACATTGTCAACTACCTTTTTTGTGGGATTATACTCTTCAAATACCGTAAAATTTTTTACTTCAAAGATTATTTTTTCAGGAGAAATTTTTCTTTTTGGAAACATTTGACTTATTTCTCGACCTACCATCATTTTTATTAGATCATTTTTTGTGACTTCATTAATCAATTTAGTCCCTATTAGTTTTCCATCTCGGAGGATACTAACCCTATCTGCAACTTCAAATATTTCATCTAATTTATGAGAAATATATATACAAGTGACCCCTTCTTTTTTTAACTCCTTTAATAGTGCTAATAAGTTATTTGTTTCACTTTCTGTTAATGAAGCTGTAGGTTCGTCTAAAATGAGGATATTTGCTTTTTTAACTAATGCTTTAGCTATTTCAATTAACTGTTGTTTTCCAACACCTAGATGTTTTATCTTTGTGAAAATATTTAGGTCATCTAACTTTAATTTTTTTAAGAGAATTTGTGATTCCTCATACATAGAATTCCAATCGATAACAAGTCCTTTAACTTTTTGTGATCCCATATATATATTTTCTATTATGCTTAATTCTTCAAAAAGAGTTAATTCCTGATGAATAACTGCAATACCTGCTTCCTCAGCATCTTTTGGATTTTTAAATTCAATTTTTTTATCTTTGAGATAAATATCTCCTTCATAGCTACCATATGGATATATACCACCTAGTATACTTATCAGAGTAGATTTTCCTGCACCGTTTTCTCCACAAATAGCGTGTATTTCATTCTTCTCTATATCCATTGTAATATTATCCAAAGCTTTGACTCCAGGAAAGTATTTTGAAACATTTTTTATCCTTAATAAAGTAGGCATTAATTTCACCTCTTATATCAAAACTAAAATAGTGAGTAAAAGGGTTTTATATAAAATGGTTAGGGATTGTCCCTAACCATTATTAAACATTTTTATTTTTCCTAAAATGAACTAAGAATTAATTAATTTTAGGCCATTGAGATTTTGGAACATTTTTATATACCTCTTCTAACGAATGAAATCCATCTTTTATTACTGTGTCAACAATATTATTTATATCTACAGGTATTGGTTCCAGATAAAAAGTTGGTACTTCTTTAAATCCATTATCTGCTTTTCCATTTGTAATGATATGTACATCTTTTGCAATAGATACTGCCATAATTGCAGCTTGGGTAGCAATATCTTTTATAGGTTTGTAAACTGTCACAGTTTGTGTGCCTTCAACTATTCTCTGACAAGCAACTAAATCTGCGTCTTGACCTGATACCAAGACTTTTCCAGCTAATCCTTGTTCTTTTAATGCCTCGATTGCCCCTCCAGCAGTACTATCATTTGAAGCTACAATAGCATCAATTTGATTTTTTGTTGCGGTCAGAGCATTTTCTATGATATTCATAGCCTCCTGTGCAGACCAGTTTTTAGCCCATTGATCTCCCACAATTTTTATATCTCCTCTATCTATGTAAGGTTGAAGTACATTCATTTGACCTTGTCTAACAAGGTGAGCATTGTTGTCGGTCGGAGAACCGCCTAATAAGAAATAGTTACCTTTTGGTTTTCTTTCAACGAGATATTTTGCTTGATATTCACCAATTTTTATGGGGTCAAAAGTGATGAAATAATCCAAGTCACAGTCCATAAGTAATCTATCATATGCAATGACTGGAACCCCATTGGCATGGGCTTCCTTAACAACACTACCCATAATGTTTCCATCGTGAGCAATTATTACTAATACATCAACTCCCTGAGTAATCATATTTTCAACTTGTGAAATTTGTAAAAGATCGTCATTGTTGGAAGACTGTACTATCACTTTTGCACCAAACTTTTCTGCAGTATTTACAAAGATGTCTCGATCTTTCTGCCATCTTTCTAGTTGTAATTCACACATAGAAAGACCAATCAATATTTCATCTTTTGCTGCGAAAATAGTTGCACTAAATAATACTAAAGATATCAAAAAAAACGTTAAAACTTTTTTCATACTAGTTCCCTCCTCTTGTTAAGATATAGTTTTTAATGTAATTTAAAAGAGTAAATAAAAATTAAATTTGTTTAACATAAATAAAAATAAGTTTGAGAAATCAACTAAAACCTGTTAAAAAATATCTTAGAATATATCTTGACTAAACCATACCATACAGACTCTATCAACTAGTGTTAAGCATTTTAATATTAAATAGTTTTATTATTAATACTTCTTAGTTGAAGATTTTTATATGCAGAACGTACCAGTCTTAAAATTGGAAGAGGTTTCAATTTTCTTCTAAATAAATTATATGTAAATTAACTTTTTAAGTCAACCATTAATTTATCCAATCAACTAATATTAGTAACGATTAAAAACATTTACTTTCATTTAGGATGAAAAATCTTAATATTTATTAATCATTAAAAAATATATTGATTGATAATATTTTCCAAGTATTCTTGTCTGCCAGATTTAGGTAAAGAAACTTTCTTGTCAATAACATAGTCTTCAAGTTCTTTTAAATTTGTTGTGCCTTCAACTATCTTTTTACCTATTCCTTCTTTGAAACTATTATATCGTTTTTCAATAAAATCTTCCAGTACTTTATCTTCTATTATTTTATGAGCTATTTTTAGACCTAAAGCAAATGCGTCCATTCCTGCAATGTGAGCATAAAATAAATCTATATCTTCGTAAGACGGTCTTCTTACGTGAGCATCAAAGTTTAACCCTCCAGGTGCAATACCTCCATTTTTAAGTATTTCATACATGGCTAAAACATTTTCATACACATTGGTGGGGAATTGATCTGTATCCCATCCAAGTAATAAATCTCCCATATTCGCATCTATGCTTCCTAGGAGATTGTTAATTCTTGCATATCTTAATTCATGCTGGAATGTATGTCCTGCCAGTGTTGCGTGATTTGCTTCAATGTTGAATTTAAAATACTTATCTAAGTTATACTTTTGTAGAAATGCATAGGAATTAGCCACGTCAAAATCATATTGATGTTTTGTAGGTTCTTTTGGTTTTGGTTCTATTAAAAACTGACCTGTGAATCCTATTTCTTTAGCGTATTCTACCGCCATATGCATGAATTTAGCTAAATTGTTTAACTCTAATTCCATGTTTGTATTAAGAAGTGTTTCATATCCTTCTCTTCCACCCCAAAATACATAGTTTTCTCCATTTAATTCTTTGGTAATTTCAAGAGCTTTTTTGACTTGAGCAGATGCGTACGCATAAACATCTGCATCACAAGTTGTAGCTGCTCCTTGCATGAATCTGGGATGAGCAAACAAGTTAGCAGTTCCCCAAAGTAACTTGATACCACTTTCTTTCATTTTTCCTTTAATATGCTCAACAACTTTATCAAGCAATTTGTTAGTCTCTCTGAGAGTTTCTTGTTCATCAACTAAATCTCTATCGTGAAAACAAAAATATTTTACACCAAGTTTACTCATAAATTCAAAAGCAGCATCAGCTCTAGCTAAAGCTTTATCTAAAGGATCAGTGTACTTATTCCATTCTCTGTGAGCACTTTCCACGCCAAACATATCTCTACCTTCTGCAGTGAAAGTATGCCAGTAAGCAACAGAAAATCTTAGATGGTCCTCCATCGACTTTCCACCAATTATCTCTTTAGGATTGTAATAATGAAAAGCTAATTGTTCTTTAGAACCTTTTCCAACGTATTCAATTTGTTTTATTCCTTTGAAATATTCACTCATTTTGTATCCTCCTGTTAATTATGTTTTTATTTTAGAGTTTTTAATAATTATATTTTAAATCTCTTAACTAAAGCCTCTAGTTCAGATGATAATTCACTCAACTCTTTTGCACTTTCGTTTATCTCTACTGATTGATTTAGTTGTCTGTCTATTACTTTTCTTGAGTTTTCTAGTTGTTCACTTATCTCTGAGACTGCCCTGGCTACCCTTTCTATCGCTGAACTCATCTCTTGTGCACTTGCACTTTGTTCTTCTGCACTTGCTGTCATGTTTTCTATCCCTTGATTCATCTTTTCTATTCTTTCTCTTATGTTATTGAAACTCTCTAGTACATTGTCCATTTTTTTGTTCACTTCTTCTATCGTTTCTACTACTTTGTTTGTTGAGTCGTTTACTTTCTTTGTTCCTTGCGTTATGTTTGTTAGTATCTGACTTATTTCGTCTGTCGCGTTTCTTGACTCTTCGGCTAACTTTCTTATTTCATCTGCTACTACTGCAAATCCTCTTCCAGCTTCTCCTGCCCTTGCCGCTTCTATCGCTGCATTTAAGGCTAGTAGATTCGTTTGTTCCGTTATCGAGTTTATCGTTTCTACTATGCTTTGTACATCTTTTGCGATTCGTTGCTAGTTGGGTTACTTCTTCTTGGCTTTCTTTTGTCCTTTCTACTGCTTCTTTTACTATTTCACTTATGCTTAGTATTGTTTGACTTCCTTCTTGGGCTGCTTTGTTTGTGTTTTCTGCTTCTTCACTTAATCTTTGGGCATCTCGCGATACTCCTTGCGCCGCTCTTGCTACTTCATCTACTCCTGAGGTTACTTCTTCTACATTTCCTGCTGTCTCTTCTGCATATGTCTGTATCGTATCCATTTGTCTTTTTAGTTCTTCTGAGTTTTCTCTGCTTTCTTGGGAGGTCTTGGTTAGATTGACTGAGGATTCTTGTACTTTGCCTGAAGCTTGTCTTATCGATCCCATTGAATTTCTTAGTTCTTTACTCATCTCTGATAGAGCTAACGCCATTTGTCCTATTTCATCTTTGCTTTTTACTTGAAAGTCTACTGTTAAGTCTCCTTCTTTGAATTGGTTTATCTTGTTTCTTAGTTCAAGTAATGGTTTGGTTATACTGCGTATTAGATATATGACCATTATTATTGCAACTACAAAGGCTATTACTGTTAATATTATTGTTAGTAGGATGGAGTTGTTGTTCTTTTCTATTAGTTGTGGCCCTAATGTATCTTGTTGTTCTTTTAATTGAGCCCTTTGGTCTTCTAATAGGTTTAGTATTTCTACCCTTAATTGTTCCATTTCTTGGATTATTGGGTCTTGAGATTCGATTGCCTCTACTATTTGATCAAATACGTTTCTAAATTCTGACACAGTGCTTTGAATATTCGTAAACATTTTTTCTAATTCTTCTGAAACTAGTCCATACTCCATAATGGACAATTGTGAAACCAAGTTATTAAAAGCATCTAAGACACTGTTTTTATCCCCAGCTGATTCTGAAACAAAATAGGTTGTAGTAAAAGAGTTAATATTTTCTAATATTTCCAGTGCGCTATCGCAATAAAAAACAATGGTTGAAATATTGTTTTCTTTAGCTTTAGTTTTGAAATCCGAAATTATCTTTTTCAAATTATTTGAGAGGTTAATAAAATCTTGATTTATAAGAGTGTTTTTTAAGTTATTCAGCTCTATAATTTGGTTAAAGTATTTTTCGTAATTCTCAATATAAGTATGTAGATTCGTTAAAGAAGTTGATTCTTTTGTATAGTCCAAGGACATATTTTTAATATTATTAATATTCCTTAATATTAATTCCTTGTCCTGGTCATCGTAACTAACAACAAAATCTTTTAAACTTACAGAAGCTTCAAAAAAGTTCATCTCAATTTCCGAAATTATACCGGTTTCATCTGATAAAAATTTGTAATTTTCTAACCCATTGTTAGAGTTTATTAAAGAGAATATATTAAAAATTATAGAAATGCCAAAAAGAACTAAAATAACCGATACAATTAAAGAAATTTTTTTCTGATAGTATTTTGAGCCAAAAAGTATCCCCCCTTCAAATATCTTCGTTTATAAACTATATTTATAAAATTCTTGCAAATATTTGATTTATTGTTTTGAAACAAGATTTAAAAACAAATCTTAGTAAAAAACTTTTTATTTGTTTCATCTACAAAAATATTGTCTTGAATAAAAAAGTTACCCTTCAATCTTATGTCTTCGGAAGATGATCCAATTAATACTTTAAAATCACCTCTTTCAACAACAAATTTCATGTTTTCATCATAAAAAGCTAATACTTCGATAGGTAATTCAAAAGTAATTTTCTTGGTTTCATTTGGTTTTAAGTTAATTCTCTTAAATCCTTTTAATTCTTTGACTGGTCTAGTTACACTTGCCACTTCATCATTTATGTATAATTGAACTACTTCTTCTCCTTCAAATTGTCCGATATTTTTTACTTCACAACTTATAAAAACATTTGTTTCTTCGACTGTTATTTCTAAGTTGGAATATTCAAATGTTGTGTAACTCAAGCCGTAGCCGAATGGATATAGGGGTTTAGTAGGATAATCTACATAATCGCCCCACCAATGACTTCTTCCACCAGATGGTTTATGATTATAAAAAACAGGGATTTGTCCAGCATGATAAGGAAAAGATATAGGTAATTTCCCACCAGGTATTCGGTTACCAATTATTATGTCAGCAATAGCGTTGCCTCCTTCTTCACCCGGTAACCAGGCTTCTAAAATGGCAGAAACATGTTTATCAGCCCATTCTAATGAATAGGGTCTTCCAGTTACCAAAACAAGGATTATAGGTGTGTTGGTTTTTTTAATTTCTCGAAGAAGCTCGAGTTGAACACCTGGAAGTTTTAACGTTGAACTGTCCCGAGATTCTCCGGTTGTACAATCTTTGGTTAGACCAGATTTATCCCCAAGAACTAGAATTGCTACGTCAGAACTTTTAGCTAAGTTTACTGCTTCAGTAAAATAACTTTTATCTTTATCGTTAATTTCACAACCTTTGGAGTAAGAGACTTCTATTCCCAGAGGGATTAATTTTTCTTTTAATGCTTCATATATTGTAGTGATAGGTAATTCACTCTCTGAAAATTCTATGCCTTTCATTGCAGAGGTGCCAAAAGCGTCTTGTTCTAAAGTTTCTAAGTGTGTAAGATAAGTATAGTCCCCAGTTAAATTTCTAGCACTATTGGCATTCGGACCAATAACAGCAACTTTTTTGATTGGGTGATTATCTCTAATTAGAGGCAATATTCCATCATTCTTTAATAAAACGAGTGACTTTACCGCAATTTCATAAGCTAATTTTCTGTCTTCTGCAAGATCAAGATTTTCAGGGACTTTTTCTAGATCAACAAAAGGATTTTCAAACAATCCCATTTCAAATTTTAATCTAAGAATATTTTTAACAGCGTCGTCAACAAAAGTAATTGGTAACTTTCCTGATTCAACTGCCTTTTTTAAAGGTTCTTTATAACAATCAAAAGTCGGAAGTTCTACATCTATTCCTGCTGTTAAAGCTTTTATTGCAGCTTGTTCTTTATCTGAAGCAACTTTATGATAATCCATTATTGAATTAATTGCAAAATAGTCTGATACAACTATTCCGTCGAAATTCCATTCATCTCTAAGAACGTTTCTCAACAATTTTTTAGAAGCGCCACAGGGAATTCCATCAAGTTCATGATATGCATTCATTACGGATTTTGCTTTACCTTCTTTAATAGCTGCTTCAAAAGGTAGTAAGAATATTTCCCTTAGTTCTCTTTCTCCAATATGAGCTGGGGCCCAATTCATTCCTCCTTCAGAAACGCCATATCCAACAAAATGCTTTAAGGTTGCTACAACCCCATTTTTTATGTTATCTGATTGTAAACCTTTCACGTAGGAAACCCCCATAGATAAAACTAAATAAGGATCTTCCCCGAAAGTTTCTTCAGTTCTTCCCCATCTTGGATCTCTTGTTACATCAACCACAGGGGATAATCCTTGATGAATTCCTAAGGTTTTCATTTGATCTCTTATTCTTGAGGTCATTTGCTCACAAAGTTCTGGTTGCCAAGTACTAGCAATACCGATCATTTGAGGAAAAATTGTAGCTCCTTTTGTCATATATCCGCTTAAGCATTCTTCGTGAATAAAAGCAGGTATTCCTAATCTTGTTTTATTAACCAAAAATTTTTGAATTTCATTCACTAATTTGGCAGTTTGTTTTGGAGAAAAACCTGTTGCACCTCCAGGTCTTGTGATTTGTCCTATTCCAAAATTCAAAAGTTTTGAGGCTTTTTGAGTAGAAAACTCTCCATTTTCTAATATTTCGTAACTCCAATACGAGCCTAATTGTGCGATTTTTTCATCTAATGTCATTTGATTTAAAAGATCTTTTACCCTTTCTTCTATAGGCTGATTATGGTCTTTATAAATTTTCAATGTGATCCCCTCCAATTACATTTTTAGTTTTACTTAACCTAAAATTAATTACAAAGTCCCAAAAGCCATTCGAGATCTACACTATCAGATAGCTTTTGTCCTCCTTTTTTGCTTAAATGAAGATTGTCTCCTTTATCGTATTCATAATATAGTCGTTTAGGATCTTTAGGATCTCTAAGAATTTTATCAAAATCTATGTAACCATCAGGTTCGCTAGAGTTTCGTATCCATTCGTTAATTGTATTTCTTTTCTTTTCTTCGGTTTTTGTCCAACAAGATTGGTAGTTGTAAAAAGGGGTAATGGTTCCCAAGATTATTTTGGTACTGTGGTTATGTGCTTGTTCAATCAGTACTTTAAGACCATCAATTATATTTTGAGAACTAATTTTTTCTGAAAGAGGGGCTGTACCAGTTAGTGGATGAACGATATCGTTAGTTCCTTCTAACACTATTACCAAATCAACTTTGTTGTTATTTTCAAAGACATCTTTTTCAAACCTTTTTATACCAGCATCTCCGAAGAAATAGTTTGGTTCTGAATCAAAGAGCAATCTATTTCCACTTATTCCATAATTAATTAAAGAAACTTTTGCAGGATATTTGGAGTAGAGGTTTTGAGCTAAGGGTGCAGCCCATTTAGAATCATGAGTTATCGAATCTCCGAACGTTACTATTGTTTTTACATCTTCTTTTGTGTTAACTTCAATTTGGAAGATGCCATATAAATATACACTTTCAAGGTCAGATAAAAGTTGTGTCTTAAATTGGTTTTGTGTACTTTCTGATAGTTCGAATATAGAAGTAATAGGTTGATCTTTGAAAAAAAATGTTCCACTTAAGGTAGAAGGTAAATTGCTTGAAGATATTTCTACAATAATAAATTCCCCTTCATTAACTTTAAATTCAACCACATCACTATAAATACTTTCTTGAGGATTTAAAATAAGATCTTGTTTATTATTAAAGAATACAGGTACAAATGAATAAGACACAGAATTAGATGCATTTCTGGATTTAGATATATTTACACGTTCGAAGTGAATTGGTTCTTTTCCATGTAAATTAGAAAATAAAATTCTAATTTGGTCACCGTTCACATTATTTTTAGTAAATACCCGTTGGATTCTAGTTTTTGAATGGGTATTGTTTAATTCAAACCTTAATGGTAGGTACCCCCAACTATTTATCCATTGACTAATAATAACGACTCTCCTTTCAATATAATGTATATATAAAAAGTTTTTATGAAAAACAAATATAATTTAAGTAAAAAAACCCTATTATTCAAATTTTCCTATCTACTTAGTTTATATTATATAATTTTTTAAAAAACAAAACAAATATAAGTTTATCTAATAAACTAAAGATTAGAAGGATTACAAACATTTATATCCTTTTACAATCTATTTTGTTAGTTTTCTAAAATATTCTGCATTTAAAAATACTTTATAGATAAGTGTATTCACCACTATTTATTTTTGTTGGATTTCCGTCTACTCCTATCCATAAATCCAGAGCAGAAGGATTGAATATTATATGTTGATTAGAACTAAATTTTAGATTTTTCAAAGCATTTATGTAATCAATAATTTCAATATTTGTTGCATACCATATTTCGTCTTTATTCCCGATAGTTTTACAAAATTCTTCAATCAAATCCCAATTATTATTTCGTTCGAATTCAAAACTATGCCCCCATACATACAAAAGAAGCATTCTACCGTTAGGGTCTAGCTCGACAAAGTCAGTTGTTCTTTCTAGCAGATGATCATCATGGTGACAAGTTGGATGCCAAGTTAGAAAATTTTCAGGGAGAGTGTAGTTTCTATGAGAATTTACTGTTCTTGAGTATTCAATATCAAGATACGGAAGCATTTTAACTAGTTCCTCATTATAATCTCCATATGGATAAGACATGCCTCGTACTGGAAAATTAACTAGAGATTCTAGGTTTTCTTTGTCTCCTTTTATTTCTTCTATGATTGTTTCTTTGGTTAATGTTGTCAAAAATAGGTGATTTAAAGTGTGTATAGAAACTTCATGTCCTTGGAAAAGATTATTAATTTCAGAAGCATTAAGAAAAGGATATGTATCGAACTTTCCTGAATTCAAGTGGAAAGTTCCTTTAATTCCATATTTGTTGAAAATTTTTACTAATTTTCTATCATATATTTGGCCGTCATCATAACTCATCGTAACAGCTTTTCTTTTTCCTTCAGGATAATAACTAAATGATATTTTCATGTTTTAGGACTCCTTTGCTTTTTTAAGTAATTATTTTTATTATTTCCGTACATTTATTGTTGGTTTATTAAAAGAAAAGTTATGTTAAGGATAGATTTTTCTGCATTTTTCATCATAGATCATAGTCTTTCTATAAAAGTAAGTATTGATAACATCTCTCCATTCTTTTGCATGTTCTTTTTGCTCCAAAAGCCTGGACAAAACATCTTGATATCGTTTATTGTCTATTAGTCCCTCAAGTTCAATCCATTGATTGATTAATTCTTGAACATCTTCTACACCTTCAAAATGTGTATCATAAATATGTTGAATGAGTGTTTTATTATTTTTTAACTTATAAATGTAAGAAACATGGTGGAAGAAAAGTAGTAGTTCTTCTGGACAACTTTCTAAATGTTCAAACATTTCAAAGTTTGGTTGTTGATATAATCTGGTAAAACCTGTGCCAGACTTTAAAGTTCTATCTACACCAATGCCAAAATGATTAGCTCTGTGATACGTTCCCCACCTTGAATATTCATAACCATCTACATTAGGTCCATAATGATGTCCTGGATTTACCATCCAACCTATTCCTAAAGGAGAAGTATATTTTTCGTATATTGTCCAAGAATTTTGCAACATGTTTGATAAATTTTCAAGAAGTTTTGAATTATTTCCAAAAGTACACTTTATCCATTCATCTGTAATTTGTGAACTTTTAAGTTCTGGGTTCCACGTTAGGCGACCGTACCCATAAAGATTTGCTTGAGCTAAAGTATGACCTGTCCAATTGGTATCATCCCCCACATTAGAAACTCCTGCTATTCCAAATTTTTTTGAATTGAATGGAACACCTGATATAATTTCCGATACGGAAGTCCCTTCTCCAAAAAGATAGGTATCAAAATCCAAGACTTCTTTCCATTGTGGTACCAAATAACATAGATGTTTTTGTTGCCCAGTGTATTCCTGGGTGATTTGAAGTTCGAGGATTTGATTAGTTTTTTTGAGGCCACCAAAAAGTGGATTTACTGGTTCTCTAACTTGAAAATCCATAGGTCCATTTTTTATTTGAATAATTACGTTGTCCAAAAATTGACCATCTAACGGTATGAAAGTTTCATAAGCTGCTTTAGCTCTATCAGTATTTTGGTCCCTCCAATCTTGGTAACAATTGTAGACGAAAGCTCTCCAAATTATAAGTCCATTATGTGGAGCAAGTGCTTCTGCAAGCATATTAGCCCCGTCTGCATGGTTTCTATTGTATGAATATGGTCCGGGTTGATCCTCTGAATCAGCTTTGACAAGAAAGCCTCCAAACTCAGGAATGTGATCATAAATAAAGTTAGCTCTCTTTTTCCACCATTCATTCACTTCTTTATTTAGAGGATCCGCTGTTTTTAAACCGCCTATCATTATTGGGCTAGCAAAATTCACACTCAAAAACACTTTTATGCCGTATCTTTTGAAAATTTCATACAAAGTTTCTACTATATAAATCTTGTCATCTATTAGTCGAGCCTCTTCCTTTCCAACATTTACATTATTTAGAGATATTGCATTTATTCCAACGGATGAAAGTAATCTTGCATAATCTCTAATCCTATCAAGGTTGTCCACCAATTCATAGTTTCTGTAGAAAATGGATTTTCCAGCGTATCCTCTTTCTATGTTTCCGTTTAAATTATCCCAATGATTGATCATTCTTAAAGGGGTTTTAGGATTTTCTAAAACATATAAGTCATCAAGGAGTTTCTTTTCTTGTAATGTTCTAATTAAATAAAAAGTTCCATATAGTAATCCATTATCAGATTTAGAGGTTACTATTATAAATTTTTTGTCGTGACTATTCACAGTCTTGATTAAAAATCCTTCTTCATCTATAGCTATAATTTCCTCATCTTTTAAAAATGAATCGACCAAATTGTTTTTTCCAATTTTAGATATAGTTATAAATTTATTGGAGTTGGTATAGTTGTTGATAAGAGGACTTATACCCAATATTTTATTTATAGAATAATAGATTTCATCTTTTATGGAGTCTATTATATAACTGTTTTCATTAATTACTATATTCTTTAAATATTTAGCATATTCATTCAATAATGATTGATCTTTAATATGTTCATAGTTTAACCAGCATTGGTAATCTATTTCATTGGAAAAAGGTTTCATTTAATCCCTCCTTTTACACACCAGAATAAGCCATAAAACCACCATCAATTGGTATAACAGTACCGGTTACAAAACCAGAAGCATTTTCATCACATAGCCAAAGAACCGTACCTAAAAGATCTTCTGGGACACCTAGTCTTCCTAGAGGCGTGTGATCGATTATTTTTTTGTATCGTTCAGTAGGAGTTCCATCATTGTGAATAAGTAGGTTTTTATTTTGTTCTGTTAGAAAAAATCCAGGAGCGATTGCATTAACTCTAATACCAACTTTTGCAAAATGTACTGCTAACCAATAGGTGAAGTTGCTAACAGCAGCTTTTGCAGCACTGTAGGCGGGAACTTTCGTCATAGGAGAAAATGCACTCATGGAAGAAACATTTACTATGGTTGAATTTTCGTGTTTAACCATTTCTTCTAAAAATACTTGAGAAACTATAAATGTGCCTAAAAAATTGAGATTAAAAACAAATTCAAATCCGTCTACTTCTAGATCAAAAAAAGTAATTAACTCTTTATTTTCTTGTTGAAGATCAGATAACTCAAAAATTTCTTTTGTAGTTGTTCCTTTTGGATGGTTTCCACCGGCTCCATTTATTAAAATATCGCATTTACCGTATTTTTCTATTACTTTTTCTTTTGCTGATTTTACTTCTTCCTTATTAAGTACGTCACATTTTATTGCTAAAGCATCTCCCCCTTCTTTCAATATTTCGTCTGTGACGGTTCTAGCTTTATCTAAAGAAATATCTAGTATAGCTATTTTTACACCTTCTTTAGCTAATCCTTTTGCTATGGTCCCACACAATATTCCTCCACCACCTGTTATTACGGCAACTTTCTCTTTCAAATTTGATTTCATGATAATCATCCTCTCTTGTTTTTTTCTAATGATTCCCAAATACCGTATAAATAACTGACTCCTAATGCTCTATCAAACAAACCATAACCTGGTCTTGACTTCTCATTCCATATGAGTCTGCCGTGATCAGGTCTTAAATATCCTTTAAAATCTGTTTCATGCAAAGCTTTCATTATTTCAAAAATATCTAATGAACCTTCTTTTGAGAAATGAGAAACTTCGTGAAATTTTTTGTAATCGGTGATTTTTATGTTTCTAACATGTACAAAACTGATCTTGCCTAGTTTTCCAAATTGCCTTATTATATCAGGCACATTATTTTCTAAATTTGCTCCTAACGAACCACTACAGATTGCTAGAGTATTAGAAGGACTATCGACTACGTTTATAATCTTTTCAAGATGTTCCTTTGAACTAACTATCCTTGGTAATCCGAAAATAGGCCAGGGTGGATCATCAGGATGTATAGCTATCTTAATACCAACCTTTTCACATACAGGAATAATACTTTTGAGAAAATATTCTAGATTAAGAAAAAGTTTTTCTTCATCGATGTCTGAAAAAGCTTCGAAAAGTTGTTGAAGGTTTTTTAATTTTTCTGGTTCCCATCCAGGTAATGAGAAGCCTTTTGCACCGCTATTAACTTCTTGAATTAGTTGTTGAGGAGAGATATTCGTTATTTTTTCATGATCATAAGCCATTGAGTAAGAGCCATCCGGTAGTTGGTGGTATAAGTCAGTTCTTACCCAATCAAAAATAGGCATAAAGTTGTAGCATATTACCTTAATTCCAGCCTTGCTTAAATTTTCAATAGTCTTAATATAATTTTCAATGTAGTAATCCCTTGAAGGAAGTCCTGCTTTTATGTCTTCATGAACATTCACACTTTCAATTACTTCTAGCTTTAAGCCTTCGATATTTGTTTGGTTTTTAAGTTTTTCAATCTTTTCTATAGGCCATACTTCTCCAACGGGGATTTCATTCAATGTGCCAGCAATTCCAGATATTATTGGTATCTGTTTTATTTGAGATAGCGTTACACTGTCATCTTTTACACCAAACCATCTGAGTATAAAATTCACGTGTTTTCCTCCTGTTTTTGTAGTTAGTAGCTAAGAAACGGCCTGCATTCTAGTTAACAAAATGTAGGTTATCTAATGCAGGCCAGAATATGAATCAGTAAAAATAAGTAGAAATACTATTTACTTCTATTTCTCGAGTTTAATGTTTCCAAAGTTTACTGTACTTTGATAGTTGTTACCGGTTGGATCATTCCAAGTGAGTATTCCTGCTCTTCTGCCAGATGCACTTGCATCGTTTACTTGAACGTCAAATCCTATCACTTCTCCGCCAGATGGTGCAATTGTCTTCCAAGAAATAGCGGCTTCAATTATGTATCCACCATCTATTTCTTTGGTTGCTGTTTTGAAGTTTACTGCAGAGGCACCTGTACCAAAGGATTGTTCATTAACAAAGTTAACTCTATATTGTGCATCGTCTAATTCGTAGAATCCTGTTTTGTTGTTATTTTCATCGATGAAAATTTCCACAGAATCTTGTTCCCAAGGATCTGAATGATCTTTGTTTAAAACCGGATCAGATACTGTAGCAAGAACGTAAAGTGCTTTTTCATCCCATAAGACTTTGAAATCTGCTTTAGCGTTTTGAAGGCTTCCAGAAACAACTGTTTGGGTTGAATAGGTTTCTGCTATTTTCCAAATATCATCTATTTCCCCGTCAATAATTGGAGTTCCGTATTTTGCAGTTCCCACAGCAGCTGCTTCTAAAACAAGAGTGCCATAATTTGCTGTAATTTCTTTTTGTTGGTTTGTAGTGTCACTCCAACTGTATATTTTGTTTCCATCTATTATTGCTATATCAAAACCTATTGATGAATCTTTTTCAAATTTTTGAGGGAGAATAATCGAGCATTCAAAATTATATTTTTTATATCCAGGGCTGACAAAATGATTAATTTCGATTTCATCTGGTTTATTTGTTTCGACTGTCCAATCAGTTCTAATAATTGCCCAAACATCGTCATCTTGTAAGTAAGGAGTCTTGGCGTTGTTAGGATCAATGAAAATTGCTATTCCATCTTGTGGATCCTTCGTTTCATCTTGCACATCTCCGTAAATGAATAGTGTATTTTCGTTCCATATCACTCTAGCGTTTAATCTTTCCTTTCCTTGTTCATCGAAGATTTGTATAGGTATTGAAAACAAATAAGAATCATCCAACATTCCAAAAGGTATCGCAGTGCCTTGAGCTATGGAACTTTTTTTTGGGAGAATGGGCAATACTGTTGGTTCTACTATTCCCCAATAGGAATATTTTGCTTGATAGTCTTTGTCAAATAGTAATGGCCAATCATTTCTGTTCTGATTTTTCCATGAATAATCATCTTTTAGGCCCCAGAAAGTTACGCTCGTTATAACGTCATCATACTTTTTTAACAGTGTAAATAGTTCTTTGTACACATATCCTTGTTCCACAAGAGATTCATAAGGAGGAGCATCATAGTTAGAAGATTGATCTTTATAAATGCTCATATCTAATTCAGTTATATGAATTTCTATACCTGGAATTGAACTAAATAACTCGATAGCTTCTTCAACCTGACGTAAATCTGTTCCCACTCCTATATGCATTTGCATGCCAATACCATCAATAGGAATTCCTCTTGCTTTGAAATCAGAAACGAGGTTGTAAATAAAATCTCTCTTTTTTGGTTCATAAGTATTGTAGTCATTATAAAATAATTTTGCATTAGGATCTGCTTCATGTGCAAACTTGAAAGCATATTCAATATATTCAGGTCCGATAATGTCATACCATAATGTTCTTCTTAATCCATCGGGTTGATTTGGATCAATTGCTTCATTGACTACATCCCAAGCTTGAATTTTCCCAGAAAAATGGCCAACAACATCTTTTATATATTTTTCCATGCGTTTAAGAAGAACTTCTCTTGAGACTAAGTTTCCATTAGTATCTTTGAAAAACCAATCTGGTGTCTGATTGTGCCATAGTAATGTATGACCTCTTACGTCAAAATTTTTCGATTGAGCAAAACTAATATACTCATCGGCAACAGAAAACTTATAGCTATTTAGATCAACCAAAAGACTTTCTGGTTTCATTTCGTTTTCTGCGGTAATACTATTAAAATGTTTTTCAACCATTTTCATTTCAAGCGGATTAGAGAGTACTTTGTAAGGAACAGCAACACCTATTTTAAAGTTGTCACCATAAATTTCATATAAATCGGGTATTTCCCATTCTGGTTCAAACAAAGGAATAGTCTTATCAATTAGTACAAAATCATCAAGATAAAATGCTAATGTATTATTTGGTGATTCAACATAAAAGAGCATTTCTTTAATTGTTTCTCCAGACTTTACAGTATAGGATCCTCCAATTTGCGTCCATTTATTAGAAGGTATAGTTCTTTGCCAGACGATTGTATCATAGTGAGATTGATCATCCGAAGCATATTTTCTTTGCATAGTTAAAGTTACTTGCTGATCTTGTCCGGTTTCTTGGTAAACCCAGACTTCAATTTCGTAACTTTTGCCCGGTATTAGCATGTCTTTAAGATCGATCTGAGCTCCGTGCCAGTTACTTTGTCTTTCAGTTACATATAATGAGTATTTTCCACTGTGCGCTATTTTATCAGTTGAAGTTATAGAAACGGGATCTCCTCTAGATTGCCAGTTTTCAATTCCTTTTTCAAATGTTGATTTCAATATAATATCTGTCCTTGGGACTTTGTTAACTCCGAGAACTTTAAAATCATCTAAGTAATATGTAAAATCTGCTTTTAAAGGAGTTATTATTATCAAAGAGAAATTATTAACTGGTTCTTTGAGATCGAATTTGAAGGTTCCTGTTATTTCTTTCCAAAAATTAGGAACTACAACCTTTTCAGATATGTTTACAAAACGTTCCCCCGTTGCATCATTTATACAAGCAACAATCCTAAAGAGTTGTGGAGAATTGGAGGTTTGATAGACGGGAGCATAAACAGTGAATTCAGTTCCATCAAATATTTTCCAATCATTTGTGAAATCTATCTCAGGACCTTCCCAACCAGCTTTTCTGTTTTCTATCTTTAATGAGTAGTTACCTTCAAACGTGAAGTCTTGAGATACATTGAGTAAAATATTTTCTCCTCTTGGATTAATTTTTACGTCAGAATTTTCAAAATCAATAAGAAATTCATAATCTAATGGGGAGATAACTTTATCTCCGGTTTGGACGGATAAACCAGTAGAAAAACCAATTGTCAGTAGTCCTAAACCAATTAACAACAAAGGAATTATTGCATTTTTCATTTTATTACCTCCTTACATAATAGTAAATTGCATAGTATTTCCCCAACCTTTAAAATAAGGTTGGGGAAAACAATATCACTGAATAAAGAATTGCATAGGCATAGCGTTCAAAGGTGATCTTAAAATATCATCCGTTACAAGTTCTTTAGGAACATTCTTAAAATTATTTTTTACTATTGCTGGCGCTATGTCTTCTCCTACAGTTCCTATCATCCATATGTTTTCACTATGAATCTTTGTCACTTCTTTCATAAGTTCTTTTATTTCTTCATCATCTGTTGTTACTTGGATTTGTAACCATAGATCTACCAAATCAATGACCGCCTCTGGAGGCACAATGGCATCTTCTGGAATTTTGTCTCCACTCATATAAGCTTTAATCCAAGTTGTCCAACCTATGTACCAGGATTCAGAAATATTTGAAGCACCTGGAATCAAATTATATGGTTCAGCTAAGGGTTGAGCAGCCCTATCCATTTGCCATACTTGCCCGTCAAATTCATGGGCGTCCTTTCTAGAGTCGAAAAGATCTCTGTTAATTGTGTCTACTTCAATTTGAATACCCAGATCGTTTTTCCAGTATTCGCGTATTATGGTCCAAATATCCGTGTGTGGCTGTCCAGCTACTTGTACAGAGAATTGTAAAGGTTTTCCATCTGGTCTGAGTCTGTTTTGCTTTTTTGAATCCCATTTGAGTTCCATTTCATCAAGAAGTTCGTTAGCTCGTTTTGGATCGTATTCTGCATATGCTCTTTCCCATTCAGGGTCATAATAAGCTGAACCGCTGACTAAAGAAGCTTGTCGAGGTTTAGCCAATCCAGAAAAAATAATTTCGTTGATTTCTTCTCTGTTTATTCCTAGAGATAATGCTTGTCTGAATCTTACATCACTAAATATTTCTTGTAATACAGGATCTTCATGGTCAAAAGTGTTCAACATTAATTGACTAGCAGAACCATTAGCGGCAATCCAATTGTAGATTTGGTAATCAGCTTTATCAGCATTCATTGCTAGTAATGTGTAGTTACCTGCACCTGCTCCTAAGGTCCCAATATGCCTAAATTGCATATCGATTTCTCCAGCAATCGCTTTTAACATAATTATTTCATCATCCATAACATATTCATGACGAACAGTGTCGATATATGGTAATTGGTTGCCTTCTATGTCAACAGCGAAGTAATATGGATTTCGTTCAAGAATATAATAAGAACCTGTTGGATCGGTTACAGGAACCCATGTAAACAAACTTGGTCGTTCTAGATTTCGTACAGGATCATCTTTGTCATTGAAAACATCTACCCACGTGAAGTACATTTTTTCTTTTTCTTTATCGATTATTTTTTGAATTTCCTCCATAGGTGTATAATCTGGGTGGAATTGTTTTAAGTAATGTTTTGGGGCTCCTACAAAACCTTGACTGTAAGCAACTTGGAGCAAAAACAATCCATATGGTTCAGCAAACTCGAATTTAACTGTATAATCGTCTATCTTTTCTATTTTTGCCCTTTTACCTCCTACAATGTACCAAGCTGGTTTGGAAGCAGTCAGTTCATCATTTCCAACTATGTCGTTTGCCCAAAAAATTAAGTCATCCGCTGAATATGGATGTCCATCAGACCATTTCATTCCTTCTCTTAGATGGAAAATGTAAATTTTTCCGTCATCTGAAACATCCCAACTTTTTGCTACACCAGGTAAAAATTTTCCTCCTTCAGAGTCCCAATATACTAAATGGGGTTCATTTATTTTATAAACGCCCCATTGATCTGAAGGACCTTTCCAAACCCTTCTCCATGTACCGCCGAATTTTCCTACTTCATCTTCAGGAACAATTACCAGAGGTTCTTTTGGAAGCCTTTCCTCAATTGGTGGGAGCTCTCCCTTTTTTACTTTTTCAGCAAGAACAGGCGATTCTTTGAATTGAGTGATTTTATTGCCTGTAGCTTTGTAATATTCTTCAGGTGTTCCATATGCGTCCCATCCAAACAGTGTTCCTAGAAAGAGGAAAACCAACAATAAATAAATTACCACTTTCTTACTTTTCATAATACCACCTCCCGTGAAATTGAAACAATCTTAAAATATTTTAAATGTGATTATTCGTTTAGAATATATAATATATATATCTTATACTAGTGTAATTCCATTGAGCTTTAGCTCAGATGAACGATGACAAGCAACTAAATGTTCGCTTTCAACTGAACTATAAATATTCAATTTAGGGTATTCTTTTTTACATATATTTATAGCATAGGGGCATCTTGGATGAAAATAGCATCCTTCCGGAGGATTTGCAGGATCTGGAACTTCTCCTTCTAAAGGTTTTAGTTGATCGGCTCTTATATTTGGATCAGGTTTGGGTACGGCTTCTAGTAATTTTTCTGTATATGGATGCTTAGGTTGTTGAAAAAGTGTTTCAGTATCCGCTATTTCAACAATTTTTCCTAAATACATAACTGCAACTCTATCACTTATGTGTTGAACAACACTTAGGTCATGAGAAATAAATAGATAAGTAAGATTTAATTGTTCTTGAAGATCCATTAAGAGATTTAAAATTTGAGATCTAATGGAAACATCTAAAGCTGCAACTGGTTCATCACAAACAACAAGTTTTGGTTTCAATGCCAATGCTCTTGCAATGACTATTCTTTGCCTTTGACCGCCACTAAAGGCATGAGGATACCTAATCAAATATTCCCTTCTTAAACCGACCATATCCATTAATTCTTCAACTATTGATTCAAGTTCTTTTCCTTTAGCAATTTTATTAACAAATAAAGGTTCTCCAATTATATCTTTAACTTTCATTCGAGGATTTAAAGATGTAAACGGATTTTGAAAGATCATTTGAATATTTTTTCTTAGATTTTTTAACTGGTTTTTCGGTAATTTTGCAATGTTGACAAATTCATCATTAAGATTCATGAAAATATCTCCTTCATCGGGATTTAGAGCACGCAAAATAGTTTTGGCTATTGTTGTTTTTCCACATCCTGATTCTCCAACTAATCCTAATGTCTCGCCTTCATTTATATAAAAACTAACATCATCAACAGCTTTTACATAACCGGAAATTTTTCCGAATACACCCCTTTTAATTGGAAAATATTTTTTTAAATTAGTAACTTCTAAAATTTTTTTATCTTTCATCGTTGGTACCTCCATAAAGGAAACATTTTACTTTATGATTTTCACTAATTTCAACAACTTTAGGTTGTTGCACATCACATAGCCCTTCCATGAATTTATTACATCTAGTATGAAATCTACAACCTTTAGGTAAATTGTACGGATCAGGAACAACTCCGGAAATCGTTTCTAATCTAGTCTTTCTAACTCCATATTTAGGAATAGAATCTAAAAGAGCTTTAGTATATGGGTGAAGTGGATTTTTGAACATTTCAAATACATCGGCTTCTTCGACAATATGTCCTAGATACATGACCGCAATTTTATCTGCCATCTGAGAAATAACAGCCAGATCATGAGTGATAAAAATGATGGAGCTATGAAATTCTTTTTGAAGTTCTTTTATTAGATACAAAATTTGTGCCTGTATTGTAACATCTAAAGCAGTTGTTGGTTCGTCGGCTATAAGTATCTTAGGATTACATAATAAAGCCATGGCAATCATACTTCGTTGTAGCATTCCTCCTGATAGCTCAAAAGGATAAGCATCTATTATTTTTTTTGGATCAGGAATCTTCACTTTCTCTAACATCTCTAAGGCTTTTTCTTTGGCTAATTTTTCTGATATATTTTTATGCAAGGTAATTGCTTCTACCATATGTTCTCCGATAGTGTAAACGGGAGAAAATGAAGCAGCCGGTTCTTGAAAAATCATAGAAATTTCGTTACCTCGTATTTGTCTTATTTCTTCACCTTTCGAATTTAATTCTAAAATGTTTATTATTTTCTTGCCATTGTAAAATAAGACTTTTCCGTTACATTTAGCATTTCTTGGTAGAATTTGAAGTATAGATAAAGCAGTCACACTTTTACCACATCCGGACTCTCCAATAAGACCTAATATTTCATTACTTTTTAATGTAAAATTTATATTATCTAATACTTTAATTGATCCTTCAGTTAATTCAAATGATGTTTCAAGATTTATTACTTCTAAAACATTCTCCATATTAATCCTCCTAAAACTAATTTAGATCTTGTATGGGTCTGCAGCATCTCTTAATCCATCACCAACGAAATTAAAGCAAAGAACGGTAATTATTACAAACATTGCCGGTAGCATTAGCCAAGGTTGTAAAGCTACGGTTCTAACATTTTGTGCTTCTTGCAATAAGACGCCCCAGCTTATTGCTGGTGATTGTAATCCTAATCCTAAAAAACTCAAACCAGTTTCTCCAAGAATCATCCCTGGAATAGAAAGGGTTATTGAAACTATCATATGACTGGTAAGAGAAGGTAACATATGTCTAAAAATAACTCTAGTTTGACGTGCTCCTGCCAATTGAGCAGCCACTACGAAATCTTCATTTTTAAGAATAATAAATTTACTTCTAATAACTCTTGCTAAATCTGTCCATCCAACTAAAGAGAGAATAACGGTTATTGCAAAATATCTTTGAAGTTGAGTCATATATCTCGGGAGAGCTGCCGCAAGTGCCATCCATAAAGGAATTGTAGGAATACTTTTAATAATCTCAATTATTCTTTGAATAACAAAATCGACTGACCCTCCATAATATCCTGAAATTCCTCCGAGTACCGTTCCTATCAATAAACTTATCAATACTCCAACTAAACCTATGGTAGTTGAAATTCTTGTCCCAAAGATTATTCTAGATAAGACATCTCTTCCCATTCGATCAGTTCCAAATGGGAAAAAAACTCCATCTTCTACTCCAACAAAATGAATGTTTGATTCCCATATTCCCCACAATTTATAGGGATCACCTTCTATAAAAAATTTTAAAGGATATATTTTTGATTCATCAGTAGTATAAATTCTTTGAAGAGTTTTAGGATCTCTAGTCATTTTATAACCATAAACATAAGGTTGAACAAGTTTTCCTTCTCTTATTATACGGATTCTTTGTGGAGGAGCATATACATATGCAGAATTCAGTTTGTTAGGATTATACGGAGCAAAAAATTCACAAAAAATTCCTAAAGCATATAAAATTATTAGAATTATCATTCCTATAATTGCTAATTTGTTTTTCTTAAAACGCCACCATATAAGTTTTGCTTCTGAAGCATAATAAATTTTTTCTGCTTTCTCGTCCATTCTTTTATTTAATGAATTATTTTGCATATACAAATTCACCTCGTTATTCAAGTCTAGCTCTTGGGTCAGCCCACGCAAGTAATATATCCGAGACTACTGTCCCAATTACAGTAAATATGCTTAAAATTAGAACCAAACTACCTGCTAAATACATGTCTTGAGCTTTTAGAGAATCTAAAAGAAGGGTTCCAACTGTTGGGAGATTTAGTACAATTCCTGTAACAACAACACCGGATATGATTCCGGGAATTGTCCACCCTGCAGTACTTAAAAAAGGTATCATAGCGACTCTTAAAGGATACTTCCAATAAACCTTCTTTTCGGGAACCCCTCTTGCTTTTGCAGCTGTGACATAAGGTTTATCTATTTCATCAAGTAGATTTCCTCTTAATACTCTGATAAGTCCGGCCATACTATCAGTTCCAGCAACTATGATTGGGATCCACAAATGTTGAAGAAGATTCAAAAATTTTCTTAAACTCCAAGAAGATAAAGCATATTCTGGAGAAAACAATCCGCCTAAGCTTACATTAAAAGCAGAAAACGCTATCCACATCAACACTAAAGCTAGAAGAAAGTTAGGTATAGATACTCCTAAATATCCTACAACAGTAAAAGCATAATCGCCAATTGAATATTGATGTGTTCCAGAATAGACTCCTAATAAAAATCCGAAAGTCCAAGCGAAAACTGTTGAAAGAGTAGATATAAGTACTGTCCACCACAATCGAGCTCCTAATAGATCACTAACAGGTTTTTGATAAAGCATTGAATACCCTAAGTCACCTTTTAGAAGGTTTCCTAACCACATAAAAAATCTAATAACAACAGGCTTGTCTAAACCATATCGAGCTCTTAAAAGTTCTAAAGTTGCTTGATCAATTGTTTCACCACTTTGTTTTAAAGACATTTCATAAGAAGTTATAAAATCGCCTGGGGGTAATTCAATTATTACGAAAGATATAAGACAGATGATAAACAATAAAGGTATAGCAAAAAAAGCAATCTTTTTGTAATGTATTTAATCAAAAGTACCATCTCCAGATTCGGTATTTCATAATAAGAAAATAACTTTCTCTCAATTGGTAAAAAAATTAAATTTATTTTTATAATAATCAAATATAAATATATCAATTTTTACATTAGAAATCAAACTTTAGTTTTTCTAATCAACTAAGTTTAAACTTAAATAAGGAATTTATTTTTATTTATTGGCATTTTTCTAGCATTTTGAAAAGATAGTCTTTTTATACATTTATTATTTAGTGGATTTAATAAACCATTATTGCTTTATAGTTTTCGATTGAATTTTGATAGCGATGCCCCCCATTGGGGGCATCCATTATATAGTAAAAAATTACATTTTTCCCCACACTTTGATGTAATTTTCACCTTTTCTTAAACTCATAATAGGGCCTATTGGATTTTTTTCGTTTTTTTGTTTGTCAAAAAAATCTGTATCTAATATTAGATTTTTTCCATCCGGACTATCAAATTCAGCATCAACGATACGAACTCTCTCTAAGGTTGATGTTGAATGTATTCTTCCAAATAAATTTTCGAAAATATCTGGTAATTTACAAGAAAGGTAAACTTCTTCTCCTTTGTCGATAATCGAGAGCTTTGGATCAAAATCTTTTTCTACCAAGTTGCATTTTTCTCTTTCAAAAGGTAGTGCTCCATTAAAGTATGCATTGTTATCAATATAAACTGGTTGTTCTACGGATGCAAATATTTCTAAATCACCATTTTTTTCATTGACTTTTTCAATGTATTCTTCTAAAGAAGATGTGTAATTATTATAATGAGAAGTTCCGGTATCTTCTAATCCTTTCCTTCCTGCAAATATATTGTTATAGAATCTATCATCTCCTCCATACACACATGCGTAGCCAGCAACTTTTGTGCTATGAGGTAAATGATACGGGGTAAAACGATTCAGCACTTTTCTGTGTTGCATCTTACCGCCTATTAGATTATTAATATAAGCACCACCTTGTGCCATGTTGTCTATTGAGTATTCGGAAGCTAAGATATTATGATCAATAACGTATGGACCGTGACTAACTTCTACAAATAAATCACGATTATTTTGATAAAATAAGTTTTTGCTAACTCTTGTACCTTGTGCTTGCCAATCTAACCACAATCCCAAAGAACAGTTATGAATACGATTATGATAAATTTGTACATCTATTGCAGCATGTAATTTAATTCCTGCGATTTCATGTCCATAAAATTCACGTTTTATACCCACGTTATATATATGATTATTGTAAATTTGACTAAAAACACATCCCAAATGACCTACAATAGCATTTTGACCACAATCATATATTGTATTATTTCGAATAACGTGAGAACCAATGCTTTCTTTACTCCATCCTTTATGTTCGGCTGAAAAAACTGACTCTAACTGATATTGGTAGCCAGGTTTATCTTTTCGAATAGAACGATAAAGATGTCCAGTGGAAGCTTCTTTACCTATACTTATAGCACTGCACTTTGCATCATGAATAATATTGTATTCAATGATCCAACCTTTACTCCAATTAGCACCAATCAATCCTGGTTGATCAGCTGTTGGGGGTGCCCAAGGAGTAGCTGCGTGCGCCATTTCAAAGCCTTTTACAGTGATGTAATCAATACCTGTATCAGTTGGATAGAAACAAGATCTACGTACATTGATTTCAACTAATTCTTCATTTGGATTAGCTCCATGAAAATTTGCATAAATAAGGGTATTTTCGTTATCAACTTCAGCAAACCAAACATATTTTGTCTGTTCTGGATTCAAAACAGGAACCTTTTTTTGTGTCCAATGGTCTATTACTTCTGTTTTTACAGTCGGATTAATTAACTCTTCATAGCTACCAACCTCATAAAAAGACATTCCATTTAAGTATACATCTCCTAAATGTTTAGTTTCTTCGACTGTAACTAGCCAATCTCCAAATATCTCTTCATTGTAAGGATTAAAATCGCCAAAAAAAGAGTTAGGTAGTTTACATTTCCAAATATTACCTTCAACATGTTGCCAGCTTTGAATATGTTCAGATCCTTTGATTACTACTTTTTCACCATCAGCTGCTTGATATATGATTCTTCTTTTATTGCTTAATCCTTTATTTTTAGGTTTGACCCATTCACGATATATTCCTTCATGGACGATTACAATATCGCCAGGCATTGCAATAGATGCCGCTTTGTTTATTGTTAAAAAAGGACTTTGTAGTGTTCCTATATTTTGATCTGAACCAGTTTTAGCTACGTGATATTCCATTTTTTAATGTCTCCTTTTTATAGATTATTTAACTAAAAGTAATTCTGTAGTCTTAAAGATTATTTTTGTTAAAAAATTTATTAACACTGGAAATTCATGTTTTAAAAACAATTAAACAATCTTATTTGATTCTTCTCACTCACTCATACAACCAACAACGAACCATTCTATTCTCAGCTTGTAATTCTGGAGGCATATTATCCTTACACTTATCCATAACGTACGGACATCTACCTGCAAACTTACAACCTTTTCTCATATACTCTTCAGTCTCTAGTTCTTTTATACTTATTCTTTCAGTCCATTTCTTATTTGGATCAGCTTCCGGAATTGACTCTTTCAACATCTGTGTGTATGGATGTTTAGGATTCATCAACACTTGTTCTACATCACCCATTTCTATGATATTACCTCTAAACATTATTCCTATCCTATCGCTTACATAATACGCTGTTGCTAAATCATGCGTTATATACAACACGCTCACATGTCTGTTATCTCTTAACTCTTTAAACAAATTCACTATTGACATCCTTAACGATGCATCTACCATCGAAACAGGTTCATCAGCTATTAACAACGATGGCCTTGTTATCAAAGCTCTTGCTATTGATATCCTCTGTAATTGTCCTCCTGAAAATTCGTTTGGATATCTTCCCTTTACTTCACTTATATCTAATCCCACTGCTTCTAGCGCTTCTTCTACCATCTTATCTTTCTTACTCATACCGTAATGTTTCTGTGTATCGTACAAATAACTGTCTACTTTCCTTAACGGATTGAATGTTTCAAACGGATTTTGAAATATTGATTGTACCTCTTTCATGAACCCTTTCTTTTCTTTCCATTTCTTTAAATTTGCTACATCTTTCCCTTTGTAATATACATTACCTTCACTTGGTTCTAGAAACCCTAACAACATCTTTGAAACTGTTGATTTACCGCAACCACTTTCTCCTGCTAATGTGAAAATTTCATTCTTTTTAACGTGAAAGTTCACATCATCTACCGCTACCAATTTACTCCTTGCAAACCCACCACCTACTACAAAGATTTTCTGTAACTTTTCTGTCCTTATGAGTTCTTCTGTTGAGTTAGTCATTTTGTATCCGCTCCTTTGAATTCAAAAAACAAGACACCTTGTGTGATGGTTTTGTTTCTACTAATGCTGGTCTTTCATTCTTACATATGTCCATTACATACGGACACCTTGGATGAAACGGACATCCTTGCGGTAAATTTGCTAGTGAGGGTGGTGAACCTGGTGCACTCACCTTGTAACTTTTGTCTCCCATCTTTGGAAGTGATCCTATCAAAAACTTTGTGTATGGATGTAGTGGGTTTTCAAATAATTCTTCTGTATCTGCTTCTTCTACAAACACACCTGCATACATTATCAACATCCTATCTGCTATGTTTGCATGTACTGCCATATCGTGAGTTACTAATATTATTGTATTTTTCTGTAAGCTTTGTATATCCTTGAGAAGTTGTATTACTGCCCTTTGAGCTACTACATCTAACGCTGTTGTTGGTTCGTCTGCTAATATTATTCTCGGATTTAATATTGTTGCTAACGCTATTGTTACCCTTTGTCTCATACCCCCAGATAATTGGTGAGGATACGATTTTAACACCCTCATTGGTAGGCCTAACGCATTCAAGTGTTTTCTTAAAGGTTCTTCAAAATCTTTTTGATCATCCTTTATCTTTTTATGTGCTGTTACAAAATCTTTGAACGATTCTTTAACTCGAATTATTGGATTTAATGCACTCATCGATCCTTGAGGTATATAGGAGATATATTCCCACCTTAACTTTCTGTATTCTTCTTGGCTCAGTTTCGTTATATCAACATATTTGCCATTGACTAGATAGTATATCGTTCCACCTACTATCCTCAGTGGTGGTTCTGCCAATCCACATACTGTTTTTAGAAAAGTGCTTTTTCCACATCCGCTTTCTCCTGCAACCCCATATATTTTGTCCTCTTCTATGTCTATACTCACATCGTTTACAGCTTTAACTTCTTTCTTTTCTGTTGGTGTTTCAAATATATAGTATGATTTTAAATTTTCTGTTTTTAGTATATTCAACAATTTCACTCCTTTGCCTTACCAATTCTTTGTATTCTAGTTCGTGGATCAAGATATTCACTCAAACTTGTAGAAAGTAAATATAACGCTACAAACAGGAATACAGAGATAATTACCGGAGTTAGTATCCACCACCAGTATCCTAGTAGTATTGATTGATAGTTAACCGCCCAATGTATCATGGTACCTATTGTTGGTATTTCTGTGTTTGATAGTCCTAGTATGGCTAGGGTTACTTCCATACCCGTTGCCCATATCATGTTGTTAATTAACGTTGCAAATATTATCGGGATTATGAATGGAAAGTATTCTTTTACTACTAGATTGAATGTCTTTGTCCCTGATAGTATAGCTGTGTATGTGAATTCCCTTTCTCTTAGACTGAGTATTTGTGACCTTATTACCCTCGCATCCCATGCCCATCCAAATAGACTCAATATGATTCCTAACGTTACCATGTTTAAATTTTCTCTAATAACAGATGCTATTAATATAAGTATTGGTAACAGAGGCATAACTACAAAACTGTCATTAATCGACATTAATACAGTATCTACAGTCCCTCCTTTGTATCCAGAAACTAGTCCAACTATTATTGCAATAACCCTTGATATACCCGATGCTATTAACGCTATTGTCAACGAGTTTCTTATCGCAAAGGTAGACTGCCAAAATAAGTCTTGACCTTGGGATGTTGTTCCAAATATATGTGGCCAGCTAGGTGGTCTATCTCTAGGTACAACATTCCATCTTAATGGATCGTATGGTGAGAAGAACGAAAGTATCGACATGAATGCAAGTACACATATTACTATAAACGCAAATTTGAATCTTCCATCTTTCATAAGTTCTTTGAAAGCTTCCAACATTATCACCTCATCTATATCTTATTCTAGGATCAAATAGTGGATATATGAGATCAACTAACAACGTAGCACCAGCAATACCTATAACTGAGAGTGAAGTGACTCCCATTATTAGGTTGTAGTCTCCTGAGTTGATTGCTCCATATAGTAGTGTTCCTAATCCTGGATATGAGAATACTATCTCTGTTATAAGTGCCCCTCCAAATATTTGTCCAAGCGATAAGGCTAGACCAGTTATTTGAGGCAATAACCCATTTTTGATTACATATTTAAAGGCTATTGTTGATTCTTTTAATCCTCCAGCTTTTGCATACATAACGTAATCTTCAGCAACTATATTTGAGACTATGAGTTTCATTGTCATGAAATTTGCAGCTATACCTAAAATGACTAGTGACATAGCTGGTAAGAATGAATGAATTAAAAGATCAGATATAAATGCCCAGTTGAATCCTATACGTCTTCCCACAGAGTATCCTCCTGCTGAAGGAAATATTGGGATTAGATATGCAAATAGTATTAAAAGTAGTAACGAAAATATGTAATATGGGATAGGTCTTAAAACCATAGATATGTTGTCTAATGTTTTAGCCCATGCTTTGTTTTTGAAGTATCCTGCAAGTCCTCCAAGTATGTTACCTATAATCCAAGATATGATAGTTGTTGTTATTAGTAATCCTGCAGTCCAAGGTAGAGAAATCATTATTAAATCCATTACAGGTGTAGGAAATTGGAATAGTGAAGGACCAAAATCACCTTTTATTAGTCTTCCCCAAAACGCAAAGTATTGTTGGAACATACCTCCTTCTAGTCCATATAGTTCTGTGAGGGATTGTCGTAATGCATCTACTGCCGCAGGGTCCATGAAGGCGCCTTGAGACGTTATTTGACTTATTACTTGCTGTACAGGATCTACAGGAGTGAGTCTAGGTACAAAGAATACTATGGTTATACCTACAAATACAACTACTAAGAATTGTACTATTCTAGGAAGTAAGTATCGTTTGATGAATAGCAAGTATTACACCTCCGTTTTGATAATAAGCCCCCCGAAGGGGGCCGTTGAGATTAATTACTTATTATTTCCTTCCTGTTGGTTCTAAGTATGGGAGCATGTATTTCAAGTTTGGCCAATGATGATAAGGTTGAGTATAAGGATTTTCGGCGCCAGGATAATTGGTCCAGTAGTATTCATCCCATCCAACAACACCAGGGTATCCAAATGTTGGTATTGTAGGCATTTCTTCAATTAGTAACTTTAAGCCTTCCATACCAAGCTCGAGATTTCTAGGATCATTCCAATCAATTTTTTCCATATTCTCAACTATTTTATCTAACTTTGGATTGGTCCATCTTGAAGTAGGACCATTTTGTACAGCGTATTCACCAATAGGTTTATAAACCCTTGAATGGAAAGGACTTAAAACTCTGTCCAAATCCGGATGACCTCCCCAAGGTTCAGGTGCTGGCCAATTAGTTGATACCTCATAGTTTCCAAAGAAAGTTATATCTTGTATTGATTCACTTGTAACTACATTAACATCAATGCCGAAGTTTCTCCATTGCTGTGCAGCAGCCAAACCATTTCTATTTGAAGGATGAGAAGGAGATGGATGATTAATTATAGTAATCTTCCAAGGAGTACCATCTGGTAGTAACCATTTACCGTTTTTATCTCTCTTGAACCCATTTCTGATTAATAATTGTTCAGCTACGTCTGGTGCATATTTCCACCACCCAGGTCCAAACATTTCTTTAAGTTCATTGATATCATTTGGTACAGTGTATCCTCTTTCTCTTGCGTATTGAGCAGCCCTAAGTGTTGCAGAAGGATCGTATGGTTTAAAAGGTTGTCCGTTAACTTCTATATCTAACGTGAAGTTTTTTAACCATTCTTCCATGGGCTCATAATAAACTTTTAAATAATAAGGAGTTGGAGGTAAGTGTAGCACTCCCATTGGGGCAGCTCCATCAAAAGCTATCCCTATGTAATCAACTATATCTATTGCCAAAGTTAAAGCCCACCTGACATCTTTTATGTTATAGGGATAAACTTCATTATTTAAAGTCAGTCCTGTAATACAAGGATCAACATTAACTATCCATGGATATTCTATTCTGTATGCCCTTGTATATGGGTTCCTTTGTGTAAGTGCTCTAAAAGCTTCAATTGTTAGATCTGTCATATCTAAATTGTGATTTGCTTGAGCGATTACTTTATTTGAAGTTTCTCCATAATAATAGAAAAGGACATATTTAGGTTTTGGCTCTCCATACAACATTCCTGTTGGTGTTCTTTCCCAATCTTCTCTCTTTTCATACAACGTCCAATAACCGGCTTGATCATAATCTTTTAGTACATATGGACCGCTGCTAATTGGAGGATTGAAATCAAAGGTAATAGGATCATCGACCTTTTCAAAAACATGTTTTGGGAAAGGTCTCCATCCTCCCCATCTATCAATGAAATTCGCATGAAACCGTGCGTTGGGTTCCTTTAATTCAAAGACAACAGTGTAATTATCTGTTTTGTAGACTTTTTTTACATTCAAATTGAACGTATCATGGCTACCCATAGCTGTATATTTCATAGCTGTTTCAATTCCATATACAATGTCATCAGCGGTAATTTCTACTCCATCACTCCAATAGCAACCCTTTCTTAATTTTATTGTCATTTGTGTAAAATCTTTGTTATATATTGGCTCTTCTGATGCTAAAGCGTTTATTACTTCTCCTGTAGTAGGGTCAACTATCCATAAAGGTTCTAAAATTAATTGTTGAATGCCTCTATCAGGATTACGCCACGCAGACGTAAAAACGTTAAAATTACCCGGAGACCCGGCTCTTCCTGATAATACATCGACAATCAATGTCTCTTCTCTTGGAATTCCAGCAACTTGGGAAAGTCCTGTTATAAAGAGTAATAAAGCCAATACAATTATACATGCACTTTTTTTCATTTTTTCACACCTCCTGCTTTGTTTTCTTACTTCTTTCCTTACTTTTAAAAAACATACAACTTTAATACTCAACTTCTAATACTTTTTCACCTTTCACATTTAAAACTACTGATAAGACTTCTTTTCCTGTTAGAATTTTGCTTCTTTCATCTGGTTGTTGACCACCTACATATATCTTGAATTCTCCTGGTTCTAATACACACCTCCCCTCTTCATTTATTAGCGATAACTGCCTAGGAGTTATTGTAAATTCTATACTTTTACTTTCTTGTGGTTCAAGATATATCCGTTTAAATCCTTTGAGTTCATATTTGGGTACTTTTACACTACTTTTTATATCTTTTATGTAAAGTTGTACTACTTCTTCTCCTGCTATGTTGCTTATATTTTTTACAGTTATTTTTACTTCAACTTCTTTTAATTCTTCTATATCTACAACTTGTGGATCTAATTTTAAGCCACTGTATTCAAAGTTTGAATAGCTTAATCCGTAACCAAATGGATAGAGTGGTTCTTCTTGCATGTATCTGTACGTTCTTCCTTTCATTGAGTAATCGGTAAATGGGGGTAATTGATCTACTGATTTTACAAAGGTTATCGGTAATCTTCCAGCTGGATTGTATTTTCCAAAGATTACATCAGCTAACGCTGTGCCTCCTTCTTCTCCTGGATACCAGCATTCTACTATTGCTGGTATGTTTTCTTGTGCCCAGTTTATTGTTATAGGGCTTCCGTTGAATAACGCTAAGATAATTGGTTTTCCTGTTTTGTGTATCTCTTTTAGTAATTGTTCTTGCATTCCTGGTAAGTCAAGGTTTGGTCTGTCTCCTTTGTAATCAGTGTTTAAATATGCTGCTCCTTCTTCTCCTTCTATCCTTGGAGATATTCCCAAACACATTATTACTACATCTGATCTTTCTGCATATGATACGGCTTCTGAAAATCCGTGAGTTGCTGGAGTTCCCCAGTAATTGTCTCTTGTTGATACAAGGTCACATCCTTGTGAATAGTATACTTTTACATCTTCTCCTACAGCATTTCTTATTCCTTCTAAAGCAGTTACGTATTTTGAAGGAGTACCATTGTAATTTCCTAACAACACGTCTATATTGTCTGCATTTGGTCCTATAACAGCTATTGTTTTTATCTTGTCTTTGTCCAAAGGAAGAAGGTTATCTTCATTTTTTAATAACACTATCGTTTTATGTGCCATTTCTAAGGCTAATTCTCTATGTTCTTCACAATCATTCTTTTCAAAAGGAATTGATGCGTATTTCACTTCTTCATCCGGGTCAAACATGCCTAGCTTAAATCTTGTTTTGAGTAGCCTTCTTACCGCTGTATTTATTTCTTCTTCTGTTATTAATCCTTTTTCTACAGCTTTTTTTAAACTTTCATACGTTCTTCCACAGTTTAGATCACATCCTCGTTTTACTGCGATTGCTGCTGCTTCTTCTGCTGTTTCAACAAATTTATGATACTCATATATGTCTTGTATTGCACCACAATCTGATACTACATGTCCTTCAAACTTCCATTCTTTTCTTAATATATCTTCTAAAAGCATTTTACTGGCACATGCCGGTTCACCATTAACACTGTTGTATGCACCCATTACTGCTTCTACTTTGCCTTCTTTTACCGCATCTTTGAATGCAGGTAGATAGGTTTCCCTTAAATCTTTCAGGCTTACTTTTGCGTTGAATTGATGTCTCAACATTTCCGGTCCACTATGAACAGCATAATGTTTGGCACATGCTGCAGTTTTTAAATATTTAGGATCGTCACCTTGCATACCTTTTATAAACGCTGCACCAAGTCTGCCAGTTAAATGTGGGTCTTCTCCATACGTTTCTTGGCCTCGTCCCCACCTGGGATCTCTGAATATGTTTATGTTAGGACTCCAGAACGTTAAACCTTTAAAAATAGTTCTATCGTTCTTTCTAATAAACTCATGATACTTTGCTCTTGCTTCATCTGATATAACTGAGGCTACTTGAAACACCATTTCTTGATCAAAAGATGCCCCTATCCCTATGGCTTGTGGAAAAACAGTTGCAATTCCCGCCCTTCCTATCCCATGTAAAGCTTCATTCCACCAGTTGTATGCCGGAACGTCTAATCTTTCAATAGCCTTAGAGCTATAAATCATTTGTGATATTTTCTCTTCCAGAGTCATTTTATTCAATAAGTCTTCTACTCTTTCATCGATAGGTTTGTTGTAATCTTTGTACATTTTTAACCTCCGTTCTTATTTTTAGTACATTTTCTTAAGACATTAAGTTAGAGGAAGACGAAAAAAACAAAAATTTGGAACAAATTAAAAATTACTGAGAAAAAGTTTTTAGCTATAAATTTATGTACTAATATTGTTAAAGCCCATCCCCCTGAAAGACTACCAAATATTTAAGATACGAAGTAATAATATTAAGAAATAAAATTAAAAAATTTAGAATAACTTTTTGTATAACTTTGTATTAGATAGTTAATAGATAGTAAGTTTATATAATCAACTAATATTAATAAAAAAGAAAAATTATTTTGAAGAAATAAAAGTAAAGATACTACATTTCAGAATTAAAATATAGGTGAACAAATGAATTTTGCAATATAAAAAGATTATCTAAAAAATGAAGTACGCGTTTTAATCTAAATATATAGTTCGAAAAAAGTTTTAAAGAAAGTAAATAGAAAAATATGAAATATAATTTGATCATTTTTAAAAATGAAAATTGCTGTTAAGTTAAAATTTAAAGTAAAATGCAATTTATTGTAAATAAATTATATGTAAATTAACTTTTTAAGTCAACCATTAATTTATCCAATCAACTAATATTAGACCTAATTAATAACATTTATTTTCGATTAAGATGAATTTTCTTATTTTTTTAAAATTTTTGCAAACTTTTTAATAAATACATTTTCAGATTATAATTGTTTTTTGCTTTTAATTGCGTTTTATTGCTTTAAATCAATTCTAATTTGAAATATAACGAAGTAAGAAAAAAATTTCATAGTGCTATAATTCAAGTGATATTAGGAAACCGGCTCAATTGGAGGTATAAAATTGAATAAAATTTATATTGATGGAGAGCATTTAAGTTTAGAAAATATAGTAGATGTAGCGAGAAATTATTTTGAAGTGGATATTGACAATTCAGTATTGCCAAAAATAGAAAACTCGAGAAATCTTGTGGATAAATTTGTCGAAGAAGAAAGAGTGATTTATGGAATAACTACAGGTTTTGGAGACTTATGCAAAGTGGTAATTTCAAAAGATAAGTCTGAAACTTTACAAAAAAATTTAATAAGAAGCCATGCATGTGGAATAGGAAAGCCTTTAGATATAGAAATAGTAAGAGCAATAATGTTGCTCAGAGTTAATTCATTGGTAAAAGGCTACTCTGGAATAAGACTCTCCACTTTGAATACCCTTGTTGAAATGATAAACAAGCAAGTTCATCCTGTAATTCCACAAAAAGGTTCTTTAGGTGCAAGTGGCGATCTGGCGCCTCTAGCTCATATGGCTTTGGTAATGATAGGTGAAGGAGAGGCTTTTTATAAAGGTCAAAGATTACCAGGAAACGAAGCGATGAAATTAGCAAACATTCCTATTGTGAATTTAAAATCAAAAGAAGGGTTAGCTTTAATTAATGGAACACAAGTAATGACAGGAATTGGAGCGTTAGTGCTGTATGACAGTATTCAATTAATGAAAATGGCAGATATAATTTCAGCGTTAACTTTTGAAGCCTTAAATGGTATTATTGATGCATTTGATGAAAAAGTTCAAAATCTCAGACCTCATAAAGGGCAGATTGACACTGCAATAAATCTAAGAAAAATAATAGAAGGCAGCAAAATGGTCTCTTCAGAAGGTGAAATAAGGGTTCAAGATGCATATTCGTTAAGATGCATTCCTCAGGTACATGGTGCTTCAAAAGATGCTGTAAACTATGTTCGTAATGTATTAACTACTGAAATAAATTCTGTGACAGATAATCCTTTAATTTTTTACGATGAGGGAAAAACTATTTCCGCTGGGAATTTTCATGGGCAACCTGTGGCATTGGTTATGGATTTTTTATCTATTGCTTTATCAGAAATTGCTGATATCTCTGAAAGAAGAATTGAAAGATTGGTTAATCCTACCTTGAGTGGTTTACCTCCGTTTTTGATAGAAAATAGCGGGTTAAATTCTGGATTAATGCTAGTACAATATTCTGCAGCTTCTTTAGTATCTGAAAATAAAGTACTATCGCATCCTGCAAGCGTAGACTCTATTCCTTCCTCTGCAAATCAAGAAGACCATGTTTCAATGGGAACCATAGCTGCAAGAAAAGCTAAAGTAATTTTAAATAATGTACAAAAAGTTTTGGCTATGGAGATGCTTTGTGCATGTCAAGCTATAGATTTAAGGGGAAATAAAGGGTTGGGAAAAGGGACACGCATAATTTATGATATAGTTAGAACACAAGTTCCGACAATAAAAGAAGACAAAGTTATGTATGAAGAAATTAACAAGTGTGAAAACTTATTAAAATTGGGGATTATTTTAGATGAGGTAGAAAAAAGAATAGGGAAGTTGTGTTAACGAAGTTTAAAAGAAAGGTGGGACAGATATGGTAAATAATTTTGAAATATCTAATGCGATGATTATTAAGTTAGAAAATGAATTACCTCCAATGCCAAAATTTGTAGAAGGAATTAGACGTGCACCTAAAAGACCTTTAAATTTATCAAAAAATGAGATAGAGCTTGCACTTTCAAATGCGTTAAGATACATACCTGAAAGTTTGCATGAAAAACTAGCTCCAGAATTTTTAGAAGAACTCTTTAATAGAGGTCGAATTTATGGGTACAGGTATCGGCCTGAAGGAAACATAAAAGCAAAACCTATAGAAGAATATCAAGGAAAATGTATAGAAGGAAAAGCCTTTCAAGTTATGATTGATAATAACTTGGATTTTGATGTTGCGTTATACCCGTATGAATTAGTAACTTATGGAGAAACTGGGCAAGTTTGTCAAAACTGGATGCAATATAGATTGATAAAAAAGTATTTAGAAGTTTTAACTGAAGAGCAAACATTGGTTGTAATGTCAGGGCATCCATTGGGACTTTTCAGATCTTCAAAAAATAGTCCCAGAGTGGTAATTACAAATGCTCTCATGGTGGGTATGTATGATGATCAAGAGCATTGGATTAAAGCTCAAGCTTTGGGTGTAGCAAATTATGGACAAATGACTGCTGGTGGATGGATGTATATTGGATCACAAGGTATCGTACATGGAACTTACAATACCTTGTTGAATGCAGGAAGATTAAAATTAGGAATTCCACAAGACGGAGATTTACAAGGACATTTATTTGTTAGTTCTGGATTAGGAGGAATGAGTGCGGCTCAAGCCAAGGCAATTGAGATAGCAAATGGAGTTGGAATTATTGCAGAAGTTGATCTTTCTAGAATAAAAACAAGACTAGAACAAGGTTGGCTAAAAACTTACAGTGATGATTTAGATGAAATTTTTAAGATCGCTAACGATTATCTACAAAGAAAAGAAACAATTTCAATAGGATATTATGGAAATATCGTTGATTTACTAGAATACATAGTTGCTCACAATATAAAAGTAGATTTATTGTCTGATCAAACCTCTTGTCATGCTGTTTATGAAGGTGGTTATTGCCCTCAAGGCTTAACTCATGAAGAAAAGAACATACTTTTAGAAACGGATAAAGAAAAGTTTGTAGAAAAGGTGAATAAATCTTTAAGAAGACATTTTGAACTTATTAAGATCCTAGTAGAAAGAGGTACATATTTTTTTGATTATGGTAATAGTTTTATGAAAGCAGTGTTTGATGCGGGAGTTAAAGAAATTGCCAAGAATGGTAGAGACGAAAGTGAAGGATTTATTTTTCCGTCTTATGTTGAAGATATTATAGGGCCATTACTTTTTGACTATGGATATGGACCTTTTAGATGGGTATGTTTAAGTGGAAAAAGAGAGGATCTATTAAAAACAGATAAAGCTGCGATGGAATGTATAGATCCTAACAGAAGAGGTCAAGATAGAGATAATTATATATGGATTAAAAATGCAGATAAGCATAATTTAGTTGTAGGAACTCAAGCAAGAATCCTTTACCAAGACGCATTAGGTAGAGTGAAAATTGCGCTCAAATTCAATGATATGGTGAGAAATGGAGAAGTTGGACCTATAATGTTGGGTAGAGACCATCACGACGCAGGAGGTGCTGATTCTCCTTTTAGAGAAACTGCAAATATAAAAGATGGAAGTAACATTATGGCTGACATGGCAACACAATGTTTTGCTGGAAATGCTGCACGAGGCATGAGTTTGGTTACACTTCATAATGGTGGTGGTGTTGGAATAGGTAAAGCAATAAATGGAGGATTTGGATTAGTATTAGATGGAAGCGAAAGAATAGATGAGATTATAAAAAGTGCAATACCCTGGGACGTTATGATAGGGGTTGCAAGAAGATCGTGGGCTAGGAACGAGCCGTCTATAGAAACATGCATAGAATACAATAAAGAGTATAAGCATTCAGATCATATTACCCTTCCATATATAGCAAATCAAGATATGGTTAAAAATTTAGTAGAAGAGTATTATAAAAAGTTTAATTAAACAAGCTACAAAGGAGAGAAAATAGTAGATGAATAAAATAATTGAATGTATACCAAATTTCAGTGAAGGCCGAGATAAAGAAAAGCTAGAGAAAATTCTCGATGAAATTAGAAAACAAGAAGGAGTAAAACTATTAGATTATTCAATGGACAAAGATCATAATAGAAGTGTCGTAACTTTTGTTGGAGATCTAGAAAGTGTTATTGAAGCAGCGTTTAATAGTTGTAAAAAGGCGACAGAGCTAATAGATTTAAGAAATCACAAAGGTGAACACCCAAGAATGGGGGCGACAGACGTAATTCCGTTAGTACCAATAAAAAACGTTACAATGCAAGAATGCATAGAGTATTCACAAAAACTAGCAAAAAGAATTGGAGAAGAATTAAATATCCCGGTATTTTTATATGAAAAATCAGCAAATTCTCCGCAAAGAGAAGATCTTTCAAACATTAGAAAGGGTGAGTTTGAAGGAATGTTTGAAAAATTAAAACAAGAAGAGTGGAAGCCAGATTTCGGCCCTCAGATTCCGCACGAGACTGCTGGAGTTACAGCAGTGGGTGCTCGAATGCCTTTAATAGCTTTTAATGTTAACCTTGGAACTAATGATATTGAAATTGCAAAAAAGATAGCAAAAGCTGTTAGAGGTAAAAGTGGTGGATTTAAATATTGCAAAGCACTAAGTTTTGAATTGAAAGAAAGAAATATAGTTCAAGTTTCTATGAACATGGTTGATTATACAAAAACTCCTTTGTACAGAGTTTTTCAAGTTATAGAAAACGAGGCTAATAGGTATGGAGTTAATGTAATAGGAAGTGAAATCGTGGGATTGGTTCCAATGAATGCACTAGCTGACGTAGCGGAATATTTTCTCAAGATTGAAAATTTCAGCTATGATCAGATATTAGAAAATAGGATATATGGTGATTAAAAATGCAGTATAAAAAAGCGACGATAGTAATAGAAAATATTTCAAATTTAGTAACTTTAAAAGGTCCTAATAGAGCAAGGAGAAGCGATGAAATGTCAGAGGTTGGATTGATTAAGGATGGGATCGTTGCTGTCGAAGATGACAAAATCATTTTTGTGGGTCAAGATCATTTACCTCAAAATATTAGAATAACCTCAGAGACAATAACTATTGATGCCTCTAATAAATTGGTAACGCCAGGTCTAATAGACTCTCATACTCATTTAGTGTACGGAGGATCCCGGGAGCATGAAATTTATAATAAACTTAAAGGAACAAAATACTTAGACATTATGCAAGCAGGTGGAGGAATTTATTATACAGTTGAAATGACCAAAAAAGCCTCGTTTAAAGAGTTGTATAAAAAGGCTGAAAGAAGTTTAAATAGAATGATGGAATTTGGCGTTACCACTGTTGAAGCAAAAAGTGGATATGGTTTAGATGATTTTGAAACGGAATTAAAACAATTAAAGGTAATTAAAGAGTTGAATGATAATCATCCGGTAGATATTGTGGCTACATTTTTAGCCGCTCATGCCATTCCTGAAAGGTACAAAAATAATAGTGACACTTTTGTTGAAATTATTATAACTGAAATGATTCCATATGTATCTGAAAAGGGATTAGCTAAATTTTGTGATGTTTTCTGTGAAGAGGGTGTATTTTCTGTTGAGCAAAGTAGGAAGATTCTTACAGCTGCAAAAGACTGGGGTCTAATACCAAAGATTCATGTTGATGAATTAGAACCTTTGGGTGGAGCAGAGCTAGCTGCAGAGATTGGCTGTATATCTGCAGACCATCTAGTTGGAGCTAGCGAAAAAGGTTTAAAAATGATGGCTGAAAAGGGAGTTATTGCAACATTGCTGCCAACGACAACATTTTTCCTACAGAGTGAGAAGTATGCAGATGCAAGAAAGATGATCGAGTATGGTATCCCGGTAGCTCTTTCTACGGATTACAATCCTGGAAGTTCTCCAACGGAAAATTTACAATTAGTTATGAGTTTTGGTGTCATCAAATTAAAGATGTCACCTCAAGAAATTATTTCATCTGTCACGATAAATGCGGCAGCAAGTTTAGGATTGGAAAATAAGATAGGAAGTTTAGAAGAAGGGAAAAATGCAGATATAGTTATATTTGATGTACCCAATCTAGAATATTTAATTTATCATTTTGGAGTTAATCATACAGATACCGTAATAAAAAATGGTGTTGTAGTATATTCAAACAATCAATAATCACTAATTTTTTAAGAATTGTAAATAGAAATCAATCTTTCTATGAGATTTTCATCAAAGGCATATATTCCATTTTCTAATTCGTAAGCTTGATTAAATTTTAAAATGAATTCCAAGGGTTTCCCAACGCATCTTTTTAACTCTTCGATGCCAAAATCTCTTTCAATTGTTTTAGCCATTTTGTATCCTAAAGGATGAATAATTTGATTTTGCATAATAAATTCATAGAGATTTATAGAATCATCTTCATTTATTATTTTTCTTTGCATTTTATCATTGAAATCACTTATATATTTTGCTGTATTTTCTAGTATCTCTGTAATCAAACCTTTGTCAGTCCAACCGAACTCTTCATAAATAGCCCATAAACTTTCGAAGCTACACATATCAGCTATTCCTTCATTCTCTAATGCCCATAAAGTAAGTGTCACATCATTGAAAGCGTTTTTAGAGTATTCTGAAAGGTTTAGATAGTCTTTTAAATAATGATGCATTTCATGAGCAAGTAAAGCAGTAAGTTGAACTTCATTTAATTTTTTTGCAAATGGTAAGTCTAAAAGAACTATATTTTCTTCTACACAAGCGTTGTACATGAATATATAGTAATAAAAATTTAATTCAATATTACCTTCAATTTTTGGCAAATATCTAAGAGCCCTGTTGATATATGTTTTTTTGTCAATGAAATGCATTATTTCTTCTGTATAATTTAGTAGTTTGTCTACATTGCTAATAGCCCAGATTACTGGTTCGATTATATTTTTTCTCAAAGTATCTTTCTCAACACAACCTTCTGAATTTAAATTTAGAATATATGCTTCATAGAAAAGATCAATCCATTCTTCTTTTTTCGTAAGGCCAATGTTTTGTCCAAATAAGTTTAATAATTTTTCATAGGATTTTGTATCAAAAAGCCATTTAATATCTGCTTTCTTAAGTATAGTATTTGATTGAAATACTTTAATAAAATCATTAATTCCTTCTATGTTGTGTTTTAGGATTATGTTCACTAATACTCCTCCTCTAGGATTTTTATTTAGAACATCATATTTACTTGTTTTATCAGCGCTAAAATCATAGTTTTTAGTAAAATATTGATTTTAATTATACCATAGAAAAGAAAGAAATATTAGTTTTTTTATAATAAAAGTTTCATAGAACTTGCTTTTAGTTACCTTGTCTTATTATTTTATTAACTTTAGCATTAATAAATTATGCAATTGTAAGTTATTATTAATGAACATATAAGTTAAAACTAGTAATATTAGCTTAGCAAATTAGTGATTTGCTGTAAACTAAAAAAGATAATAAAAAGCTTAATGTAAAAATTATTTTGTATATATGTTATAATATTTAAAATTATCAAAAATAAATGGTGCAAAATATTTTATAACTCTAAAATAATTAACTATTTTGTTATCATTAAATTTTGTGTTAATAGGTTTTTGGGGTTTTTAATCCATATTATTAACAGAGTATTTATAATGTGGATTAAATATTATAAGGGAGGTGTTTCAAAGTATGAAGAAAGTCTTAGTTTTGTTAATGTTGTCTGCTTTATTTGTTTCGCTAGCATATGCTTCTTTAGGATTTAAAATTGGAATTGTAACGGGTACAGTGTCTCAAGGTGAAGATGAATACCGAGGAGCAGAAAATGTAATAAAGAAGTATGGTTCTGATATAGTACATGTTATTTATCCAGACAACTTTATGCAGGAACAAGAAACTACTATTGCTAGGATAGTTGAGCTAGCCTATGATTCTTCAGTTAAAGCTATAGTAGTTTGTCAAGCAGTTCCAGGTACAGTTGCTGCAATTAGAAAAGTAAAAGAATTTAGGCCCGACATAGTTTTTATAGCAGGTACTCCTCATGAAGATCCTCCAATTGTAGAAAGAACAGCGGATGTTTCTTTTAATACTGATGATGAAAGAAGAGGAATAACAATAATAGATCTAGCTTATAAAATGGGAGCTAAAACGTTTATACATTATTCATTCCCAAGGCATTTAAGTATGGAGTTGATAGCGCGTAGAAAGGATTTAATGGAAAAGAGATGTAAAGAACTTGGAATACAATTTGTTTCAGTTTCTGCACCAGATCCAATGGGAGAGCAAGGAATAACAGGTTCTCAACAATTTATCTTGGAGGATGTTCCAAGGCAGCTTGCTAAATATGGAAAAAACACAGCTTTCTTCTCAACAAATTGTGCAATGCAGGAGCCATTAATTACAGCTATTCTAAAGCACGGAGGTTTATTTCCAGAACAATGTTGCCCATCGCCAACTCATGGTTATCCTGGTGCGTTAGGTATAGCCATTCCAGAAGATAAAAAAGGAGACTTCAACTATATATTAAAGGCAATAAATGAAAAAATAGTTGAAGGAGGTGGAGCAGGTAGATTCGCTACTTGGCCTGTACCTACTAATATGCTTTTTGTTGAAGCAGGAGTAGAAATTGCCATAAAACTAGTAAATGGAGAAATTAAATCTTCTGATATGAATGCAATAAAGGCTATATTCGACGAAGTTGCTTCCCAGAAAGTTAAGGGCGTTGGAACAACATTTAACAGATTTTCAGATAAGGGAAACTTTTATTTAGTTATTGCAGATTCAGTTATATTTGGGGTTACTGAGTTTTAATTAACTACTAGTATGATTTATAAAAGGATGTCGGCTGTTTGCCGACATCCTTTTGGTAGGAGGAATCATTATGGAAAAGATCCTTGACATGAGAAACATATGTAAATCTTACTATGGCAACCAGGTCCTAACAAACGTTAATCTAGATTTGTTTCCTGGAGAAATTCATAGTCTAGTTGGGGAAAATGGTTCAGGTAAATCTACTTTGATGAACATTCTTTTTGGAATGCCTGTTATTCAAAATACTGGTGGCTTTGAAGGAGAAATTATTTTTGAAGGGAAACCAGTGATTATAGACTCTCCCAGGAAGGCTATGGAACTAGGCATAGGCATGGTACACCAAGAATTCATGCTTTTGCCGGGATTCACAATAACAGAAAATATTAAACTAAACAGAGAGATCACTAAAAAAAATTTTTTAAGCAAGATTTTTGGAAAGTCACTTGAAACTTTAGATATTCCAAGTATGAGAAAAGATGCCAGAAAAGCTTTGGATTCGGTTGGAATGACTACTCTTGATGAATGGATTCCTGTGGCTGGACTACCCGTAGCTTACAAACAGTTTGTGGAAATAGCAAGAGAAATAGATAAAAAAAATCTGAAAATTTTAGTTTTAGATGAACCTACAGCAGTCTTATCAGAATCTGAAGTGAAAGGCTTTTTAGATGTGATTCGTGTCTTATCAGAAGAAGGAATAGCGATTTTATTTATAACTCATAGACTTTCTGAGGTGTTGGAAGTTTCAGATCGAATAACAATTTTGCGAGATGGAGTTGTGGTAGATCATGGCTCCGTTTCTTCTTTTAATGCTATTACGATTGCAGAAAAAATGGTAGGTCGAAAAGTAGAAAAGTTAGAATTGCCAAAAAGGGAAAAAGAGCTTGATGAGAATGACATCATAATGTCAATAAAACAACTTCATGTCTCAATGCCAGGAGAAATGGTTAAAGGATTTAATATTGATATCATAAGGGGAGAAATATTGGGTATAGGGGGCTTAGCAGGGCAAGGCAAACTTGGAATAGCTAATGGTATTGCTGGTTTATTTCCAGCAAATGGTTTGGTTTATTTTGAGAACGAGCCATTTCAATTAAACAATCCAAGTTTTGCTCTAAATAAAGGCATCGTATATCTTTCTGAAGACAGACGAGGTGTTGGATTGTTACTGGATGAATCTGTAGAGATTAATATAACAGCAACTGCTATCCATGCCTACAAAGAATTTATGAAATGGTTTATATTTTTGAAGATATACGATAAAAAGGCGATAAGACAGCATGCAATAAATATGATTAAAGAACTCGATATACGTTGCAAGAGTCCTTCACAACCAGTAAGAAGATTAAGTGGAGGCAACCAACAAAAAGTTTGTCTGGCAAGAGCATTTACTTTGAAGCCTAAAATTCTTTTTGTTTCCGAACCGACACGTGGGATAGACGTTGGCGCAAAAAAGTTAGTCTTAGATTACCTTGTTAAGATGAATAGAGAAAGTGGAATAACAATTGTCATGACCTCAAGCGAGTTGGCAGAATTAAGAAGTATATGTGATCGTATTGCAATAGTCTCTGAGGGAAAGCTTTCGGCTATTCTAAAACCAACTGATTCAGACGCAGAGTTTGGTATGGCAATGGCTGGAAAATTCCAGGAGGTGATAATGGGTGAACGATAGGACTGCACTTCTTAAAAAAATAGATATTCCAACGTTAATAATAGTATTGTTTTTAGTAGGGTTGTTTGTACTAGCATTCATTACGGGCGTTGCTGTACCTCCTCTGATTGGAGATTCTCTTAGAAGGATAGGTATGAATGGTGTATTGGTGTTAGCGATGGTACCTACTATAAGATCTGGAATAGGCCCAAATTTTGGGTTACCTATAGGAATAATTTGTGGATTATTGGGAGCACTAATTAGTATGCAGTTGGGACTTTTTGGATTTTTAGGTTTTTGGGTTGCTATTTTACTTGCTGTCGTATTTTGTTTACCTCTTGGTTTAGGGTACTCTTGGATTTTAGAAAAAGTTCGTGGACAAGAAATGATGGTTGGAACATATTTAGGATATTCAATAGTTGCTTTTATGAGTATTATGTGGCTTATATTGCCATTTTCGAGCCCTGATATGGTTTGGGCTATTGGTGGAAAAGGATTAAGATATACATTAACATTGAATGAGTACTTTGGTAGCGTATTAAATGATTTTATGAAAATAAAAATAGGTTCTTTTGAGATACCAACAGGACTACTTCTTTTTTTTGCTGGAACATGTTTGTTAGTTTATTTGTTTTTTAAGACACGTATTGGTTTAGCAATTGATTTAACGGGTCAAAATGAAAGATATGCAGTGAGTTCAGGAGTTGATATAAAAAAAGCACGTCGAATTTCCGTAATTTTTTCAACAGTTTTGGGGGGAATTGGAATAATAATTTATGCCCAAAGTTATGGTTTTTTGCAGTTGTATAGAGCTCCGTTATATATGGCATTTCCTGCAGTAGCTTGTATTTTAATTGGAGGAGCTTCATTAACTAGAGCCACTATCACAAACGTTATAGTAGGAACAACTATTTTTCAAACTTTGCTAACCATAGCTCTTCCGGTTTTAAGTCAGGTAGCTCGAGGAGATATAACAGAGGTGTTAAGGATGATTATAAGTAATGGAATGATATTATACGCTCTTTCCAGGGCTTCAAAGGAGGCCTCTTAAATGTCAAAGATTAAGAATATACTTCTTTCAAATATTGTTCCAATAGTGTTTGTTGTTTTATGTATTTCAGCCATAATAATTGCGGACATACCGATTAATTTCTTGTTGGTTGAAATTATTACTCGAATTACTAGGAATTCATTTTTAGTTCTTTCTTTACTCATTCCTGTAGTAGCAGGTTTAGGACTAAATTTTGGGATTGTACTTGGAGCTATGGCGGGACAAGCTGCGATGTTTTTTGCTATAGATTGGGGTATGAAGGGCATACCAGGGATATTAATTTCTAGCATTTTAGCTTCTGGTATAGCAATTATTTTAGGATATTTAAGTGGACTCCTTTTGAATAGAGCTAAAGGAAAGGAAATGATTACTTCTATGATATTGGGATTCTTTGCCAATGGAGTGTATCAATTATTCTTTTTATTTTTTATTGGTTCAATAATTCCTTTCTCAACTAAAACGATGTTATTACCTGATGGTGTAGGATTAAGAAACACTGTTGATTTATGGGGATCATTAGAAGGAGTTTTGAATAATCTATGGGTTATCAGAATCGGACAATATGGTATGATTAGGATTTTTATTGTTCCGTTAATTATCATTGCGATTCTTTGCCTTTTTATATTTTTTCTTTTTAAAACCAAACTTGGACAAGATATGCGAGCAGTTGGACAGGATATGTATGCTTCTGAAGTTTCCGGGATAAGTGTTGATAAGGTTAGAATAATTGCTATCATATTATCTACAGTTCTTGCAGCTATTGGTCAAATAATATACCTTCAAGATATTGGAACGATAAATACGTATAACAGTCATGAGCAAGTAGGATTGTTTTCAATTGCGGCACTTTTAGTAGGTGGCGCTACAACCCGAAAAGCATCTATCTGGAATGCAATTATTGGCGTGATATTATTTCACACATTGTTTATTGTGGCGCCTAGTGCAGGAAATAAACTCTTTGGGCAGCCACAGATTGGAGAATATTTTAGAGAATTTATCGCTTATGCAGTTATTGCATTTGCACTAGCAATGCATGGATTGGAAACCAAAAAAAGCTTGGAGATAAAAGCAGCAAAGTAGGATTATTTAAAAATAATTTAACTTTAATTTAATATTAGACACTTGACATTTAAAAAAAGTTATGTCATAATAATGATGGAGTGAGGAATAGTACTCCAAGAATTTAGTAACAAGTAGTATGATTTTTAGTTCTTGTTGATTTTCTGCAGTGTGGTGGTAAAGAAGCAACAAGTAGTTGAGGAAGGTGCTTTGTGGTAAGTTTCGAGTTTTGTGAAGTACCGGGTTCCTGTACGTAGATTGAAAAGGTTTGTTTTTAACGTACAGGAACCCGTATTTATTTGTGGATAGTTCACTCCGCATATATCATTTTAATAGTCATACCTCCATCAACAATATAATTAACACCTGTAATAAATCCTGCTTTTTCATTATCCGCTAAAAATAAGCAAAGATTAGCAATATCAAGAGGATTTCCCACTCTTCCTGCAGGATGTTGAGAATGATCGATTTCTCGAAGTATTGGTTCAGTTTTTTGACTTTTTTTCTTCCAATTTGAAGTTTCTATCCATCCGGGACTTATACTTACAACTCTTATGCCAAATTGTGCTAAGCTTATGGCTAGTGAGTGTGTTAAAGCTACAACTCCGCCTTTTGATGCCGAATAAGGTTCTGTATCAGGTTCAGACTGAAAAGCTCTTGTACTAGCTATATTGATAATAATTCCTCCGTTTTCTTTCATGTTTTCTGCACAATATTTTGAACATAGGTAAGGTCCCGAAAGATTAACTTGAATTACTCTGTTCCACTCTTCAAACGTTCTGTTAAAAATACTTTTAGTCGAACTGATAGCAGCATTATTAACGAGAATGTCTATCTTTCCATGTACCTTTATTGTTTGATCAACCATCTTTTTTACGGAATTTTCATCAGCTACGTCTGTGTTAATAAATAGAGCTTCAAAGCCTTTTTCTTTAAGTAGTTTTTCTCTTTCTAGTCCTGCTTCTTCATCTATTTCTGCGATAACAACTTTTATACCATTTTGACAAAATAATTCACATATAGCTGCGCCAATTCCTTGACCACTACCTGTCACAATAGCCGCTTTTCCTTGTAGATTATTCATATTTCCACCCCTTTGTTGATTGTTATAAATCTACAGATTCACAGAATAAATATAGCGAGAAAGCCGATTATAAAACAATAAATAGAAAAATATTTTAATTTGCCAGCTATTACAGTTTTTTTGACTAACAACAACCCTATTAAACCAAACCCAAAGGCTGCTATTGAACCAAGAATCATACTTGGATTAAAAGAAACTTTTGTAATTTCAAAAATTCCTGCGCCAAAAGTTACCGGAAGGCTCATTAAGAAGGAATATTTTACAGCATCTTCTCTTTTCATTTTCATTAAAAGCGCAGCAAATATAGTTGAACCACTTCTTGATAATCCAGGGAATATGGCAATTGCTTGCATAATTCCTATTACTAGAGCGTCAAGATAAGTTATTTGTTGTATATTTTTTTCACCATTGAAGTAATCAGAGGAAAAAAGTAAAAAACCTGTTATTAATAAAAAAATTCCAACTAAAGATAAGGATGAAAATGCTGATTCAACAGTCGATTCAAGTGTAAAACCTATGATTGCGGCAGGAATAGATGAAATAATTAATTTCAATATTAGAGAAAGTGACTCCTTTTCCCACTTAAAAAGCCCTTTGATTAATTGTAATACCTCTTGCCAAACGAAAATTAATACAGCAAAAAACGTAGCTAAATGAAGTAAAGCAAAGTATGGTACATTTGTATCAATGTTCATAAAATGGGAAAATATAACTAAATGTCCAGAACTCGAAACAGGAAGAAATTCTGTGAGACCTTGAACAACTCCAAGAATTATATTTTTCATTTTTACCCCCTATTTTATAGATTTCAGACTGATTAGTGGTTGAAATATAATTTTGAATTCTATCTATTTAATTTCTTTAATTATTCTACATGGATTTCCAACAGCAACAACGTTTTCAGGAATATTTTTAGTAACTATACTTCCGGCTCCTATGACAGAATTATCCCCAATTGTAACGCCAGGTCCTATAATTGCACCCCCTCCAATCCAGACATTATTTCCAATAGTTATGGGGAAGGCGAGTTCTAGGAAGTTTTTTCTGCTAGTAGGATCAGTAGAATGAGTAGCAGAGTATATTTGTACATTTGGACCAATTTGTACATAATCTCCGATTATAACTTTGTTACAATCAAGAATGATCCCACCAAAGTTCATAAAAAAATAATTCCCTACAGATATATTATAGCCGTAGTCGCAATGGAAAGAAGGTTCTATAAATATATTTTCTCCGATTTTTCCAAATAGTTCTTTCAATATATTTTTTCTATCAGCAAGTTCATCTGGATGAGAATTATTAAATTTCCACACTAATCGACGTGCTCTTTGTCTGTCGTTAACAAGTTGAGGATCTGAAGCTGTGTAAAATTCCCCGGCTAACATTTTTTCTTTTTCAGTCACTTTATTATTCCTCCTATATTTTGAGAATTGTATAGGCAAATAAATTTGTTTGGCTTTATGAGTTAATGATCTTGCTATTTACTTATCATTTTATCATTTTCCTGCAAGAAGACTCCCACTTCTGTAAGCGTGGGATGAATTGAAGTTATAAAACACACTAAATCCTTTCCTAAACATATAGGGCTTAACTAAATCTGTTTTAACTGGCTTAGACATTTCCATTAGCTTAATATATTTACCTTTGTTCTGTACACCTTGAACTGAATATTTTTTGCTCTCAAAGATAACGATATCTTTAGGCTGATAAGCGTATCTTTGCTTACGAATATTTCTTCTGCCTTTTGATTTTTTAGCTCCACGATACTTATGAAGATTTTCTTCATTTAAGTTTTTGTTCCGTGTCCTTCTACCACAGAAAAGCTCTTGTCCTGTTTTAATAGACTTATCTCTTATATCAACATATTTTGCATCATAGAACTTTTCGAGTGAACGATTGTTTCTCCTAATTTGCTCAAAATAGATAGGTTCTATTCTCTGTTGATTAATTCCACCTGCTATGCAAAATGCATCGTTATAATGTGTCTTTTCCAAACCAAGACTTACTCTTTTGGATTTTGTAATATAACCGTAAGTGTAGTCACACATCAGCGCATTGACCAATTTCCATCTTATAGTAGACATAAATGTTGCGTCCTTTAATGGTTTTTGAACAGGCTTCATTCCATACAATTTACCTCCATCAAGGTAAGTCAGGCCGAAGCCTGTAGGTCCACATCGCCAATGTTATAGCAGGTTTAATGGTAACAGCACTTCTCCTACCCCTCAGAGATGTTTAACCATTACCCTCAGAGCATGGGACTTGTGGAGCATCCCACGGTGACTATATATTCTGCTATAACTAATCATTAGCAAAAGCTAATGACATAGGCTAATCAACCGAGCTTGCATTTCTACAAGACCCCGCCTCTATAGGCGGTGGGTGGTTGACTAATATAGTTCAATGCTAAAATATATCCATCAAAACCAAATCCTGAAATTACTCCATTGCAGCATGCTGCAGTAACAGACCTATGACGAAAATCTTCTCTTGCTAAAATGTTAGTAAGATGAACTTCAATTTTTGGAACAGTTGCTATTTCAAGTGCATCTCTGATAGCATATGAATAATGGGTGTAGGCGCCAGGATTTATGATCAATGCTTTGTAATCTAATCTTTGAATTCTATCAATTATTTCGCCTTCTGAATTGGAATGAAAGATCTCTATCGCTAGTTTATTTTCTTCTGCGAAATTATAGATTTTTTTCTCAAGTTCATCATAGCTTTCAGTACCATATATATCTTTTGGCCTTTTTCCGAGCATGTTTATATTAGGTCCATTAATTATTAAAATCATTTTTCTCTCCTCTTTTTAGAAATCTTCATTTTCAAATTACTTATCCTTTAGAAAACGGTTAAAAAAGTGTATTAACTAACTCATGATAGTCAATCTCTTTAATTATAACTTCACCTGGTTCCTTTAAGAGGGGAAGTTTAATGATATTAGATCCTTCCATTTTCTTGTCGTTACTCAAATAATTCATCAATGCATTTTTTTCAACTTTTATATTTTTAATACTACTGGGAAGAAGTACATCTAGAATGCTAATGATATCATATAATGTCCTATCGTCAATGTGTTTTTTATTTTTTGAGTACATTAATTCTTGATACAACCCCCATCCAACTGACAAGCCATGAGCAATACCTGTTACTGCTTCAAAAGCGTGCCCAAGACTATGTCCTAAATTTAGGTAACTTCTTAAACCAGTATCTTTAAAATCTTGTTGAACAATCCTCAACTTCTCTTCGACAGATCTTTTTATAAACCAAGTTAATGTATCTAAATTTCGATTTAGTAAATCATACAAATGATCTTTAAAAAAAGTATAAAACTCTCCACCTGAGATAAGAGAGATTTTAAAACCTTCTATGAGTCCTTCTCTGAATCTTATATCGTCAAGGGATAAAGTTGTTATAGGATCTATAATGACTTCATTTGGTAAATTTATTGTGCCAATAACATTTTTGTATTTTTTGAAATCTATACCATTTTTTCCACCAATAGCAGCGTCAATTTGTCCTAATAGAGTAGTAGGATAGAAAATGAAATTCATTCCTCTTTTATAAGTCGAACCCACAAAACCTGTAAAATCAGTTATAGTTCCTCCACCAACTCCACAAAGTAGATCCTTTCGTGTGACATTGTTTTCAAGTAAATACTCCCATGCTTTTGTGACATAAACTATATCTTTAACTTCTTCTCCATTTGGGAAAACGAGTTTTTTGTTAGTGAAAAATTCTCCGTATAAACTATCAACTTTTTCACTTGTAAATACTATAGCATTTTTTGGTATGTTTTTTAAACTGCCTGCCTCTATATGGATTTTTTGAAATGAGGAATCAATACATAAATTTTTTTTATAATCAACCTTTTGAAGAATTATAGCAACTGCTTCCCATTCATTTAAGTAAGTAATGTCAACTGATTCAAACAATTCATATAAATTTATTCTTTCATCGTAGATGGTAAATATATTGTCGATATTATTAGACAAAAGGGGTCTGTTATCTGTTGATACTCTCTTTTTTAATTCTTGTGGAGATACTTTTAGGTAAATTGTTGTCTCTTTTTTTAACAATTCTCTATTATCTGGTCTTAAGACTATTCCTCCACCCGTAGCAACAACGACAGAGTCAGGTTGCTTTACTAAAGATTTAAGAAGGGAGCTTTCTAGATCTCTAAAATACGATTCTCCATTTTTTTCAAATATTTCTTTAATTGTTTTATTTTCTCTTGCTTCTATTTCTTCATCCATATCCAAATATGGAATTGATAAAACTTTAGAAATCATTTTAGCCAAAGTGCTTTTTCCAGAGCCCATCATTCCAACTAAAAAAATTTTCATTTATATTGTATGTAAATTCTTTGTATTTTTCAGAAGGATAAAGAATTTACACGCAGACCTCCTTTCAAAATTGGTAAGTTAATTGTTTTTGGAATATTTTGAAAAATATCTTTCTTTAATTAATTCGATATTATCATTTCCGAAACCATCTATAATTTCTTCCATTAAGATTAAGGCTAATGTGCATTCAGTAATAACTGTAGCAGCTGGAAGAATAACGGAATCAGATCTTATGTATGGAGCTTTTACGTTTTCCTTAGTTTCAAGATTAATAGAATCTAAAGGTTTAGCTAAAGTAGAAATTGGTTTAAAATACGTAGTAACTATGATATTTTCTCCGTTAGTAATTCCTGCCTCTATTCCTCCTGCATGATTTGAGGTTCTATTTATTTTACCATTCTGAAGGATGAATGGATCGTGATATTGATTTCCTGGTAAGCTTACATCTTCAAGACCGATAAAAACACCTTTAACAGATGGAATAGACATAAAATATTTTCCAATTTTGGAATCTACTCTGTTAAGAACATTTGCGTAACTTCCAAGTCCTGGTTGAACATTTATAGCAAAAGTTTTTATGCTTCCCCCTAAGGTAGTATCTTGTTTCAAAGCTTTTTCATTTATTTCTTCTATCATTCTTTCTGAAACGTCATCAAAAGGACATTGAACAGGAGATGCATCTCTTTTTTGTATATAAAAATCAAAATTTCTTTGTATCTCCTCAAACATTGAATTTTCAACACAAATGCTTCCGATTGAACTGACAAAACTCATTATTTCAATGCTAAAATGATCTAAAAATTGTTCTGCAATGCTTCCTAATGCAGTAAGAACACATGTCCAACGTGCACTATTTCTTTCAGTATATATGTTTAAATCTGTGAGTCTATATTTACTCCAGCCAGTATAGTCTCCGTGTCCTGGCCTTGGGACATGTCTTTGGTCATTAGTGTTTATTGGATTTCTCGCTTTGTTTTCTATTTCTATAACTACAGGTGCGCCAGTAGTGACTCCGTTCCATGTTCCTGCAATTACTTGGACTTGATCGGTTTCTATTTTCATTCTTTCTCCACGTCCGTATCCTAACTGGCGTCTTCTAAGATTATCATTTATTTTTTGTTCGTCAATTTTTAGACCTGCAGGAATTTCTTCAATCAATCCGATCATTTTTGTTCCATGGGAATCTCCGGCTATCTTTATTTCCATTAAACAACCTCCTCAACAAATTTAACTATATTCTCTTTAGAAATTCCAAAATTCTTATTATATATGTTGTAGGTTTTTAGAGAAGCATTTATTTGTGCTGCAGTAGAGATTTAACCTAAACCTAATCGAGTTTAAAAACTGATTTTGAAAATTTGTTAATTGCTTATCTTTAGCAAATTAGGTTCTTATATCTATTATCTATATGAAAGAACCTCACTAGGGAAGCATAACAAAGATATATATATATATATATATATATACTAATTAAATTTACTATTTACAAAAGTTTCATAAAATTTAACTTCATCGTATACGCCCCAAATTTTTAGATTTTCTACAGCTTGGTAGTACCAGAAGGTTTTTCCGTCTATTAATTTAATACCGTTTTTCAAAGCTTGTTTTTGAAGTGCGGTTGAATTGTAGACTATGTCGTAAATTAAACTAAGATTTGAAAGCTCTTCACTTGAAAAGTTGAAAGATTCACCAAACATACCAATTGAAGTTGCATTGATGAAAGTTTTAGAACTTTTCATAACCTCCTTTAAGTTCTCAAAAGATTCTACGGTGATGTCTATTTTTGTTGTAAAAAAATCTTTTAATTTGAAAGCTTTTTCAATTGTTCTGTTTACTAAGATTAAATGTTTTATGCCTAATTTGTAAAGTCCATATATAATTGCTTTACTTGCTCCACCTGCTCCAACTAAAAGAATAGGTAGCTTTAAGTCGGTATCTAACAACGAATTATAAAAACCTTTCCAATCAGTATTGTAACCTTTATTTTGATATATACAATTAACAGCATTGATTTCACGTGCGTCTTCTACTGGAGATATAAATTTAATAATGTCTTCTTTAAAAGGAACGGTAACATTGAGTCCATCATAGGACTCAAGATATTCAGTAACTTTTGTATCAAATTTTCTAGGCTCGATGACTATATCATCGTATTTTGCATTTATGCTTGATAGCTTAAAATATTGATTAAATATCTTTTTAGACAGACTTTCTTTTTCTGGGTACTGTAGTAACCCAAATCTTCTCATTTTTTCTCCTTCCTTATCTTAATGTATTAAGGGTGTCCAAAAATCGAGGATACGAAATATTTACACAATCAAAATCATTTATGTTTATGGGGTTTTCTGCTATTAAGCCAGCTATGGCTAAAGACATCGCAATCCTATGATCATTATAACTTTCACAAGTACAATTTCCTTTTATTTTTTGTTTTCCACTAATTTCAAATCCATCTTCTCTTTCAAAAATTTCTATCCCCATTTTTGTGAATTCGTTAACTATTGCTTTTATTCTATCGGTTTCCTTGTATCTAAGCTCGTTTGCATCTTTTATCAGGGTTTTCCCATCAGCTTGGGATGCTGCTACAGCGAGGATAGGTATTTCATCTATCAAGGTAGGAATTATATCTCCTTTTATCTCAACACCCTTTAAATTACTGCTTTTTACTAATAAATCACAGACTGGTTCATTGTTTAGGTATCTTAAATTAAGAGTTGTGATTTCTGCACCCATCATTTTTAATATCTTAATGGCACCAGATCTAGTAGGATTAATTCCAACATCTTTTATGAGTAGAGTTGAATTTTCCATTATTAATGCTGCAACTATAAAGAAAGAAGCAGAAGAAATATCGCTAGGTACAAACACTTCTTTTCCCTTTAAATCATCGCCACCATTTATAGTTACAGTAGTACCTTTTTCTTCAATGTTTGCACCAAAATATTTTAACATTCTTTCAGTATGATCTCTTGATTTGTATGGTTCTGTAATTTGTGAGGTTCCTTTGGCATACAATGCATTTAATAGGATAGCAGATTTAACTTGTGCGCTAGCTACAGGAGTTGAGTAAAATATTGGGAAAATATCGTCGGTTCCTAAAATAGTTATAGGTGCATAATTACCTTGCTTTCTTCCAAAAAAAAGACCTCCCATCTTACTTAAAGGATCGATTACGCGTTTCATAGGTCTCTTTTTGAGTGAATCATCTCCGGTGAGAACGCTATAGAAGTTTTGAGCAGCTAAAACTCCCATTATTAAACGCATAGTAGTTCCAGAATTTTTTGCGTCAAGGATGTCTTCTGGTTCTTGAAAACTATGTAATCCATTTCCTTCAATAACTACTTCTTTTGCATTCGTTAACTCTATATTAGCCCCAATAGCTTTTAAAATATTCAGTGTGGCTAATGTATCTTCTGAACGTAAGAAGTTGGTGATTTTAGTTGTACCGTGTGCCAGTGAGCCTATGATAAGCGCACGATGAGATATAGATTTATCACCGGGAATAGCTACTTCACCGTTGATGCTTTTTAAAGGTTTGATCTCTGTTTTCATTTTTCTCTCCTTATCTGATAATCTATTCAATCAATCTATCTATGGAGGATCTAAATTTAGATATATTCTCAAGCTCAATTAATAGTTCATCGTATAAGCCATTTTCTAATTTTATCTTAAATTCTTCAATTCCTTCTTCAAACTTATCTAAGGCATTTATAATGTTATCTTTGTTTAATTTAAAAATAGAAAGCCACATGTTAGGATCACTTTTGGCGATTCTGGTAGTATCTTTAAATCCACTTCCTACGAGTTTTATATAGTCGGAATTGTTTTCTTGAAAGATTTGTAGAGTTTTTACTAGATAGAAGGCAACCACTTGAGGTAAATGGCTTGTTACTGAGACAATCTTATCATGAGTTTTTGCATCCATCTCGATAATATGTGTTCCAATTTTTTCAATCAAATTTTTAAAATTTTCAAAATAAATTGAAGAACAGTACTTGGACTTTATTAATATATATGGTTTGCCCTTGAAAAGGTCTTTTTGTGCATAGAGGGGTCCGGATTTCTCTAAACCAGCCATAGGATGGCCTCCTATGAAGTTGATATTTGAATTTTCAAACGATTCCACAGTTTTTATTATCTCATATTTTGTACTTCCTACATCTGTTATTAGAGTATTTTTGTTGAGGCGTGGGATTATGTTATTTAACAAATTGATTATATCTTCAACAGGTGTGGCTAAAATAATTAAATCATAAAATAACACGTCATCGAGATTAGTTTTTTTATCAATGGCGCCTATTTTTAAGGCCTCATTTAGATTTTTATCACTTTTATCGTATCCATATATTAATTTTACTTCTTTTGTTTCTTTAAGGGCTAACGTAAGAGAACATCCAATTAAGCCACAACCAATTAGTAACACATTTTTAAAAGGCATTTTATATCCTCCAATTAAAGATTTATTTAGATAGTATTAATTAATTATTTTGTGTTCAACCTCTGCTAGTGCCCTTATTTGTTTCATTAGATCGCTAAAGTGTTGTAAATTTAGAGATTGCTCTCCATCAGATAAAGCGTTTTGTGGATTAGGGTGCACTTCAACAATTAGTCCATCTGCTCCTGCGGCGATAGCAGCCTTTGAAAGAGGAATTATGTATCTCCAATTACCACAGGCATGACTAGGATCTACAATAATTGGCAAGTGACTGTATCTTTTTATTACAGGAATGGCACTAATATCTAAGGTATTGCGAGTTTCATCAGTAAAAGTTCTTATTCCTCTTTCACATAAAATAACTTGATAGTTTCCTTCGGACATTATATATTCTGCAGCCATTAAAAATTCTTTGTAAGTAGCGGACAATCCTCGTTTTAACAAAACCGGTTTGTTTGTTCTTCCAACTTCTTTTAAAAGTGAAAAGTTTTGCATATTTCGTGCGCCTATTTGTAATACATCAGCATATTTAGCTACCAATTCAACTTCTTTGGTGTCCATAACCTCTGTGACAATTTTTAGATCGAGTTCTTCTCCTACTTCTTTTAATATTTTTAGGCCATCTTCTTTTAATCCTTGAAATGAGTATGGAGATGTTCTTGGCTTATAAGCTCCGCCTCTTAAGAAATGAATACCTTCTTGTTTTAGAGATTTAGCAGTTTGAAATACTTGTTCCCGACTTTCTACAGCACACGGTCCAGCTATCACTAAGAAATGATCTTTTCCTATTTTTATCCCCCCTATATCAAAATATGAAGGTTCAGGTCTAAAAGTTCTGCTTGCCAATTTAAAAGGTTGAGTGATTTCTACAACCCTTTCTACACCCGGAAAAGTTCCAATGTTATGTAATATATAGTCTCTGTCTCCCTCTCCAACTACTCCGATAATAGTGTGTTTATCTCCAGTATCAGGATGAGCTTTAAATCCAACTTCTTTAACTTTTTGAATTACTCTTTTAATATCTTCTTCTGAAGCATTTTCTTCCATTAAAATGATCATATGAAACACCTCCCAAAAGAATTTGTATATAAAAAAAGGGTGCCTACTATAAAGTAGACACCCACTTTGGAATCCTTGTTGTTACGAGGAACGACACAACAAAGGCACCAAAACGGGTGTCTTTCTAAACCAATAATAATATTCATTTATTGATAATATATAGGTTTTGTAGTCTTTTTTAGAAATCATATTTAATTCTCCTATATTATTAAAATCTTAAATTGCATATATTGTACCAATAAAAAAAATATTTGTCAATAATATTTTTAAATACTTTATTAATATTAAATTATACATCATTGTAAAATTAAATAAATAAATAAATGTTAAAATCACTGTGAAATTTATATAATTTAAGTGTTTGATAAACATTTATAATATAGTTGTCTTCGTAAAACAATGTTGAGAACCAGTTATGAAAAGTATTGAATATTTTGGAGGTGAAGATTATGTATTCTACTATTTGGTTACTTATACCGCCGTTGTTGCTTGCATTATATGCACAGATTAAAGTAAGTAGTACTTTTAATAAGTATTCAAGAGTAAAATCTTCAGTTGGAGAACCTGGTTATCTTTTTGCAAGAAGGTTACTTGACTCGGTTGGATTATATGATGTAAGAATTGAAAGAACAAGAGGAATGTTAACTGATCATTATGATCCAACTCAAAAAATCTTAAGGCTTTCTGATGCCACATATAATAGTTCATCTGTAGCTGCATTAGGAGTTGTCGCACATGAAGCGGGACATGCTATTCAACATGCTAAAGGTTATAAACCATTAATTTTAAGGAATCTTAGTGTTCCGTTAGCAAGTTTTGGTTCAAATCTTTCCTGGATTATTTTTTTCATTGGATTGATTTTTTCTGCACCATTTTTGATTAATGCAGGTATTTTCCTATTCATTTTTGTTGTTTTATTTTCTATTATTACTTTACCTGTTGAATTTAATGCAAGTAAAAGGGCAATCAAATTGTTACCAGTTATGGGAATGTCCAAAAGTGAAGTAGCCGCTGCTCAAAAGGTATTAACTGCAGCTGCATTAACTTATGTTGCATCAGCATTAATGGCTATAGCTCAACTATTGAGAATGATAGTATTAGCTGGAGATAGAAGATAGTATAAAATGTTTAGTATTTTAAATTTCATCCAAGTTATAGTATAATCATATAATCCCTAGTTAAAGTAATTTGTGTGTAGTAAACTAGGGATTATTATTTATATAAATCTTATAATACAAAAAATTTTAGTAATTTGTATTTATATTTGAAATATAGTATAATTATGTACATAAGCCCATTATAATGTTAGTATTATATAATTTACTAATTTTTATTAATAGAATAAAAAAAGAAGCGTAAGCGAGGAAAAGATATGATTATGAAGAACATTTTAGATTTTGACTATGAAGGACTACAAAAATATTTGACAGAAAATTATCAAATAGAAAAGTATAGAACCGATCAAATTTGTGATTGGATATATAAAAAACGTATTTTTAATTTTGATAATATGACTAATTTGTCTAAAGAGATAAGAAAGATATTGAATGAAAATATGTTAATATTATTGCCTAACATCGTACAAAAGCAAATATCTAAAATTGATGGAACTACTAAATATCTTTTTGAATTAGCCGATGGAAATCTAATCGAATCAGTTTTGATCTATTATCCTTCTAGGACGATTGCATGTATTTCCACCCAAGTAGGTTGTCCTTTAAAATGTGCATTTTGTTCTACTGGAAAAAGTGGTTTTGTCAGGAATTTATCAGTAGGAGAGATAGTTGGACAATTGTTAGCTATAGAAAAAGATAATAATATAGATATAAATAATTTGGTATATATGGGAATGGGAGAACCGCTTTTGAATTTTGAAAATGTTATACAAAGCGTGAATATTTTCAACGACCCAAAAATGAAAAAGTTGGGTGCTAGGCATATAACTATTTCTACTGCAGGAATTCCACATAAGATTGAAGAACTTGCTAATTTAAATAAAGAAATTAGATTATCTGTTTCGTTACATGCGACTACCAATTCACAGAGAGATAAAATTATGCCCATTAACCATGCATATCCAATAGAAGAAGTAATTCAATCTTGTAGAATATATCAACATAAGACAAATAAAAGAGTGACGTTTGAATACATATTAATTAAAGGTTTTAATGATTCTCCAGAAGACGCACTAAGATTGGTAGATATTTTTAAAGATATGAAGGTTATGGTTAATCTTATTCCGATAAATGCCAATCCATCGGGTTTTGAAAAACCATCAAAAAGATTTATTGATCAATTTTTAGATGTTCTTTTGAAAAAAGGTATAGATGCGGTAGTAAGAGCTGAAAAAGGTAGCGATATTTCTGCTGCATGTGGACAACTCAGACTAAGAAAATTAAAGGATATTTCATAAGAAGGGAAAATATGGACAAAGCAAAAAAAATAGTAAAAAATATCTTTTTTTTATTTTTGGGATTGATTACTGCAGCTATTTTCGCATTCTTTTTTTTATCTATCTTTGTTAATAGTTCATCTGTTGTTGAGATTCCCTATTTGGTTGGAGAAGATAAAAATGTTGCTTTAGCATCTTTAAAAGAATTAAATCTAATCCCAAATTTAATTGGAAATGGCGATAAGGTTTTATATACAGATCCATCTGCTGGTACTAAGGTTAAAGAAGGACATCATGTTATTGTTCAGCTAAGAAATCTTGAACCTATGAAAGTACCAGATTTAATTGGGCTTCCGCTTCAGGTTGGTGAACAATTTTTATTAGAATATAAAATTGCTTATGAAAAACGATATGTCATCACATATTCTTCTGAAGAAAATGAAGTTGTTCTTGATATGTTTCCGGAACCTGGTAAATCTTATTCTGAAGAAAAACTTATTTTGTATGTTGGTAAATATGGAGGAAATAATTGATGAACTGGAGAAAAGGAATAGTTATAAGATTTCATTCTAATACTCTTACAGTTCGAGATCTAGAAACCAACATAAATATAGAATGTTATTTACCTGGCAAATTTAAGCTTCAAAAAATTCGTCCAATTGTTGGAGACTATGTTGAATATGTTGTCGAAAAAAATCATGAGTTTGGAGTGATAAAAAATATTTTACCAAGAAAAAATGAGCTATATAGACCAAAAGTTGCCAATGTTGATCAAGTTATTTTGGTGACTTCTTTAAAAGAACCCAAAGTTGATTACATAATTGTAGACAAGTTTTTGGTTCTTGTTGAAAAAGAACAATTAGATGTTGTTATAATATTGAATAAAATTGATTTATTAACTTCTTCTGAAGAAAAAAAAGACATGCAAGACTTTTTAAATATTTACAATCCTCTTTATCCTGTTATTCCTACTTCTAAGATTACAAAGGACAATATTCAATTAATAAAAGAAGTATTAAAAGATAGGGTTTCAACTTTGGCTGGATTGTCAGGAGTAGGAAAAACAAGTTTACTTAATATGTTGGATCCTGATTTAAAACTTAGAGAAGGTGACATTTCTCCAAAGCTCGGAAGGGGAAGGCATACAACAACTTTTGCTCAATTATTACCTTTAAAATTTGGAGGATTTGTTGTAGATACACCTGGGTTTGCAGATCTTACATTATTAGGGATAGACAAAGATGAAATAAAATTATATTTTCCTGAATTTTTGCCTTATCAATCATATTGTTCCTTTTCTAACTGCTCTCATGTTTATGAGCCAGAATGTGCTGTGAAAGAAGCTGTTGAAGAAGGTAAAATATCCTATATACGATATAATAATTATTGTGTAATTTATAAAGAAATGGAACAATAAATATTTTTTTGATATTTCTCACGAATAATCGAGGTGATTTTTTTGCCCAAAATATATCCATCAATTTTAGCAGCAAACTTTATTACGTTAGGCACCGAAATAGACAAAGTATTAAAAAACGCCGATGGTATTCATCTTGACATAATGGATGGAGTATTTGTTCCTAATATATCTTTCGGTTTTCCCATTATAGAATCAATTAGAAAATATACGGACGCTTATTTAGATGCTCATTTGATGATAGTTGAACCTGATAGATATTTAGAAAAATTTGCTATGTATGTAAATAGTATTACTGTTCACTATGAAACTGTGATACATTTACACAGGACAGTAACTTGGATTAAAAAGTTAGGGTGTGATGCAGGAGTTTCACTTAACCCCCACACTCCAATTTTTATGCTGGAAGAAATTTTACCTTTTTTGGATAAAGTTCTTATTATGTCTGTAAATCCTGGTTTCACTGGGCAACAATTTATTGAATCGACATTTGAAAAAGTTAAAAAGCTACGTCAATTGGCTAATAAGATTAATCCTAAACTTGATATAATGGTTGATGGTGGAGTAAATAAAGATAATATAGGGAAACTTGCTTTAGCTGGTGCTACTACTTTTATAATCGGAGCAAGTATTTTTCATAAAGAAGATCCATATGTAGAGATAAAAGAATTAAAAGAGGCGGCGAAAAGTATTGATTGATATATATTTAGGTACATCTAATAAAGAAAAGATAAAAGAAGTCGATAAAATCCTAGAAAAATTAAATATTAAACATAAAGTGAAACTTAGAAGCATATTTGATAAAATTGAAAGTAAAAGTATATATATTGAGGAGAATGGAGAAACATTTTTAGAAAATTCGGTAATAAAAGCCTGGAAATATGGTAAAGTAATAAATAAATGTGTGATAACCGATGATTCAGGTTTGAACATTGTAGCACTTGACAATTTTCCTGGTGTTCATTCTTCAAGGTTTATGTCAAATTCGCCTTATGAGGTAAGAATGAAAGCAATTTTGGCCATGATGAAAGACCTAGAAGATAGGAGAGCTTATTTTGCTTGTGCTGCAACGTATTATGACATAGAAAATAATATTTTAGTTTCAATAGAAGAGAGAGTTTATGGTACAATAGCTTATGAGATTAGAGGAAGTAATGGTTTTGGTTATGATCCTTTTTTTATACCTGACGGATACAATCAAACTTTTGGTGAGCTTCCTCCAGAAGTTAAAAACGAGATAAGCCATAGAGCAAAAGCTTTTAGCAGATTATTCAATCATCTTTTAGAGAGTTCATTGATATAATTCATTCAAGTAATTTGAGAAAATTTAGGTTATATATAGATTTTTTGAAAAATATATGATATAATTGCGTTGAAGTTGGCAGCTAAGAGGTTTTAATGATTTTCATCTTTGAAAGGGGGAATGCATGTGAACAAAAAAGAGTTAGTAGATGCTTTAGCAAAGAAGGCTTCTATTACTAAGAAGGATGCAGAAGCTTTTTTAGATGCTTTTGTTGATGTAGTATCTGAAACATTAAGTAAAGGGGAAGAAGTTAAGTTAGTTGGTTTTGGAACATTTAAAGTTCAAGAAAGAGCTGCAAGGAAGGGAGTCAATCCTCAAACTGGTAAACCACTTAAAATTCCAGCTAAGAAAGTACCTAAATTCGTACCTGGTAAAGAATTGAAAGAATTAGTAAAATGATAGAGATTAAGGAATAGGGCAGTCAACTGCCCTATTTTTTTATTAAAAAGCTTAAAAAGGTGATACTTAGATGGTATGGGTAATTTCAGATATTCATGGAATGTATGATCAATTAGTAATGTTATTAAGAAAAATTGATCTTAACGATCAGGTTATATTTTTAGGTGACTACATAGATAGGGGACCGGATTCTAAGAAGGTTCTTGATTTACTAATAGCATTAAAACAGGATCGGAATTATATATTTTTAATGGGCAATCATGAAGATATGATGTTAGATTATTTTGATAAAACGAACAAATATATGGAGGGTATTTGGTTTTACAACGGTTCCTCTTCTACTCTAAAAAGTTTTAATTATAATGTAGGAAAAGAATATCTAGATTTTATTAGGGACCTTTTATTATACTACGAATTGGAAATAAAGGGTCAGAAATATCTTTATGTTCATGCTGGTGTTAAACCAGGGAAATCACTTAATCACCAAGATAAACACGATTTATTATGGATCCGAGATGAATTTCTTTTAATAAAAGAACAATATTATGATTATACGATAATTCATGGTCATACACCCACACAATTTATTAATGGTGAAGATAAAATATTTATTAAAAAAGGAATAAATAATAAGATAATTAGTGTTGATATAGATACAGGATGTGTTTATGGCGGAAAATTAACTGCTTTTGGGATATCTGAAGATAATAAATATATAATTTATCAAGTTTAGATTAATCAGATAAATGTCTATAAACTCTCGTAAACTTATTTAAATTCTTTTTATAGTTAATTAGACTTTTTTTGAAATTAATAAAAAATGATATAATTTTAACGAATGATAAAATAATTATACTTTAATGTTAAACGAAGAATTATTTGAAACAGTTAGTAAACTAATCGATATTACTGAGGTGTTAGAGGAATGTTAAAGAAATTAAGAGAATACGTTGAATATATGAGAACACAATTTATCAAGCAAATATTAGAAGGTGAAGGTATACAGGTGCTTTTGAAATCTTCTTCTGGAATAGGCCAAGAATATTTTGGTTCAGGAGTTATGTATGATATTTATGTTTCAGAAGAAGAGTATGAAATTGCTAATTCGATTGTCGAAAAATTTGAGAAGGGAGGAATTATTTTGGATGAATTAAAGAAGACCCCACTGTATGAAAAACATAAAGAATTAGGGGCTAAGATGGGAGAGTTTGCAGGGTGGGAACTTCCTCTTTGGTACACATCTATAATTGATGAGCATAAAGCAGTTAGAGAAAATGTTGGTATTTTTGATGTCTCTCATATGGGTGAGCTTTTTGTAGAAGGAAGAGAAGCAGAATCTTGCTTAAATTATCTCATAACAAACAATGTTAGTAAATTGGAGGTTGGCGATATCCTATATTCTCCCATGTGTAACGAGCAAGGCGGTATAATTGATGATCTGCTTGTATATAGAATTTCAACAGATTCATTTATGCTTGTAGTTAATGCATCTAATACAGATAAAGATTTCAATTGGGTTGTGAACAATTCAAAAACCTTTGATGTTGAAGTTTCAAATAAAAGCCATGAATATAGTTTGATATCTTTTCAAGGGCCAAAAGTTCAAGAGCAGCTTCAGAAATATTTAAAAGAAATTGATTTAGAAAAATTTAATTATTTTACTTTCAAAGAAATAGAATTAGAGGGAGAAAATGTGCTCATTTCTAGAACAGGTTACACTGGAGAGGATGGATTTGAAATATATCTATCTCCAAAAATTGTTGTTAAAGTTTGGGATAATCTGATAAATTTGACAAGAGAAGTCGATGGGAAACCTTGTGGTTTAGGGAGCAGAGATACTTTAAGATTCGAAGCTAAATTACTTCTTTATGGAAATGATATTGATGAAACTACTACACCTTTAGAAGCAAATATTAAATGGACCATAGATTTTAGTAAGGATTTTATTGGAAAAGGGGCTTTGCTTAGTCAGATGGAAGAAGGAATAAAAAGAAAACTTGTAGGAATAGAAATATTTGATAAAATGCCTGTAAGGCACGGAAATGAAATATATAATAATAATGATGAAAATATTGGATACGTTACAAGTGGATTAAAATCTCCTACTTTAAATAAAAATTTAGCTTTAGGTTACGTAAGTATACCATATTCTTCCATAGGAAGTAAATTAACAATAATTAACAGAAATAAGCGCTTATCTGCCCAAGTTGTTAAAACACCTTTTTATAGAGGAAGTGTCAAAAGCAACAAATAACAAGAAAAATATAATTGAATTTTTGAAGAGGTGACAGAAAACATGAGTGATTTTCCTTATTTGCCACATACTGAAAGAGATATTGATGAAATGATGAATTATTTAAATATTAAAGACATTAATGAGTTATATCAAGATGTTCCTCAACTTTTTAACAAAGATCTTAATCTTCCTTCTTCTTTAAGCGAGTTAGAAGTAAAAGAAAAATTATTTGATTTATCTGATTTCAATAAAAATATACAAGAATTCGGTATTTTTAGGGGTGCAGGCGTATATAATCATTATATTCCAACAGTTGTTTATTCGATAGCTTCTAATCGTAATTTTTTAACTGCTTATACACCGTATCAAGCTGAAGTTTCACAAGGTACTTTGCAAATACTCTTTGAATATCAAACTTTGATTTGTGAGCTCACCGGAATGGAAGTCGCAAACTCTTCAATGTATGATGGAGCTTCTGCTTTAGCTGAAGCAATTTTAATGGCTAAAAGAATAAATGGAAGAAACAAGGTTCTAATTTCAGATTTGATACATCCGGAATATTATGAGGTGACGAAAACCTATATTGAAGCTCAAGATATAGAATTAATAGAAATAATACATAATCATCAAACAGCGCAAATTGATATTCAAGATTTAAAAAACAAGATATCAAAAGAAGTTAGTTGTGTGGTAGTTTCTTACCCTAATTTTTTTGGAGTTATAGAAGATTTACAAGAAATAAGAGAAAATGTTCCTGAAGATATTATATTAATTGTTTCAACTTATCCAATTTCTCTTGGACTATTAGAATCTCCTGGATGTTTTGGGGTAGATATAGTTGTTGGAGAAGGACAATCTTTAGGGAATTTACCTTCGTTTGGTGGACCTGGTTTGGGTTTTTTTGCTTCAAAAGAAAAATATATAAGAAAAATGCCCGGAAGAATAATTGGCGAAACAGTTGATAAAGACGGAAAAAGAGGATTTGTAATGGTTCTTCAAACTAGGGAGCAACACATAAGAAGAGAAAGATCAACTTCTAATATATGCTCTAATCAAGCGCATAATGCTCTTTTAGCTTCAATATATTTAAACGTTATGGGAGAAAAAGGGTTAAAAGAAGTTGCTCTCCAATGTTATCATAAGGCCCATTATTTAGCTAATAAATTATTAGAAACGGATAAATTTGAAATGGTATATCAAGGTCCTTTTTTTAATGAGTTTGTGATGAAATCAAAAATAGATCCTGTTTATATGAACAAGAAACTCATAGAACAACGCTATTTTGGTCCATTACCTTTAAAAAAATTCTTCCCACAAAAAGGAGATCAAATATTATTTAGCGTTACTGAATTAAATAAGAAAAGAGATATCGACTTTTTATGTTCATTTTTGGAGGGATTATCATGAAATTAATTTTTGAGAAATCTTCGAAAGGAAGAACTGCTTATACACTTCCTAAATTAGATGTACCTGAGTCAAATATTGATATTCCAACTCATTTAATTAGAAAAACACATCTTAATTTTCCTGAGGTTTATGAAACAGAAGTGGTGAGACATTATAATGAATTAGCTAGTTTAAACTATTCTGTAGACAGGGGCTTTTATCCATTGGGTTCTTGTACTATGAAATATAATCCAGTATTAAACGAAGAAGCAGCTTCGCTTGAAGGGTTTAAAATGTTGCATCCTTATCAAGAAGAAGAAACCATTCAAGGTGCATTGGAGCTTATGTATGAATTACAAAATTTTCTTGTGGAAATAACTGGCATGGATAATATAACTTTGCAACCTGCTGCTGGAGCACATGGAGAACTGACTGGAATGCTCATTATTAGAAAATATTTGCATGATAACAACTTTAATCACAAAAATGAAGTAATTGTACCTGATTCTGCTCACGGTACTAACCCAGCTTCTGCTGCAATGGCTGGATTTAAGGTCATAGAAGTTAAATCTAATTCTGAAGGAAGAGTTGATCTAAAAAATCTAAAAGAATTGGTTAATGAAAATACTGCAGCGATAATGTTGACTAACCCTAACACTTTAGGAATATTTGAAAAAGATATTTTAGAAATTTCTCAAATTGCTCATCAAAATAATGCATTATTATATTATGATGGGGCAAATTTAAATGCCATTATGGGAAAAAGCAGACCAGGAGATAACGGATTTGATGTAGTTCATTTGAATCTACACAAGACATTTTCTACTCCTCATGGAATGGGAGGACCAGGAAGTGGTCCTGTTGCTGTTAAATCATATTTAAAAGCATATCTTCCAAAACCCATTGTATCAAGAAGAGAAAATGGTATGTATTTCTTTGATTATAATATTCCAAAGAGTATTGGGAGGGTTAGAAGTTTTTATGGAAACTTTTTGGTATTAGTGAAGGCATATACTTATATTCTTTCTATGGGAAAAGAAGGACTTAAAAAAGCTAGTGAATTAGCTACTCTTAATGCTAATTATTTAAAGGAAAAATTATCAAAATCGTTTGAAATAGCTTATTCAAGCCTATGTAAACATGAATTTGTGTTAAAAGGGACTATGCTTAAAAATTATGGTGTAAACACTTTAGATTTTGTAAAAAGGCTATTAGATTATGGTATACATCCCCCTACAATATATTTTCCTTTAATTGTTGATGAAGCTATGATGATAGAACCTACTGAAACTGAAAGTAAAGAAACATTAGATTTTGTAATAGATGTATATGAAAAAGTATTAGATGAAGCTATAAATTCTCCAGAAGTTTTAAAAGAAGCACCACATAGTACTCCTGTAAAAAGACTTGATGAAGTTAAAGCTAATAAAGAATTAAAAGTTAGATATATAAATAATGAAGAACAAGGCTTAGATTAATCCGAGCCTTGTTCTTCATTTTTACAGTTTTCACATATTCCATATAAGTTTAACTCAAAATTGTCGACGTCATATTTTGTATAATGCGAAATAAGATTGTTTATTAGAAGCTGTAGATTCTCATGATCAGTTTCAAAAATGTTCAGATCAGTCACATTTCCACATTCGTTACATATAAAATGAATATGTGGTATAACATTGGGATCATAGTGACTTTTATTACCAACTTTAATTTCTTTTACCAATCCTGTGCTTTCAAATAGTTTAACAATGTTATATATTGAGGTAAAAGAGATTCTTTCACCGTTTTTTAAAAGTCTTTGATGAATTTCTTCAATCGACGGATGATCATCTGAGTTAAAAAGTTCACATGCTATTTTTATTCTATTAGGAGTTAGTTTAATTTTTTTGTTTTTTAGTAATTTAACTATTTCATCTTGATCTAATTTCATTTTTACCACCTATTTAAAAAGTCTATGAACGTAAAGACGCTTATAAGATATTATATCATACTTTAGTTGGTAAGTATTATGATTTTATAAGGTTCTTAACAGTACTTTCATATTATTAGTGATATAATTAAAAAGTATTTTGATTCGTTGAATTTAATCCTAAAATCAAAATAGTTGCATCAAACTACCAAACATCAAAAATGAAAAGATATATATAATTTTTGAATTAATATTTGATAATTTTTAGGAGGGATAAAGTGGCTACCATAAAAAAAATAGGAATACTAACAAGTGGTGGGGATGCCCCTGGAATGAATGCTGTTATTAGATCTGTAACAAGATGTGCAGTCACTGAAGGAATCGAAGTTTATGGATTTTTACGTGGATTTGCTGGTATTTTAGATAAAGATTATAAAAAACTCTCCTATTCAGATGTTGGAGGAATAATGGAGAGAGGTGGCACTATTTTAAGAACATCAAGAGTACCTGAGTTTAAACTACCAGAAGTTAGAAAAGTTGCAGGTGATATCTTAAAAGAGCTGGGTATAGATGCACTTGTTATAATAGGTGGAGAAGGCAGCTTAACAGGCGGAAATCTTTTAGCTCAAGAGCAAGGTATCCCATTCATTGGAATTCCTGGGTCTATAGATAATGATATAGCTCATACTGATATGAGTATAGGTGTAGATACATGTTTAAATACGGTGGTTGATGCTATGCAAAAATTAAAGGATACTGCTTCTTCTCATGAAAGGGCCTTTATAGTAGAAGTTATGGGAAGAACCTCAGGATATATTGCTTTAATGTCAGGTTTAGCTATAGGTGCTGAAGCCATAATAATCCCAGAAGTGCCTGTTGATTATGATTCTTTGGCAGAAAAAATGTGGTCTGAAAGAAAAAGAGGTAAAATTAATTCTATAGTGGTTGTTGCAGAAGGTTCTGCCAGCGCATATACAGTTGCAAGACATCTGGAAAATAGAATTGGTTTTGAAACCAGAATAACAATATTAGGTCATATTCAAAGAGGAGGTTCGCCAACAGCTTTTGATAGAATATTAGCTTCGAGAATGGGCTATGAAGCTGTAAAATCTCTTTTAGATGGCAACTTTAATGTAATGATAGGGTTAAGCAGAAATGATTTAGCGAGGATTTCAATTGATCAAGTGCTTTCTGAAAAAAAATCAATAGATATGAATATTGTAAAGCTAGCGGGGATTCTATCATAGAGCTACGAATCATTTTTAAAAAGTTTTAGGGGGAAATATTATCATGAATGAAAATATAAAAAATAAAAAAACACGTGTTGTTTGTACTATTGGACCTTCAACAGACGACGAAGATATTTTGAGAAAGTTAGTAGAAAATGGGATGAATGTTGCTAGACTCAACACCTCCCATGATACAATGTCTCAACATGAAAAAAGGGTAGAGACATTGGTAAAAATTCGAAAAGAGATGAATATACCTCTTGCAATACTGCTAGATTTAGAAGGTCCTAAAATAAGAACTGGAAATTTTGAGACAGATGAAGTAAGTTTAGTAGAGGGGCAGATTTTTATTCTTACCTCTCAAGAGATTATAGGAAATAATGAAAGAGTTAGCATTAATTACAAGGAGCTTCCAAAAGATGTAAAAAAAGGTGATGTAATACTAATAGATGATGGAAAAATAAAATTAGAAGTCATTAAAACTGATGGCAAAGAAATAACAACTAATGTAATTGTTGGGGGAATTATTACCCATCACAGAGGTATTAATGTACCAGGTGTAGATATTAACCTTCCTCCTTTAACGCAGAAAGATAAAGAATTTCTTACCAAAGCAGTTGATTGGAATATTGAATATGTTGCCCAATCTTTTGTAAGGAAACCAGATGATATAATAAAAACTAAGAGAATTTTGACGGAAATTGGAATTCCTGATTTACCCGTTATTGCAAAAATAGAAACTCTTCAAGCTATTGATAATTTAGAAGCAATAATTGAAGAGGCAGACGGGGTTATGGTTGCAAGAGGAGACTTAGGGGTGGAAGTTGCGGTAGAAAAAATTCCTTTACTACAAAAAAGAATAATAGAAATAGCTAATACAATGGCAAAACCCGTAATTACTGCGACACAAATGTTGGAAAGTATGATCAACAATCCATTTCCAACACGAGCAGAAGCCACAGACATTGCAAACGCAATATTAGACGGAACTGATGCTGTAATGTTGTCTGGTGAAACTGCTGTTGGGAAATATCCTGTACAAGCTGTTAAAGTTATGAGTAGTATTGCTTGTGAAACAGAAAAATATCTTGATGATTATTCTTATAAATTTGATTATTCAACATATGGTGGTGGAGATCAAGATACAAATGCGATTTCTCAGTCTGCAATAAAAGTAGCTGAACAATTAGGAATAAAAGTAATAGTTGCAACAACTTATAGTGGATACACTGCCAGAGCACTATCTCGATTTAGAAGAAATATTAAAATTATAGCAGCATCCCCAAGATATAAAACATATAATAGGTTGGCTTTAGTATGGGGAGTTACTCCTGTAATAATGCATAAATTTGTTGATACGGATAATATGTTAGAAAACGTTTCTAATATAGTTAAATCATTGGACTTAGTTTCACCAGGAGAAAGTATTATTGTCACTGCAGGCATTCCTTATGGTTTTTCAAGTAAAACCAATTTTCTTAAAATTCATGAAATATAAACGAGTAATTTGAGGTGATTTTAGTGAAATTTATTATTGAAAATGAGTTAACTCCAAAAAAAATTGTGTCAGAATTAGATAAATACATAGTTGGTCAAACCGAAGCTAAAAAACTAGTTGCTATAGCTTTAAGAAACAGGATTAGGAGATTATCGTTAGATGAAGAAATTAGAAAGGACGTCATTCCCAAAAATATATTGATGATAGGTCCCACGGGCGTTGGTAAAACCGAAATTGCAAGAAGATTGGCCGAGATTGCTAACGCACCATTTGTGAAAGTTGAAGCAACACGATTCACTGAGGTAGGATATGTAGGAAAAAATGTTGAAAGTATGATACGAGAATTAGTAGATAATTCTATAAACATGGTAAAAAAAGAGATGATGGAAGAAGTTAAAGAAAAGGCACAAAGGGCTGTTGAAGAAAGAATTGTAGAAGCTCTTGTTCCATCTAAAAAGAAAAAAACTCAAACATCTTTTACTGATATGTTTCAAGTGTTCACTCAACCAAATCAATATGAACAAGATAAAAATATTCGGGAAGAAGACGAAGCGATATTAAAGAAAAGAAAAGAAGTTTTAGAAAAACTACGTAATAAAGAATTAGAAGATGTAGAAATTGAAATAGAATTGGAAGAGCAGGCAAGCCCGTTATTTTTGGGAATGGGTCCTGAATTTGAAGATATGGGAATGCAATTTGGAGAGATGTTTGAGAGTTTAATGCCTAAAAAAAAGAAAAAGAGACGGATGAAAGTTTCTGAGGCTAGAAGAGTTTTAGAACCAATTGAAGCAGAACAATTCATAGATCAAGATAGACTTTATCAAGAAGGATTAGACAGAGCACAAAATCAAGGAATAGTATTTATTGATGAAATTGATAAGGTTGTTTCAAAAGGTTCATCTTCTGGTCCGGATGTATCTAGAGAAGGTGTACAAAGAGACCTGCTACCTATTGTAGAAGGAACAACTGTTTTGACAAAATACGGCTCTATCAAAACTGATTACATATTATTTATAGCTGCGGGTGCGTTTAGTGATTCTAAACCATCAGATTTGATCCCTGAGCTGCAGGGAAGATTCCCCATTCGTGCAGAGCTTTCTTCTTTAACCAAAGAAGATTTTGTTAGAATTTTAACTCAGCCGAAAAATGCGCTTTTAATACAATATCAGTTCCTGCTCAAAGCAGATGGAGTAGTTGTTGAATTTACTGACGATGGAATTGATAGAATGGCAGATATAGCTTATGAAGTTAACGAAAAAGTTGAAAACATAGGAGCTAGAAGACTGTATACTATTGTAGAAAAAGTTCTTGAGGAAATATCTTATGAAGCTCCCGCATCTGGAGAATGGGAAGTTAGAGTTGATAAAAATTATGTTGATTTAAGGTTAGGAGATATTGTCCTTAACGAAGACTTACGCGAGTTTATATTATAATTTATTGATTTTTTATTTGAAAAAATAGGAATAATTTGAAAAAATAGAAATACACATTTCTTGAAATACAACATTATAAATTTAGAAGGGACAACAAATTCCCTTCTATTTTTGTGGTAAATATTGACTACTTTTATATTTTTATTATAGACATTTTCCTTAATATTTTGTTATAAAAAATAAAATTTGGAAGTGAGGAAGAATGGCTAATAGAGTAAAGGTTATTATCATAATTGGTTGCGGTCGGATGGGTTCAGAGTTAGCGCTTAAATTATGCAAAGATCATAACGTTATTGTAATAGATAAAGATGAAAAATCTTTTGAAAGGTTAACTAAAAATAATTTTGTAGGTTTTACGAAAATACTAGATACAAATGATATGGCTGCATTAATGGACTTAAATTTAGAAACTGCAGATATGGTATACATAGTAACCCCGGATGATAATTTAAATTTTATGTTGTCATATGGGATAAAAAAAATTAATGATAAAATCAATCTAGTATCAAGAGTTAATGATCCTGAAAAAAAGGCTATTTTTACAAAAGCTAATCTAGACTTCTTTTGTCCAATTGAAGATTCTGTTAACAACCTAGTTAAAGATTTGGAGAGGAATCAATATGAATAGGACATTTTATATAATAGAGGGTTCAGGGTTAGCTTATTCGCTAGCCAAAAAGTTATTGTTATTAGGTAATAAAGTATTCTATGTGAGTAATAAAAAATCTAATTTAGAAATATTAGATGGTTTAAAGGTCAATTTTCCATCTTTAGAGCTTATTAATCAAGATCCTACAGACATCAACTGGATAGAGAATTTAGATTTAGATAGAAAAGTAGAAGCAATGATAATTATATCTGAGGATGATGCCTTTAATTTTGTTGTATCTTGGTTATTAAAACAATTTTTTGAAGAGATAAAGATAATTGCTTTAGTCAATTCACCAGAAGATGAGATTGTGTTTCAATCTATTAAAGTTGAAACTATAGTTCCAATTAAATGGATGGAGAAACTGATTGAATCATCTTTAATTTATGAGGATGTTACAGAATTTTTTAATCCTTATGTTGACAAACTGTCAGTTTTAGAAATTACAATTGATCCTGGAGACAAAGCTGATAGTAAAAAGTTAAAAGAGGTCAAATTACCCCAAAATGCTATCATAGGGGTCTTGATAAGGAAAAATGGTGAAATTATGGTACCAAACGGAGAAACCTCTATTCTTTTGGGTGATAGATTAATAGTGTTAGCACTTAAAGATAAAGTTGATGAAGTGGTAAATGCTTTAAAATAGAAGGTGAAAATGTGTCTTCATATCGTGAATTTCTTATCTTAAGATATAAAGCAATTTTTAGAAACGTAGGAAACATAACTATAGGCTTGTCTCTATTAATACTAGCAATTTCTTTTTTTGCCCTCATAAATGATGGAAATAAGTTATTTTTCTCTTTTTTTATTCCAGCAATCTTAACATTTTTAACTGGATTATTCTTTAGAATAATAAGTAGAGGAGAAAGAAAGAAAGAATTAAGTATACATGATGCTACTGTTACCGTCTTTTTAGTTTGGAGTCTTGCAATATTTTTATCTTCTCTTCCTTTCATTTTTGCAAATTATTTAAATTTTACTCAAGCTATTTTTGAATCTACAAGCGGATGGACCGGTACAGGTCTTTCAATGTTTTTAGATGTTGAAATATTACCTAAATCTATTTTATTGTGGAGATCAGTTACTCAATATGTAGGTGGTGCTGGTTTTGCAATTATTACTGTAATTATAGCAGGATCTGTAGGTGCAGGAATTTATCAAGCTGAAGGGCGAAGCGATAATTTGGTTCCAAATTTAAGGGAGTCTGCAAAAATTATATTGAGAATATATATTATTTGGGCAATTATAGGAACAATTTTATTAATGACAATAGGTAAGCTACCTTTTTTTGATTCATTTAATCACACACTAACTGCTTTGGCAACAGGTGGATTTTCAACAAAGAATTTAAGTATAGGTGCTTATAATAGTTTAAGTGTAGAAATAATTATTATGATACTAATGATAATGGGAGCAACAGGATTTGGAATTCATTATGCTGCGATTTTAATGGTTAAAAATTTTTTTAGATATAGAAAAGAATTGAAAAAAGGAGTACTCACCAAACTCGAATTTAAAGAAAAAATAAGATCTGAACCTTTTCTAAAAAATCCTGAACCCAGACTAATGTTTGTTATACTATTAATATTTTCAACCCTACTTTTTTTGTTTTCTCTTTTACAAATGTATGGCATAAAAGAAGGGATAATCAACTCAATATTTCAAAGTATTTCTTCACTAACGGGAACCGGTTTTTCAACCGTATCATTTATTAATTGGAATTCTTTTGGCTTGCTTATCCTTACATTGTTAATGATTTTTGGCGGTATGATGGATTCCACCTCTAGTGGTTTGAAGTTATACCGTATTTATATAGCTTTTGAACTAGTACTTAATCAAATTAAATCTTTTTTCAAACCTAGTGGAACAACTTTTTATTTGGAAGTTTACAAGGGAATTTCACGTAAAAAGATAGATGTTGATGCTATTAAAAATGTGATAGTTGTGTTTACTGCATATTTTGTAACTTATTTTGTAGGGGTATTCGTTCTGCTAGGCTATGGATATTCTCTACCTAATGTCTTGTTTGAATTGGCTTCAACTGTTTCAAATGTTGGATTATCTGTTGGAATAACAGGCCCTCAAGCCCCACTAGGAGTTTTGTGGACTGAAATAATTGTAATGTATCTAGGAAGATTAGAATTTTTTGTAATTATTAATTCATGCATAAAAATTATTCGAGATTTAAGAGAGGTAACAACATTTTAGTTTATTATATAATACTTGAACGACTAATTAGTTTTCATATAAAAAACTAATTTTAGAAAATTATGTTTACGTACACTTATATCAACCAATATAAGTTAGACATGATCGATTTTTTCTAATTTATAAAAAATATATTAAACACATAAAGTTTGTAGAAGATTTATTTATATAAAAACTTTTGAAATAAAATTATGTTTTCTTTAGTAAAATTAATCATTGTTCACAAAGTCTATAAATTCGTTAGTTAAAATTATTTTTTCATTTCATTGACTTATAGAATCATTTAATTAAAATTTTCGTATATTATCAATTCATAAGTGCTATCGACATTATCCTTTAACTGATCCAGCAAGTAGACCTCTAACAAAATATCTACCTAGGAGTATGTAGACTATCAAAGTAGGAAGTGCAGCTAATAATGCTCCTGCCATTTGTACATTCCATTCGACCACTTGGCTTCCTGCTAAATTAACTAGAGCTACAGTAATAGGTTGTTTAGTAGGATCACTTGTAACTGTTACTGCAAATAAGAATTCATTCCAAATATTAGTGAATTGCCAGATTATAACAACGACAAAACCTGGCATTGAAATTGGAAGAAGAATTTTTGTATATGATTGCCATATATTTGCACCATCTACGGAAGCAGCTTCTATTAGTTCATCTGGTATTTCTTCGTAGTAATTTTTAAACATTAAGGTGGTAATTGGAATTCCATATATAACATGAGCAATTATCAATGCAGGAATAGTACCATACAATCCAGTTTTTTGGAAGAATTGTATAAGAGGGAATAAGACACTTTGATAAGGTATGAACATTCCAAACAATAATAATGCAAAAATTAAATTTGAATATTTAAATTTTAGTTTGGATAATGCAAAACCATTTATTGACCCAATCATTGCCGAAATTAGTGTTGCAGGAATTGTAAGATATAAACTATTTTTAAGATTTGGACTTAGTCTAGCGAAAGCCACTTTAAAACCATCTAAAGATATTTTCTTTGGTAAATTCCACATTGTGGCAATAGATACTTCTTCAAATGGTTTAAAAGAAGTACTTATTGTTACATAGAATGGAATAATATAAAATATTGTAAAAATAATTAAAATGATATAATATACAATTGTTGAAGTTTTACTCGTTCTTTCAGCCATTATTTTGACCCCCTAAAAGAATAGTAAAGATAAGGAATTATTACTACCGCAACCATAACTAACATTATTATTGCTATTGCTGAAGCAATGGCATATCTGTTAGACCTAAACATTTGTTCAAACATATAAATAGCAGGCATATCTGTAACATTATTTGGACCACTTCCTGTCATTGCATATATTAAGTCAAATATCTTCAATGACATGTGTCCTATAACTATCATTGCACTCAAAGTAATAGGTCTTAACATAGGCATTTTTATTCTCCAAAAGACTTGAGTTCCTGTTGCTCCATCGACTTGAGATGCCTCGATCAATTCTTCAGGAATTGCTCTTAACCCTGCTAAATACATTGCCATGACGTAACCAGACATTTGCCAAACAGCAGCAATTATAACCGGGATAAGGGCTAAATTAAACTTACCAATTGATTGGGTGCTTGTATACCACATCCATTGGAATTTTGATAAGCCGATTTTTTGAAGTAAAAGATTAATACCCTGAGGATCTGAAGGAAGATTTCCAGGTGCAAATATCCAACCCCAAACAGTTCCTGTAACCACATAGGAAATCGCCATTGGAAATAAAAATAGATTTTGGAAAAAATTAGAACCTTTTAACTTTTTATCAATTATATTAGCAAGAAATAGTCCAAGTATTACACATCCTGCGAGAAAAAATAATGTAAAAAATAAAGTATTCCACATATCAGTTTGAAATCTAGGATCTTGGAAAAGTCTTTGATAATTTCTTAATCCTACAAAATTATACTCGCCCTTAACTAAAGCAGAAAAACTATTCCAATTTGAGGTAGAAGTCCTTATAGTTAGAAATATGAAATAATAAACAAATATGCCAATAAAAATTAATGATGGTAGAATTATAAAAAATCCTGCTCTGGATTTCTTTTTTTGAACAGACATTATATCACCTCTTCACAGATTTTTAAAAAGACCCGGTTCACATGAACCGAGTCTTTTACTAATTTCTTTGAGCAAGATTAATCTGTTAATAAACCTACATCTTCAGCTGCCCAAAGAATCATTTGTTTCGCCTGAGTAATATTTTTTGTAGTAACAAGAGCATTCACTGCGTCGTTAAAGGAAGTTACAAATGCTTCTGGTGCAGCAGAACCATGTACTATTGAAGGGCTAATCGCTAATGTTCTGAAGTCTTCAGCAGTTTCTATTAGATAGGGATCATCTCCAGGATTTGCATCAACTCTGCCTGGAATAGAACCTTTTATAGGATTAAATATTTCTTGTGCTCTTGGAGAGGCTAAATATTCTAAGAAAATAAGTGCATTATTTCTGTGAGGTGCATTTTTAGGTAATCCAAATGTATCTGATATTAAAACAAATACTGCTTGAGTCCCAGGAAGTTCAAACCAACCAAAGTCTTCGCCAGGGGTCCATCCTAATTCTTTAAAATAACCTTCTGCCCAGTCTCCCATTAAATTGAAAACTGCTTTGTTATCATACAAAAGTCTTGCGGCTTCTTGCCATGCTAAGGCAGCGTGATCAACATTAACATAGTTCATGAGTTGAACCATTTTCTGAAGTGCACTATCAAGTCTATTGTCGTTAAAAGATAATTCTCCATTAAATAGTGCATTGTAATTTGCAGCACCAAATTCTGCAACCATTAGATTTTCTACAATTTGACCAGCTTCCCATTTTTCTTTATCACCCATTGCTAAAGGAATGTATCCAGAAGCTTTTGCCTTATCTAATGCAGCTATAAATTCTTGCCATGTTTCAGGTTCTTTTGTTAAACCAATCTCGTTAAACAATTTCTTGTTGTAGAAAATAACATTGCTTCTATGAATAGTTAATGGAATTGAATATACTTCCCCTTCATAACTAACTATGTCTATTAAACCACTTGGAAATTTATCGTATGCACCCCAAAGTTTGAGGTAATCAGTTAAAGGTTCCATCAGTCCTGGAATAACATACGTGTCTGTTAATTCCCAACCTGCGTGTACTTGGAATGTATCAGGAGGGTTGCCTCCCAGCATTCTTGTTTTCAATACAGCTTTTGCATTGGTACCTGCACCACCAGCTACAGTTGCGTTGATGACTTTAATGTTTGGATATAACTGTTCAAAATCTGCAATCGTTGCTAATAATGCAGCTTCTTCACCTCCACCGGTCCACCAACTGAAAATTTCTATTTCTCCACTTTGAGCAAATACAGTCATCAAAGTTAGAAAACTTAATAAAATTAATACAAACCACTTTTTCATACTTTCTTACCTCCTTTTTAGAATGTTTATTAGTTACTTTCCGCACAGATGAAAAAAAGAACAAATGTAGATATATACATATTAAGAAAAGTATTCTATTGAAAAATTTAACTATTTAATAGAAATTGATAGGGAGAAGATACTATTTGCTCAATAGCAATGGAAGCGGCACCAGCCAAAATTGCACTTTCCTTTTTTGAAGCGACTAAAATCTTTGGAGATTCTAAAGAAAAACTATATTCTTCAACAATTCGTTTTATTTCTCTAATTAGATGATATCCTCCATTTAGTATTCTTCCACCAATTATTACAGCTTCTGGACTAATCGTATTAACTAAATTTACAATACCAATAGCAAAAGCCTGATTTATTTCACAAAGTGTTTCATAAATATCTGCATTATTTTTAGAAAGTTTGAGTAATTCTTCAATAGGAAGTTTATATTTTTCAGTTAGTTTATAAAGACCTCCTTCATTTTCTAATTGAATAAAATCCCTAGAAAATAGAGTATGACCAATTTCACCAGCTGAATTAAAAGCTCCTCTGTATAATTGTCCATTGATAATTATTCCTGCACCAATTCCTGCATCTCCAACAACAAATACATAATTTTGATAATTTTTTCCATGTCCAAACCATTTTTCACCAAGTGCAGCACCATTTGCGTCATTTTCTAGCCATACAGGTATTTTATAGTGTTTTTCGATTTGTTTACATAAAGGATAATTTTTCAATAGTGGAAAAGGATGAACGGATTCTAGTACCTTTTTATCACTATCAATTATTCCAGGCATTACAACCCCTATACCTTTTATTCTATCAACATCAAATTTAAAATTTGAAATTGTTTCATCCACAATATAATATATATTTTCTAAAATATCGTTGGGTTTTGCATAAGAATTAATTTCTTTTTCTGAAAAAGATATATTCTTTCCATTAAGATTATAAACCCCTGTCCGTACAATATTTACTCCAAATTCAATTCCAACAACATAAAAAGCGTCTTCATTAATTTTTATCAATTTTCTTTTTCTACCTACTTTACCGTCTATAGTGCCAACTTCTTCTATTAAGTTTACTTCTAAAAACTCATTAATTATATTTGTAATAGTTGCTCGTGTGAGGCCAGTAATGTTTGCAAGCTCAGTTCGTGTTGTGGTCCCTAGTGAATTTAATATTTCTATTACCATTGTTCTATTTTGTTCTTTAACAAGTTCTAAATTATAAGTATTATTTGGCATTAATATCTACCCTCTATTATTTGTCTTTCAAACTTTTTAACCATTCCTTTCTATAAAATTAAAATATATTTTATAAAGAAAGTCAAATTCTCTTACAGTGAATTAAAGGTGAATAAATCCTTTAGGCGTTAAATATTAGTGAAAAAGTAAAAAAATCATAGTTTTTTAATTTATTTAACAAATAAAAAAAATAAAATAATTGAATACGAAACCAACAATACTTGAACGACTATTTCGTTTATCATAAACAAAATACCTATAACAAATTGAAAAAACTAATCTTATAACTATAATTCTTATATATTGTTATTTGTTTTCTTGTTCCTCTCTAACTATATTGATAATTTCCTTTCCTATTTCTATGTATACAAGTTCTTCGCATAAATTAGTTGCATGGTCTGCAATTCTTTCAATGTCTCTAGCTAATAAGATATAAGGAACGACTAGTTCTTGACTGAAATCCGGATCAGATAGTCTATTTATAGCTTTTTTTCTAACTTCAATTTCTAACTCGTCTACAATGTCATCTTTCTTCCAGATTTTTATTGCGGAATCTACATCACGTTCTTCAAAAGCCTTATAAGCTCCTTTTATCATCTCAATAGCAACTTTTAACATTTGATTAATTTCTTTTGCTTCTAATATTTCATATATATCAAAATTTTGATATTGCTGTGTTTTTTCAGCAATATTACATGATAAATCGCCTATTCTTTCTAAATCGTTGGATAGTTTTATCATAGTAATTGCATACCTTAAATCTTTTCCCATAGGTCTGAATCTGGCAAGAATTTGATAAACAGATTCTTCAATTTGGCGGTTCATTTCGTCAATTTCTTCATCTGAATCAAGAATCATTTGGGCTAAAACTAAATCTTTATTTTTTAATGAAGAGATTGAGTCTTCAAGCATCTTTAATACGTCAGATAATAATTTGGATAATGTTCCTCGTAATAGAGTTAGTTCAGTTTCAAACCTTGTAAAATCCATTATTCCACCTTCTTTTTTATCATAATTTATTAAATTTTTTCAAACAATCAATATTAGCTAATTCTTCCATTCAAGTAATCTTCTGTAAGCTGTTTCTTAGGATTTCTTACCATATTTCTAGTTGGCCCCCATTCAATTAATTCGCCTTGATACATGAAATACATATAATCAGATATTCTTGTAGCTTGTGCTAAATTGTGAGTAACTATTATTATAGAATAATCTTCTGATAAATGTTCAATTAAATTTTCTATTTTTTGTGTAGCAATGGGATCTAATGCTGAAGTAGGTTCATCTAATAATAAAATTTCTGGATCTACAGCTAATGCCCTCGCAATACAAAGTCTTTGCTGTTGACCTCCAGATAAGTTTCTCGCTGGTTTGTTTAATTCATCTTTTACCTCATCCCACAAGGCAGCTCTTTTTAAAGCTAACCTTACAATTTCATCTATCCTTCTTTTATCTTTTAAACCATGTATTTTCAAACCGAAAGCAACATTTTCATATATTGACATTGGAAATGGAACAGGTTTTTGAAATACCATACCTATTTTTTTTCTTAGCATAGTAATGTCAATATCTTTGTCATAGATGTTTTTCCCGTCATAAATAATTTCTCCTGATGCCCTATAATCAGGAATTTCATCATTGATTCTGTTAATACTTCTAAGTAATGTGGTTTTTCCACAACCAGAAGGTCCTATGATAGCGCTAATTTTATTTTTAAACATGTCCATGTTAATATTTTTTAATATTTGTTTTTGGTCGTACCATCCATTAAAGTTTATTATTTTTAATATTGTTTTTTCTGTTGTAATTTGTTCAAACATTTTTTTCCTCCTTCCTTATTTGAAATGCAATTAAATAAATTATTAAGATCAGAATCAATAAAAATGAAGATGTTGCTTTTGCCATCCATTGAGCTTCAACTCCATATGACATTGTTATAAAATAAATATGTGTTGGTAGAGTCATAACAGGGTCTAATAAGGAAGTTGGAAGTTTTGTCGAGTAAAAAACAGCACCTGTTAATAAGACTGGGGCAGTTTCACCTATTACTCTACCTGAACCAATTAATATAGCTGTGATTATTCTTTTCTTCCCCGCTGGTATTAAAATTTTAAAAATAGTTTCAGTTTTTTTTGCTCCTAAGGCGAATGCAGATTCTCTTAATTCTCTAGGCAGTGCTACCAATGCTTCTCTTACTGAAGATGCAATAACTGGTAATGTCATAATAGACAACGTTAAACTTCCACTTAATATTGATGTTCCAAATCCTAAAGTGATTGAAAATAAAGTTAAACCGAATAATCCATAAACTATTGATGGAACACCTGAAAGAGAGGTTACAGCGATATCTATTATTTTACCAATTAATGATTTTGAGCCATATTCAGAAAGAAAAACACCGGTCAATAATCCTAATGGAATGGATATAAGTAAGATGAGGGCAATCATTATTAAGCTTCCCAATATGGCAGGTCCAATTCCCCCTTGCGTCATGGCTTTTTTTGGGTATTCAAAGAAAAAAGACGGTTTAAAAAATCTAGCGCCATCAATTATAACTATTGAGATTATTAATATTATTGAAAAAAAAGTTATATAACTAATTGTTCTAAATATTAAAGAGACTAGAGAGTCTACAGATTGTTTTTTCTTCATTTTGTTTTACCCCCTATAACTGTTTTTGAAATTAAAGTAAGAATAAAAGAAATTGTTAATAAGATTAGACCTGCAGTGAATAAAGCTGAATAATGTAAACTTCCAACAGATACTTCTCCCATTTCACTAGCTATGGCAGCAGTTAAAGGTCTGACTGGATCAAAGATTGATTTAGGTATAATAGCGGCACCACCAGCTACCATTAACACAACTATTGTTTCCCCAATTATTCTATTAACAGTTAAAATGATTGAATTTAGAATTCCAGACGATGCATCTTTAGTAACTATTTTAAATCCAGCTGTGAATTTACTAGCACCTAGGGCTAAAGCGCTTTCTTTTAAGCTTTGATCTACAGAAGACAGGGATTCTTCCATTAATGAAGCTGCATAAGGTAATGATAATATTGTTAAACCAATTGATGCGGTAAGCAAATTGCCAGGAGACCATGCTCCTAACTTCATTACTATTGGTGAAACGTAAAAAAATAAAAATGTACCAATAATAACAGATGGTATTCCAGATAACAAATCAATTGTAGATTTTATTATTTTTCTTTCAAATGTGTTTGCGTAATTGTATAAGAAGAAAGAAATAATATAACCAAGAGGCAGGACAAATAGCGATGATAAACCGGTTAATATTAGTGATCCTATTATCATAGCTAGCATTCCAAATTCTGGTGGGTCATATGTAGGATACCAGTAAATACTAAAAAATATTTCTTTACCGACCTGCGTTAATGCAGGAATAGATTCTTTAATAATGAAAACGAACAAACCAACTACAACCAATATTCCAACAAAAGCGAATAAAAAGATGACAGTTTTATTAACCCCGTCTTTAACATCTCTCCAATTCATTTTTAACACTCCTTGGCTTGAGATTTATTATTAATTTAATGATGTACGTGTTATTGATTAACATAATCAATAACCATAAGCAGCTATATATCCGGCTTCCTCTAAAAGGTCTTGTCCCCTTTGCGATAGAGCAAAGGTTATATACTCTTTTATGGGTCCAGAACTTGGATATCCATGGGTGGCGTCTAAAAACATGAATAAAGGTCTAGAAATTGGATAAGAGCCGTTCAGAATGTTGATTTTATTTGGGATAATTCCGTTAACAGATAGAATTTTAACATCACCAGTTACATAGCCTACCCCCATGTAAGCAATAGCATATTTACTGGTGGCTATTGCTTGAATTTCCGCACTTGTAGACTCAAGCATTAGTACGTTTGGAGACATTCTTTGTCCTTTTAGAACTTTCTCAACAAATGTTTCATAAGTTCCAGAAGCGCTGTTTCTAGAGTAAGCTACTATTCTTTGATTAGGCAAATTCGGATTTATTTGATTCCATCTAGTAATTTTACCGGTATAAATTCCTGCAAGTTGTTCAATTGAAATATCATTTATTCCGAGTTCAGGACTTACGATTATTGCCAAACCATCATATCCAATTACAATTGGAATAAAATACTTTTCTTCTTTATGCATTTGTTTTATTTCTGAATCTTTCAACCATCTACTGGAATTAGCAATATCAGTTGTTCCACTGAATAAAGCAGTAATTCCTGTAGAAGATCCTGCACCTTCTACAGTTATATGTAATTCAGGAGATATTTTGTTTAATTCTTCTACCCACAGTTGTACAATTGGAAAAATAGTGTTTGATCCTTTAATAACTAATGTTTGAGAAAATGAAAGCAAAATACTAGTTACAATAAAAATAATTAAGAAAATTTTTTTCATCTTTCTAACCTCCTCGTATAATAGTACTACCCACTTTAGAAATTCTAAAATCTGCACTACATAAGTTTCGTATTTGTTTTTTATACAAAATACCTTCCAACTTCTAATCCTCACTAATTCTTAATTTTTGACTTTTTTGGTACTTGTACCGAAGGAGGGGAAGGGCTCCTCGCTGGACCTGTTATAAATTCAAATGCTTACTTTTAGAAAATATTCATTTCTATCGTCACTATAATAGTATCGCTTTTTTATAAATTATGATATTTATATCTTAATAAGATGGTGTAGAAATTTTTCATCTTTATTATTTAACCATAAAATTATAAAATAGTAAATAAAGAAAGTTTAACATCTCTAAAAAGTCTTATTATTTAGGCTTTTGAGAATAATAATTATATTATGATTATGATATAATATATATAAGAATGAAATATATAATTTGATTTGTTTGTAACCTAAAAGAGGTGTCTTAAATGTTAGTAGAACCGAAGACATACGAAAAGGAAATAGAAAGATGTTTGAATCGAAAACTTTCTAAAAAGGAACGAGATAAATTAAAGGATGCTTATGAATTTGCCGAAAAGGCTCATGAAGGCCAGAAAAGAGATTCTGGAGAGATTTTTTTTGAGCATCCTAAGGCCGTAGGTTTGATTTTAGCTGAATTGAAGATGGATATCGATACTATAGTAGCTGGACTTCTACATGATGTTGTTGAGGATTGTGGTATTCAGATCGAAGAAATAAATAATAAGTTTGGTGTGGGTGTTGCTAGAATTGTTTCTGGTGTCACAAAAATTAGCAATTTAAAACTTAATGAAAAGTTGAACGAAACAGATACTAAGTCTTTAGAAAAAATAGAGACGATTAGAAAAATGCTTTTTGCTATGTCGGAAGATGTTCGTGTCATAATAGTGAAACTTGCAGATAGGCTGCATAATATGAGAACTTTGGAGTATGTTGATAGAAATAAACAAGTAACTAAATCTGAAGAAACTTTAAAAATATATGCCCCTATTGCCCATCGACTTGGTATGTTCAAAATAAAAGAGGAGCTTGAAGATCTCTCTTTTAAGTATTTATATCCTGATAAATACTTTAGTTTGAAAAGTAAAGTAGAAGAGAAAATTAAGTTCAGTGAGGATAGACTAAATGAATATGCAGAAATTATTAAAAAAGAATTATATAAACATAAGATAAAAGCTGTTGTTGAAGGAAGGACAAAACATCTTTATAGTATATGGCAAAAAATGATAAGAAAAGGAAAGACTCTTGATGAAATTTATGATTATATAGCTTTAAGGATAATTACAGAAGATACTAGCAGTTGTTATGCAACATTAGGTATCATTCATTCTATTTGGTCTCCTATTCCAGGCAGAATTAAAGATTATATAGCTACTCCAAAATTTAATGGTTATAAGTCTTTACACACCACAATAATTACTCATAGAGGTGAACCTCTAGAAATTCAAATTAGGGACTGGGAAATGCATGAAGAAGCGGAATATGGTTTGGCTGCACATTGGATTTACAAAGAAGGAGTTAGTCCTGAAAAATTGAAGTTTTTAAAAAATCTTATGGAATTACATAAAGATATTGCACAAAATGCTTTTGAAATGAAAGATATAGAAACTGATTTACTTTTCCAGGAAATATTTGTTTTTACTCCAAAAGGTGAGATTATTCATTTGCCAAAAGATTCAACACCTATCGATTTTGCATATGCAGTTCATACTGAGATTGGGAATCATTTTGCCGGTGCGAAAGTTAATGGCAAGCTAGTTCCAATATCTTACAAGCTTCAAACAGCTGATATAGTTGAAATTTTAATCAATCGTAATTTTCAAGGTCCAAGCATAGATTGGCTTAAGTATGCAAATTCTCCAAGGACCAAAGCCAAAATCAAAAAATTTTATAGACAAAAAAACGAACAAGAACTTCTTGAAAGAGGAAAAGATAAATTTAGAGAGATTTCTAAAAAAGTAAATATATCTATGGATGAAATGATCGAGACCCTCAAAAATGCAGGGTTTTATATTAAATATAGTATAAAAAGTGAAGATGAATTATTTATAAAACTTGCTTTAGAAGAGATAAGTTCTATTACAATTAAAAATATGTTTACTCCAAGTAAGTCAGAGGATAAAAGTAAGAAAGTTGAGAAAAAGGCACCTAAAAGTAGCAGTATATCACTTTTAATAGATGGAGAAGAAGGTGTAGAAAGCTATTTTGCTAAATGTTGTATGCCTGTTCCGGGAGATGATATTGTTGGTGTCATTAGTAGAAGAGGCATAGGTATTCATAGAACAGATTGTAAAAATATAGAAGAATTAAGTGAATCTAAAAAAGTGTCTGTTCAGTGGAATGAAATTGGCAGAAACGATTTTTCTGCTATGCTCAAGATTGAGGTAGAAGATAAAGATATTATTAATAATATAAGAAATATAATTAATAATGAAGGTGCTCATATTGAAAAGTTCGAGATGCACAGAGATGGAAATTTCTTCACTCTAAAAATATATTTGTTGGTTCATAATTTAAAGCATCTTGAATTAATTAATACTAAATTGAAAAATGCAAATGGGATATATTCTGTAAGGAGGGTGTAATTTTTTGCGCGCTGTTGTTCAAAGAGTTAAACAATCGTCAGTTATTGTAGATGATGAAATTGTAGCAGAGATTGGAAAAGGCTTATTAGTCCTCTTGGGTATAAGTAAAGATGATGGTATTAATGATATTAAATGGCTTGCTGATAAGATTGTTCATCTTCGTATTTTCGAAGATGAACTAGGAAAAATGAATAAATCTGTTCTTGAGGTTGGAGGAGAGTTGTTGGTTGTTTCTCAATTTACTCTTTATGGAGATTGTAGGAAGGGACGAAGGCCTTCTTTTAGTGAATCGGCCACTCCTGATATTGCTCAATCGTTGTATAATAATTTTCTTTCATTTTTGACAGAAAATTATAATATTAATGTAAAAAATGGTATTTTTCAAGCCCAGATGATAGTTAATATTGTTAATGATGGTCCGGTTACTTTACTTTTAGATTCAAAAAAACAATTTTAGAGGAGGGTTTATTTAATGAAAGAAAAAGTAGTTACAGTTTTTGTATATAAAGAAGACCCGTTTGAAGCACATATTTCCGTTGAAGGTGCTGAATGTGGAGTAAATGAAAAAAATGTACGTAAAATATTTTTTGGCTATGAAAAACCAGCCAGGGGAGTAGTTGTAAAATTTAAACTTCCTAATGGCGAAAAAAAATTTGTTAAAGGTGAATAGAAGAACTATCTTCTATCTCTTTTAGAATTTCTGAAACGTCTAGCGGTGAAATATCGTTTATTTCTTCTTTCAATTTTTTGAACGAATTTACAAAATATGAATTTTGATTTCCAGTGCTTATTTCCAAATAGCATTCTATTAATGCAGCAAGTAAATCTGCTGTTCTTACAAATTTACCGTAATTATCATTGAAAGGATAATATATATATTTTTCAAACTTCAAAGTTTTTTCTCTCAAAATTGATTTGCTATTGTACCATTCTTGAACAAATTCTTTTTCTATTTCGCTAATAATTTCTTCTAAACCTTCAACTTTTCTTTTTGTTGGGCTAATAACGTCTCCAGTAAATGCCTCTGGAAGGTCATGTAGTATTGCGCAAGCCATTATTTCATAAATTTCATTTTTATCTAAATTAACTGATAAAGCCAATATGTAGGCTATGAGAAAGACAAGAAAAGAGTGAGAAGAAACTGAACTTTTTATGTTTCTATGATTTTTATTCCAACGGATCATAGTTACAAGTCTACATGATATTTTTAGTAATTCATCTGCAAGCTCTTCAATCATTTCTTTATCTTTGACGTTTATCTTTTGAATCTTTTTTTCATTTTTTAATCTTGGTTCTTCATAATATTCTGGAAATACCCTTTCATTGATTAATGCTTCTTTTTTTGATGCAAGTAAATTAATTAAACGAATAATATTTTGAGTTTCTTCATCAAACTCGTATTTTACTAATAACTTTTCACTTAAATTAATATCTAGAGTATTTTCTAATTCTTTATAAGTTTGGTCTATTGTTTTTTCCCAAATATCTTTTCCTTTTTTTTCTATTTGATTTTTTGTTTCTAACGAAATATCAGATAAAATTATTTTTGGTATAGCTTCATAAATTTTATTGTGTAAAATATTTACCACCTTTGTTTTATCTTCATCAGAAAAAATAAATAATGATAGAAGCAATGTATTATATATGTTGTCGGATTCGGTGAATCTAATAATTGCAGGAGTATTATTCCAGCGAAAAACTGTGAACAAGTTCGCACTTTCAATTAGAAAATTACCATAACTCATAATTAACACCTCATATTATTTAAAATGTTAACATTTTAATTGTATCACAGATTAATTATAATTTTTTAGTTTTTGGTATAATTATTTTGCATTTAATCAATACTATATGAGAAAATATGAAAGGAGTATATAATTGAAAACATTATTTATAGCCGGTATCTCAGGTTCTATAGGAGAACAAGCTCTAGAAGTGTTAAATACGGAATGGTTTAAAGAGAACGTAAAATTAATTGGAGGAAGTGTTTATTCAAATTGGAACAAATTAAAAATAGATATAGATAAATATAAATTAAAAGCAGTTGCCATTGTTAATGCTCAACAAAATTTGCCAAATGATTATAATGATTGTAAAATTTTTCAGGGAGAAGATTCTGTTGAAAAGGCTATTCAATACTGTGATTCGGATATTTCTTTGATAGCCACTTCAGGGTTTTCTGGTTTGAAACATACTATCTCTGCGATCAATTTTTCTGAAAGAATTTGTTTGGCTAATAAAGAGTCTATAGTCTGTGGAGGAAATTATGTTTTGAATTTAGCTAAGAAGTTTAAAAAATTAATTATCCCTGTTGACAGTGAACATAGTGCTATTTATCAATTATTATTGGGTGAGGTTACGATACCTGAAAAAATTATTTTAACTGCAAGCGGTGGATCGGTACGTGATATTCCGATAGATAGCCTTGAGAATGTTACACCAAAAGAAGTATTAAATCATCCTGTTTGGTCTATGGGAGCAAGAATAACAGTTGATTCTGCAACTATGGTTAATAAAGGGCTTGAAGTTTTCGAGGCATACCATCTATTTGGTGTTAAAAATATTGATGTATTGATTAATAGGGATAGTCATGTTCATTCGATAGTTCAATTTAGTGATGGAGTTTTCAAAATGCACTTTGGTCTTCCAAATATGAAGGTTCCTATTGCTTTCTCTATTTCATATCCTGAAAGAAAATTTAATTTTAATAAGCCTTTATTATCCAATACAAAAATTGAATTTCAAAAGGTTGATTATAATAGATACCCATCTCTTCAATTGGCTTTTAATATTTTAGGTAATCCAATCTTACAAAACGCATTTAATGCGGCAGACGAAGTTGCCGTAGAAAGTTTTTTGAGTGGGGGAATAAAGTTTACTGATATTTATTACATTATATATAAAACCATTAACAAAATTCAACAAGAGTTTTCAAATTCAACTGGAAGAGAATTTATTTCTTTAGAGGAAATATTAGAAGTGGATAAAATTAGTAGAACAATTGCAAAACAATTTATTTTACAAAGCAGATAGTTTATGATACCTATTGTATAATACTTGAACGACTTGTATTTTTTCATCTATACACCAAAAAATTTCTCTATTCATCCTTAAACATTATTCTAAACGTTGTTCCTACCATCCATTTTGATTCACATTCGATTCTATAATTTGATAAGTTACAAAGATACTTAACAACGGCTAATCCTAAACCGGAGCCTTTTGCATATTTAATTGCTTCTGGGCTTCTATAAAACCTTTCAAAAATGCGTGGAATTTCTTCTTGTCTTATCCCAATCCCTTCATCTTTAACTTCTATCATCTGTTCGTCAAATTGTATATATATTTTTGAGTTATTGAATGAATATTTTATAGCATTTGATATCAAATTTTTTAATATAGTATACAGAACAAACTTATCTCCTTCTTTTATTTCTAAACAGCTTCTAAAGTCCAGTTCAATTTCCTTTTCTTTTATTTTATCCTCCAAATCTTTTAAAACTTCTTTGTATAAATTATTTATATAGATTATTTCTTTTTTCAACACATAATCACCAAACTCAGCTATTGATAATAGAGTTAATTTAGAAATAATGTCTTCAATTTTGTCCAAAGATTCTTGTATTTTATTTATCTGCGGGATGAATTCCTCATTTTTCATGAAATCATGTAATAGTTGTACATTTCCCTTAGCTACTGTTAAAGGTGTCCTTAATTCATGAGATACAGAAGAAACAAAATCTTCCTTAACTTTTTTTAGTAATTCAAATTGTGTTTTATCCCGAAATAATAAAAGTTTATATTCATTTTTATATATTATTTTACAAAATTTGCTAAACCCCTTAATAAAATAGATTATATCTTCTGTATCATAATCTTTTTCAGATAAGATACATTCTGTTAATTGGTCTATTTTATTGAAACTAATACAACTTAGCAAGTCCTTATTCTCAGTAATGCCCCAATCTTTTGCTTTTAAATTAGCTTTTGATATGGAGGTTTTGTTTGAAAGTAGTACTATTCCATCATCTAAAGTATCAAAAATATTGAATATTACACTGTCATTATTCATTATTATCTTCTTCTTTATTTGGCACAAACATAGCCTCTGCATTTTTATTAAATTTGTAACCAATATTTCTTATTGTTTTAATCCACTCTTTCCCGATTTTTGATCTTAACATACTTATATGTACATCAATAACTCTATCAGTAATATATTCATCACCAAACCATATTTCATCAATTATTTGATCTCTAGAAAATATTTTATCAGGATTTCTAGATAATAAACTCAATATCTCAAATTCTTTAGCTGTTAATTCTATAGGTTCATTTTTATAGATTACAGTATAACTGTCATGATATATTTCCAAAGATCCAAATACCAATTTGTCATTTTCTTCCTTTTTAATTCGTTTTAATAGGGCTCGAACCCTTGCAGTTACTTCGCGAGGATTAAAGGGCTTTGTTATATAGTCGTCTGCCCCAGATTCTATTCCTAAAATTATTTCTCTATCTGCATTTAATGCTGATATTATTATAATTCCTAAGTCTTTATTTGAGGAGCGTATCTTTGGAATTTCGTCTACAGCATTTCCATCCGGAAGCATAAGATCTAATAACAAAATATCTATATTTTTTTCTTGATGTAGGATATTTCTCAAACTTGTTAAGGATTCCGCCTCAACTATTTCAAAATTTTCGATTTTAAGATATGTTTTTAATATTTCACGTATATCTTTATCATCTTCGACTATCAAAATAGTGTACAATGATTTGACCTCCTTTTCCGTTAGTTAGAGAAAATATTTAATTGTTTTTCCTTTTTCTATATATACTATTTCTTCACATAGATTTGTAGCATGATCTGCAATTCTTTCTATATCACGAGCAAGTAATATATAGGGTATTATTAAATCTCGATTAAAATTTGGGTCTTTAATTTTGTTTGTTACATTTTTTCTAACCTGTTGTTCTAAAAAATCTACCTCATCGTCTTTTTTCCATATTTTTATTGCTTCTTCAACATTTTTTTCTGCAAAAGCTTTATATGCTCCTTTAATCATATCTAAAGAAATCCCAAACATTTTTTTTAATTCTTTATTTGTTAAAATCTCCTTAATTTCAATGCTTTCACATGTTTTAGTTTTTTCTGCAATATTACAAGATAAATCTCCGATTCTTTCAAGATTATTTGCAAACTTAATTATAGAAACCATATATCTTAAATCTTTACCTGTAGGCCTAAATTTTGACACTATCTGATATACGCTTTCTTCAATAATATGATTAAGTTCATCAATATTATAGTCGCTTTCCAGGACCTGTTGAGCTAAATTGATGTTTTTGTCTTCTAATGATTTTAATGAATCTTCAAAGGATCTTAAAACAATTGTAAGAAGCTTAGATATTTGACTATTGAGCAAGGTAATTTCATATTCAAAATGTGTATAGCTCATTTTTAAACCTTCTTTTCCCTATCTAGATAATTTAAAGTTCAACTAATTTTACCATTTATGTTTGTTTTTTGTCTTAAAAAATTTCAGCCTTATGTAAACAAGGCTGAAATTAAGTAGTTGAGAATATTTAATGTTATCAAGTTTAATGTATTAATTAAAAACCATAAGCAGCAACATAACCTGCTTCTTCTACAAGTTCTTGCCCTCTCTTTGAAAGTCCAAAAGATATATATTGTTTTACAGGACCTTTTTGGGGATAACCATTTGTAGCATCTATGAACATATAAAGTGGTCTTGAAATTGGATAAATGGAGTTTAAAATGTTAAGTTTAGTTGGCATTATTCCTTCGACACTAAGCACTTTTACATCATTTGTAACATATCCAATACCTGTGTATGCGATCGCATATTTATTTCTTGAGACCGCATTTATTTCTGCCTGTGAGGATTCAAGCATTTGAATATTTGGCGACATTTTTTCTCCTTTGAGGACATTTTCAGAAAAGGTTTCAAAAGTTCCAGATGCTGTATTTCGTGAATAAGCTACAATTCTTTGGTTTGGTAAGTTTGGATTGAGCTGGTTCCATTGTGATATTTTTCCAGTATATATATCTGCTAGTTCTTGTATGGTTATACTATCTAACGGTAGTTCTTTATTTACAATAATTGCTATTCCATCGTATGCTAAAACAATTGGAATGAAATATTTTTCTTCTTTAGCCATTTGAGTTATTTCCTCTTTTTTTAACCATCTACTAGAATTAGCTATGTCTGCAGTCCCATTAAACAAAGATGCAATTCCTGTTGAAGAGCCTGCTCCTTCTAAAGTAATTATTAAATCAGGATATAACGTTTTAATTTCTTCAATCCACAACTGGGAAACTGGGAAAATAGTGTTTGATCCTTTTATGACCAAAGTATCAGAAAAAGCCAATGCGATAATACTCAATATAAATCCTACAATAAGCAATTTTTTCATCTTTGTTCCCTCCTTCAATGATTTTCAATTTGATTATATCAATCATTTTTTTAGTGAATATCAAGAGTTATTAAGAAATATTAAGCATCATACTATTCTTATAAATTGTTTTTATCAACTAATACTTTTTATTAATTTGATTAGTTGTATATTAAACACATAAATTACTTAGAATAAAGGTATTTATGATATAATTTTACACAAAGCACATATAATTTTTTTATGGAGATTTTTATGATAAATTATGTAGAAGCTATATACAGAATACAAAAAATTATTGGAGGTTAAATATGACAGTATTCTTGTCGATAATATGGTTTTTAATTGTTATTTCAGTTATAGTTATTGTTCATGAGTTTGGTCATTTTCTATTTGCAAAATTGTTCAAAACAAAAGTTGAAGAGTTTGCTATAGGATTTGGTCCAGCTATCTTCAAAATCGCTGGTAAAGAGACTTTATTTCGCTTCAATTGTATCCCTTTGGGAGGATATGTTAGATTAGGTGGAGAAGAAATTTTTGATGAAGAAGATAAAAAAGACGATCCTTCATTGTTTTACAATAAAAAACCGTGGCAAAAACTACTTATAACTGCAGCAGGTCCAATTTTTTCTTTCTTACTTGGATATTTTATTTTTATAGGAATTGCTGGATTGTATGGTTTTCCTCAAGTTGTTATTGGAGACGTAAATCCAGGAAGTCCCGCAGAAATTGCAGGATTAATGCCAGGGGATATTATTAGAAAAGTTAATGGTAAATATGTTTTTAATCAAGGAATTTTGAGTATGGAAATAACTTCAGGTGATCCATTAGAATTAACTGTTATCAGAAACAACGAAAAAATAGTCACTAATGTGGTTCCTGTTCTTGTAGGAGAAAGGGCAGTTTTTATGTTGAACAATGTTGCCAATTTGGAACAACTCCATATACAAGAAGAAGAAATTCTATCTATCAATGGAGAGAGAGATATTTTTTCTGTAATGAAGCTTATGGAAGTTGGTGATCCCATTGAAATAGAATTAAAAGGCGGACAGATTTTAAAAGGTAATTTGACCTATTTTTCATATACCCCACCTACCTATATAATTGGTATAACCTATACTTATTTTTCTAATGAAATCAAACAAGATTTAGAGTACTTTAAAAAAGGAGATAAAATAGTAAGCATAAATGGTGTATTGATTGAAAAACCAGTAGATTTGGAAAAATTTATAACTAGTATTCAATTGAATTCAGACGAACTTATTTTTAGTGTAACAGAAAATTTTATTGATAATGCTTATAGACCCATCTTTAATGATATTTTACACGTTGAAATTGAAAGAAACAACGAACTTATAGAAATTCAAATTTCTAAAGCTGATTTCTTAAATGATATATCTAAACCTGGTGCTTTAGTTTCAGCATATCCTAATTGGAAACCAAAAGGCGTTGACTTTTTATCTGTTCCAATTCATTGGGCTAATTATTTAATTAAGCTTACATTCCAATCTTTAGGTCAATTATTTACGGGACAACTTAGCAGCGATGACGTTATGGGTGTTGTTGGATTAACAGTAGTAATAGGCGAAGCCGCTAAATTTGGTCTAGAAGCTATTTTGGAATTAATGGCATTAATAACGATAAGCTTAGGCGCGTTTAATCTTATTCCTATCCCAGGGTTAGATGGAGGAAGAATTATATTTTCAATTTATGAAATGATTGCTAGAAAGCCGGTTAGTCCAAAGGTTGAAGCAATTATAAATACAATAGGATTTTTGTTTTTAATTCTCTTAATTGTTTTTGTAACTTATAATGACATAGTAAGATTTTTTTAAAAGGTGAGAAAAAATGTTTTCAGAAAGAGTAGTGAATGTAGGGAATGTGATTATAGGTGGGAATCATCCTATAGTTATTCAAAGTATGACTAATACTGATACTAAAAATTTTGAAGGAACTTTGCGTCAAATAAATGATTTGGCAGATGCTGGAGCTAAAATTGTTAGAGTATCAGTAAGAGATATGGAAGATATTTCATCATTTTCCAAGATAGTGACCTATTCAAAAGTTCCTGTAGTTGCAGATATTCATTTCGATTATAGACTTGCTATAGAAGCAATAAAAGCTGGGGCTGCTAAGATCAGAATTAATCCTGGAAATATAGGTTCTGAAGAGAAAATAAAAAAAATAGTGGAAGTTGCAAAGGAATACAAAGTTCCTATTAGAATTGGATCAAATTCTGGATCCATAGGTAAAGAATTTAGAAATCTACCTAGATATCAGGCCTTAGCCGAAAGTGTATTAAAAGATGTTAGATTATTGGAAAAAGAGGGTTTCTATGATATAGTGATATCTATGAAGTCTGTAGAAGTTAAAGAAAATTTTCTAGCTAATAAATATCTTTCTGAAATGGTTCCGTATCCTTTTCATATTGGTATTACTGAGGCTGGAGTTTTTGAGGATGCTGCAATATTATCTTCTGTTGGTATAGGTTCTTTACTTATCAATGGAATAGGTGATACTATTAGAGTTTCTATAAGTGGGAACCCACTAAAAGAAATTGAGATTGCAAAAAGTCTTTTGGTATTGTTAGGATTTGAAAATGGTATTAGAGTTGTTGCATGTCCTACATGTGCTAGAACTGAAATAAATGTTGAACGTCTGGCTTATGATGTAAAATCTTGGATAGAAGGAAAAACTGTAAACAGATCTATTACTATTTCAGTGATGGGGTGTATTGTAAATGGACCTGGTGAAGCTAAACATTCTGATCTAGCTATTGTTGGAACAAAGAATTCTTCTGCAGCAGTTTTTTTGAAGGGGAAATTATACGGAACATTTAAAAATTGTGAATTGAAAGATGTTTTATTGAAATTAATAGATACTATTTAAATTCGTTTGTCTAATTTTTTAAGGAGACATTTTATGGAAATTAATCCTTTAGATAATAGAAAAAAAAGTGAAAAAGAAGTAAAACGTAAAAAAGGTAAATCATCAAATGCTCAGAAGCTTGATTCTTCTGAAAAAAAACAAGTAGTAGGATTTTTTGACGTACTTGTGGATACAGAAAATCAAGTATCTGAAAAAGAATTGAAATTATTAATTGATGATATACTTGAAAAAGGGAATAGATTTGTTAAATCACCTACTCTTTCTAATCTAAGAGATTATAAGGAAGCTATAAAAAGTTTTTTAAAGAGATTAGAAAAATCTTGGTATATAATAAAAAGTGAGGTTGATTTTCAAAATTCTATCCCAAAGTTACATATAGTTGCAGAAGTAGTAGACGAAAAAATGAAAGAGTTGACCGATGTATTATTAAAAAAAGAAAAAAGTACTCTTATTTACGCTTCTACTATTGAACAAATCAATGGTTTAATCCTTGATTTGTATAAATAGATTTTTTAATATAATTTTAGAGGTGTAGCTATTGTCTGACATATATTATAATAAATCTTTAGAAATCATTTTGAGGGCTAAAGATAAACTTAAAGGTTCTTCTATTTGTTTTGTATCAGAAAATATTTTTGTATCTCAGATCTTTTTAAAAGAGCTTTTAAAAAGCATTCCTCATTTAAACAAATTAGATATTTTGTATATTAAACCAGAAAGTGGAAATATTAAAATAGATAAAATAAGGGAAATTGAAGATTTTATTTTATATAAGCCGAATTATTCAGAAGAAAGAATTATTGTGATTGAAGAAATTGATAAATTAACTCAAGAAGCTGCTAATGCAGCCTTAAAAATATTCGAGGAACCTCCATATTATTCAATTATTTTTACTACTACAACCAAGTGGAATTATTTATTACCGACAATTAAAAGTAGATTGATTAGATTTGATATACCGTTTATTAGTTCGGTTGTTGATGAAGTAAACAAAAAATTTGAAGATCTTTTTTTTATCCTTGATTTTTTTAAATATAAAGATATGGATGTGTTTTTTTACCTCAATAGCGAACAAAATAATGCAGATGAAATCAACAAAGAAATTTCTAAAATATCCAATTTTGATGAAAATAATTTAGGTGACATTATTAATATTATGAAAATTCCTATAAGTTATCCGGAAAACAAAATAAAGGTTTCTTTCACCTATTTTAAAATGTGGGATATTATTATTAAAATATCTGAAAAAGACTTTTTCGTTTTTTTGAAAAAAATAGCAACGATTAAAAGCGATATTGAAACTTATCCATTTTTAAAATATATTAGTTATCTAGGTACGGTATTAATAAGAGACTTGCTAGTTTCTCAGCTTTCCTCAAAGTGGAAATTCTTTTGGAATAAGCCTTTAGTATATCTATTTGGGTTTAACAACATTGAAGCAAACTATGAAGAATCAGTATTAACTTTAGATTATTTGAATAACATAATGAGTTCAAAGGTATCTAATTTTAATTTTGAAATGGAAATTATTAATCATTTTTTAAGAATTAAAAGATGTTTTATAATCTAAAAATATTAATAATGGGAGTGACATAAATGATAGATTTAGAAGCTCAAGTTTATGGAGTAGAGGTAGAAAGATTAGGAGATATTTATTATTGTACTTCATTGGGCTTAGAGAACATAGCTATAATGGATTATGTATTAGTTCAGACAGAAAATGGAATTGAGGTAGGTAAGATAATATTAGGACCAAAAATGATGAAGTTTGAGGAACTTGGTTATGAACCAAAAGCAATACTTCGAAAATTAAACGAGGAAGATAAAAATGTATGGCTTCAAAATGAAGAAAAAGCTAAAGAAGTTACAGAGTACGCATCTCAAGTAGCTAAAGAGTTAGGACTTAAAATGAGAATTCTCGAATCTCGTTTTACTTTTGATGGAACAAAATTAATAATCTTTTTTGGAGCAGATATAAGGGTAGACTTTAGGGAACTTGTTAAAATATTAGCAAAAAAGTATAAAGTTAGGATAGAACTAAAGCAAGTAGGGATTAGAGACGAGGTAAAAAAAATTGGTTCTTTAGGTTTATGTGGACAGGAAGCATGTTGCTGTAGATTCCTTAGAGATTTTTCTTCTATAAAAATGGAGCTTGCTAAAACTCAACAAATGATGATTAATACTGCAAAAATTTCTGGAAGATGTGGAAAATTAATTTGTTGCTTAAAATACGAAAATGAATTTTATCAAGAAGTACTGAAAAATGTTCCGAATGAAAACTCAATTATTGAATATGAAGGTGGACCTGCAAAGGTTGTAACCGTTAATGTTTTTCTTAAAGAAGTAACTTTACAGGTGATCGAGGAAAATCAGCCTATATTAATTAAAGTTCCTTTTTCATACTTTAATAATTATTCGTTAAAAAAGATTTCTGACGAAGCTGATAATGATGAGTTATATGATGAGAATATTTTCAATGATGATGATTTTAATTAATGGTGAAAGCAGTGAGAAAAGTTGGTTGTTTTTTAATAATAACTGGTATTTTATTGATAATAATAGGTGTCTTCTTGACAACAAAAATAAAGCTTGGGAAATTGCCAGGAGACATTATAATAAAGAAAGATAATTTTGTTATTTATATACCAATCACTACCATGTTGATAATCAGTTGTATTATAAGTTTTATTTTATATCTAATAAATAAATTTTGTTAATTTTCTTTTATGCTGTTGAATTAATGTAAATGAAAGGGAGGTTTTTATTGATGAAAAAAAGTTTAATCGAATTAAAAGACTTAGCTAGAATAGCCAGAGGGGATATACTAAAAATGACAACTGTTGCTGATTCCGGGCATCCTGGTGGTTCGATGTCGTCAATTGATATGTATCTTTCCGTATTAAATAGAGCAAATCTTTTTCCTGACAATCCTTATGATCCGGATAGGGATAGAATTATTGTAAGTCATGGACATACTTCGCCGGGTTATTATGTGGCTTTGGCAAGAATGGGTTTTGTGAATATTGAAGACGTAATTACTGGATTTAGGCATGTTGGAAGTGTTTACGAAGGACATGTTACACGAGGTATACCGGGTGTAGAGTGGTCTACAGGTAATTTAGGCCAAGGTTTATCAGCAGGAGTAGGTATGGCATTAGCTGCCAAATTAACTAATAAAAATTACAAAGTTTATGTTTTTTCTAGTGACGGTGAAAGCGCGAAAGGTCAAATTGCTGAAGCAAGGAGGACAGCTAGAAAAGAAAATCTTAATAACCTTATAGTATTGCTTGATTATAATGATATTCAAATCTCTGGAAGAGCAAGAGATATTTTATATGTAAATATAGCCGCTGAATATCGCGCTGCAGGATGGAATGTAATAGAAATTGATGGTCATGATTTAAAACAGATTAATGATGCCTTGGAAATTGCAGAAAATCAAAAGATAGGACCGTCTGTTATAGTTGCTAAGACCATAATTGGTAAAGGAGTTTCTTTTATGGAGAATACTCCCTCATACCACGGAAAAGCTTTATCTTTAGAAGAACTAGATAAGGCTTTGAAAGAGTTAGGTTTGGAAAATGATGTTCATAAATATATTGAAAAAAGAAAGCAATTATCTCTGAAAAGAGAAGAAAATAACTATCCTAATATTGAATTAGATGTTGAAGTTGGAGAAGGAAAAAATTATAAAAAAGGTGAAAAAGTTGCAAACAGAAATGCTTTTGGAAACGCAATAGCAGATCTTGCAGTTTTAAATAAAGATAAATTTCCGGTTGTTGCAGTTGATTGTGATCTAAAACCTTCTGTTAAACTAGAAAAGTTTGAAAAAGTTAATCCTGACGGTTATATTCAAATAGGTATAGAAGAACACAACGCTGCTACTATTGCCGGGGCTTTATCTATTAGTGGAGTATTAACTTTTTTTGCAGATTTCGGAGTTTTCGGATTAGATGAGGTATTTAATCAACAAAGGTTAAACGATATCAATCGTACTAATCTAAAAACTGTTGTAACTCATTGTGGGACAGATGTTGGAGAAGATGGTAAAACTCACCATGAAATTAATTATATCGGTATTGTACGAAATTATTATCATACCAAATTAATTGTTCCTTGCGATGCAAATCAAACAGATAAAGTAGTTCGATATGCTGCAAAAACCCCAGGTAATATTATAATAGCAGTTGGTAGATCTAATTTACCTGTTTTATTAGATGAAGAGGGTGAGGTTTTTTATGATGAAAATTACGAATTTAGATATGGAGAAGTTGATCTACTAAGAAAAGGTGAAGAATTAACTATTCTGACTTATGGAAGTTTTACTCACATAGCTGTTGAAGCTTCGGATATTCTAAGAAAAGATGGTATAAAAATATCCGTTATTGGTGTTCCTTCTCCTCTATGTTTTGATATAAAATCATTTAGAAAATATATTGAAGGAAAAATTGTTTTAACGTTAGAAGATCATAATGTTAATAGTGGATTAGCAAACGAACTCTCTAGAGCTATGATCGAAAATTCTATATATCCCAAATCTTTTCAACCATTAGGTTTAAAAGATTATGCACCATCTGGTACCAATAAAGATATATTAAAATTGTCTGGGCTTGATGTTGATTCTTTAATTATAAAAATAAAAGATCTTATTGTTAAAAAATGAGTTCTCAAGAAGGTGTTTATATCCAGTTGTTAGTTCAAGAAGAGAAAAATGTTTTGAATGCCATCAGTTTTTTAAAGTTGCCAGGATGTATTGGCAAAGATACTTTATTTGTTGCTCTAGTTCACAAATCTTATGCCTATGAGAATAGTGGTGAAAATAGAAAATTAATTTCTAATGAACGTTTAGAATTTTTGGGTGATGCAGTTTTAGAACTAGTAATTTCTGAATTTTTATTTAATAATTATGATTTGACGGAAGGAGAAATGTCAAAAGCAAGAGCCGTCATTGGGAGTGAAACTATTCTATCTAAAGTAGCTCAAAATATTGGGTTAAACAATTTTTTATTCTTAGGAAAGGGTGAAGAAATGCAAGGGGGTAGAAAAAAAAGCTCAATATTATCGGATGCTTTAGAAGCGTTGTTTGCAGCTATTTATTTATGTTGTGGTTATGAAAAGGTAAAAGAATACATTATAAATAATATGAAAGAATATATAGAAGACGCGGTTGAAGGCAATCTTTTCTTGGATTATAAGACAAAATTGCAAGAAATTACCCAAGATTATGCAAAAAAATTACCAGAATATATATTATTGAATGTTTCAGGCCCACCACATTCTCGAAAATATAAGGTTGCAGTGAAATTGGAAGATAAAATTCTCGGCATTGGAGAGGGTTTTTCAAAGAAATTTGCTGAACAATTAGCGGCCAAGGCTGCGTGTGAAAAGATTATAGAAGATAAAAAAGAGGGCAAAGAAAGGAACTTCAAAAATGGGCAATCAAAGAAAGATTGAATTTGTGAAACTTAGAAAAACTTCGTCAATATCTTTGACTGGTTCCTATTGCTCCTTTAATTGCAATCATTGCAATGGACATTACCTTAAAAGTATGTCAAAATTTCCTGAAATGCATTCTTTGATAAATCAAGGTATAAAATCATTTTTGATTAGTGGTGGATTACTGAACGACGGCGAGATTCCTTTAAGATACTTTCAAGACAATTTATACACATTAAAAAAAACTTATGATCTTAAGTATAATTTTCATACTGGATATATTGATTATGAAGATATTTCTTATTTAAAGAAAATAGCTGATGTAGTTTCTTATGATTTAATTGGAGATAAAGAAACTATGATTAATGTTTATGGTCATGATTTTTTTGATAGAAGTTGGGATACATTTTTCAAATTGTTAGAAAAAGGTCTTATTGTTAAACCACATATTATTATTGGTTTGAATATGGGACAAATCTCACACGAATATAAAGTAATTGAAAGATTATCTATTTTGAATATAAAAAATAGTAACACCAATAAAGTAAACGAGCTTATTTTTTTAGTATTTATTCCAACGAAAGGAACTAAATTTTGTAACGAACAACCACCAAGTGTCGAAGAAGTTAAATCTTTTTTGGCCTATGTTAAAAACAAATTACCAAATAATAAGTTAACTCTTGGTTGTATGCATCCAGGAGGAAATTATAGGGTAAACTTACAAGAAAATTTGCTGGAGATTGTAGACAAAATAGTGCAACCCGTAAATAATGTTGTTAAAATAGCTAAAGATATGGATTTTAATATTGAATATTCATATGAATGTTGTGCATTTTGAAAAAAGAGGTGTTGTAAGATAGTAGATTTTGTTCCTTCTTATATAAATCAATATAGAACAGGTGAACTTCATAAAAAGAGGGATCAATTATTCAAAAAGCTTGAATGCTGTGATTTATGTCCTAGAGAATGTAGAGTTAATAGAAATAAACATGTCGGAAGTTGTAGAGTTGGAAATACTATAAAAGTTTCTGAATATGTTTTATATCCTGGGGAAGAACCTGTTTTACAAGGAAAAAATGGAGCAGGGGCTGTTTTTTTTAGTAATTGCACGATGCGATGTGTCTATTGTCAAAATTTTCAATTTAGTCAACTGGGAAAAGGCAGAGAAATGTCATCAAAAGAATTGGGAGAAGTTTTTCTGGATTTACAATTTAATAAAGATGCTTCAAATTTAGATTTGGTTACAGCCACACCTTATTTGCCATTTATTTTTGAGGCATTAATATACGCAATTGAAAGGGGATTTAATCTTCCAATAATATGGAATACTTCATCATACGAAAAGATTGAAACTTTAACTTTTTTGGAAGGTATAGTTGATATTTATTTACCAGATATAAGATATACAAGTAATATTGTTGGTAAAAAATATTCAGGTGTAAATGATTATTGGTCCAAAGCACGGCTAGCTGTAAAAGAAATGTATCGACAAATTGGAGATACATTTCTTTTGAAAGAAGATAAAGATACAATAGAACTGAAAAGAGGTATAATTATTAGATTATTAGTTCTTCCAAATTATTTAAACCAAGCAAAAGAAGCCCTTAAATTTATTAAATATGAAATTTCTGAAAATGTTCATATTAGTTTAATGGATCAATATGTCCCTGTTTATAAGGCAAAACAATATGAAAAAATATCTCGTTATTTATCTAAATCTGAATATATTGAAGTTATAAATTATATGAACAATCTTGGTTTTAAAAATGGTTGGATACAAACTCATTTGTTAGATAAAAGTTACTAATTAATTGTTGGGGTGATATCAATGACAGAAGTAGAATTGATGAAGTCTATTTTAGACCAGTTACAGGAAGGCATCATGATTATGGATGAAAGAGAAACGATAATATATATCAATGATGCTGCCTGTAGAATTTTCGAAGTAGATAAAGAAGAAATTTTAGGACAGAGTGTAGTTGAAACCGTTCCTAATACAAGACTCCATATAGTCTTGAGAACAGGTGAACCAGAGTATGATAAATTGCAAAATTTGGGTAATAAAGTTATATTAACTTCTAGAATGCCAATAAAGAACAGTAAAAATGAGACTATTGCAGTAGCCGCAGTTTTTAGAGATATAACTACTATACAAAAGTTGGCAGAAGAAATAACTAATTTAAGAGAAATGGAAGCTTTGTTGACTTCCATAATTGATTCTACTTCAGATGCTATATCGGTTGCTGATGAAGAAGGAAGAGTTACAATGGTTAATAGAGCTTATACAAAGATTACCGGATTAACTCCAAGAGAAGTTATAGGAAAACCTGCTACTGTAGATCTAGCAGAAGGAGAAAGCTTACATATTTTATGTGCAAAAGAGAAAAAACCTATTTTTAATGTTCGGAAAAGATTAGCTACGAATAAAAAAGAGGTTGTTGCCAGTGTTACTCCAATATTTGTAAAAAATGAATTTAAGGGTAGTGTTGCAGTAATTCATGACATTTCTGAAATTCAAAGATTAATTAATGAATTAGAAGCAACCAAAAGAATGCTTAAAAAACAAAGTGCCAGATATACTTTTCATGATATAGTTGCTCATTCTGATTCTATGAAAAATGTAATTACCCAGGCAACAAAGGTAGCTTCTGTGGATGTTGATATTCTTTTAGTTGGTGAATTTGGAGTTGGAAAAGAAGTATTGGCACAAGCAATACATAATGCTAGTCAAAGAAAAAACGAACCTTATTTAAGGTTAAACCTATCATTACTTTCTAAAGAGAGACAACATGAATACCTATTCGGAGAAAATAGTTATTTGCTTAAAGGTGAAAAAGGAACCGTTTTTTTGGAAAATGTTCATGCTATGGATTTAGAAGTTCAAGATAAATTTCTTAAATTTTTGATTGAAAGAACTATAGAAAATGATTCTTATAGTTGTAGTTCAGGTGTCAGATTAATTTTTGCCACTACAGAAGATTTAAAAATGTTAGTTGGTTTGGGGAAGTTTTCTAAAGAACTGTATTATAAAATTTCAGTAGTTACTATAGAAGTTCCAGCTCTTAGAGAAAGAAAAGAAGACATACCAGAACTTGCAAAACAATTACTACATGGTTTAAATCAGAAATATGGGAGAATAGTGTATGGTTTTACTGATGATGCTATTGAGAAGTTAATTAATTATTCATGGCCAGGTAACATAAGAGAGCTAGAAAATGTTTTGGATAGAGCTATGCTTACATTAGGTGAAGATGACGTGGTTATCACTTCAGCACATATTCCTGATCTACTTGAGTCAAATGAAAATATTAAAGGTTCTTTAAAAGAAATGACCGAAGAATACGAAAAAAAGATTATTTTAGAGCTTTTAGAAGTTTGTCATGGAAATAAAACTGAGGTTGCAAGAAGATTAGGCTTGACTGTTCGTAATTTATATTACAAACTTGATAGATATGGTATTAAATGAATAGATAATATAGATAGGGGACTAAAAATATGGGGTTCAAATACAGATTGGGTAGATTACAAAACTTAAAAGAAAAGTTTGAAGATTCTGCGAGACTCGAACTTGGGAAAAAAGTTGAAGAAAGAAAAAAAGTTGAAGAAGACATAAGAGATTTAAATAAAAAAATAGAAAGCTTTTCTCTTGAATTTAGAAATGAAATTAAGGGAACTGTTTCAGTGACCAAATTGACTAACATGATAGAATATAAAAAATATCTTAATGATCAGTTAAACAGTCTTTTTAAAAAATTAAACGAGAAAATAAAAGAAGAAGAAGAGGCTTTAGAGAATTATCTACAAGCAAAAAGAGAAAAAGATATATTGCAGAAACTCAAAGATAAAAGATTAGAGGATTACAGAATAGAAGAGAAAAGGCAAGAAATAAAAGATTTAGATGAAGTTGCTAGGATTAATTATATAATAAATAATGAAAAATAAGCAATTTATATATGAAATTTAATATTATCATTATATTAACAATAATAAACCCTTTTCCTGTTAAAATAATATTATAAAACATATAAAACAAGTGAATATTATTTTGGACCTCTTTCTGTATAATGCTGATAATATGGTTCAGCAGTCTCTACCAAACAACCGTAAACTGTTTGGCTACAGTAAGGGGGGTAAACTGATTAAAATCCTACCTCTCTTCTGTAAACATTTTGTATAGAAAGGTAGGATTTTTTCTTTTTATTTCAAAAGTCAAAAGAGATGAAAGGAGATTTGTATGGCTAAAAAAGTTTTAATAATTTCAGGTAGTAAATCAGACGATATTTTTGTGAATCAAGCTATAGATCTTTTTGAAGAATGGGAAATAAATCATGAATATGTTGTATTAAGTGCTCATAGAAACTTAAAGGAACTAGTTAATTTCATAGAAAACCTAGATAATGATCAATATTGTGCGATAATAACTGTTGCTGGCCTTTCCGCCGCCTTACCAGGTGTAGTTGCCTCATTAACAAATCTGCCCGTCATTGGTGTGCCAATAAATGTTGGCCCTTTAAATGGTGTGGACGCTCTCTTATCAATGATCCAAATGCCAACAGGTGTACCTGTAGCTACGATGGGTATTGGAAATTTGGGAGTAAAAAATGCAGCTTATTTTGTCAAAAGATTGATTGAAATGGAAGGTGAAAAATAATGGTAAATAATTACGAACTTGAATTATTATACGAAGGTAAAGCAAAAAAGGTTTATAAATACAATAACTATAAACTTCTTATTGAGTTTAAAGATGATGTTACTGCATTTAACGGATTGAAAAAAAACAATATAATTAACAAAGGTAAAATAAATAAACAAATTTCTTCACATTTCTTTGAATTATTAAACAAAAAAGGAATCAACACTCATTTTGTAAGAGACTATGACGATAAGTCTTTTATAGCTAAATGGACTAACTTAATTCCATTAGAAGTTATAGTAAGAAATTATGCAGCTGGAAGTTTTTGCAAAAGATATGGGGTAAAAAAAGGTTATAAATTTGAATTTCCTTTGGTTGAATTCTCACTAAAAAATGACGAATTAGGAGATCCAATGATTACAAGCGAAGCTATTTTACTTTTAAAGTTGACTTCTGAAGAAATATTAAACGAAATTATTTCTATTTCTAAGAAAGTTAATGAAATTCTTTCTAGATATTTGGCTGAAGTAGGAATTATATTGGTTGATTTTAAACTAGAATTTGGTCTATCTAAAGAAGATAATCAGTTGTTGTTGATTGATGAAATATCACCCGATACTTGTAGATTTTGGGATGCTCATACTATGGAATCTTTTGACAAAGATGTTTATAGAGAAGATAAAGGAGACTTAATTACTGCATACACTGAAATTTTAGGGAGGTTAAAGATATGAAAAAAGACACGCCAAATAAAGAATTTGTTTTTGAGATAAAAATTAAGCTCAGAGATGGTATATTAGATCCACAAGGAAATGTAACTTATAAGATTCTTAAGAAGTTAAATTATCCAATCGAGCAAGTAAATTTTGATAAAAGTATAAGATTAACAATTCAAGAGAGTGATTTTCAAAAAGCCAATACAATTGCAGAAGAGATAGCTTCTAACATATTAGTAAATCCGGTTTTAGAGTATTATCAAATCTCCCAAATACAAGAGGAGTGATTTTTAGTGAAAATAATAAAAACAGCAGTATTAGTTTTCCCGGGAACTAGTGGAGAAAGAGATGCCCATTTTGCACTACAGCGGAACAACTTTTCAGTTGATTATTTATGGCATGATTTTGACCAATCCTTAGAATACGATTTAATTTTTTTGCCAGGAGGTTCTTCTTTTGGAGATTATTTAAGGCCTGGTGCTTTTGCAAAATATTCTAATGTAATAAAAAGCATTGAAAAATACGTTTTACAAAATCGAGGTTTAGTGGTTGGGATAGGAAATGGCTTTCAGATATTAACAGAGGTTGGTTTATTGCCAGGAGGTTTAGCTTTAAATGAATCTAATACTTTTATTTGTAAAGATGTCTTGGTTGAAGCTATAAATCTCGAAACTCCATTTTCTAATTCAATAAATCCTGACAATAATACATTTAGATTTTCGATTGCTAGCAGATATGGTAGATATGTGGTTAATAATAATGAAATTGATGAAAATCAAATTATTTTTAAGTTTCTTCATAATCCTAATGGATCTAGTGAGAATATTGCCGGTATTGTTAATAAAGATATGAACGTATTTGGGACTATGCTTCATATAGAAAGATCTTGTCATCCGTTTTTAGGTTATGATGAATTTAATCCAATTTTTGAATCTATTAGGAGGTATTTAACTCGTGAATAACTCGGTGAATATTCAACAATTAGCCTTAAATTTAGGACTCTCAATATTAGAATATAATTTAATTGTCGATAAATTAGGAAGAGAACCAAACGAATTTGAAACCTATCTTTTTTCTGCTCAATGGTCTGAACATTGTGGTTACAAGCATTCAAAATATTATTTAAAAAAATTAAACAGTAGTTTTGAAAGTGAAAATGCAGGCTATGTTGAAATTGGTGACAATGCTATAGTATTTAAGGTTGAAAGTCATAATCATCCAAGTGCAGTAGAGCCATATCAAGGAGCTGCAACAGGTATTGGGGGAATTGTAAGAGATATTTTAGCTATGGGAGCAAGACCAGTTGCTTTACTTAATTCTTTAAAATTTGGAGATCTTAAAGAATCCAAAGTCAAAAAGATATTTAATGGCGTTGTTTCTGGAATTAGTGGTTATGGAAATACTATAGGGATTCCAACTGTTGCTGGTGAAATATCGTTTCATGAAACTTACAATAATAATCCTTTAGCTAACGTTATGTGTATCGGAGTTTCTAAAAAAGACGAGTTAATGTCATCTCATGCTGATGGTCCTGATAGGTTAATGGCCTATGTTGGTTCTAAAACTGGTCCTGATGGTGTTCATGGTGCTTCTTTTGCTTCTAAGGAATTTGGAAAGGAAGAATCGCCAGAAAGACCTTCTGTACAAGTTGGAGACCCATTTGCAGAAAAAAACTTGATCGAAGCTTCTTTGGAAATAATGAAAATTAAAGGTGTAGAGGCATGTCAAGATATGGGAGCTGCGGGCATCTTAAGTTCTACTTCAGAAATGGCTTATAAAGGTAAATTGGGGTGTGAATTATATTTAGACAAAGTTCCAATTCGACAAAATGATATAAAACCCTGGGAAATAATGCTTTCTGAGTCACAAGAAAGAATGCTTTTTCTAATTGAAAAAGGTTGTGAGGAACAAATAAAAAAAATCTGTGATAAATACATGCTTGAATTTGCAATAATAGGAAAAACAATTCAAACGTCATTATACAGAGTATTTGAAAAAGAACAAGGAAAAATTCTTGCAGAATTAGATATAGATGTGTTGGTTAATGCCCCTGAGTTTTATAAAAATAACGTAGTACCCACATCTTTTTATATAAATAGGGGAAGAAAAATACCATCAATAGAAGAAAGTGCAGATTCTATTTTAAAAAGAATTTTAGCTCATCCAACTTTTGGAAGTAAGAGATGGGTTTATGAACAATTTGATTATCAAGTAGGCACAAATACTTTGATAATTCCAGGCTATGCAGATTCTTCTGCTATATGGTTAAAAGGTACTCAAAATGCAATAGCTCTTACCATTGATAGCAATGAGATTTATACATATTTAGATCCATATGAAGGAACCAAAAATGTTGTTTACGAAGCAGCGAGAAATTTAATTTCTATTGGAGCGAAACCTTTAGCAATTACTGATAATTTAAATTTTGGAAATCCAGAAGAGAATGAAATTTCTTGGCAATTTGAACAAACTATTGAAGGCCTAATTAGTGCAAGCAGAGAATTAAACACACCGGTTGTAAGCGGAAATGTTAGTTTTTATAATTCATATAAAGATAAATCAATATATCCAACGCCTATTATTGGTATGGTAGGAGAAATCGAAGATATTACTAAAATTATCAATAAAAAGTTCAAAGAAACAAACGATGAAATATATCTAATTGGAAAACAGCAGATAAATTTAGAAAAAATAGGAGGTAGTCTTTTTTTATACATATTAAAAGATTTTATTGGCGGAGAAATAGATACTGTGGATCCTTTAAGTGAATTACAACTACATAAATTCATTCTTGAGCTAATTGATAAACGCTTAGTAAAAAGTGTACATGATGTTTCAAAAGGTGGATTATTGTTTTCAATTGTTGAAACTTGTATTTGTAGTAATTTGGGATTTGAAGGCAATGTAGGGTCAACTATCGAGGAGTTATTTGGTGAGAATCAGGGTATGTTTATCGTATCCATTTCACCCACTGATAGTTCGAAGTTGGAAGAATTTGCTACGACTAAAAAAATTGAATTTAAAAAGCTCGGAAAAGTTGTAAGTAAAGAAAAAGGGATAGATATTGGAACACATAAATTTGATTTAGAGGAATTAAATAATATATATTTTAATAGCATTCCAAACATTTTGGAGGATAATAGATGTTAAAAGAAAATTGTGGATTATTCGCTGTATATTCAAAAGACCCATCTTATAACATAACTTCATATATTATTGAAGGTCTAATCGCTTTACAACATAGAGGACAAGAATCAGCTGGTATAGCTGTATCTGATGGAGAAAAGATTCAAACATACAAAGGAATGGGTATAGTAAACGAAGTATTTACAAAAGAAGTAGTTAAAAAAATGGAAGGTTTTTTTGGGATTGGACATGTTAGATATTCCACAAATGGTTTTTCAAATTATACAAACGCTGAACCATTAACTGTTAAATATAAGGGAGAATATTTTAGTGTAGCCCATAACGGGCAAATAGGAAATAGTGATTATTTAAGGAATCAATTTGAGGAAAAAGGAACGATTTTTATTACAACTTCAGACACAGAATTAATCCCTCATCTGTTGGTTACCAATTTAAATGGTTTACCTTCGAGTTGGAATACTGAAGAAATAACTAAATTAATTGATGAAAATATTTCACCTTCTTATTCTTTGCTTTTGTTGTTTAAAAATAAAATTGTTGCATTTAGAGATAGATTTGGCTATAGGCCATTAGCTATTTGCGAAACAAAGAATGGTATATATATAGCCTCAGAAGATAGCGCATTCAAGTTTTTTAATTTAAATGGAGCAAAGATAAGAGAAATAGAACCCGGAGAAATGGTACAAATAGATTCAAATGGAATTAAAAGTTTTATAGTAAACAAAAATAAAGACTATAAATACTGTTTTTTTGAACATATCTATTTTGCAAGGCCCGATTCTAATATTTTTGGAGATAACGTTCATTTAATGAGGGAACAGCTAGGAGAATTAGTAGCAAAAGAACATCCTGTCATGGCAGACATAGTTGTTCCCGTTATGGATAGTGGTTTTTCAGCAGCTTTAGGATATTCTAAGGCCTCGGGAATTCCTATGGAACTAGGTTTAATGAGAAATAAATATATTGGAAGAACATTTATAGACCCTGATGTTAAGGATAGAAAATTAAGTGTAAAAAGAAAGCTTTCACCAGTAAATGCTGTTATTGAAAATAAAAAGATTGTTTTGATTGATGATTCAATGGTTAGGGGAACGACAATGAAACATATAGTTAAGATGTTGAAGGAAAATGGTGCTAAGGAAGTACACATTAGAATAGCTTCTCCTATGGTAGTTAATTCATGTTTTTGGGGAATTGACATTCCCGATAAGTCTGAGATAATTGGTGCTAATAGAACAAAAACTGATATAAAAATACTTTTAGATGCTGATTCTTTAGAGTTTATATCTTTAGAATTTCTCTTAAACTATTTGGGGAAAAAAGGCAAAAACTATTGTTTTCATTGTTTTCAAGTAACATAAATTTCTATAATGGAGGAATAAAATGTTATACAAAGATTCTGGAGTTGACATAAATAAGGCGAATGAAAGCATATCCTCAATAAAGAATATTATAGGAGATAATATTGGCGCATACGCAGGTTTATTTTCATTAAAAGAAATATTATTAGAATATAATGATCCAATATTAGTTGCTAGCACTGATGGAATTGGTACAAAACTCCAGTTACTTAGAGATTATAAAATGTGGAATACAGCTGCAGTAGACCTCGTAGCTATGAATTTAAATGATTTAGTATGTATGACTGCAAAACCATTATTTTTCTTAGATTATTATGCTACATCTTCATTAAATAAAGAAGAATTTGTAAGTTTTATAAAACATTTAAATGAAACGCTGAATGAATTTGATTGCAAATTATTGGGCGGAGAAACTGCAGAATTACCAGGTGTTTTCTACAATAACAATGAGGATGTTGCAGGTTTTGCGGTAGGGATAGCAGAAAAGAATAGGATCTTCGATTATTCAAAGATAGAAGTTGGAGATAAAATAATTGGATTAACTTCTTCAGGGGTTCATTCGAATGGGTTTTCACTTGTAAGAAAATTGTTGAGTGAAAAAAAGATTAAGGTCACTGATGATTTATTGAATCCTACTAAATTATATGTTAATCAAACCTTACAAATAATAGATCTCATCAAAGGTGCTGCACACATTACCGGTGGAGGCTTAATTGATAACTTACCGAGAATAATACCTAATGGTTTGTGTGCTTGTTTAGAATTTAATTGGAAAATCCCAAAAGTTTTTGAAGATATTTTGAATGCCGGTGTAGACATTAAAGAAATGTTTCATGTCTTTAATATGGGTATAGGGATGGTATATATAGTTTCAAAAGATAATTTAAAAATTGTGTCGGATATATTAAACAAAGAGTTTTCAGAAGAAGTCCAAGTTATTGGAGAAGTTTTAGCGGCAGAAAAAAATAATATTGATAAAAAAATATTAATTAAAATATAGAAGTTTTTCAGGAAATAATTAAAATAAAAAAATTGAGGAGTATGTTTCTGAATGAAAGAGATTATTATATTAGCTTCTGGGAACGGATCTAACTTTGAATCTATTTGTGTTTATTTTTCCAAATCGAAATCCATACGAGTTAAACAATTAATTACTGATAATAAAGATGCTTTTGTTATTCAAAGAGCCAAAAAATTAAACGTAGATTATAAGATTATAGACTATCATTGTTTTAATAATAAAAGCGAATATAATCATACTCTTTTTGAACATTTAAAATCGTTCAACTTCGATTTAATAGTTCTGGCTGGATATATGCGTATTTTACCCGATTACATAGTAAATTATTATAAAGGTAAAATAATAAATATACACCCTTCTTTACTTCCAAATTATAAGGGAATTAATGCCATTGCTAGGGCTTTTGAAAACAAAGAAAAATATACTGGTATTACTATTCATTACGTTGATGAGGGTGTAGATACTGGAAAGATTATATTTCAAAAGAAAGTTAGAATAAAGAAGAGCGATACTATCGAATCGTTAGAGAAAAGAATTCACAAAATTGAACACAAAACATATCCTAAAATCATTAAGAGAGTTTTAGCAAAAAATAATTAATGTTTATATACAGATATTTTAAATATAAAAAGTGAAAGGAGTGTAAGTTAATTGTTAAAAAGAGCTTTAATTAGTACATTCAAAAAAGATAAAGTTGTAGGTATTGCCAAAAGTTTAGAAGAACTTGGCTTAGAGATTATTTCAACTGGGGGAACAGCTAGTAAATTAATTGAAAATGGGATAAAAGTTACATCTGTGGAAGAAGTAACAAATTTTCCAGAAATATTAGGAGGTAGAGTTAAAACTTTAAACCCACTTATACATGGAGCCATTTTAGCCAGAAGGGATAACAAAGAAGATATGAAAACATTGGAAAGTTTTAAAATCGAACCAATAGATTTAGTTTATGTTAATTTATACCCCTTTCTTGAGGTAACTCAGAAACCTGAAATAACGTTAGAGGAAATTGTAGAGTATATTGATATAGGTGGCCCCACTATGATTAGGGCTGCAGCAAAAAACTATAAACATGTGTTTGTACTTGTAGATGACGCTGATGCTGAAGAATTAATCAAAAAATTAAAAAATCAAGAAGAAATAACTTTAGATTATCGTTTGTATCTAGCATTAAAAGCCTTTCAACTAACAGCTTTTTATGATTCCTGTATTTGTAGATATTTAGAAGATGTTGTTCCTCAAACACAAGATGTGTTTGGAAAATATATTACTCTTCCTTTAGAACAATTGCAAGAAATGAGATATGGAGAAAATCCTCATCAAAAAGCATCTTTTTATCAGGATCCAGTTAAAAAAGGCAGTATGACAACTTTTAAACAATTAAATGGAAAAGAACTATCTTATAATAACTTAAGAGATGCACAAGCAGCTTGGAGAGCTGTGAATGAATATGAAGAAATAGCTTGTTGTGCTGTAAAACATAATACTCCTTGCGGAATCGCTCTTGGAAATAGCATTGTTGAATCATATAAAAAAGCTTATGAGTGTGATCCCGTATCAATATTTGGAGGTATAGTTGCTTTTAATAGAAAAGTTGATGTTCAAACTGCAAATTTATTGAAAGAAATTTTTATTGAGATAGTAATGGCACCAGATTTTGATGATGAGGCATTAAAAATATTACAAAAAAAGAAAAATTTACGAATTTTAAAAATGATAACTAAACCTTTAGACAAATATGAATATATCTCTGTAGACGGTGGAATGTTAGTTCAAGAAATAGATAGAGGATTTATTAATGATTTTAGAGTTGTTACAGAAGCTCAAGTCCCTGAAGATTTAAAAGAAGAGCTTTTTTTTGCATGGAGAGCAGTGAAACATGTTAAATCTAATGCCATTGTTGTCTCTAAAAACAAGGCAACTACTGGAATAGGAGCAGGTCAAACAAATAGAATATGGGCTGCTATTGATGCATTAGAAAGAAGTAAAGGTAAAGGTGCGGATGTTTTAGCTTCTGACGCTTTTTTTCCATTTAGCGATGTTGTAGAAAAAGCTGCAGAATTTGGAATAAAGGCTATTATTCAGCCTGGTGGTTCAATTAGGGATAATGAGTCAATTGAGGCATGTAATAAGTATGGTATTGCAATGGTGTTTACAGACATGAGACATTTTAAGCATTAATAAATGAAGCTAATAGTTCTTTAGGAGGTTTGTAATTATTATGAAGGTACTAATTGTTGGAAAAGGCGGACGTGAACATGCCCTTGCATGGAAATTTGCACAAAGTGATTTAGTTGAACAAGTATTTGTTGCACCCGGAAATGAAGGAATTTCTTTAGAAAAGAAGTGTATATTAGTAAATGCTATTACTATAGAGCAAATATTCAATTTTGCTAAAGATGAAAAAATTGATTTGACTTTTGTCGGATCAGAAGATTATCTAGCAAATGGAATAGTAGATAAGTTCCAAGAAGCTAACTTAACAATTATTGGACCTGAAAAAAAGTCAGCTCGTCTAGAAAGTAGTAAAATTTTTTCAAAACAGTTTATGAAAAGAAATAATATTCAAACAGCTAATTTTGAGATCTATGAAAATTCAAATGAAGCAATTAATTATGCAAAAACGATTAATTATCCAGTAGTTATAAAAGCTGATGGTTTAGCCTCTGGAAAAGGTGTATTTATATGTAACCATTTCAATGAAGCTTGTGATGCTGTAAAAAGTCTGATGGAAGAGTCTAAATTTCTTGAAGCAGGAAAAAAAATCGTGATAGAAGATTATTTAAACGGGTTTGAAGCATCTTTATTTTTAGTTTTAGATGGAAACAACTATAAAATATTAACTTATTCAAAAGATCATAAAAAATTACTAAACGGAGATAAAGGGCCTAATACAGGCGGGTTAGGTGCTATAACTCCGCATCCAGATATCAATGAAAGAATGAAGAAATTAATCAATGAAAAAATTATTATACCGACAGTTGAAGGTTTAAGGAAGGAAGATTTATTTTATAAAGGAATTCTATATATTGGTTTGCTTATTGAAAATGGAGAACCCTATGTATTGGAGTATAATGTAAGGTTAGGTGATCCTGAAGCTCAATCCATATTATACCTTTTGAAAAGTGATTTAGTAGACTTATGTAAAGGTATAATTGAAACAAAAATTATTAATTCTGAAATAGAATGGCACAATGGATATTCTTTATGTTTAGTTCTTTGTAGCAAAGGCTATCCTTTGTCCTACAAAAAAGGTGAAAAAATTACATTTCAATCCAATATCAATTCGAAAATATTTTTTTCAGGAGTAAAAAAAGAAGGAATGGATCTTTTAACAGACGGAGGAAGAGTATTAAGTATAGTAAATAGATCAGAAACATTAGAAAAAGTAAGAGAAGTAATCTATGAAGATGCCCAAAAGATCGATTTTGAATCAAAATATTACAGATCTGATTTATAATATTTGACTAAAGAAGGAAGTTTAACCACTTTTATTTATATTATGTCTTCTCATTCCTTCTTCAACTTTTAAATAACCATTTTTCATGGCTTTTTTGCTTTTTTGTATTTGTAACTGATTAACCTTTAGTTTATTTATTTGATCTATTATTAAATCATGTCTAGCAGAATCCTTTTTTAAAATACTGTTGACAACCTCTAAAACCCTAGGATCTGTTTTATAGTATTCCAATTGTTTTAATAGCAAGTACCTTTCTTCTAGCGATTTTGAAAATCCTTCAAAATCGCTATTTTTTAATGAATTATCCAAATTATTTTCTATGTTTCCTATTTCTGATAAAAGAAACTCAATTTTTTCTTCACTCATCTTTAATTCTCCTTTTTATTGAATTAAGATAATTATATCAAAAGAACTCATAAATTTCTATGTCGTTATTAACAATTATATCTAATTATAGTAGATTATAGATGAATATAGTCATTTATTTTACTTTTACTCCTTTTTTTTGTATAATATTAGTAGTAAAGATATTTTTTACTATATAAAAATCTTACAAAATTGAGAGGATGATATTTAATGAAAACTTTAGAAACGATTATACTAGAAATAGATCCTTTTAATATTGAGGAAGAAAAAATAAAAGAAGCTGCTAAGGCAATTTGCGAGAATAAAACAGTTGTTTTTCCTACCGAAACTGTATATGGATTGGGTGCCAATGGGCTTTCAGAGCAAGCAGTAAAAAAAATATTTATTGCAAAAGGAAGGCCTTTTGACAATCCTTTAATTCTACATATTGCAAATATAAAATCATTTTTAGAGTATGCATATGTTTCTTATTCTTTATTAGAAAAGATTGAAAAATTAATTCCTGGACCAGTTACTTTTGTACTGAAAAAAAAGAAAATAGTACCCGACATCGTTACCGCTGGAAAAGACACAGTCGCAATTAGAATGCCTGCTCATCCAATTGCGTCAAAACTAATTGAATATTCTGGTGTCCCTATTGCAGCACCCAGTGCAAATATTTCTGGGAAACCTAGTGCTACTTTGGCAGAACATGTTATACAGGATATGAAAGATAAAGTAGATTATATTATTGTTGGAGGAAAAGTTGAATTTGGAATTGAATCTACAGTTATAGATTTAACTACCGGGGAAAAACCAGTTTTACTTAGACCCGGTCCTATTCCTCCACAAAAGATTGCAGAAATTTTTGGTGATATAGAAATTCCAGACTTTGCATACGGACATGTAGAAGCAGATTATATTAAGGCCCCAGGTATGAAGTATAGACATTATTCTCCTGATACACCCGTTGTTTTAATAGAACATCAAGTCAATGAAAAAATGATTTATAAAGTAATAGAAGAATATAAAAAATATTCTAATCCTATAATTCTTTGTTTACGCGAACATTGTAATTTTTATAAAGAAAATAATATGAATTGTGATATCATCGGCAGTGAAGATAATTATTATGAGTTTGCAATAAAATTATTTGAGATGTTGCGTAAGTATGATGGACAGTCAGAGATCATTATAGTAGAAGGTATTGAGGATAAAGGAATAGGAATTGCCGTTATGAATAGATTGAGGAAGGCTGCTCATAAAATAATTCAGTAAGGAGAGACTTTCATGGAGCTTTTATTGGACATAGGAAATTCATACACTACAGTAGGTTTTCATGAAAATGGGAATTTCACTTTATGGAGATTAGGACCTAGTAGCTTTGATTCTGAAGACGTTTTGTTTTCGAATTTGATAACGCTTAGTACTTACGCAAATTTAAACCTATTAGGGATTTCAAAACTTGGTATATCTTCGGTGGTTCCTAAAAATAATTTTATTGTGTCCCAATTTTCTCGTAAATTTCTTAAAATTGAACCAATTTTTGTAAGTTCTGATAAAAAGATTAATAATATTGCCTATCTAGTTGACTATCCTAAACAAGTCGGTGCAGATAGGATATCAAATGTTATTGCTTCAAAAAAAGATTATGGCGATAACGTGATAGCAATTGATTTTGGTACTGCTATTACAGTTGACGTTCTAGAGAGTGGAAATTTTGTCGGAGGAGCAATAGTTCCAGGATTTAATACTGCTATAAATTCTTTATTTTCTAAAACAGCTAATCTTCCTCAAGTTGAAATAGCATTGCTAGATTACAACATAGGAAAAAATACTATTGATAATATACAGATTGGAACAATAAAAACCATATTATTTGGTTTAGATAGATTAATCAAAGAAATTAAAAATGAAAGAAAGAAAAATTTTTATGTGGTCACAACTGGTGGAGATGCAAAATTTATATCAAACAAATTTTTAAATTATGATAAATATGACCCCTATCTTACTTTAAAAGGAATTTTATATTTTTTAGAAGAAATTAATGTATAAATTTTGATAGTAATTTTTATTTAAAAAGCAAATTCTATATTAAACTTTATATTAGAAATAGTATATTTAAAGAGTTTATTTATTGTCTAAGGAGGAGTTTGCTTGAATTTTTTAGTAGTAAATCCATGGATATATGATTCCGCCGCATATGACTTTTGGTTGAAACCATTAGGTTTGCTATACAATGCTGAAATTTTAAAGTTACTAGGACATAACGTTATTTTTTTAGATTTATTAAATAGGTATGACATAGATTTAGTAAAGTTCAAGATACCAAAAAGTAAGAAATATGGTACGGGTAAATTTTATAATGAAATAGTTGATAAGCCCCCGATATTAAAAAAAGTTCCTAGAGCGTTTAAAAGATATGGAATCCCCTTAAAAATAGTAAGAAATAAACTAGAGGCTATAAAAAGTGATCATAAGATTGATGCAATTTTGGTTGGTGTAACGTTAACTTATTGGTATTATGGAGGATTAAAAACAATAGAATTGTTGAGAGAATATTTTCCTTCAGTTCCAATCTTTTTGGGTGGAATATATTCCTCGATATATCCGAAACATGCCCAAGAAACTTTTTCTAAATATGGTGTGGATGTATTTTCTGGAACAGGTATTAAACCATTGGAACAAGTACTTCAAAAACTTGGCTTATCCACAGATGCTTTAGATAATTTTAATTGGTTTGAAGAGATCGACTTGAGTTATGATTTTTATGATTCAGATCTTTCTTATGTAGTGCTAATTAGTTCGATTGGTTGTACCTTTAATTGCTCTTATTGTATTACCCCTAATATGTGGAAGTTTCAAAGTCGAACTATCCCTGCAATTTTAAACAATATAAGTTATATATTAAAAAAAAGACCAAATATTCAAGATATTGTTTTTTTTGATGATGCATTCTTATTAAGAAAAGATATTTATGATCTATTGAAAGAATTGTCTAAATTTAAGGTAAGATATCATCTTCCTAACGGTATACATGCAAGAAGGGTTACTCCCGAGATTGCTTCATTATTGAAGAAGGCTAATTTCAAAACCATTAAACTTGGATATGAGAGTCATGATTTTAATGTACAAAAAGAAACAGGGTTTAAAGTAACTAATGCTGATCTTGCTAGAGCTGTAGCAAATTTAAAAAAACAAGGGTTTACTAAGGATGAAATTTCTGCATATATACTTCTTAATCTTCCTGAACAAAGCAAAACGGATGTAATAGAAGCCATAGATTTTTGTTATGAATTAGAAATTAGTATAAATCTAAATGAATTTACCCCTATACCTGGAACACAAGAATATTTAAAATTAGTGGCTGAAGGGTATATAGAAAAAGATACTGATCCTCTTATTCTAAACAATACTTACTTACCATATTTGTTTGATTTTGGCCTATCAATCGAAGAAATAAAAGAAATTAAACAATATGCTCAATTAAAATATCAACATTAGTTCTAATTATTCATATTTAATTCGATTTAACACCATTTATTGAAGAATTACTTTAATTTACTCAGGTTGACAAAATAATAAAAAATGACTATAATTATAGTCAAGGGGTGTTGAAAAAATGAATCTAAGCGATGCTGAATTTTATAGTATTGCTGAAGCAAAAGCAAAGTTTTCTAAAGTTATTGATGATTCAAAAGACCACGATATTATCATCACAAAAAATGGTATACCAATCAGTGTGGTAATTAATTATGATAAATTTGTAAAGATAATGGAATTTGTTGAAGAAATAAAAGATCTATCTCTTTTTGATGTAGAAGATTTTGATAAATTTAAAGATATACAGAAATTTTTTAAAGATTTTGACTATTAAAGTTGGAGGTGCATTTAAGTGGCAGAAGTTCAATTAGAAAAAGTTAACAAGATATTCCCTAATGGGTTTCATGCAGTAAAAGACGCCGATTTTGTTATTCAAGATAAAGAGTTTTTGGTTTTGTTAGGACCATCAGGTTGTGGAAAAACAACTACACTTAGAATGATAGCAGGATTGGAAGACATAACAAGTGGAGTTGTAAAAATTGATGGAAAAGTAGTCAATGATGTAGAACCAAAAGATAGAGATATAGCCATGGTTTTTCAGAATTATGCTTTATATCCTCATATGACTGTATATGATAATATGGCTTTCGGTTTAAAATTAAGAAAAACTCCCAAAAATGAGATAGAAAAAAGAGTAAGAGAAGCAGCAAAAATTTTGGGGATTGAACACTTATTAGATAGAAAACCAAAGCAGCTTTCTGGAGGTCAAAGGCAAAGGGTTGCAGTAGGAAGAGCGATTGTTAGAAATCCTAAAGTATTCTTATTTGATGAGCCTCTTTCAAACCTAGACGCAAAATTAAGGGTTCAAATGAGATCTGAATTAAAGAAGTTGCACCAAAGATTAGAAGCTACCATTGCTTATGTTACACACGACCAAGTTGAAGCTATGACTATGGCAGATAAAATAGTTATTATGCATGAAGGAATTATTCAGCAAGTGGGAGATCCTTTTGATGTATACGATCATCCTGCAAATCTTTTTGTTGCTGGATTTATCGGTACACCACCTATGAATTTCCTACCTGCTCGTGTTGTTAAGCAGAATGGTTTTTGGCTAAAAGGCGATGGATTTTCTATTAAAGTTCCAGATGATAAAGCGCATCTTTTAGAGAATTATGTTGATAAAGATGTTGTTTTTGGAGTAAGACCTGAAGACTTAACTGAGAAGTCTCAAAGTAAGGTTGCTGACGAAACTAATACAATTATCACTACAGTTGATGTTGTTGAACCATTAGGAAGTGAAACTTTGTTACATGTTACTGTAGGTTCTAATCAATTTATAACAGCAAAAGTAAGTCCACAAACTAGAGCAAAAGTAGGAGAAAAATTTAATATTGTAATAGATTTAGAAATGATACATGTTTTTGATAAAGAAACTGAAAAAGCTATTTTTTAATCATTTTTTTGTAACTTCCCATCGTACAAGCGATGGGAAGTATGTTTATATACAGATTATAATTCAATAAAAGTTGGGGGGATTTTATTGGTGATAGAACTGGTGTTAGGCTCATTGGATGGTAAAGATGTTAACTTGCCTGTTCATTACAACAGGCCTCTTCAAGGACTTTTTTATAGTTTGATGTCTGAATCTATGCCATATTATCACGATAAAGGAACAAAATCTGATGATAAAAAGCTAAAACTTTTCACTTACTCTAGAATTTATCCTCATAACTCATTTAAAGTATACAATAAAAGAATGCAGTTTGAAGGAACGTTCAGTATTTTTTTTGCTTCACCTATGGACGAATTAGTCGAAGCTGTTTTAAAAAGTTTAGATGATCAAAAGATTTTAAGAATCGAAAAAAACTATTTTACTTTGTTAAAGTATGAAAAAATTATAAGCGAGGTAAAAAGTGAGGAATTATTGGTAAAAACATTGTCTCCAATAACAGCTTATTCTACTATTCTTTTGCCCAATGGTAGCAGGTATACACATTATTTTTCTCCTTACTCAAGCGATTTCAAAAAACTTGTAGAAGACAATCTAAAAAGAAAGGCTAAAGCTTTAAAAATAGAAGCTAACAGTAGTAACTTTTCTATAGAACCATATGGTATTACTGAAAAGAACGAGAAGTTATTATTTTACAAAGATATTATTATCAAAGGATGGACTGGATATTTTATTTTAAGAGGTGATGCTTCTTTAATCCAGCTTGCTCTTAATTCTGGATTAGGCGCAAAAAATGCTCAAGGATTTGGTATGGTTTTTCCTGTTAAACACAAAGTAAAAAACAGAGAACTAGAATACACTGATAATCAAAAACATAAAAATGAATTTATACCTTAAACTTTAACATGGTGGGGGTGGATTTTTTGAAAAGTAAGAATATCCTTTACGCTCAATCGGGAGGAGTTACAAGTGTTATAAACGCAAGTGCTTATGGGCTCATTTCGAAAGCTCTAAAATCTGAAGAAATAAATAAAATATATGCTGGAATTTATGGCATTTCTGGTATTCTAGAAGGAAATTTATTAGATATAAAAGAAGAACCAATTGAAAAGATTCATGCGTTAAGCTACACACCTTCAAGTGCTTTTGGTTCATGTAGACGCAGATTAAAGGATGATGATAATGAAGGTTTTAATAGATTATTTCAAATATTTGATGAGTATAACGTAGGTTATTTCTTTTATAACGGCGGAAACGATTCTATGGATACAGCACACAAAATTGACCAATATGCCATAAAAATAGGTTATGATTTAAAAGTAATTGGAATTCCTAAAACTATTGACAACGATCTATACGGAACAGATCATTCACCAGGATACGGTTCTGCAGCTAAATACCTTGCAATATCTATGCTTGAGTCTAGCATAGATACAAGGAGCATGTCAAAAGACTCTACCAAAATATTCATAATGGAAACAATGGGACGACACGCTGGTTGGCTGGCAGCATCTACTTCTTTAGCAAAATTAAATGCAGATTTTGGTCCACATATAATTCTCCTTCCTGAACGAATATTTGATGAAGACAACTTTGTTAATAAAGTTAAATATGAAGTTGAGAAGAATGGATACTGCACCATTGCGGTATCAGAAGGGATAAGATATAAAAGTGGTTCTTTTGTATCAGATATGGGATATACAGACAGCTTTGGAAACAGACAATTAGGAGATGCAGGAAGGGTAGTAGCTAATATTATATTAACAAGGTTGGGTTTAAAAGTACACGTTGCAGTGCCAGATTACCTACAAAGAAGTTCAGGTCATATTGTAAGCAAAACTGATCGTGAGGAAGCTATAAAAGTTGGTGAAGTAGCTTTAGATTTGGCTTTAAGTGGTATTTCAGGATTTATGGTTACTATTAATAGAGTCTCTAACGAACCATATCAAGTTCAATATGGGAAAGTTCCTTTATTTGAGGTAGCAAATAATACTAAGTATATGCCTGAGGAATTTATTGCAGATGATGGGTATGGTGTTAATGATAAATTTATTAAATATGCTAAACCATTGATTTTTGGTGAAAGTTACCCAGATTATAAAGACGGTATTCCTGATTACGTTTATTTTCCTTTAAATGAAAAATAAAAAGATAAGATAATAATAAATGACTCAGATTATATAATCTGAGTCATTTATTATATTCAATCTCAATTACTTAAAGAGCACTATAAATCATATTTATAATAGTATTTTCAAATTCTTTTACACTTTGTCTAGATGAAGAAAAATTATTTTCAATAAGAGTGAGTAAATATAAATTGCCTTTTTTTGTTCTAATAATCGCTGATATAGCAGAATCATAGTATAAAGTGCCAGTTTTTGCATATATTTCAAAATTGAATCTGTTGTTAATAGTACTTTCTTCATTAGGTGCAGCTAGCCAATCGAGTAAACTTGAACTATAATTTTTATATAGATACAACACTGCGTCATTTATCATTTTAGGTGAAAGAAGATTGTACTTTGATAAACCGCAACCATCCTTTAGTACATATTGACTAGGTTTATATCCTAAAATTTCATCAATTTTTTGTTTAAAATATTTTTCAGAATCGGATATTGTTCCTTTTCCATATATTGCTCCTAGATTTCTAAATAGTTGTTCAGCTATTTGATTGTCACTAGTTTCCAACATAGTTTTAATTATTTCTTTTAATGGAACGGAATAATGTGTATAAATTGAAGAAGCGCTGAAGGGAACCACATCATACTCTATAGCCCCTAAAAATGAAACTCCCAATTCCTGCAAATAAACAGTGGTTAGAAAATTCAAATAATCTTTTATTTCACCATTAGTTTTGTATTTTAAAGATTCATGACTACTCATCCAAATGTTAATCGAAGCTATTTGGGGTTGAGGATCATCCCACATCCAGCCTCTGCCAAATCCTTCTTCTGTCAAAAAAGAGTAATCAAATACAATATTTCCATATAATTTTGTAATTCCTTGATCTACGGTAGCTTTTTTTAATATATACTTGTATTCATCAGAAGATAACACAGGATTTCCAAAACCTTTTATATAAATATTTCCGTTATAATTAGATGTAATTGGCGAAGATCTAAATACTTGAGTTTCGAATCGATAATTAGTCCCTAGAGATTCTAAAGAAATTAATGCGGTAATTATTTTTGATAATGAAGCTGGTGTAAATAGTTTGTCTTCATTAAAAGATAGTAAGACTTGGTTTGATGAAAGATTTCTTAATTCCATTCCAACAAATCCTTCAAAGGAATTAAGCAGATTAAGTATCGAATCCATAGTATTTTCAAAGCTTGGTTGTTGTACAGTTGGATATTCAATTGGAGTTTGATAAACTTTAGAAGGATCAATAACTTCGATTCTATCTAAATAATCAGATGATTCTCCGTCTCTAGAAAGTGGTGTTCTACTTGAAAGTGGTACACCAAAAGAAATAGAAATAAATATTAGAAGAATAAAAAAGATCAATAAAGCTTGAGAAATAATTTTGTTATTTTTCACCTAAATTAGCATCTCCTTTTACAATGATAATCTTTTCAATTGGTTTAAGAGCGTTTTCAATTAATTTTCTATAATTTGTTACAACTTCTTTAAAGTTTCGATTTTTTAATAAAAATCCCATACCTTTGGTAACGGAAATTAAGAATTCCAAAATATATATTGCATCAATATCATTTCTAACTTCATTTTGTTTTTGAAATTCGATTATTTTATTTACAATCACCTGCCCATATGTTTGATAAAAATAGTTATTCACAAATGTGGAAATTCTTTTATTAGTAAAAAAATCATCAATAGGATATTCTTTTAAGATTGATTCAATATCAAAGTTTAAATTAGAAATGTATTCTAATATCTCATCAAAATTTTTTAACTCATCCACATATTTTTTAAAGGATATATATAGCTCATCTAAAATAGATTTAATTAGGAAAATTATAAAATCTTCCTTTTTACCATATTTTTCATACACAGTAGATTTACTTAGTCCTGCTGATTTAATTACTTTTTCATAATTAAATCGAGAGATTCCTTTATTTAATAATTCCACTTTTGCTATATCAATTAGTACTTGGATCTTAGAAGAAGTAGTTTTTCGAGTTTTATTTTTTTTAGACATAAACCACCTTAACTATAAATCAATTTATATTATAAAAATAGTATATACATATACATTTATCTTGTGCTTTTATAGTCATTTTAATAGTTTATAAATTGTATTTATTGTATAAATAACTTTGTATTTTATCATATAATATACATTATATAATATTAAAAGGGGAGTTTTTATTTCAAGTGACATTTTATCACATAAATATCAAGTTTGTTTTTATAGCATAATCTTAAAAGATACCTCTTTGTAGAATCGCTTATTTTATGTTTTATTAATAAAGGATATGATTTTATATTCAGAAGAAAAAAGAACGCCTTAAAAACGATTTAAAAGAGAACCATTGATTTTAGGAATATAAAAAAGCAAAAAGTAGAGTGTTTTTACCTTTTGTCGGAAAACTTAGGTTTTCCGACACTAATTTTATATTTTATAAGATTGTTCTTATAGATTGATTAATTGCTAAACCCTCATTAACAAAAGGATATAGAAAAAAATAAGATCTCACACGTAAATAAATATTAATATAAACATAAAAATAGCTCTTCAAAAGTTTGTACAGCGTATATACATTATAAAGTTGCAAATAAAACACCTATTTACATAACAATAAATCAATATGTTTATAACATAAACTTGCACATTGTAAATGCATTAAATACCTATAAGTATATTTTAAATATTATTGATTGAACTCTACTCTTAAATCTCTAAGAACTTTATCTGCCAAAAAGTCAAATAGTTAAATAGTACATTAACTGTTATCACAGTATTTTAAAATTCATCTGAACATAAAATTTTGGTCTGGAGCCATTAAACTTTTTCTCACTAATTAGGATAGGGCTTCTCTAATTTACTAAGAAATATAAGTCAGGTTTGGCGTAATTCTCATCATAAATTGAAAGTAAGTCGATTATATATGTTGTTAATTAGTATTTATTATACCGCATTTTCAAATATTTTCATAAATATTTTTTTGGAATTTTTCGTTCTTATAATTATATATACTGTATATGTAATGATATTTTTTAAAAATAATCTGCAATATGTTTATACTTTATATTTATATAATTAGTAAATAATGTATATACTAATCTGAAATTTATAGAATTTTATACATTTTATATATATTGATAATATTGATTAAAGTTAAAATTAAACGATGTATTATTAAATTTTATGGTAAAATAGTTATATAATAAACTGAATAATAATACTAAAGGAGATCTAAAATGGCATATGATTTTGATGAAATAATTGACAGAAGAAATACTGAATCTGAGAAATGGTGTAATCTTCTTAATATTTATGGAAGAAACGATATAATACCAATGTGGGTTGCAGATATGGATTTCAAATCACCACCTGAAGTTATTGATGTTTTAGAAGATAGGGTTAAGCATGGTGTCTTTGGATATCCTATGTTAAAAGATGAGTATATTGAACCTTTTATTAAATGGGTATTCAAGAAGCACACTTGGAAAATCGATAAAAACTGGGTAATAATGAACAGTTGTGTTGTAGATTCACTTAAAACTGCTGTATTAACTTTTTCAAGACCTGGAGATAGTATTGTAATTCAACCACCAGTTTATCGTCCATTTTTTAATTTAGTTACTTCTAATGGAAGAACTCTTTTAACCAATCCTTTGAAAATTGAAAATGGAAGATATAAAATTGATTTTAACGATCTTGAGAAAAAACTGTCAGAAAAAAGAACAAAATTACTTCTATTTTGTAGTCCTCATAATCCAGTTGGTAGAGTTTGGGAAGAAAACGAACTTAGAATGTTAGGAGAATTGTGTTTAAAATATGATGTTTTGATACTTTCAGATGAAATTCATAGTGACATCATCTATAACAATAAACACTTGCCAATTGCCTCACTTTCAAAAGAACTTCAAGATTCAACTTTATCTTTTTATGCTCCAAGTAAAACATTTAATTTAGCTGGGCTTAGAACTTCATTTGTTGTGATTCCTAATGAAAGAATAAGGACAGAATATGAAACTGTTTTATCTAGTATTTCAAGTATGAGCATTAATATATTTGGGTTATTAGCTGCTTCAGCTGCTTATCAATATGGTGAAAAATGGCTCGATGAATTGATTGATTATTTGAAAGGAAATATTGATTATGTGATCGAATTTTTTAAACATAAACTTCCGAAGGTGACAATAAATCCTCCAGAAGGAACTTTCTTACTTTGGCTAGATTTTAGAAGATATGGAAGCGAATCTTTTGTAAAAAATATTTTAATTAATGAAGCACATGTTGGATTAGAAGAAGGAAGTATTTTTGGGCAAGAAGGCCAAGGATTTTTTAGAATGAATATAGGTTGTCCAAGAAAAATTTTAGTCAAAGCTTGTGACAACATTTATAATGCTTTTAAAAGTTTAATATAAATATCAACTTATTTATCTTTAAGATTTTTTAAAACCCTTATCCAAAACATATTTTAAAAATAGAATTTTGAATTTATAATGGGTCTAGGGTGGAGCCCACTTCCTTTTTTCTTGGTACAAGTACGAAAAATGTAAAAAATTAAGAGTCGGCAAAAATTAGAAGTGGGGAGGTATTTTGTAAAAAATCAAACCTAAAAAATATATATAATGACGTTTTTAGGATTTCTGAAGATATTACTAAATCATAATAGGGAGGTTGGTCAAATGTTGACAGATATAGAAATTGCTCGTTCAGCGAAAATGAGAAAGATCGTCAGCATAGCAAATGAATTAGACATTCCAGAAGAATATTATAATCTTCATGGAAAATATATTGCAAAGGTATCTCATCAATATTTAAATGAGTTAGATTTTAAAAAAGATGGGAAACTAATAATGGTTACAGCTATTACCCCTACACCTGCAGGAGAAGGAAAAACAACTACTAGCATAGGCCTTTCAATGGCAATAAATAAACTACAGAAAAATTCGATAGTTACATTAAGAGAACCTTCTTTAGGACCAGTTATGGGAATTAAGGGAGGAGCTGCAGGTGGAGGCTACGCTCAAGTTCTGCCCATGGAAGATATTAATCTTCATTTTACTGGAGATATTCATGCTGTTACAACTGCTCATAATCTTATTTCAGCTATAGTTGATACATATATAAAATATGATAAGTTAAACATAGATTCTACTAGGGTACTATGGCCTAGAGCTATGGATATGAATGATAGATCTTTAAGAGACATAGTTGTGGGTTTAGGAGGAAAGAATAACGGCTATCCTCGAGAGGATAGTTTTGTCATAACTACTGCTTCAGAAATAATGGCTATTTTATGTTTATCAAAAGACCTAGAAGATCTTAAAGAACGGCTTTCAAGAATTGTTGTTGCAAGAAATAAGGAAGGAGACCCAATTACAGTTAAGGATTTAGAAATATCAGGTGCGCTTGCGGTTCTACTAAAAGACGCGATTAACCCAAACCTTGTTCAAACGATAGAAAATACACCTGCATTCGTTCACGGCGGTCCTTTTGCTAATATTGCACATGGTACAAATGCAATTACGTCAACTAAACTAGCGTTAAAGCTTTCTGATTATGTTGTAACAGAGAGCGGGTTTGGTTCTGATTTAGGTGCTGAAAAATTTTATGATTTTGTATGCCCTACTTTTGGATTACATCCTTCAGCAACTGTTCTAGTTGCTACTATAAGAGCTTTAAAGTACCATGGAGGGCAAAGTAAATCTGCTCTTTCTATTCCTGATTTAGATAGTCTTAAAAAAGGTCTTCCCAATTTACAAGTTCATATAGAAAATTTGAAAAAATTTAATTTACCAGTAATAGTAGCTATTAATAAGTTTGAAACTGATTCACAAGAAGAAATTAAATTGGTTCTTGATTTTGTTAAAGATTTAGGAGTCGAATGTAGTGTAAATGAATCTTACGAAAAAGGTTCTGAAGGAGCCGTCGATTTAGCAGAAAAAGTAATAAAATCATGTGAAAAAGATTCAGAATTAAAAACAATATACAACTTTGAAGACGAATTAGAAATAAAAATTGATAAATTGGTTAAAAATATATATAGAGCTGGAAGAGTTGAGTATACTAGTGAAGCAATTCAATCCATGAAATTTTTGAAAAAGTATGGGTACGATAAGCTTCCAATAATAATGGCTAAAACGCAATATTCCATATCTGACGATCCACACAAACTTGGATTTCCAAAAGATTATACTTTTACTATAAGAGATTTTGAGTTATCAGCTGGAGCCGGTTTTATTGTTGGATTAGCTGGAGACATGCTTAGAATGCCAGGATTGTCAAAGGTTCCAAATGCAGTTAATATTGATATAGATAAAAATGGAAATATAATAGGACTTTATTAATTTAATGTTTACTAATGACTTTAGAAATGAGAATTTCTAAGAGTTAGCATTTGAATTTATAACAAGTCCAGATCAAGCCCTCTACGTTCCTAGAGTTCAAGTACCAAAAAAGTTTAAAAATTCAAAATTAGTGCGGATTAGAACTGAGGAGGTCTTTTGTTAAAAATTGAATTCTAAAACATATATATAATAAGGATTTTGGAATTTCTAAAGACTGTATAATGTCTATCAATAGGAGGATCTAAGTATGTATATTGATGTTAAAAATATATTACATGAGTTAAATGAAGAAATAGAGTTACTCAAGAGTAAAGTTAGTCATGAACCTAAGTTAATAAGTTTAGTAGTTGAACCAGATCCTTCAACTTTATCATATTTAAAAACTCAAAAAAAAACCACTAAGAAATATGGAGTAAATTTAGAAATAATTGAGAGTCATAATTTAGAAGAAGACTTAAATTACTATAACGAAGATAAATCAGTTGATGGTATATTTGTTTCAAGACCTTTACCAAAAAGATATTCGGAATTAGATATAGCAAGAAATATTAATCCTAAAAAAGATGTTGAAGGAGTTAGTTTCTTTAACATAGGATCTATGTATTATGAAGAAGAGTTGTTTGTGCCATGTACAGCCGAAGCAGTTGTAAAAATAATTGAGGAGAACACAAAGATTCAAGGTAAAAATGTGGTGGTTGTTGGACGAAGTACTACTGTTGGTAAACCAGTAGCCATATTGCTACTAAAAAGAGGAAGAGATGCTACCGTCACAGTTGCCCATTCAAAAACCATAGATCTAAACGAAATAACCCAAAAAGCTGATATTCTAGTAGTTGCCATTGGAAGAGCTAATTATATAAAGCAAAACTTTGTTAAAGAAGGAGCAACAATAATAGATGTTGGAATTAATGTTGTAGATGGAAAAATAGTTGGAGATGTGTCAAGTGAGGTAGTAGAAAAGTGTGAAGTCACCCCAGTACCAGGAGGAGTAGGAAGTGTTACTTCCCTAATATTGATAAGAAATGTGTTTAGAGCTGCCATAAATAATAGTATTTAAATACAATATTAATTAGGTAGAGGGCTAATAAACTACTATTTGCCCTCTGCCTAATTTTCTATGATTCGTAAGAAATTATATTTCATCCAGTAAAGAACTGTGATTATCAGCTCGAACATATATTCCAGTTGTGGAAATTGTTGTGTGACCAAGAATATATCTAACTTCTTCTATATTTTTGCCCGAATTTAAAAGTCTTTTAGCACAAGTGTGTCTTAAAGCATGAGGTGTTGCATTAATATAGTTAATATTCATTTTTTTATCTGTGATTAATTTTTCTATTTTTTTATTAGCTTTTATAACATAATTTTTGAATCTTCTCTCCATGGTCCGAGAAGTAAAAGGAAAATCTTCCTTATTTGAAAAAAGATATTCTTTTCCGTTTGCAAATTTCACAAGTTCTTCAGCATATTCTTTGGAGATTTTGAGAATTCTTTGCTTATTACCTTTTCCATAAATAATTAATTCAGCATAATTTTTATTAAAGATTATATCATCTACTCTAAGATGCAAAGCTTCTGAAATTCTAAGACCTACAGTTGCGAGCAAATTAAAAAAGATTTTATCAAATTCATTATCAATAACAGAAAACAAAATTTCTAATTGTTCCTCTGTTAATCCCTTAGGAATTTCACTTGGTACACTCGCATTTGCATCTTTCCAATACCTATTACCTGATATTTCTCCGTTCTCATAGAGATAATTCAAAAAAGATCTTAAAACTACGATTCTTAACTTTATAGTTCTTTGAGATAAATTTGATATATGTTCTAAATATTTTAAAAAACAAGTCCTTGTAAGTCCGTATTTTAATACAAATTTTTTGTATTTATTTAATATTTTTCTATATTCATAGATTGTTGAATCTGCTCTACGTTTAATAAACTTTAGATAAGATAAAAATTCGTCGATATATTCATCAATTTCATTTTCTTGGATATTATTAAGTTTATCTAAACTTGAATCTTTCATCATAAGTCCCCCATTTAATTCACTTCGTACAATATAAAATATTTAATGAATTATATAATTTTTGAAATGATATCATCTATAGTCTTTTTTATTAGATTTTTCTTCATTTCACATTGTTTTTTTTCTTTATCAAATGCATAAACATAAATCTTTAATTTTGGTTCTGTACCAGATGGTCTAATAGCATACCACGAACCATCATTGAACCAAAATCTAAGTACATCAGACTTAGGTAGATCTACAATATCTTCAATTTTAGAGATATTATTATCATCAGTAAAGTAATAAATTTTTTTCTCTAAATAATCGGCATATTTTTGCAATTTTAACTCAGATATATTTTTAGGGAACTCATTTCTAAAATGTTTCATTATTCTCTTAATTCGTTCCTGACCTGAAATGCCTTCTAAAATTAAAGAATAATTGTTTTCTAGTTCATATCCAAATTCCTGATAAATATTCTCTAATACATCTAGTAAATTTTTATTCAAACTTTTGTAGTAAGCATTCATCTCAGTAATTAACATGGAAGAAATTACTCCATCTTTGTCTCGAACAAAATTTCCCATAACATATCCTATACTTTCTTCAAAACCAAATAAAAATTCATATATTCCTTCTTCTTCCAATTCATTTTCTTTACCACATATATTTTTAAAACCAGTTAATGTTTCAAAAACAGTTAATCCATATTTTTGAGCAATTCTACTTGCCAAATCTCCTGTAACTATAGACTTAATAATAACATGATTGTTTTTTAGCGTTCCCTTCTCTTTCATACTTTCTAAAATATAATTAACTAAAAGTGCTCCTGTGATATTTCCTGAGAGCATAATATATTTATTGTTGTTATCTAAAACTTCCATCGAAACTCTGTCACAATCAGGATCCGTAGCCAGTAGAAGTTCTGCATTTTTTTCTGCACCTAGTCTTTTAGCTAATTCAAAGGCTACTTCATACTCAGGGTTTGGATTGGCTACACTCTTAAAATCAGGATCAGGATGTTCTTGTTCTTTAACAACAAATACATTTTTAAATCCTCTATCTTTAAGAACGCGTCTTACAAAATAATTACCTGTTCCATTTAGTGGTGTATAGACTAAACATATACTTTTATCTATTTCTTTGTCCCTCAAAGCTAGACCTTTAACTCGTCTAATATATTCTTCATCTACTTCTTTAGAAATATATTGAAGTAAACCTTTATTTAGGGCTTCATCTTCACTTATTTTTTTAATTTTTTCAAAGTCATAGCCTATCTGTTCAATTTTTTTGACTATTCCATTGGCAATATCATCTTGAATTTGTGAACCTTTATCCCAATAAACTTTATAACCATTATATTCTTTTGGATTATGACTAGCAGTAATTACAATTCCTGCAGTTGTTTTTAGAAATCTTACAGCAAATGATAAAACAGGTGTGGGTCTAATATCTTCAAATAAATAAGCTTTTATACCATTTGCTGCTAAAATTAAAGCAGATAGTTTAGCAAATTCCTTAGACATATGTCTCACATCGTAGGCAATAGCTACGCCCATTTTGCATCTTTCTATACCATAATCTTTTATATAATCTGCTAAGGCTTGTGTAGTTCTGCCTACAGTGTACACATTCATCATATTACTGCCTATACCTATCTTTCCTCTCAATCCTGCAGTTCCAAATTCAAGATCTTTATAAAATCGCTCTTTAATCTCATCTATATTATTTTTTATAGCTTCCAGTTCACTCTTTGCAATTTCATCAATATATGGACTTGATAACCAAGTTTTATAAACTGCTAAATAGTCTCTCAATTGCAATATTCCTCCTTAGAATATCATTATGATGTTAAATAAAATACATCTAAATAAAATTATTTACCTATAAGAACTATAGAACTTTTTGATTGCACCAAATAAGAATCTTCTAAAACTGGGTCAGGTTTATCAAGAAAATCATTCGGAAAATCTTGTGAAGTATCTATAACTCTATACCATTTTTTATTACTAGGCAATATAGGGAGCTTGAAAGTTAAATCATTTATCCAACTATTTAAAGCTACATAAATATCATTATCTCCTTGCTCACAACCTGTGATAACATCTTCTCCACTAATCATAAAGGCAAGACTATGAGAAAAATAACTAAAATCCGGTTGGAAAGGATTGATACCGTGCCAAGTAATATCCGCCATTCCATTTCCAGAGATGTCTCTTCCAGTGAAAAATCTATCTCTTCTCAATGCGCAATGATGTTTCCTGAATTCAATAAGTTTCTTTACAAAAACAAAAATATCTTGAAATTTTTCCTTTCTTTTCCAATCAACCCACGAAATGTAATTATCTTGACAATAGGCGTTATTATTGCCATATTGAGTTCTACAAAACTCATCACCCATTAAAATCATAGGAATACCTTGAGATACCATTAAAATAGTAAAAAAGTTTTTGATTTGCTTTTTCCTTAAGTGTATAATGTTAGGATCTTCAGTTTCTCCCTCAAATCCATAATTATAACTGTAATTTTCGTTAACCCCATCAAGATTATTTTCTCCGTTTGCCTCATTATGTTTTGAGTTATAGGATACTAGATCCCACATAGTAAAACCATCATGAGAGGTTATCAGATTTACACTGTGATAAGGTTTTCTTCCTCTCTTTTCAAAAAGGTCAGGACTTCCAGCAATTCGTGTTGCAAGATCCGCAACAGTTCCTTGGTCACCCCTAACAAATCTTCTTACTGTATCGCGATATTTTCCGTTCCATTCAGCCCATCCTGTTGGAAAATTGCCAACATAATAGCCACCTGCTGCATCCCAGCCTTCAGCGATTAATTTAGTTCCTGCTAGCAAAGGATCGTCAGCTATATCTTTTAACAATGAAAGATCCCCTATCCAATTTCCTTTTGAATCTCTTCCTAAAATAGAAGCTAAATCAAATCTAAAACCATCCACATGCATTTCAGAGACCCAGAACCTTAAACTTTCGATTATCATTTCTTTAACAACATAGTGGCTAGAATTAATGGTATTACCAGTACCAGAAAAATTTTCATAATATCGTTTGTTATCTTTTAACATATAATAGACATCATTTTCTAAACCTTTAAAGTTGAGGGTTGGGCCTAATTCATTTCCTTCTGCAGTATGATTATATACAACATCTAAAATAACCTCCATACCATTTTTATGAAGTTCCTTAACTAGATCTTGAAATTGAATTACTTCTTCTCCAATTTTCAAACCATACCGATAGTTACTAGTCACTGAAAAAAAGCTTATTGGATTATAACCCCAGACATTTTTAAGTTTTTCACCTGTTATAGGATTTATATTACTATTATCTTTCATGCTAAAAGCGAATATAGGCATTAATTCAATAGCATTTACACCGAGTTCTTTCAAATAATTGATTTTATCTATTATTCCATAAAAGGTTCCCCTATGATTAACTTGAGAATTAGGATTTATGGTAAATAATCTTACGTGCATTTCATAGATAATTAAATCGTTTAAAGAATGTCTGGGATGCTCATCATCTCCCCAATTATAGTTACTAGTATCCCAAATTACAGTCTTGCAATTAGAACTAGCAGAATCTATTAAAGAAAAACTGAGGTCTAGTTGAGGATTATTTTTTTCGTATCCATAAATCGAGACATCTAAAGGATCAAATTCTCCTGATAAGACTTTAGCATATGGATCCAATAAAAGTTTGTTGCGATTAAATCTAAATCCTTTATAAGGTTCATATGGTCCATCTACTCTCCATCCATATGTAAATCCCGGTCCAATTCCTTCAATAAAAACATGCCATATATCTCCCGTGCGATTAACTTTCTTATCCAAAATATAGCTAAACGAAGGTTTATCCTCGAAATAATGATCATATAATTCAATTATAACAGACGAACCATTTCTAGTATAGACCCCAAAATTTACTCCTTTTTGATTTATAGTAGCGCCTAATATAGGCTTACCTTTTGAAACTTTGAATTTAGTGGATTTATTTTCCATTATAATGCACCTACTCAAAATAATTATGTAAAATATTAAAAATCACTTATTTATAACCATATAAAATATAGAATAAATAAGACGCATAATAAATAAACCATCCAATGAACTTCTTTTCCTTTTCCAGTAAATAGTTTCAATATTGGATAGGTTATAAAACCAAGTGCTATACCATTTGATACTGAATAAGTTAAAGGCATAGTAATCATTGCTATAAATGCTGGAATTACTTCGGTAAAATCATCCCATTGAATTTTTAGAATATTCGATAACATCATTACTCCTACAATAATTAAAGCAGGTGCAGTAGCAGCAGAGGGAACAGTAGCAATAATAGGCCTGAAAAATAAAGATAGAAAAAATAAAATTGATACAACTACTCCAGTTAGACCTGTTCTTCCTCCAGCAGAAACACCTGAAGCAGATTCTACATAAGTTGTAACAGTGCTAGTTCCAAAAAGGGCTCCTCCAGTAGTTGCTATGGCATCTGCAAGCATAGCTTTGTCTGCTTTTGGAAGCGTTCCGTCTTCTTTTAAATAACCTGCCTGTTGACTAACACCAATTAAAGTACCTGCAGTATCAAAAATGTCTACGAATAAAAAAGAAATCATTACACCAATCATTTCGAAGCTGAATGCAGAATGTAAATCAAGTTTAAATAAAACAGTAGACCAGTCAGACATTTTAGGAAGGGCGATAATACCTTCAGGAATAGGCGTTACACCGTTAAATAAACCAAGAATTGTTGATATGATAATACCCAACAAAAGAGCACCTTTGATTTTAAGAGAAAATAAAATTGCAGTGATAATCAATCCTAAAATCGCAATTAGAGAAGGACCTGAAAATAATTGTCCCATAGTTACTAAGGTAGAAGGATCGGCAACTACAATTTTGGCATTTTGTAAACCAATAAACGCTATAAATAAACCAATACCAGCACTAATTGCCGTTTTTAAAGACATTGGAATTGAATTAACCAAGGTTTTTCTTATTGGAGTTAAACTTAATATAATAAAGATAATACCCTCAATAAAGACTAAACCTAGTGCCGTTTTCCAGCTAACTCCCATTCCAATAACAACAGAATAAGCAAAAAAAGCATTTAGTCCCATGCCAGGAGCTAAAGCAAATGGGTAGTTTGTTAGAAAAGCCATCGATAACGTTCCTAAAATAGACGAAACAATTGTGGCAATAAAAACTCCATTATATGGCATACCTGTTTCGCTCAGTATAGCGGGATTAACAAAAATAATATAAGACATTGTGATAAATGTAGTAATACCTGCCAAAATTTCCGTTTTAACATTAGTTTGGTTTTCTTCTAATTTAAACAGCCTTTCAAAGATGCTTTTTTCTTTATTAGCGCTCATGTAATTCCTCCTTTTAGATTAAAATTAGATAGAATTGATTAATTTTGAAATTAATACAATAACTATTCTATATTTTATCATCTTTTTTGTTTTTTAGTATGATAAAAAAAACTATCGTTCAAGTATTATTCAAATATTAGAGAATATATTTCTTTAAAAATGTATGTTATAATTAAATTAATAATTTCAAAAACAAAGAACAAAGGAGGTTCTCTATGTTTAATTTTTTCAAAAAAAAGGTTCAAAAAAATAATTCAGAACAACGAAATATTTTCTATGAAGAAAAAAATGCACTTATAGTATATTTTAAATGCAATAAATGTGGAGAAACTTTTAAAAGCTATCTTAGAAAAGGATATGATATTATCAATGATTATGACAATGATGGTTTTATAGTAGATAAAGAATATATTGGTTCTAAATGTCCTACTCGTATACATTTGCATGCCTCTTTCGATCGAAATTACAATTTACTTAATTATACATTAGATAACGGAAAGATTATAACCAAAGAAGAATGGGAGAATGAAAAAAATGAATCAAAAAAAAGATAAAAATATTAATGTATTTGAGTATAGACCGGTTAGACCTTTTCTTCAAATACCCGAAAAAGTTTTAATGTATATTTTGCAATTAACACCCTCTTCATTTGCAAAAGTATACTTGTATTTATACAACATAAGTTACGGTATGGGTCATGATTACACAATCACTCATACTAGTGTTAGAGAAATAGCTTCAAATTTAAATATTAGTATTGGAAGAACACAAAACGCCATTACATACTTTAAGAAAATTGGCGCTATAGAAAAAATTGAATCTCGTGCTGTTATAGGTACTAAATTTAGGGTAAATGTTCCTGAATATTCATCAAACAGTGGTAATTGGTTCTTTACTACACCTGATAAGGTAAGATATTTAATGATGAAAGAAAAATTATTGACTTCGGAAAAAATAGTAACTTCCAAAATTAAAAGATATAAATCAGTTAAAAAGTCTTTAGATCAACAACTTTTTGATGAATTTAAGGAGTAATGTCACCACCCACCTCTTAAACTCTGACGAATTTTGAAGTGGGAGCTTCTAAAAAGCACTAGTTGATTAGGCTAAATGCTTAGAGTATTATCTTATCCACGAATGTATAGAAACCTCAGGATGTACAACCAAGTCTCATGCTCTGCCGGTAGTGAACAAACAGTTCTATGGGTAAGAACAATTGTTGCTACCATGAAACCGTGAATAGTGGATATTTTGATTTAAGTAAGTTAGAAGGTACTATAATTCATAGAAATGTCAGTTATAAGAAATTGACATTGATTAGTAAAGTCAAAACACTTTTATTTGAAAGGAGTGAGTAGCACATTCATCTCCACCCTATAAAGGATGGAGTATCCTGTGCTTAAAATGGATGAATCAGCCAACTATCAATTTAGTAATAGATAAATCAAACCAAAATATGGTATTGCCATTTTTATCTAAGGAAACCTCTATAGATAAAATGCTAACAAATGTTGGAGAAATAATATATATAAAAAATGGTATGGCTATAATAGAATATGATGATTCATTTCTATTTTTAAAATATGATGAAAGGCTTCCCCTTCATGAAGGTTCTAAAGTTAAACTAAATTTCACTGATAATTTAAAAAATGCAAAAACAAATATTCAGATGAAGCTTCTTGGCGAATTTTTCAAAAATGAAATCAACATAAATATAAAATTTCTTCAAAATAGTAATTGTAATATTATAAGAATATATGATAGAAACATAACCAACACGCAAAAATTAAGGCTTGTAAATTGGCTGAATGATTTCTTATCTGAATTCGATAAAAAATGTAATGATCTTATGTTTGATAAATTTCAGAAGGATGATATAAATTCGTGTGGACTATTTGTAAAAAAAGTTTTAGAAAAATTAATCAATTCAATATATTTAAATTCTTTTACTTTTCCCTCACCTACTGAAATAGCAAAAAAAATTACTAATTACATTAAATTTTTTCTCTTTAATGAACAAGATTATACATCTGAAAATAATTCTTTTAAAAAATTTATAGAAGATGAAACGCAAGATATTCAAGAAGGAATAATTAGACAGAAAAAAATAAACATTAATAAAGAAAAAATATCTTTTGAAAATATCAAAATTGATAAAAATATAGACTCATACCTTAAAATAAAAAATCTAGTAAATCAAGAACAACATACGGTTATTTTTACTATAATATTTAACCTTCCTATATATTTACATATTGATCAAGACTACAATCAAGATTCATATAAAAAAAACAATGAACATGTATATAAATTCTCAATCGTTTTACTAACTAAAAAATTTGGCGTTGTTGAAAGTAATATCAACTTAATAAATAATACTATCTATATTACTTTTGAACTAGAGAAAAACAAAGAATACTTTTTATCTAAGATACCTGATTTAAAACAAAGTTTATTAGAAAATAAATTTAATATTGAAAATATTAATGTTTTATGATAATTTATTATTAATATGATAAATAACAATTATCGTTCAAGTATTAGCTTAATAATTTACCTACCATATAAAATTTATAAAAAAGTCGGCTAATTTATGCCGACTTTTTTACTGAGAAAATTATTTATTTTTTATAGAATAAAATGCCTTCAAACCTCTAAATTCTCCAACCTCTCCAAGATTTTCTTCAATCCTTAATAATCGGTTATATTTCGCAATTCTATCAGTTCTTGATAAAGAACCAGTTTTGATGAAACCAGCGTTAGTTCCAACTGAAAAATCTGCAATAAATGTATCTTCTGATTCTCCTGACCTATGAGAAACAACTGCGGTCATTCCATTTTTATATGCTAACTCGATAGCGTCTAAAGTTTCAGTAACAGTTCCAATTTGATTTAACTTAATTAGAATAGAATTTGTTGCATTAACTTCAATACCCTTCTGTAATCTTTTTACATTAGTTACATATAAATCATCACCGACTACTTGTATTTTGTTTCTTACCTTTGCTGTAAAGTTAGAATAAGTATCCCAATCTTCTTGGTCAAATGGATCTTCTATAGATTTTATAGGATATTTATTGATTAAATTGATATAATATTCAGAAAGTTCATTTCCACTCATTTCTTTTCCATCTATAGAATACTTTTTGGTTTCTTCATTATAAAACTCAGAAGCAGCAGCATCTAAAGCAATAAACACTTGTTCCCCAGGCTTATATCCGGCAAGTTGAATTGCTTTAATTATGTATTCAATAGCTTCTTCGTTTGAATTAAGATTAGGTGCAAATCCACCTTCATCACCCACGGATGTAATATGACCTTCTTTTTTCAATAACTTTTTTAAATGTTGAAATATTTCAGCTCCTGCTCTAAGTGCATCTTTAAAATTAGAAAAACCAGCAGGCATAATCATGAACTCTTGAATATCTAAGTTATTATCTGCATGCTCTCCACCATTAATTATATTCATCATAGGAACGGGCAGTACCTTAGCATTCACACCCCCTATATATTTATAGAGAGGTATACCTAAAGATTTCGCAGCCGCTCGAGCTACAGCCATTGAAACTGCTAAAATTGCATTTGCCCCTAGATTTTGTTTATTTTCTGTTCCATCCAATTCTAACATTGTTTTGTCAACTTTCACTTGATCAAAAGCATTAAGTCCAACAACTTCCTCAGCTATAATTTCATTAACATTTTTTACTGCTTTGGTTACTCCTTTTCCAAGAAAATAATTGGGATCTCCATCTCTTAATTCTAAAGCTTCAAATTTTCCTGTAGACGCACCTGACGGAACAATGGCTGATGCTTTTGTTCCACTTGACAAAAGAACCATCGCTTCAACCGTTGGATTGCCTCTTGAATCCAAAACTTCTCTAGCTTGAACAGCGAATATTTCGTTATAATAACCACCGAACAATAAAAACACCTCCTGTTTGAAAATAAAAATAAAAAATAATTTTATTCAATAAATATTTAATCTTCTGGATAAACAAGAGTACCTATTTCTTCACCTTTCACCGCTTTTAATAAGCTTCCTTTATCAAAAAAATTGATAATTATTATAGGAAGTTTATTTCTTTGACAAATAGAAAAAGCCTCTGTATCCATTACTTTTATATCTTGACTTATAGCATCACTAAAAGAAATTTTATCAATTTTATATGAATCAGGAAATTCTTTAGGGTCTTTGTTATATATACCATTTACCTTCGTAGCTTTAATTAAAATTTCTGCATCCATTTCAACCGCTCTAAGAGCAGCAGCAGTATCAGTAGTAAAAAGCGGGTTCGAGGTACCTCCAGCAAAAATGACAATATATTCTTGTTCAAAATAGAAATCAACCAAATCATATTTAAATGGCATAACAGAAGGTAAATTAACAGTGTTTGAAAAAACAATACTTTTAAAACCATTTTTATCCAGAAAATGTTTTAAATAAATAGAATTCATAACGGTACCCAGCATGCCTAACTGATCAGCCATCTTTGTTTTAAATCCTTCAAGTTCAAGTTCTTTACCTCTAAAAACATTACCTGCACCTATGACAATACCTATTTTGACATTTAAATCGTAAACCTTTTTTAATTCACTAACTAAATAATTAGAAAAATTTGTGTCAAATCCTTTTTTTCCTTCACCGGATAGAGCTTCTCCACTCAATTTTAACAATATTTTTTTATACATAGATTAGACAAGCTCCTTTCAACAATAGTTTATACACAAAAAGGTGTGTATTAAAAAATCAAAAAGAGTGGAAATTCCGCTCTTTTTGATTTTGATCTTATTCACCCACAGCAAATCTAGCAAATTTTGCTATAGTAATATTTTCTCCAACTTTTGCAACTAATTCAGTAATTAAATCTTTGATTTTTTCCCCTTCTCCAAAAACATATTCTTGTTCTAATAAACATTGTTCTTGAAAAAATTTCTCTAATTTATTTTCAATTATTTTTTCTCTAACATTTTCTGGTTTATTTGAATCTTTAAGTTCCTCAGCATATATTTCTTTTTCTTTATTTATCACTTCTTCTGGTACTTCTTCTCTTGAAATCCATTGAGGGTTCATTGAAGCGATTTGGAAACAAATTTTCTTAGCTAATTCATGAAACTCATCTGTTCTCGCAACAAAATCTGTTTCACATCCCAAAAGGAGCAATACACCTATCTTTTCATTATGGTGGATATAAGAATATACTATACCTTCTTTAGTGGCCCTATCTGCTTTTTTTGCAGCTTTTATTGCACCTCTTTTTCTTAATATCTCTACTGCCTTATCAACATCTCCATCAGCCTCTTCTAAGGCACTTTTACAATCTAGCATTCCTGCTCCAGTAGTACTTCTTAATATTTTAATTTTTTCAATAGATACTTCCATTAACTCAACCTCCTATTTATATTTATTTTTACTGTCTTCAAAAATTCTAAAATCCTCATTATATGTATGTTTCAGATTTAATCATTTATACAAACTATCTCCTTAATTCTAATACTCACTAAATCGTAATTTCATTAACCTTTTAGGTACTTGTAGCAAGAGAAGGAGAAGGATTACAACCTGAACCCATTATAAATTCTTTAAAATATATCTAATATATAACTCTGATTCTGCTTGTTTGCTTTTTCTTTCACTAATTAAGTTTACTTTCATGCTTAAATGTTAATAAATATCTTTTATAGAGCATTCATTTATATATTTATAACATAAATTTTTACTTATTTATTCTAACACAACAAATATTAATTTGCAATAAAAAACTGACTCAGTATATTGTTATTTTAGTAATTTTTCTTTTAATCTATCTTCTACGAACTTGGATACCCATTTACTAACATCACCACCATATTGGGCAATTTCTTTAATCATCGAAGACGATATAAAAGAATATTTAGTATCAGCCATTAAAAAAAATACTTCTAACTGAGGTAATAAAGATTTGTTTGCATGTGCCATCTGTAATTCATATTCAAAATCGCTTACTGCTCTGAGACCTCTTATTAAGTTATAAATTCTGTGGTTTTTTAAGTAATCAACTAATAAACCATCATATACATCTACAACAACATTTTGCATATGCTCAAAATCTCTCTTCACCATTTCTACACGCTCTGAAAGGGAAAAAAGATATTTTTTCTGAGGGTTGTTCATAACAATAACATAAATTTTATCAAATCTATCTCCAACTCTCTCTACAATATTGACATGTCCATTAGTAATAGGATCAAAACTTCCAGGATAAGCTGCATCTTGTTTTGGCATTATTATATCCCCAATCTATATTAATCAGTTATTATTCCAGAAGCTAATATCACTCCGTCTTCATCATAAATAGTTGCAAACTGACCTGGTGTTACTGCAAAAATTGGTTCTTTAAAATTAACTTTAATAACATCATCTGCAATCTTTGTAACAGTTGCAGGTTTTTCTTCACTTTTTTTTCGTACTCTACACAATCCATCAATAGTTTTAAAATCGATTAAAAAATTAACCTTAGTAGCAATAAGTTCATGTGAATATAATTTTTCTGTTGGTGCCATTACTAAAATATTTTTCTCTGGAATAATTTTGTATACATGAAGCTTAATCGGTGGAGATTTATAATATCTTATACCGGATCGTTGCCCTATCGTATAATTTAAATATCCATCATGAATGCCTATTTCATTGCCCTCTAAATCTAAAACCTTTCCTTCCTGAACATTAATCCCATTTTCTCTTAAAAATCTTCTGTAATCATTATCTGGAATAAAACAAAGTTCTTGACTATCCTTTTTGTTAGCTACACTTAGATCTAATTTTTGAGCCATTTGTCTGATTTCAGACTTATACATTTTCCCTAAGGGGAAAAGTAGATAAGGAACTACATCTTTCTTTATATACGATAGAAAATACGATTGATCTTTATAATTATCTACACCTTTCTTTAATACTTCAGAACTATATTTTCTTGAATATTCTCTAATTATATAATGTCCACTAGATATGTAATTTGCACCTATTTTCTTGCATATATCTATAGCTTTTCCAAATTTAAAATATCTATTACATAAAATACAAGGATTAGGAGTTTTACCAAATTTATATGTCTCTATAAAGTAATCGATTATTTTTTCTTTAAACTCATCCTTTATATCAACTATTTGAAAATCATCTAATTTTAATTTTTCGGCAACTTTGATTGCATCTGTTGTATCTGAAGGACTACAACATACTTTTTGTTTTTCAGGATATAAGGAAAACAAAATGTCATTTACAGTTTTAAAATGAAGACCATACACTTTATAATTTTGGGATTTTAATAAATAAGCAGCTATTGAACTATCAACTCCGCCACTCATTAGAATAACTACCTTTTTTATATCAGCTGTCAATCTCTACTTTACTCTCCTTGTCTAAAGTTTTTGCTCTTTCTAAATTTGCTACAGCAGTGCCATAATCTATAATATCCTGTAATGTCAATTTATCCAATTCCAAAATCATCGCATTATGTACTCTTTTCCACACAAACTCTACTGCACAGTTTATTTCTAATTTACATTCACCTGTAATGCAATCATAAGATTGTAATGGATTGTCAAGTACCTTCACTATTTCACTCAATTTGAGATTTTTTGGGTCTTTAGCTAAAACATAACCTCCATATTTTCCTCTTATTGATTTTAATATGCCCGCTTCTCTTAACTCACTAAATATTTTTTCAAGAAAATCTTTGGGAATATTTTGTCTTTCAGACAATTCAGAAATAGTTACACGTTCTTTTCCTTCATCTTTAGTTAGCACTGCCAATTCAAATAAAGCTCTTAATGCATAGCTACTTTTAACTGTAAGAGCCATTTTAAACTCACCTCATTTTTAAACATCTAAATTCTTAACCTTGATTATGATTGTGAATTAACAACATACACTGTTAATTTTTCTTCTGTTTTATTTGCTAATCGAACATCATTAACATAAATATCTATTTTGTTACCAACTATTTGTGAACCAGTATCTTGAACAATAAAATATCCATTGTTTGGCAAAGAGGATAATTCCGGAATATATACAACAGTTCCTAAAGGCAACACCTTAGGATCTGCAGCAATTGTTTGATAAGAAATTGGTTTATCACCAGATCTTGTTAATCTGAAAGTTGGAGAATACACTATTTTATCATCCCATTCAGTATAATATGTGGCTTTGAAATCTCCTATTTTCTTATAAAATAATCTTAAAGGATCTTTTGGTTCACCATTTTTCCATAACTCAATATTAACTATTTCACCATTTTTAGCTGTTCCCAGTGCTTTTGAGTTTTCAACCCAAGAATTTTGTGAGACATATAAAGTTCTAATATTACTCGTGACGGTGATAATACCATTTCCATGATCGATTTTTAAATAATAATTATTGTTAGCTAGTTTTCCAAGCTCAATTACTCTTCCAGGTAGTATAGAATAAATTTGTTCATCTTGAGCCAGAACACCTATACCACTTGATACCCCATTAACGTTTCTTTCACCAAATCTAATCACTATTCTATCATAATTCGAAGGACGGGTCTTTTCAAACGGCCAATTTATTAGTTCTTCAATATTACCAACAGGTATTTTAAGCTCTTGTCCAACTCTTATATTAGTTGATTGCAAATTATTTGCTTGCATAATAATTTGGACACCTTTATTTCCTAAGCTAAAGGCATTAGAAATACTTATTAGTGTATCTCCTGATTTTACTACATATTTAATTTCGTTAGATGAGCCTAGCAATTGAGTTACTTCCTTTTCTCCAAGAGTATAATATAACTCATTTATTTTAGAATTAATATCCTGTATTTGACCTAAATAAATTTCACTTAACGAATTTGGAGGTTGAATAATCGTTTTTTGTAACTCATTATTTAGGTTTTTAATTTGGTTTTCCAAATTTACAACGATATCTTCTAAAGATTTAATTTTTAATATATTTTCCGATTGATTTTGATAATATAATTTAGAAACTGCTTCCTCTGTTTTATAATCAACAATACTTTCAACATAACCTTCAAGATCGGCTTCTGTAATTTGCTTTTCTATCAATTCTTTTATGTTTCCGTTTTGAAGAAAATAAAACTCGGAATCTTGAAAACTTTTCTCCAAATAATTAACTTTTTCATTTAATTCATTAATATTATCAAAAATTAGCTTTTGGTCCATTTTTGGAATATTAACCAAAAGATTTTCTAATTCAGCAATTTGATTTTCTAGATTAATTATTCTCGCTTCTAACCCAGAAGTTTCATTAGTATTATTTGAATTCATTAAATTCAAATTAGAAGCACTTTCAAGTTTTTGTACCCTAAGATCTAAATCTAATAATTTATCGATATCTTCATAACTTCTTCCCTCATACAAATAATCTTCTAGCGTAACTATTCTTTTTTCTATATAATTATATTGATCTTTTACACTTTTTACCATATCATAATCATAACTATAGTTCATTGAATTTTGATAAATTTTGTCGGATAAACTGTTAACTTGACTTTCCATTTGGGTTAATCGATATTCTATTGCATATAATTGATTTTTAATAGCCTCCAATTCACTGTTAGGCAAAGTGGAAGTAGCTTGTTGTGGTTGAAAAAAAGAACATCCTGATAAGAGTAAAACAATTACTACACTCAAAGTCAATAGAATCATTTTCTGGAAACTCTTCACCTTAGCTCACCCCTCAGATTTTTTGCTGCCTTTAAATAAGGATTTGAGGAATTTTTATAATCTTTTAATAAGTAGTCTAAATATCGAGCAGCCTCTTTTTTACGATTAAAACGATAATTAATATATCCTAAATAAAATAAAGCAAAAATAAAATCATCTTCTTTAGAGAAATTTTGATATTCTTTCTCTAATAATTTTTCACAATAATATAAAATCCCCAATTCTTTTTCTTCATCATTTTTTTCGCGATAATACCAGCTTAATTTTATCATAATTTTTATTACTTCAAGCGTTTGGCCTAAAATAGAATATATCTCTGTAGCAATAAAAAGTTGGTCTCTATAAAATTCATCGGATTTTTCAAATGAATTATCAACTTCAGAGTTATAAATCGTTTTAATATATTCAAGAAATTGAGTTATTTTTATAAAATTATCATTTTTATTTACATAATCTACAATATTCTGCTTATCTTTTTCTTGAAAGGTAAATAAACAGTTTGGACAGGTAATTAAACTATACAGCGAAACATTTATCTCTCTATATTCAGGTTTTAAATCAAGGTCATAAGAGCTTACTTTTATAGACGTTGACGAAACTTTATCATAAGTAAATTCATTACCACAAATTGGACATTGAACAAAATCTTTTATAAAATCATCCATAATCTATTCCTCTATTCCTAGCAAAGCATTGCAATATTTAACAGGATCAAAAATTTGTAAATCGTCTTCTTTTTCTCCTAATCCAACTAATTTTATAGGTATATTAAGTTCATGATTAATTGCAAATGCTATACCTCCTTTAGCTGTGCCATCAAGTTTTGTTATTGCAACTCCAGTAATATCTATTGCTTCTTTAAAAGCCTTTGCTTGAATAATCCCATTTTGCCCAGTGGTACCGTCAAGTACCAATAATATTTCTTGCGGTGCGCCCTCTATTTCTCTTTGAACAACTCTTTTTATCTTTTTTAATTCGTCCATTAAATTGCTTTTAGTATGAAGCCTCCCGGCAGTATCAATGATAATGACGTCTTTGCTCTTTGCTTTAGCATGGCTAATTGCATCAAAAACTACTGCAGCAGGGTCTGAACCTTTTTGATGAGCAATAACGGTTGCATTTAATCTATTTCCCCATTCTTTCAGTTGTTCTATTGCAGCAGCGCGAAACGTATCTGCAGCTGCTAATACTACGTCTTTACCATAATTCATATATATTTTAGCTAATTTAGCAGCAGTTGTGGTTTTTCCACTTCCATTAACCCCAACTAATAAAACTACCAAGGGAGCGTTTGAGGTGTCTAAAATTAGTGGACTAGTACTCAAATGGCTGACCATTATATCTCTTAATATAAGTAAAGGATCTTCTTGATCTGTTATTTTATTGTGATATTTATCTTTTAATTCTTCTAAAATTTTTTCTACCACATCAACACCCATATCAGACATTATGAGAATTTCTTCAAGTTCTTCTAATGTATCTTCATCTAAAGTTCTTCCAGAAAAAATAGTCTTGATGTTATGAAATAGAGTTTTTCTTGTTTTAGTAAGTCCTTTCATAAATTTATCTAAGACACTCAATTCTTACATCCTCCTTATACTTTCATTTTACTGTCTTTACAAATTCTAAATCGGTATTATATATATGTTTTGCATTCATTTATTTACAAAATATCTATCAACTTCTAATCCTTACCAATTCTTAATTTCTTTAATCTTTTAATACTTGTACCGAGAAAAAAGGGGAAGGACTACGCCCTGGATCCATTATAAATTCGAAATTCCATTTTTAGAAAATCTTCATTGTTAAAGTCCTACTTTCAACTCTTAGGACTATTCTTAGGAATATTAAAATTATTTTAATTTAAAGATAAGGGGTAACTTTCTAATTTTGAATATTTTTTCAATCTTTACTATTTCATTAGTCAATAGATCAGAAGCATATAACGTAAAATCAACTGGAATTTCACCAAATCTGTCTTCCAAATTCAAAATTGCTAAATATTCGCTACTTTCGCCCTTCCATTTTAGTTCAATTATCCCTTTTGCTAACTCTCGCGCTGAAAATAAATCACACTGTGATTTAATTTCTTTTGAAAGCTTAATAACCTTTTTAAAATAATTAAGGAATTCATAATCTCCTTTATTCCATTTGATAGGATCTTTATCAAAAAGGCTTGGAAGTTTATCTAACATTAATTCCTGCCCAGCATATACAAGCGTAGCTCCAGGAAGCAATGAATAAAACATTGTCCAATTCTTTATTTTATTTTTTCCATTTAATAGAAAAGAAATTCTTGGATTGTCATGATTTTCTAAAAATCTCATCTTAACTGAGTTATTCGGTAACATGGTTTTTTGTAAATAAATTTGATTTAAAAAATAATCTAACCCTTTTTCTCCTCTAAAAAAAGAGTGTAGATACTCATAACCATCATAATCATAGGTTAAATCAAAAACATCATATAACTCAGCATCACAAGATACTTCAAATCCCCTATTTCTTAAACTATTCAAAAAATTAAGATCTAAACTTTCAGCAAGCCATATTAATTCTTTTTTTTGAGATATATATTCTTTAGCTCTTCTCCAGAAATCCAAGGGTATTAATGAAGCTACATCGCATCGAAAACCATCAACTCCAAGTTCTACCCACATTTCAAGAACACTTATTAAATATTCCCATAATTCCTTGTTGTTAAAATCTAAATCATATACATCATTCCACTCACTAACTTTCCTCGTAAAATTTCCTTTTTCATCCTTTAAAAACCATTCTGGATGTTTTTCAATCAAATATGAATCCATGGAAGTATGATTAAATACAATATCTATCATTATTTTCAGATCAATAGAATGAGCTTTATCTATTAGTTTTTTGAAAAAATCTTTATTTCCATATTCTAAAGATATCTCTTCATAATTTTTAATAGAATAAGGACTTCCATGTGTGCCCTTTCTTCCAACTTTACCCACCGGATAAAAAGGCATTAACCAAACAATATCAACTCCTAAGGCTTTTATCCTTTCTAGATCATTATATACATCATTAAAAGTTCCAGCATTTGCAAAATTTCTTGTAAACACTTCATAAATCACACAATTTTTTAACCATTTGGGTGTGTCTTTTGCCATGAAAAAATCCTCCTTCATTTTTTAATCGATTACAGCTGAAGTAGTTGCATATAATAATATAATATAAAAATTATAAATAGCAACCTTCAACAAAATGAATTATTTTTGCTACTGAATAATTATACCATTGATTATATCAAATCTGCTAGTATTTTCTTTTTTACAAAATTATTTATATATTGAATCTATTTTCAAAAAAATCAATTGAGCTTCTAAAAAGTTATAAGAAATTTAATCTTTATTTTGGAACATTCTCAGATAAAATTTAACTAAATCTGGAATCTTTTTTATTCTTCGTGGTTCTTTTATCATTCTATATAACCATTCTAATCCTAGCTTTTGATAGAATTGAGGAGCTCTCTTTACTTCTCCAGCAAGAACATCAAAACTACCCCCCACGCCCATTAGTAACTTTGCATTAATAGATTCTATATTTCTCTTTATAAAAATTTCTTGCTTTGGAATACCCATTCCTACAAAAACAAGATCTGCTTTTTTATTATTAATATCTTCCACAATTTCTGATTCCATGTTCCAATCAAAATATCCATGATGATAACCTACTATTGCTGTTCCGAATTTATTTACAATATTTTCAGAGGCTTTCTTTACAGCTTCTTCTGTTGATCCTAAAAGATATACCTTATAATTTTGTTTTGTAGATAAACGCAACAAAAATTCCATCGTATCATAACCTGGGCATCTTTCCGTTTCAATACCTTTTTTCTTTAATAATTTGACTATCCCTACCCCATCTGGAATAGAAAAGGATGCCTCTTTTAAGGCTACAGAATACTCATTTCCTTTTATATATTCCATGTACATTAAAGCATTTAAAGTTACAATCCATAATTTATCTTCTAAAAATAATTTTTCTGCTATAAAATTATATATTTCTTTTTTTTCCCCACATAGAATAGTTAAACTATTCAATAAATATTCTATTGGCAAAATATTCACCTCATAAATATCTTTTTAATTGCTAGAAAACAATTTTTGGTTTACTATTCTTTTCAGAAAATATTTTAACATAATTACTAATAAATAAAGAATCTTTTTGTTAAATATTTCAAGTTTGCTTTTCTAAATAATAAAAAAGAAATAATTTAACATTTTACAGATGAAAAATAAAATTTGACCTAAAATTAACCAAATTCATTTACTTAAATTGTATAATACTTGAAGGTTGATTTTATAAAAATTGAATTAAATTAATTAGAAATAATTTTTAATCCTAGAAGGAGGAAATTAAACATGGAAAAAAGCCTAATATACCAAGATAAAAACGTTAAGAAATATTTAGTGAAGTTTGATAAAGAAGAAATTGATAAATTAGAAAATCGTATTGCAAAGTATATTAATAGCAATTATACTTTTGAAGGATTTAGAAAAGGTAAAGTTCCAAAAGATATCGTCAAATTACGTTTAGGTAATGAATTTCAAGAAATGCTTTTAGAAGAGGCAGAACATGAATTGGAACATAAAATATCTGAAGAAGAAAAGATTTTATTTCCAATTATCATAGAATCGAGTTCAATAGATAATGACATCATTGAGTTTGAAATAATTTTACATACATACCCAAATATAATTTCAACAAACTTTGAGGATATGGTTGTTAAAGTACCAGACTCAAAAGGTATCGTAGAAGAATACATAAATCAAAGATTAAATGAACTTTTGGAAAGCAATGTTATCTTAGAACCAAAAAATGGACCAATTGAATATGGTGATTTTGTTAGATTAGAATATTATGTTATAGATAGCCAAGGCAATATAATTGAAGAAAAAAATGAACTTGAAGTTGTTGTAAGAGAGCAAGATCCTAGGCCATTAATTAAAGCTCTTATTGGCAAATCTAATGGTGATGAATTTGAAGTAGAAATTCCTCAAAATGAAACCGAGAATGAAGAAAATAAAGAAACATTAATTACAAAAGCTAAAGTTGTCCAAATTTATTCGAGAAAAATGCCAGAACTAAACGACAATTTTGTAAAAGAACTTAATATTGAGGTGGAAACACTTTCTGATTTAAAAGAAAAGATTAGAAAAGAAGGGGAAGAGGCTGTTAAAGATTGGCAAGAACAATTTATCATCAACTATATTTTATCAGAAATACCCAATTATGTTGAAATAGAGATATCGCCAGAAACATTAAATTATTACGTTGAATCATCCATCAATGACCTAAAAACTAAAGGAAATTATGAAAGTCAATTAGAGAAATTTAATAATGACGAAAACAAACTCATCGAAGATATAAAGAATAGCGCATTAAAATGGATAAAAGAAATAATTGTTATAGAAAATATTGCTAATGAGAATAACATTACGGTCACTGAGGAAGAACTTAATCAAGCAATCAAAAATTTTGGTAGTATGTATGGACTTTCGTATGCAAGAGCATTAGAAATTGTTAATTCTAATCATCAAATTTTAGAAGAACTAGCATGGAATGAATTACGAATCAAAGTTGCTAAGTTTATTAAGGAAATGGTTAAGATTGAAGAAATTGAAGACACCGAAAAATCTAATGAAGATAAAGAAGCCGACGAACTAATTAATCAAGATCAGGAAAATCAGATATCAGAAGAAACTAATGAACAAAATATGAAAGACTCTACTCAGGAGTAGACAAAAACCTTTTTTTTTGGTAGAATATACATGTCAGTAAAGTGGGGACGTGGTGAAGCTGGTTATCATGCCGGTCTGTCACACCGGTGGCCGCGGGTTCGAGTCCCGTCGTCCCCGCCAGTATTATATATATATAACAATGGCAACGTAGCCAAGGGGCCTAAGGCGGCGGTCTGCAAAATCGCTATTCGAGGGTTCAAATCCCTCCGTTGCCTCCATATTTATAAATTAATTTCACCTTGAATTTCAAAGAGTTCAAGAAAATGTTAAAAGCGGGTAATAATAATTACCCGCTTTTCTTTCCTAACAATAAGTTTATATGTAAATATAATTAAAATACTGAATAAGCATAGAAACTTCGCTAAAGAAATAATTCTTCTTTTGATTTTTAAAACCTGTAGTTTTTCTTCATTGAATATTCTAACAATTTAAAATTCTTTTTCTATTACCATATTATCTCTATGAATTATCTCTTCAGGTCCAAATTTTTCGTTAAATAAATGTATTTCTTCTGTTTTTTTACCAATTATCAATTTTATTTCTTCAGATGAGTAATTAACTAAACCTTTGCCAATATTTTCTCTTTTTTCATTAAGAATTCTAACCAAATCTCCAGCAATAAAAACACCTTTTACTTCATTAATTCCAACAGCAAGAAGACTTTTACCACTTAAAAGAGCCTTTTGTGCACCTTCATCTACTATTACTTCACCTTTTGGTTTTAAACTGAAGTTTATCCATCTTTTCCTCTTACTTAATTTTTTTCCTTTTGGAATAAACGTTGTTCCAATATTAAACATGTTAGATTCTATACTATCTATAACTCGAATAATTACATCTTTCTCATAGCTTGGGGCAATAACCATGGGGATCCCCGCACTCAACGAGATTTTAGCAGCTTTTATCTTTGAATTCATCCCACCAGTCCCTAACTTTCCAGCTTTTCCATTTGCCAAGTTTTCAATTTCTAAATTGACTTCCTCCACAACTCTAATTATTGAATTAGGATCGTTTAAATTCTTTAATAAACCTGATACATCAGAAAGTATAATAAGCAAATCAGCTTCAATTAAACTTGCTACTTGAGCAGATAAAACATCATTATCGCCAAATTTAATTTCTAAAGTAGCTGTAGTGTCGTTTTCATTTATGATTGGAATTATATTAAACTTTAAAAGCTGATTAATAGTGTTATAAGCATTAAGATATCGTCTCCTATTAGCAAAGTCTTCTCCTGTTATTAATATTTGAGCACATTTTAAATTATTTTCATTAAAATGCTTATTATAGGTAGATATCAAAAGGCCTTGACCTATAGCAGCGCATGCCTGTTTTTCAATTAGTAAACTTGGTTTCTTTTTATAGCCTAATTCTGCCATACCAGCAGCAATTGCCCCGGAAGAAACAATAACGATATCTTTACCAACTTTTTTTAACGTACTAACTTGTTCGACTATGTTTCTGATTTTGTCTTCATCTATTCCATTTTCATTGCTTAAAGAACTACTTCCAACTTTTATTACAATTTCAGAGATATTTTCATTCAAATAGATCACCAACCATTTTTCATAGATCTAACATACTGATAATTTTATTTTTTAATGACTCAGTAGTACCTTTTCCTTTTAGATCTGGTGTGAGAATATTTTTATCTTCTACAGCTTTTTCAATTGCAAATTCCAACTTTTTTGCAAGTTGATACTCTTCCAAATATTCCAAAAGCATAACGGATGAACGTAATAAGGCAATAGGATTAGCAATTCCTTTACCCGCAATATCTGGAGCTGAACCATGAACTGCTTCGAATACTGCTATCTCATCCCCAATATTTGCCCCAGGGGCTAATCCCAAGCCTCCTATAAGTCCAGCGGCAAGATCAGATAAAATGTCTCCATATAAATTTGGACAAACTATCACATCATACTTTTCTGGATTTAAAACAAGTTGCATACTCATATTATCAACTATTTTTTCTTCATATTCTACTTCTGGGTAGTTATTCGAAATATTTCGGATAGATTGTAAAAATAATCCGTCAGTTAATTTTTGAATGTTTGCTTTATGGACAGCTGTTACTTTTTTTCTATCGTGCCTCCGAGCATAATCAAAAGCATATTTTGCTATTTTTTCGCTCGCAGCCCTAGTAATAACTCTTACAGCGCAAGAAGTAGACTCATCAATTGAATATTCAATTCCTTTATAAAGACATTCTGTATTTTCTCTAATTATCACTAAATCAATTTTTTCAAATTTATTATTGATTCCAGGTAAACTTTTAACTGGTCTAAGGTTGGCGTACAAATTTAATTTTTCTCTTAGAGTAACGTTTACACTTCGAAATCCTTCTCCTACCGGTGTTGTAATAGGACCTTTTAAAGCAACTTTGTTTCTCTTTATAGATTCTAAAACAACCTCTGGCAAAGGTGTCCCATATTTCTTTATAGCTTTAGCACCTGCGTCAACCATTTCCCAAGATATTGGTGCTTTTAGTTTATCAAAAACTTCTATAACAACTTGCGTTATTTCTGGACCAATTCCATCACCAGGTATCAACGTTACCTTATGCATTAAATCACCTACTTATTTTAATTAAAAATTTTTTAATCAATCTTTCTGAATTCTAAAGAACCATATTTTTTATAGAAGTTCACAAGTCCACCTGAATTTAAAATTTCTAACATCTCATTAGAAAGAGGGTGTATCTCTAAAATCTTATTTTTTGTAATGTTTTCTACAATTCCTTTTTGTAAATCCACTTTTATGTAATCACCTTCTTCGATATTATCGGTTGAAACTTCTATAACAGGTAAACCTATATTTATAGCATTTCTAAAAAAAATACGAGCAAATGATTTAGCTAAAACCGCACCAATTCCTGCTTGCTTTATCACTAGAGGAGCTTGTTCTCTAGAGGAACCACATCCAAAGTTTTCTCCTGCTACAATAAAATCTCCTTTTTTAATTTCATAATAAAAATTAGGCCTTAAATCCTCCATTAAATGAACTGCCAATTCATTCATATCTATTGTGGCAAATTTATATTTTCCAGATATTATATAATCAGTATTTACATTGTCTCCAAACTTATGTGCATGCCCTGTCAACTGCATAACAGCTAAACCTCCTTTGAATCTATTTAGTTATTTTAGTCATAAGTATTTTCTAGGATCTGTAATTTTTCCCTCAATACAAGATGCCGCAACTGTTGCGGGTGAAGCAAGGTAAATGAAAGCTTTATTATTCCCCATTCGTCCTTTAAAATTTCTATTAGCTGTTGAAATAACATTTTCTCCATCTGACGGGACACCATTATGTGTTCCAACACAAGGTCCACATCCTGGAGCAACAATAGTCGCACCTGCTTTGATCAAAGTTTGAATGACACCTTCGTCTATTGCTTCAAGAAGTATTTTTCTAGATGCCGGAGCTACTATTAGTCGAACTTGCGAACCAATCTTCTTACCTTTTAGTATTTTCGCAGCTATTCTCAAGTCTTCAAGTCTACCGTTTGTACAAGTTCCTAGTAAGCCTTGCTGAATTGGAATACCTTCTACCTCGCTAATAGAACTTACATTGTCAACAGTATGTGGTTTAGCGACTTGAGGCTCCAAATAACTAACATCAAAATTATAAATTTTTTCATATTTGGCTCCATCATCTGATTGGTATGTTTTAAACTCCTTATATGTACGGTTTTTTAGCCATTCTAAAACTTTATCGTCAGCTTTCATTAATCCAACTTTTGCTCCCATTTCTACAGCCATATTAGATAGAGTAAATCTTGCGTCAACTGACAACTCATCTATGACATTTCCTTCAAACTCAATTGCTTTATATGTTGCACCATTAGCAGTCAATTCCTTAATAATATACAAAATAATATCTTTTGAGTAAACACCAAAAGGTAAATCACCATTTATAAATATTTTGATAGTCTCTGGGACTTTAAACCATAGTTTACCACTTGCCATAGCTATCGCCAAATCAGTTGAACCTACACCAGTAGAAAAACAGTTAATTGCCCCATATGTACAAGTATGTGAATCTGCACCAATTACAATTTGACCTGGAAGAGCATGACCTTGTTCTGGCACAAGTTGATGACAAATACCGTCTCCTATATCATAAAAAAATATGTTATTTTGATTTCTAAAGTTTCTCATTAACTTATGCAATGCGGATACTTTTTCTGAAGGACTAGGTGAGTTGTGATCAATAACCATTGCAATTCTTTTTGAATCAAAAACAGAGTTAGCTCCTACTTCCTCAAAAGTCTTGATTGCCAATGGGGAAGTACCATCTTGTCCCATCATAAAATCAACGTCAACTATTACTAACTCTCCTGCTTCTACGTCTCTTTTCAAGTGATCACTAAAAATTTTCTCAGAAATTGTTTTAGCTTTTGGCATTATTCCCTTTTTCCTCCTTCATTTCTTTATATAAATACATTAGTTCTTTATCAAACAAAGATCTTTTTAATTGTACGGAAAGAGCTCTAACTTTCTCTAACATTTTTTCACTTTCTTCAGCTGTTAGCTCAATTCCATACTCTTTAAACTTGGCTATGATTGCATGTTTTCCGGAATGTTTTCCAATTAAAATTTGTCTTTGTAGGCCAACTTCTTCAGGACTAAAAGATTCATATGTATTAGAATCTTTTAAGACTCCATCAGTGTGTATTCCAGATTCATGAGTAAACACATTGTGACCTACGATGGCTTTTGATAACGGAAGCGGCCTTCCAGAAGCAGAAGAAACATACTCACAAATTTCTCTTAGCATCTCTGTTTTTATGCCCAAATCTAATTTATATATATACTTTAATGCCATAATAACTTCTTCTAATGCCGCATTACCTGCCCTTTCACCTAAACCATTAACCGTCACTCCTGCATATTTTGCACCAGCTTTAATACCCGCTAATGTATTTGCTGTAGCCATACCAAAATCATCGTGTGTATGTGTTTCAACATCTATTCCAACTTCTTCTATAATTATTTTTATTCGTTCATAAATAGAAAAAGGATCTTCCATCCCTACCGTATCACAATATCTTAACCTATCTGCACCTGCTTCCTTTGCTTCTTTAGCAAATTTTAGTAGAAATTTCATATCACTTCTTGAAGCATCTTCTGCATTAACCGATACATACAATTTGGATTTTTTAGCATATTGTGTTGCCTTAACCATGCTTTGTAAAACCCATTCTCTATCTTTCTTTAATTTATGTTTAATATGAATATCTGAAGTAGATATAGAAATAGCAACCGCATCAACACCACAGTCAAGCGATTCATCGATATCACTTATAACTGCTCTATTCCATCCCATAACGCTTACTCCAAGGTCCAGACTGCATATCTTTTTTATAGCTTCTTTTTCATCTCCACCCATTGTTGGTATTCCAGCTTCAATTTGGTAAACGCCTAGTTCAGCTAACATTTTTGCAATCTGAACTTTCTCTTCATTAGCAAAAACTACCCCGGCAGTTTGTTCTCCATCTCTTAAAGTGGTATCAACTATAAAAACGTTTTTCATAATTAACGGTACACCTTTTTCAATCATCTAGAGTGTACCCACCCTCCTTTTTGTAAAAAATGAACAACATAAAATTTTTTCTATTATATATTAAAGCGCTAAAATTATCAAGTAGAAGGTAAACACTTTTGTAATATTAAGGATAAACAGGAACAATCTCCAAAGCAGTATTTTCTGGAATACCTAATAAAATATTCATATTTTGTACAGCTTGGCCACTAGCTCCCTTAACCAAATTATCTATAGCAGACATTATTATTAAAGTATTAGTTTTTTTATCAAATTCAAAACCTATCTCGCAAAAATTCGAACCGTAAACATCTTTGGTTGAAGGATATAATCCAGGTTTAAGAATTCTAATAAATTGCTCTTCTTTGTAGTAATTTTTATATATAATGTATAATTCTTCAATTGTTATATTTATATCACATTTACAATAAATAGTACTTAATATTCCTCTAGTCATAGGTACAAGATGAGGCGTAAAAACTATATTGACACTACCTTCTTGCATTTTTGATAATTCCTGCTCCATTTCTGGAACGTGCCTATGCTTTGCTACATTATAAGGTTTCAAATTCTCATTACATTCTGAAAATAGGTTTCCGTATTTTGGTTCATGTCCTGAACCAGAGACACCAGATTTTGAGTCAATAATTATTGTATTATCTTTTATAAGTTTGTTCTTCATTACCGGCATTAATCCTAATAAAACACTTGTTGGATAACATCCCGGATTTCCAACTATTTGCGCATATTGTATCTTATCTCGATATATTTCAGGTAATCCATAAATTCTGTTGAATTTTTCATATAATGTAACTTCTTCTTTTGGGAAATACCATTGCTTATAGATTTCATAATCGTCAAACCTAAAAGACGATCCTAAATCAATTATTTTCTTTTGAGAGCCAGTGATCATTTTTGCCAATTTAAACGCATACTCAGAAGGCAAAGTATTAAATATTAAGTCGCATAATCCTACGGCCTTTTCTAAATTTAATTTTTCAAGAGGTATTTTACAAAAATTTTCTAAACTGGGGTACACATCTGAAATTGTATTTTCATCAAAACTCCTGGAAGTTAAATACACAATATTCACATATGGATGTTTTGATAGTAAACGAATTAGTTCTAAACCTGTATATCCAGTTGCACCAAGAATTCCTACATTCATCATATTTCCTCCCATTTTGCAGACCCTATAGTTTTTCTATTTTTTAAAATATTCTCAAGATCTAAAATTTCGTATACATCCTCGTTTATTAAATTGCTGAATTTCTTGAATTCTTCTAAACTTAATTTTTCTAAAGGACTATTTTTCTCAATTGCATACCTAACAATTTTTCCAACAACTTCATGAGCATCTCTAAATGGCAATCCTTTTTTTACAAGATAATCTGCAAGATCTGTAGCATTCATATATCCACTTTTTGTTGCCTTTTCCATATTTTTATTTTTTATCTTCATGCTTTTTATCATACCAATAAATATTTTCAAACATCCTTTAAGAGTATCGATTGTATCAAACATAGGTTCTTTATCTTCTTGCATATCTTTATTGTATGCAAGAGGTAATCCTTTCATAACGGTAAGTAAAGTTATTAAGTTTCCATATACTCGTCCGGTTTTTCCCCTAATCAGCTCTGCGGAATCAGGGTTTTTCTTTTGGGGCATAATACTACTTCCAGTTGAATAATTTTCATCAAGCTCAATGAAGTTAAATTCCTGTGTTGACCATAGTATGATCTCTTCACAAAATCTACTTAAATGCATCATTATTAATGAAGAAGATGAGAGAAATTCAATTATAAAGTCTCTATCACTGACAGCATCAATACTGTTATTAGAAATTTCCTTGAAACCTAGTAAAGAAGCAACATATGTACGATCTATGTCAAAAGATGTACCTGCCAAGGCACCAGATCCCAAAGGCATAACGTCTATTCTCTTATATAAATCATTCAGTCTAGATATATCTCTATCAAACATTTCTACATAAGCTAATAAATGATGAGAAAAGGTAATGGGTTGCGCTCTTTGCAAATGCGTATAACCTGGAAATAGTGTATTTCTATATTTCTCAGATAAATCATTTAAAACATCGTTGACTTCTTCTAAAAGGCCGATTATTTCTTTAACTTCTTTTTTTAAATATAACCTTTCATCAGTAGCTATGAGATCATTTCTACTTCTTCCTGTATGCAATTTTTTCGCTGTACTTCCTATCTTTTCAAATAAAAGTTCTTCAATTAGAGTATGAACATCTTCTATATCTGGAATATTTTCAAATTTAATTTTCTTAATTTCTTCCAATCCTGTTTTTATAATATTGAATTCTTGATCGTTTAATACGCCTGCTTTGTTTAAACCAGCCGCATGAGCTATTGAAACATCTACTTCATAAGGTAAAAGCCTTATATCGACTGATATAGAAGAATTAAAAATCTCCATTTCCGGATTTGTTCCTTTATCAAACCTACCTCCCCAAAGCTTCATCTTACTCCTCCTAAACATTTTAGTTTATTTCATTCAGAAATTCTAAAATCTGTACTATATATAAGTTTTTGATTTGGTTATTTTTGCAAAATACCTCCCTACTTCTAATCCTCGCTAACTCGTAATTTCTTTGATTTTTTGTTACTTGTACCCAAGCAAGGGAAAAAGCTTTGCCCTGACCCAATTTTATATTCAAAACATCATTCTTAAAAAATAATCTTTTCTAAAGTCGCTAATTTTAGTGTGTATGAACGAATTGAAAAATACGATAATTTACCTTCACATATTCTATAATTAATTTTTTATTAATTAATTAGACACTTAAGTAATAGATTCTTTCTCTTCTTTTTTGTTAATTATTTTATCTTTATTTATTTTAAGTAATTGATAGGCTCTCATTTTTAATGGGAGACCAAACAAATTGATAAATCCTTCTGCATCTTTCTGATCGTACACTGAATCTTTTCCAAAAGTAGCTAATTCTTCATTATACAATGAATAAGGAGATTCAATTCCAGAAGTAATGATATTACCTTTGTACAATTTTAATTTTACTTTTCCAGTTACTACACTTTGAGTTTCTTCAACAAAAGCATCTAAAGCTTCTCTTAATTGTGAAAACCACAATCCATTATAAACTAAATCGGCATATTTTTGTGCAACAATATCTTTAAATCTAGCTGTTTCTTTATCAATAACCAACGATTCAAGCTCTTTATGAGCATAATATAAAATTGTTCCTCCTGGAGTTTCGTAGACACCACGTGATTTCATTCCTACTAGTCTATTTTCTACTATATCTGCAATTCCTATACCGTTTCTGGCTCCAATCGTATTAATTTCTTCTATAAGTTCTACTGGATCAAATTCCTTATCATTCACTTTTACCGGAATTCCCTTCTTGAATTCAATTGTAATATATTCAGGACAATCAGGGGCTTTTTCTGGAGGAACAACCATTTCAAAAAGAGTATCTTTTGGTTCATTTTTTGGATCTTCTAGATCTCCTCCTTCATGACTGATATGCCACAAATTTTTATCAACACTGTAAATTTTTTCTTTAGAAACACTTATAGGTATCCCTTTTTTTATTGCATATTCAATTTCTTCTTCCCTTGACTTAATATTCCAAACTCTCCATGGAGCAATAATTTTAATTGTTGGATCCAAAGCTTTTATAGATACTTCAAATCTTACTTGATCATTTCCTTTTCCTGTACAACCATGCGCTATATATTTCGCATTCTCCTTATGAGCAATTTCAACTAACTTCTTTGCTATCAAAGGTCTTGCAAAAGATGTTCCTAATAAATATTTACCCTCATAAATTGCTCCTGATTTTAATGTAGGATATATATAATTAACAACAAACTCTTCTTTCACATCTTCCAAATATACCTTGCTTGCTCCACTTTTTATAGCTTTCTCTTTTATCATTTGTGTTTCTGAACCCTGCCCAACATCTATGCATGCTGCAATAACTTCACATTTATAATTCTCCTTTAGCCAAGGTACAATAATTGAAGTATCTAATCCTCCCGAATAAGCTAAAATTACCTTTTCTCCTTCTAATATCATTTATATTCCTCCTTTATTAAATTATTAATACCACTTTAGAAATTCCAAAACTTGTACTTTATATAAATTTCGTTTTTGATTTTTTTACAAAATACTTTCCTACTTTTAATCCTCACTAACTCTTAATTTCTTTAAATTTTTCGCTACTTATAGCTAGCAATGCAGAAAGGACTCCTCACTAAACCCATTAAAATTTTAAAATCCAATTTTTAGAAAATCTACATTTCTAAAATCATAATAAATTATTAAAACTTTCTTTAATAACATGCATCTTAAACACATAAAATTACATTTTATTTTTTTCAATAGACTTCTTGAAAAGTCTCATCTAAAATATCAACTGCCACTGAGATATCTTTTTTTGTTACAATGAGAGGAGGAACAAACCTTAATATATTGTTGCTAACGGCATTTATAAGAAGTCCCTTTTCTAGCGCAACTTGAACAACGTTATATGCTTTATCCACATTCAATTCACAACCTATCATTAAACCTTTACCTTTAATTTTTTCAATACAATGGTACTTTTCTTTTAGTCTCAAAAGTTCGGATTTAAAATAATTTCCCTGTATTTGTACGTTTTCTAAAAACGAATCTTCTGAAACTATGTTCATTACTGTTTTCCCCACTGCACAAGCTAACGGATTACCTCCAAAAGTTGATGCATGATCCCCAGGAGAAAAGACATTAGCCTTTTTATTGGCCACTACTGCTCCAATCGGAAACCCTCCTCCTAACCCTTTAGCTAACGTCATAATGTCAGGCTCAACACCATAATGTTCGTATGCAAAAAGTTTTCCAGTTCTTGCTATACCAGTCTGAACTTCATCAAAAATCAAAAGGATATCGTACTCATCACACAACTTTCTCACTTCTGTTAAATATGTTTGGTCTGCTTCATTGATTCCACCTTCCCCCTGAATTACCTCTAAAATTATTGCACAAGTAGAATCGTTGATTGCATTTTTTAAATCATCAATATCGTTATAATTAACATACTTAAATCCTCCAACTAAAGGTTTAAAATATTTTTGATATTTTTCCTGACCTGTTGCAGTAAGCGCTCCATATGTTCTACCATGAAATGAATTGTGCGCAGCAATAACTTCATTCCTTTTTTCTCCATATTTAAGATAACTATACTTTCTAGATAATTTCAATGCTCCTTCATTTGCTTCAGCACCACTATTACAAAAAAACACACAATCTCCAAATGATTTTTCACACAAGATATTTGCTAAATCAATTTGATTTTCATTCCAATATAGATTAGAACAGTGCATTAATTTATTTGCTTGACTAACAATTGTTGAAACGATTTTTGGATGAGCATGACCTAAGCAATTTACTGCAATACCTGCAACAAAATCAAGATATTCTTTTCCTTCATTATCAAATACTTTAATTCCCTCGCCTTTTACTAATTCAATAGGATTTCTTGAATAAGTATTCATCAGATATTTACTACTCTCATTAATTTTCTTCATAACTATTCTCCTTTACAATCATTGTCCCAATACCTTCTTTGGTAAATATCTCCAAAATTAATGAATGGGGTATCCTTCCATCAATTATGTGGGCACTTTCTACCCCTTCTTCAATAGCCTTGACACAACATTTCAATTTGGGTATCATCCCCTCGGTAATAAAATGTGAATTTAAAAGTTCTTTTGATTCTTGATAGTTAATTTTTGAAATAATACTTCTCTCATCATTTCTATCTTTTAAAACACCTGAAACATCTGTTAATAAAACAAACTTTTCTGCTTTCAATATAGATGCAATCTTGCCAGCTGCCGTATCAGCGTTTACATTATAGGTGTTTCCATCCCTTCCAATGGCACATGGAGCAATTACTGGAATGTATCCATTTTCTAAAATCATCATAAGAAAATCTTTGTTAATGTCAATAATTTCCCCCACATAGCCAATATCTCCATTCGATATATCTTTCTCAGCGATTAATAAGTTTGCATCTTTACCACTTAACCCAACAGCATTTCCTCCATGTTTATTTATCAAAGAAGTTATTTCTTTATTTATTTTTCCTACTAAGACCATTTCTACAATTTCCATTGTTTCTCTATCAGTTACCCTTAATCCATTAACAAAATTTGATTCGATATTTACCCTTTTCAACATTTTATTAATTTCTGGCCCCCCACCATGAACAACAACAGGATGTAAACCAACATATTTCATTAATACTATATCTTGCATTATTAAGGTTTTAATTTGTTCATTCTCCATAGCCTTACCTCCATACTTAATGACAACTATTTTTCCAGAAAAATGTTTAATATATGGTAAGGCTTCAACTAAAACATTTGCTTTTTCAATTTCATCATTATACATACGTCCAAAATTCATGTTCTATATCCTCCATTAATCTTGACATAATCATAGGTTAAATCGCATCCCCAAGCAACTGCATTACTTTTTCCCTCATTCAAATCCAAAATTATTGTAATATCCTTACAACTTAATATATCCTTTGCTTTTTCTTCGTTAAAGAAAATATAGCTTCCGTTTTTACAAACTTGCACCTCCCCTTTTAAACTTTTAAACCATATATCAACTTTGCTTTGATCAAATTCTGCACCAGAATAACCTGCTGCTGCCATAATTCTTCCCCAATTAGCATCTTGACCAAATATCGCTGTTTTCACTAAATTTGAACTAGTAATTGATCTAGCAATTAAATTAGCACTTTTTTGAGATATGGCATTTATTACTTGAACCTCTAAGAATTTAGTTGCTCCTTCGCCATCCATTGCTATCATTTTTGCTAAATTTCTATTTACCTCATCTACAGCACTTTGAAAAATATCAAATGTTGCAGTGTCTGTGAGTATTTCTTCATTCTTTGCTTCGCCATTTGCTAAAATTATTGCAGTATCGTTGGTGCTTGTATCTCTATCTACCGAAATCATATTATAAGTTTTACTAACAGATTCTTTCAAAGAAGTACATAAAGCTGATTTTGAAATATTTGCATCAGTTAGTATAAATGAAAGCATTGTAGCCATATTGGGATGTATCATTCCTGAACCTTTTGCAACACCCATCAAAGTTATTATTGATTCACCAATCTGTATTTTTTTTGAATATATTTTAGGAAAAGTATCGGTAGTCATTATTGAATTCGCAAAATCAAATATATCAGAACTATTATTTAGATTTTGGTAAATTTCTTCAATTCCATGTAAGATTTTTTCTAATGGCAAAGGAACTCCTATTACACCTGTTGAACAAATTAACACATTATTAAAATCAATATTTAATAATGATGCAACCTTTTCCACTATTTTCACTGCATGCATATATCCTTCCTCACCCGTACATGCATTAGCGTTTCCACTATTTACGATTACTGCTTGAGCTTCATTGTTTATAATATTATTCATACTCAAAAGAACAGGTGCGGCTTTAACTTTATTTGTAGTGAAAACTGCAGCAGCATTTGCTTTAGATTCAGAATAAATTAATCCCAAATCTTTTTTTGCTTTCTTTACGCCACAATGAATTCCGTGGATTTTAAATCCTAAAGGTAAAGAAACAGAATCATCAATAACTTTAGTTTTTTCCATATTCGTAAATGCCTCCCTTTTTTTGATTAATCTTTAATATCATCTATAACTTTATTACTTAGATAATGGTTTTAATCTTTAAAAAATGCTTATAAAACACCAGCCTCAACTAAAAATACTTTCCCTTTAAACAATTGAATGTTTTGTACAGAAGGATAAGAGAAAACAAAGTTCTATACAAATAAAAAAACGGCCACATCTATAAAGATGCAGCCGCATGGATTACTAAAAGGAATTGTCCTTTTAATTAGTGAGTAAGCACCAAGCTCCGGTGCTTACAATCCACCGGCTGTCTTGGCGCCTCCTATTATTATTTAAATTAGTTAATTGGAAAAAAATATTTTTGCATAAAAAGACCTTTAATAAATTAATAAAAATTTCGTTCATGTAAAGGAAAAACTCCTTTGTTGTAAAATTGAATTTATTATATCAAATAAAAAAATATTTGTCAAATGAAAAATTAAATTAATTTTAATTAATTTTATCAAATCTATCCTAATAATTATTTTTGTAAAATAAATAAAATATATAATATACTTTGAATATGATAATTAATTATAGTATAATCACAAAAAATAATCACAAAAAAGGGGATATGAGAAATTGTGAGTAAAAATAATTCTATTAAGTGCTCATATTTAGGTCCTGCAGGCACATACAGTGAAATAGCTGCAAAAAAGTTTTTTGGAGAGAATAACGTATTTATAGCAAAAAATACCATTGCCGATGTATTTGATAGTGTTACAACTGCCGAAGCCGATTATGGAGTAGTCCCCATTGAAAATTCTATTGAAGGATCAGTAAATATGACTATGGATCTTCTTTTCGAAATACCAAATATACGAGTTGTAGGGGAATGTGTTATTCCTATACGCCATTTTCTTTTATCTTATGAAAAAATCGAATTGGATAAAATACGAACATTATGCTCGCATCAACAAGCTATAGGTCAATGTAGTAAATTTATTAGAAGTTATTTAAAAGATCCTGAAATAATATTTACTGCAAGTACATCTAATGCATGCCATATAATCAAAAGTATTCCAAACAGCGCTGCCATTGCCTCTGAGAATGTAATTCAAATTTATAACTTATATACAATAGCAAAAGATATTCAAGATTCTTTAGTTAACGCTACCAGATTCTTCATAATCTCTAAGATAAATAATAATAATAATAATAATAATAATAATAATATATATAATTTTGATGATTACTATAGTTTTGAGTCCTACAAAACATCTATAATTTGTTGTCCTAAATTTAATAAAGCAGGCGTTTTATATTCTATATTAAAAAACTTTACAAGAAAAAATATTAATTTAACTAGAATAGAATCTCGACCAACAAAAAAACAACTGGGAGAATACTCTTTTTACATAGATTTTGAGGGGTCTATTGCAGATAATAAAGTTAAAAGAGCATTAATAAAAATAGAACAAATGAGCTCTTTTTTTAAAATATTGGGAAGTTATAAAAAATGGATTGAATAACATTGTTAATATGTACTATATAAGATAATTTAATTTATATATTAATCTCCTAACTTTCTTCAAGATTTTGCTTTCATCAAAACAATTTACTCGCAACTTTATGGTAACATTTTTGTTAATAGAGTAAATATTAGTTTACTTATTTATGAATTTTTTATCCAATTCCTCATAGCATAATATTTATACACCTATTAAGCTTAATCATGATTTTTTGTATAAATCTTTGCAAAATTAAAGATTTTGTTGTATAATCACAAATAATTACAATTAATCTCGAATAGTTACCAATAATTTGCCATAATGAAAAATTTTTCAACATTGTCTTAACTATGAAGAATTTTACATTATTTTTGTTTATATTTATTTAATTTCTATTTTATTTGAAATGAATTCTACCGGGGTTTTTTCTATTTATTTTTCTAAATATGGGAGGTGTAAAGTTGAATAGTGATCAAATCAAAAAAGGGGTTGAAAAGGCTCCTCATAGGTCCTTATTATATGCCTTAGGACTAACAAAAAACGATCTGAACAAGCCGATAATAGGAATAGCTCATGCATCAAACGACATTATTCCGGGACATAAACACTTAAATGAATTGTGCGAATTTGTTAAAAAAGGTGTTTCTTCTGCAGGTGGCATTCCACTTGCATTTTCGACTATTGGAATATGTGATGGTATAGCTATGGGACATATCGGAATGAAGTATTCTCTTCCTAGCAGGGACTTAATAGCTGATTCTATCGAATCTGTTGTTAGAGCTTATCAATTCGATGGGCTTGTTTTAATTCCTAATTGTGACAAAATAGTCCCGGGGATGTTGATGGCCGCATTAAGATTAAATCTTCCAACAATTATTATTAGCGGAGGGCCAATGCTTGCAGGAAATTACCAAGGTAAAAAGATTGATTTACATGATATGTTTGAAGCAGTAGGATTAATAAAGGCCAATAAAATCTCTTTGGAAGAATTAGAAGAGTTGGAAAAGTCTGCCTGTCCAGGATATGGTTCGTGTGCTGGCATGTTCACTGCAAATTCCATGAACTGTATTACTGAGGCTTTAGGAATATCTCTACCTGGAAACGGAACTATTCCAGCGGTTTTTTCTGAAAGAAGAAGACTAGCTACAGAAAGTGGAGAAATAATTGTGGAACTTGTAAATAAAAACATTAAAATTTCAGATATTATTTCAAAAGAATCTTTTGAAAATGCTTTAACTTTAGACATGGCTCTAGGTTGTTCAACCAATACAGCTTTACATTTACCTGCTATTGCTCATGAAGCAGGGATAGATTTCAACTTAGACGTAATCAATGAAGTTAGTGAAAGAACTCCACATCTTTGCAGTTTAACTCCTGCTGGAATTAATCATATTGAGGATCTCTACTTTGCAGGGGGCATACCAGCTGTAATGAAAGAATTATCTAAAAATGATTTACTTCATTTAGAGTGTTTAACAGTTACCGGTAAGACACTCAAAGAAACTATTGATTCTGTAAAATACGTGAATCATGATGTAATAAGACCCATTCAAAATCCATATCATAAAGATGGAGGAATAGCTGTCTTAAAGGGAAATATTGCTCCTCAAGGAGCTGTTGTAAAACAAATAGCAGTAGCAGATGAAATGCTAATTCATAAAGGTCCTGCTAAAGTTTTTAAGAAAGAAGAAGAGGCTATTAAAGCTATATTCGAAGGAAAAATCAAAGAAGGAGACGTCATCGTTATTTTATACGAAGGTCCAAAGGGGGGACCAGGTATGAGAGAAATGCTTGCGGCTACTTCAGCTTTAGCTGGAATGGGATTAGATAAAAGTGTAGCCTTGATAACAGACGGAAGATTTTCTGGAGCTACCAGAGGAGCAGCTATTGGTCATGTTTCTCCAGAAGCAGCTGCTGGTGGCCCGATAGGGATAGTAAGAGACGGAGACATTATATGCATAAACATTCCAGAGAAAACTCTTAATTTGGAAATTTCATCAGAAGAATTAGAAGAAAGAATTACAAAGTTTCATCCAACTAATCCAATTGTTGACGGTTATCTAGGACGATATAGTAAAATGGTTCAACCTTCAGATAAGGGAGCTTTTTTAATGTAAATAAGTGGAGGTGTTCTTATGGCTAAACTCTCAGGAGCTAGGATTCTAATTGAATCTTTATTGAGAGAAGATGTTGATATCATATTTGGCTACCCTGGAGGAAAAGTAATTCCTCTATATGATGAGTTGTATGATGCTCCGATTAAACATGTGTTAGTTAGACATGAACAAGCAGCTGTTCACGCAGCTGATGGATATTCCAGAAGCACCGGAAAGGTAGGAGTATGTATAGCTACTTCCGGCCCAGGAGCTACGAATTTAGTTACTGGACTCGCTAATGCCTATATGGATTCAGTTCCAGTTATTGCCTTTACTGGACAAGCTCCTACACATTTAATTGGAACCGATTCATTCCAAGAAATAGACATTAGAGGAATAACTCTTCCTATCACTAAACATAATTATATGGTATCTAGTATAAAAGATTTAGCAAAAGTAATAAAGGAAGCCTTTTATATAGCAAGAACAGGGAGACCAGGCCCCGTACTCATTGATTTACCTGTTGACATTATAAAATCACAATATGACTATAACTATCCAGATAAAGTTAGTTTACCTGGATACCAGCCAACTTATGAAGGAAATTATATGCAAATAAAAACTGCTGCTGAATTTATCAATAATGCTCGTCGACCGTTAATTTTTGCTGGGGGTGGAGTATTAAGTTCAAATGCTTCTAATGAATTAGTTACCCTAGCTAAGAAAGGAAGAATTCCTGTAACTAATTCTTTAATGGGTCTTGGTTCATTCCCATTAACTGATGAGTTTTCTTTAGGAATGGTCGGAATGCATGGTACAAAATATGCAAATTTTGCCATTTCCGAATGCGATTTACTCATTGCCATTGGAGTTCGCTTTGACGATAGGGTAACAGGTAGAGTAGATAAATTTGCACCCAATGCAACAATAATTCACATTGATATTGATCCTGCTGAAATTAACAAAAATATCAAAGTTGATATCCCCATAGTCGGAGATGCAAAAAATATTTTGAATAAATTAATTCCTTTTATAAAAACTGAAGAAAGAACGGAATGGTTAAATACAATTCAAGAGTGGAAAAAAGAATTTCCTTTATCTTATAATCATGGAGAGTCAAATATTAAACCGCAATTCATTCTAGAAAAATTAAACGAAATAGTAAAGAAAAATTCAATAATTGTAACGGATGTAGGACAGCATCAAATGTGGGCTGCTCAATATCTAACTTTTTTAAAGCCCCGATCCTTCATATCTTCTGGTGGCTTGGGAACTATGGGATTTGGTCTACCTGCCAGTATAGGAGCTCAGTTAGGAAATCCTGATTTACCAGTTATCTGTATATCAGGAGATGGCGGTTTTCAAATGAATATACAAGAATTAGCAACTATTAGCAACAACAATCTTCCTATTAAAATTATAATTTTCAACAATGGTACATTAGGAATGGTAAGACAATGGCAAGAACTTTTCTTTAATGAAAGGTATTCACATACTTTAATCCACAACCCCGATTTCGTAAAAATAGCTCAAGCATACGATATTAAAGCAATCAAAATAAATCAAAAAAAAGATGTTGAAAAAGCTATCAAAGAAGCACTAAATTTTCCTGGACCAATGTTACTTGACTTCGCTATTCCTCAAGATGAGAATGTATTTCCTATGGTACCTGAAGGAGCGTCTTTGGAGGAAATGTTAGATTATAAAAATGTTCTTAAAGAAACAGAAATTTGAGGTGATTGAGGATGAAACATATACTATCCGTAACTGTTTCTAATCAACCTGCTGTACTTGCTAGAATTTCCGGACTTTTTAGTCGAAGAAACTTTAATATTCTAAGTTTAAATGTTGGAGAAACTGAAAAACCAGAATTTTCAAGAATGACCATAGTAGTTGAAGGAGATGATCGAACACTTGAGCAAGTTAAAAAGCAACTATATAAATTAATCGACGTTATAAAAGTTACTGAATTAAATCAATCTAATATGGTTGAAAGAGATATGGCGTTAATTAAGGTAAACTGTAATAAAAATATGCGTACACAATTAATTCAAGTCGTAAATGTATTTAGAGGAAAAATAGTGGATCTATCCCCAGAAACTGTAACAATTGAAGTTACAGGTGACGAAAGTAAGATAAATGCACTAATAGAGTTATTAAAAGATTTTGGAATAAAAGAAGTAGTACGTACAGGTATAGTAGCTTTAGATAGAGAACTATCGTCTTCGAGTACTACTAAAGTAAAAAATTAACTTATATGTTCTTATAAAAAAATTACATAAAAAGGAGAGGATAAGAATGTTAGCAATTTTTTATGAAAAAGATGCAGATTTAAGTATTTTAAAAGATAAAACAATTGCTGTACTAGGATATGGAAGTCAAGGTCATGCTCAAGCACAAAATCTTAAAGATAGCGGTTTAAAAGTTATTATTGGCCTAAAAAAAGACAGCAAAAGTAAAATCATTGCGCAAAAAGATGGTTTTGAAGTATATGAAACATCAGAAGCAGTCAAACGGGCAGATATTATTCAAATACTTATTCCCGATGAAGTACAAAGTGAGGTTTACAAAAAAGATATAGAACCCAATCTTAAAGAGGGTGATTCAATTGGCTTTTCGCATGGATTCAATATTCATTTTGGACAAATAGTCCCTCCAACAAATGTAGACGTTTTTATGGTAGCTCCAAAAGGCCCTGGGCATTTAGTTAGAAGAATGTATGTTGAAAATAAGGGTGTTCCCGGATTATTAGCTGTAGAACAAGATTTTAGTGGAAAAGCTAAAGAAATAGGATTAGCCTATGCTAAAGGTATTGGATGTACGAGAGCAGGTGTAATTAAAACGACCTTTAAGGAAGAAACTGAAACTGATTTATTTGGAGAACAGGCAGTATTATGTGGAGGTTTAACTTCACTAATAAAAGCAGGTTTTGAAACCTTAGTGGAAGCAGGTTATCAACCAGAAATAGCTTATTTTGAATGTTTGAATGAAATGAAATTAATTGTTGATTTAATTTACGAAGGTGGACTTAAAAAGATGAGATATTCAATAAGTGATACAGCACAATATGGTGATTTGACAGTAGGACCAAAAGTAATAGATGATAATGTTAAAAAAACAATGAAAGAAGTATTAAAAAACATTCAAAATGGGAATTTTGCAAGAGATTGGATATTAGAAAATCATGCAAATAGGCCTGTATTTAACTCTTTAACAAAAAAAGACAATGAATCTCTTTTAGAACAAGTTGGAGATAAATTACGAGCTATGATGCCTTGGATTGAAAAATAGGAGTGTGATATCTCTTGAGAAAAATAAAGGTTTTTGATACAACATTAAGAGATGGGGAACAATCCCCTGGTGTAAACTTGACTAAAGAAGAAAAATTAGCTATTGCTGAACAACTATCCATGCTTAAAGTAGATGTAATTGAAGCTGGGTTTCCTATATCCTCACAGGGAGATTTCGAAAGTGTTAAAACAATAGCAGAAAAAATTAGGGATGTCGAAATTGCAGCTTTAGCACGTGCAAATTATAAAGATATAGATTGTGCGTGGGAAGCAATTCAAGATGCAGAAAATCCAAGAATTCACGTATTTATTGCTACATCTCCAATTCATATGAAATATAAACTCAATATGACACCGAATCAAGTAATTGAAAGAGCTGTTGATGCAGTTAAATATGCTTCAAAATACACTCAAAACATAGAATTTTCTGCTGAAGACGCTTCAAGAAGCGATTTAGAATTTTTATATCTGATTTTTGAAAAAGTCATCCAAGCTGGTGCCACCGTAATTAATGTTCCAGATACTGTGGGATATGCTATCCCCCAAGAATTTGGTACTTTTATTAAAAAAATCAAAGAAAATACAAAAGGAATAGATAAAGTAGAACTCAGTGTACACTGTCATAATGATCTTGGAATGGCAACTGCAAACACTGTTGCTGCAGTAATAAATGGTGCGGATCAAGTTGAAGTAGCAGTAAATGGTATTGGAGAAAGAGCTGGAAATAGTGCATTAGAAGAAGTTATAATGACTTTTGTCACTAGAAAGGACTTCTTTAAAGACATCATTGTAACTCAAGATACTAGTCAAATTATTAAATTGAGCACTATGGTATCTAATTTTACTGGAATGCCTGTACAACCAAATAAAGCTATTGTAGGTAAGAACGCTTTTGCTCATGAATCAGGAATTCATCAAGATGGACTCATTAAAGAAAGAACAACTTATGAAATTATGGATGCTAAAAGTATAGGTCTAAAAAATAATTCGCTAGTTCTTGGAAAACATTCTGGAAGACATGCTTTTAAAGAATACTTAAATGCTTCGGGATATAAAGTCGACGAGGATACTTTTGAAAAATTGTTTAACAAATTTAAGAATCTTGCAGACAAAAAAAAGAATTTATCAAACGCCGATATAGACGCTTTGATTAGCGATGAAATATATAAAGTTGAAGATTATTATGTTCTAGATTATGTATCTGTTAATACAGGAAATACAGTATTGCCTACCGCAACAATAAAAATTAAAGTTGGAGATCAGGTTATTCAAAAAGCAGCTTGTAGTGGTGACGGACCAATAGATGCTATTTTCAAGACAATCAATGAGGTTGTTGACATCCCAAGCATTTCATTAGTATCTTATAAAATCGAGGCTATTACTGAGGGAACTGATGCTCTTGGTGAAGCCATAGTGAAACTTAAAATTGAGGATGAGATATATACCGGAAGATCAGTCGAATCAGACGTTACTTATGCTAGTAGTTTAGCATATATAAACGCATTAAATAAATATATTTCAAAAAAACAAAAAAAGGTTAGAAATGTTTAGGAAAGAGAGGAATAAAAATGACAATTGTAGAAAAAATTTTAGCCTCACATTCTAATAAAAGTAAACTCAACCCTGGTGAGATAGTTAACGCTAAAGTTGACTTAATATTGGGAAATGATGTTACAGCGCCTGTTGCCATTAACGAATTTAGAAAAATTGGAATTAATAAAGTCTTTGATATAGATAAAATAGCGCTTGTTCCAGACCACTTTACTCCAAATAAAGATATTAAGTCTGCTGAAAATTCTCTTCTTATAAGAAATTTTGCAAAAGAGATGCAAATAACTAATTACTTTGAAGTTGGGAGAGTTGGAATTGAACATTGTTTACTTCCTGAAAAAGGGTTGGTAGCTCCAGGTGAAATTATAATTGGTGCCGACTCTCACACCTGTACTTATGGAGCATTAAACGCCTTAGCTACGGGTGTGGGAAGTACCGACATTGCTGCTGCTATGGCAACAGGATTTTTATGGTTTAGAGTTCCTGAAACAATTAAAATAATATACAAAGGAAAATTAAAACCATGGGTTAGTGGAAAAGACTTGATATTATATACTATTGGACAAATTGGTGTTGATGGTGCTCTATATAAGTCTATAGAATTTAGCGGTGAAACTATTAAAAATCTATCTATAGATTCAAGAATGACAATGGCAAATATGGCAATTGAAGCAGGAGCTAAATGTGGTTTATTTGAATATGACGACAAAACTAAAGAATATTTAGAGGCACGAGTCACTCGAGATTATTCACCTATAGCAAGTGATAAAGATTCAATTTATGACAAGATTCTTGAATTTGATGTTTCAAATATAGAACCTCAAATTGCATTTCCTCATCTTCCTGAAAATACAAGACCTGTACAAGAAGCCAAAAATATTAAAATTGATCAAGCAGTTATAGGATCATGTACAAATGGAAGAATTGAAGATTTAAGAATCGCAGCACAGATATTCAAAGATCATAAAGTACATCCAGATGTAAGATGTATTATTTTTCCAGGAACACAAGAAATTTATATAAATGCACTAAAAGAAGGCCTTATAGAAATTTTCATAAATGCTGGCGCTGCGGTAAGTACTCCAACCTGTGGACCATGTCTAGGTGGTCACATGGGAGTTTTAGCAAAAGGAGAAAAAGCTATTTCCACTACAAATAGAAACTTTGTTGGAAGAATGGGACACCCTCAAAGTGAAGTGTACTTATCAAATCCAGCCGTCGCAGCCGCCTCTGCTATTAAAGGTTATATTGCTCATCCTGAGGAGGTCTTATAATGAAATTAAAAGGAAAAGTTTTTAAATATGGAGACAATGTTGATACAGATGTCATCATACCTGCACGATATTTAAATAATCCAGATCCTGCTGTTTTAGCTCAACATTGTATGGAAGATATCGATAAAAATTTTGTTAAAGAAGTAAAAAATGGTGACATAATTGTAGCAGGCAAAAATTTTGGTTCAGGAAGTTCAAGAGAACATGCTCCACTTGCTATAAAAGCTGCTGGGATATCGTGCGTTATTGCAGAGAGTTTTGCAAGAATTTTTTATAGAAATGCTATAAATATTGGTTTACCAATTTTAATATCTAAAGAAGCTTCACAAAATATTAAAAATGGTTCTATAGTTGAAATAGATTTATCTACAGGTCTCATAAGAGATCTTAACTCCAATAAAGAATACAAAGCTGAGCCATATCCAGCATTTTTACAGGAAATAATAGAAGCTGGAGGTCTAATTGAAAAAATTAAAAGGGAGGTTAATTAATTTGCCATCAATTGCAGTAATACCCGGAGACGGAATTGGACCAGAAGTCGTTAATGAAGGGCTTAAAATATTTAATTATTTCAATAATGAATACAATTTAAACTTTAAATTTGAAGAATTCAATTTGGGAGCAAAAAGATACTTAAAGAACGGGGAATTAATTCCAGAATCTATCTTAAAAAAATTGGAAACATTTGATGCCATATATCTTGGAGCAGTTGGAGATCCTCAAGTACCAGCTGGAATTTTAGAACATGGAATACTTTTGAAACTTCGATTCCATTTTGATCAATATGTCAATCTTAGACCAATTAAATTATTAAATAATCGTTTTTCCCCCTTAAAAAATAAAGGAGTAGAAGAAATTAATTTTACGGTTGTTCGTGAAAATACAGAAGGACTTTATGCAGGAATTGGAGGATTCCTAAAAAAAGGAACTGCTGATGAAGTTGCTATACAAGAAATGGTTTCTACAAGAAAAGGGGTAGAAAGAATTATTAGATACGCATTTGAATATGCAAATAAAACAAATGGGAAAGTTACTTTATGTGACAAGAGTAATGTTTTAACTTATTCTCATAATCTTTGGTTAAGAGTATTCGAAGAAGTAAAAACCGAATATCCAAATATTAAAACAGACCATTATTACGTTGATGCTATAACCATGAAAATGGTTAGAAATCCAGAACTATTTGATGTCATCGTAACTTGTAATATGTTTGGAGACATTATTACCGATTTAGGAGCAGAGCTACAAGGAGGTATGGGATTAGCTGCATCTGCAAACATAAACCCTGACACAGTATCTATGTTCGAACCAATTCATGGTTCTGCACCAGATATTGCTGGTAAAGGAATTGCTAATCCTATAGCGGCTATTTTAGCTGTTTCTATGATGCTTGAATATTTCCATAGAGATGATTTATCTGAAAAAATTGAAAATGCAATAAAAATCATTATTGAAGAAAATAAATTAACGCCTGATATGGGAGGAAAACTCACAACACAAGAAGTTGGGGATGAGATATTAAAAGTTTTAAAAAGAGGGTGATTCATATTTTTGAACCTATACTTTTTGATACAACACTAAGAGATGGGAGTCAAAGCGAAGGAGTTTCATTTTCAATTGGTGATAAAATTAAAATTGCTCAAAGATTAGACGATTACGGAATTCACTATATTGAAGGTGGATGGCCCGGATCTAATCCAAAAGACGAAGAATTTTTTGTAAAAGCTCAAAATTTAAATTTAAAAAACACTGAACTAGTAGCCTTCAGCTCTACAAAAAAGATTGGAATTAATGTTGAAAACGATGTCAACATTAATAAACTTATTACTGCTGGGGTAAAAACTGTAACAATATTTGCAAAAAGCTGGGACTTTCACGTGATTGAAGCTTTAAATATCTCTTGTGAAGAAAATTTAAAACTTATTGAAGACACAATAAAATATTTAAAATATAACGGAATGAATGTTTTTTTTGATGCAGAACATTTTTTTGATGGGTTCAATCATAATGCAAAGTATGCAATGAAAACTCTTCAGGTTGCTCAAGATTCTGGTGCATCTACAATTATACTATGTGACACTAATGGAGGACAAATTCCCTCAAGAGTTCGAGAAATAATTAAAACCGTTAAAAAAGAGATTAATGTTCCATTAGGAATACACGCCCACAACGATTCCGGTTTAGCTGTAGCAAATAGTTTAGTTGCTCTTGAAGAAGGTGTAGAACAAATTCAAGGGACCATCGGTGGGTTAGGAGAAAGGTGTGGAAATACCGATCTTTCAATCCTTATTCCCATTTTAAAGTTCAAATATAATTTACCATTAACTTCTATAAAAATCGATAAAACAACCTCTATTTATAATTTTGTTATGGAAATTGCAAACTTAACTCCAGAAAATAGGAAACCTTTTGTTGGAAGAAGTGCCTTTACACACAAAGGGGGTGTTCATGTTAGTGCAATCATTAAAAATCCACTTACTTATGAACATATACCTCCAGAAGCCGTTGGAAACGAAAGAAGGATACTAGTATCAGAATTGTCTGGAAAAAGTAATTTAAAATCTAAAATAGAAGAATTAGGTTTTGATGCTTCTAAATTTTCCGAAAGCCAAATTAAAAGTTTGACCTCAAAAATAAAAGAATATGAACATCAAGGATACCAATTTGAAGGTGCGGACGCCTCTTTAAAATTGCTAATTATGCGGGAATTTTATGATTATGTTCCAGATTTTCAAGTTGAAAATTTCAAGATTCTTAGCTACAATTTTGGCGAGGAAACAAGCACTGAAGCAGTGATTAAATTAAAAGTTAAGGACAAAGTAGTACATGCGGTTTCTGAAGGAGATGGACCCGTAAATGCTTTGGACTACGCATTAAGAAAAGCATTAGAAGATTTCTTCCCTATTTTAAAAGATATAAAACTTATAGATTATAAAGTACGTGTTTTGGATAGTTCTTCAGGTACCGCTTCAAAAGTACGTGTACTAATTGAAACTAAAGATTCTGAAAGAACTTGGACAACTGTTGGCGTTTCATCAAATATTATTGAAGCAAGTTGGGATGCCTTAATTGATAGTATTGAATATGGTTTATATATTAACAATTGTTCCGAAACAAAAAGTTATTCTAACATTAAAATGTAGATAAAATTAGCTAAGAAGGGCGGATTAAGATGGTAGAAAATATTTTTGCTGATCGAATGAATAATGTCCCTAAATCGTTCATTCGTGAAATTCTTAAGGTAATAGACGATCCAGAAATTATTTCATTTGCTGGAGGATTACCAAATAAAGAACTATTCCCTATTGATGAAATTAGGAATGCATCTAATTATCAATTTGAATTTTACGGAAGTGAAGTCTTGCAATACAGCACGACGGAGGGATATCTTCCTTTAAGAGAGTTTATTGCAGAAAGGTATAACAAAAATAAAGGATTAAATATTTCTGCTGATAATGTATTAATCACCCATGGTTCTCAGCAAGCACTTGATCTTATTGGAAAAGTTTTTCTTAATGATAACGACCCAGTAGCAATAGAAGAACCTGGTTATCTTGGGGCGATCCAATGCTTATCGGTTTTTTCCAAAAAATTTGTTCCTATAACTCTTGACGAGGATGGTCTAAATTGCAACGAACTAAGAACTGCTTGTGAACAATTCTCACCCAAAATAATTTACACCGTACCTAATTTTCAGAATCCAACAGGTATTTCTTACTCTATTGAAAAAAGAGAAACAATTGTTAATATATTGAAAAAACATCGTACCTTTATAATTGAAGATGATCCTTATGGAGAGTTAAGATATGAAGGAAAAGAAGCAGACTCCTTTGGAAAATTATTACCAAATCAAACAATACTTCTTGGTTCATTCTCGAAAATTATTGCTCCGGGATTTAGAATCGGATGGTTAATTGCACCTGATAATATAATGGATAAATTAGTAATTGCCAAACAAGCAGCTGATCTACACTCAAATTATGTTGGTCAAAGAATAATATATCAATATTTGAAAGACACAGATCTAGATAAACACATTTCTGATATAAAGAAAACTTACAACTCCCAAAGAGTGGCAATGATTGAAAGCATTGAAAAATTTTTCCCAAAATCTGTGAAATACACAAAACCTGTAGGCGGTATGTTTTTATGGGTTACTTTACCCAATAATATTGCTGCTACCGAGCTATTAAATCATTCTATAAAACAAAAGGTAGCTTTTGTCCCTGGTGATCCTTTTTATGTAGGAAAATCTAATGTAAATACCCTAAGATTAAATTATTCTTGCTCAGATGAAAAAACTATTAAAGAAGGAATTAAAAGACTATCTGTTTGTATAAAACAATTAACTACAATTTAGATACTGTTCAATTACGCTTATTTACTTTTTTTGTGTAGACATCTTTTAATCCCAGAAAAAATATAATAACTCCAAATATGATTCCTAAGGTTATGTTTCTTAAACTGGATATTAAATACCCAAACGAAAGAGCATTCAGAATCCATGAAATCAATAAAAATATGTCTATACCGTACAGACTTTTTAAAGTAGCAAAAATTGCTGAAAAATTCATTGAAACATAAAAAATAGATGGATTAAATGAATTTAAATAACTAAAAAATGAAAAAATTATAGATATTAACAACAAAACATTACTAAGCTTATTATAATGCTTTTTTATATAACAAAATATTAGCATAAGAACAAGGAAAACTGTTGAAAAAATCCAATAAGAAAGGTTAACAAAAAAATATCCGATAACGATATTTACAAAACAAAAAATTAATAAGGATGTCACTTTTTTCACCTCTTTTTCCTAAAAAACTATCTTATGAATTATATCAAAAATTACTAATTAATTAAATCAAATTATCCCTTTCTTTTTTATGAAGAAAGGGATAATTTGATATCAACTGTACTTTAGTACTTTATCCTTATCAGGGGTAAATACCTCTCAATTTAGTAGCAGTCGCAACTCTATCTATAGCCTTAATATATGCAGCTGTTCTCATATCAATCTCATATTTTTCCATTGTTTTAATAACATCGTAAAAAGCGCTAGTCATCTTCTTATGTAGGGCTTTTCTGACATCTTCTAATTCCCAAAAATCCCACTGCATACCCTGCAGCCATTCAAAATATGAAACAGTGACTCCACCAGAATTAGCTAGAAAATCAGGAACTATAAAAACATTTTTGGATAATAAAATTTCATCAGCTTCAGGAGTTAAAGGACCATTTGCACCTTCTACTATTAATTTTGCTTGAATATCTTTACTGTTATCAATTGTAATTGCGTTTTCCATAGCACAAGGAGAAAGTATATCTACATTCAACATTAGTAATTCTTCATTTGATATTTCTTTATATCCTTCTTCGTTAACTTCTAATAATAATTTTTTTCTATTTTTTGTTCTTTCCATTAAAGCTCTAATTTCAGCAGCTGTAAATCCATGTTCTTTATATAATCCACCACTAACATCTGAAATAGCAATTAACCTCATCTTGGATTCCTCAGTTAATGTCAAAGCTAGATTAGAACCAACATTTCCAAAACCTTGAATAGCAACTGTAATTTCTTCATCTTTCTTATTTAATTTACCTTTATCTCTTAAATAATTCACTGCTTCTTGCAGACAAATATTAATACCCCTTCCAGTGGCTTCTGTTCGTCCAACCGACCCACCTATTTCCACTGGCTTACCAGTAACAATTCCTAAAGAAGTATGCCCTTTACTCATCGAATAGGTATCCATATACCATGACATTACTTGTCCATCTGTATTTACATCAGGAGCAGGAATGTCAATTTCTTCTCCTAAAATTACTTGTATTTCATAAAAAAATCTTCTTGACAATCTCTCAAGTTCTGAAAATGATAACTGACTAGGCTCGACAGTAACTCCACCTTTAGCCCCACCATAAGGAATATTTACAACTGCCGATTTCCAAGTCATCCAAAAAGCTAAAGCCTTTACCTCATCTAACGTAACATTTTGATGATATCTGATTCCCCCTTTGGCGGGTCCCAAAGTCATATTGTGTTGAACCCTATATCCTGTAAAAACCTTAGTAGTTCCATCATCCATACGCACTGGGAAATTGACAATTAACTCCCTTTTAGGTTTTACTAAAACTTCTCTAAGATTTGGATCTAAACCCATAATACTAGCAGCTCTGTCAAATTGCTTAACTGCATTGTCAAACATACTTACTCTTTTTTCTTCCTGCATACTACTACCTCCCTTTTAAAAACCTATTTTATCCACTTTAGAAATTCTAAAACCTACATTTTATAAGTGTTTTTGAATTGAATTTTTTCAAAAACATCCTCACAGTTCTACAGCTCACTAATTCTTAATTTTTTAAATTTTTTGGTACTTGTACCAAAAAAGTGGGAGGGTTCCACCCTGAACCCATTATAAATTCAAAAACCTATTATTGATTACATAAAAATATAATATAAATTCTATTTATATTTTGACTTATAATTTATTTAGATATAAAACTCCAACTCTAAATTTAAAAAAACGAAATAATTCGTTTGTTTTATTTCTAACTGCTACTATTTTATCATTTTTAAACAAAGATTTATTATAATTTTCAATATTTAATTTATTTTTTTGACGAGATTTTTTAATCAAAAAACTATGCTATAATTATTTTAGATCTCATTAATGTGGAGTTGATTATTTTGAACGACGAAAAATTTATTGAAGCTTTAAAAAATAAAGATCAAAAAGCTTTTAAAATCTTATATGATGAATATGCACCAAAAATTTATGGTATATTGAAAAATTACGTAAGGCCTAATGAAATAGAAGATGCTCTTCAAGAGGTTTTTTTAAGAATAATTCGTGGAATTAATAATTTTGAAGGACGTTCAAAATTATCTACCTGGATCTATAGAATAGCTGTAAATGTTGGAAAAAATTATTCTAGGAGTTATAGTAAAGAAGTTGAAAAACCTATGGATTTAGATAGTGATGAACCAGAAAATTTTAGCGTACAACCTATTTCTGAAACAAACGTTAAAAAAGAAGCTTTCAACGACATTAATTATCAAATTATCTTAAATATAATGGAACAACTTGATAAAGACGAAAGGTTACTTATTAAATTACGTGACATAGATGGCTTAAGCTACAATGAAATTGCCGAAATAACTGATCTTCCTCTAGGCACCGTAAAAAGTAAACTTCATTATGCAAGAAAAAAACTTAAAAAACTAATTGAGGAGGCGAATTTAATATGAATGAAAAAAATGAACAGATGTGGCTTGATTATCTTGATGGTCTATTGAAAGAAAATCAAGTAAATGACTATTGCAAAAAATTAGCTAATCTATATTATAGATTAATTAACTGTTATTTTTCATGTGAATCTAATACAGTAGAAAAGGTAAAACATAAACTAGTTTCACAAAAATATGGAAGGTGAATATTGTGAAAGAAATAATGGATGTTATAGATATAGATGATGAATATATTTACTTAAAAACTTTAAGGACAGAGGCGTGTAATAGTTGTTCAGTAAGAAGCGGATGTTATATATTAGGTGGTTCTAATGAACTCAAGTTAAAAGCTAAGAGAATAGAAAATATTGACTTTCAAATTGGTGACAAAGTTATCGTGGAGTTACCAAATGTTCCAGTTGTCAAATTGTCTTTCTTAGCATATGGACTACCTTTAATAACTTTTTTAACCATAGTTATAATTCTATATTTATTAAATTTTTCTGACTTAATGTCTTTTTTAATAGGTTTAGCCGGAACATGCATAACTTATTTATTTGTAAAATTTTATGATAATAAAAAGATACAAAATAAGTATCTTCCCACAATTATTGAAAAATATGACAAAAATCAAAATATAAATAATACTATTTTATAAAAATACTCTGGCAACGATTATAGCCAGAGTATTTTTATAATTAAATAAAACAATAATTAAATTTTAAATTGACCAGGAAAAAAACATGAAACATAATGATTTTCTTCAACTTCATTCAATGGTGGTTCTTCTTTTGAACAAACTTCTTTTGCAATAGGACATCGAGGATGAAATCTACAACCTTTTGGAGGATTTAATGGACTAGGAACATCTCCTTCCAAAACCACTCTTTTCTTCTTAACTTCCGGATCAGGAATAGGTATAGCAGACATTAAAGACACAGTATACGGATGTAATGGATTATCAAAAAGATCCTTCTTAGTTGATAATTCCGCGATTTTCCCTAAATACATTACTGCAATTTTGTCGCTAATATGCTTAACAACAGCCAAGTCATGAGCTATAAATACAAAAGTTAAGCCATATTCTTTCTTTAAATCAACCAATAAATTTATAATTTGTGATTGGATAGACACATCTAATGCAGAAACTGCTTCATCTGAAATTATTAGTTTAGGATTAACTGCAAGGGCTCGAGCAATACCGATTCTTTGTCTTTGACCACCCGAAAACTGATGTGGATAACGATAAATATAATCTTTAGATAAACCCACAATTTCCATTAAATGTGCAACTCGATCACGTATTTCATTGTTTGAACCCATTTTGTTCACTTTCATTCCTTCACCAATAATTTCAATAATTCTAAGTCTAGGATTCAATGAAGAATAGGGATCTTGAAAAATTACTTGGGCATTTTTTCTAAAATATCTTCTTTTTTCAGTAAGATTATTCAACAAATTTTGCCTTATACCAGTTGCTCCCTGCTTAAAATAAATATCGGCATACTTTCTATCGATTTCTTTATCAAGATGATTTATCACTTCTTCACTAGAACCAAACTTTTTTTGCATTTTATCAAATCTTTCTACATACATCTTATTTATGTATCGTTTTGCTTCATTATTGCTCATAAACCAAGGAGTTGTATCTTCTTCTCCTAAAATAATTCTTCCAAAAGTAGGTTCATATAGTCTTAAAATAGTCATCCCTGTTGTGCTTTTCCCACAGCCAGATTCTCCAACCAAGCCTAGAGTCTCACCTTCATGAACTTTGAATGAAATATCATCAACAGCTTGAACCTGAGCAACTATTTTCTTGAAAATACCGGCCCTGACAGGAAAGTATTTCTTCAAGTGTTCTACTTCTAAAATTACTTTCTCATTTTTGGACATCATCTTTCACCTTCTTTTACCTTATGCATCTCTCTCAACATCCTGTCAATATGCCAACATCTAGAAAAATGATTAGCCTCTATTTCTTCTAAATTAGGGTTCTCTTCAATACATTTTTTATCAGCAAAAAAACATCTGTTAGAAAATTTACACCCTTTAGGAAAATTTAAAGGATTTGGTACAACTCCTGGTATTGATAACAATCGTTCTTCGTCTCTATCAATACGTGGAATTGAATTCATAAGACCCCAAGTATAAGGATGTCTAGGTTTCTTAAATATAGTAATAATGTCTGCACTTTCTACAACCTCTCCTCCATACATAACGATAGCTCTATCTGCCATTTCAGCGACAACTCCAAGATCATGTGTAATAAAAATTATTGACATCTGAAATTCTTTTTGTAATTCTTTCATTAATTCTAATATTTGAGCCTGTATTGTAACATCTAAAGCTGTCGTAGGTTCATCTGCAATCAAAATCGAAGGATTGCAGGATAATGCCATAGCAATCATAGCCCTTTGCCTCATTCCACCAGATAATTCATGTGGATATTGATCAATTCTTCTTTCAGGTTCCGGTATTCCAACTTTTGTAAGCAATTCAATAGCACGTTTTCTTGCCTCTTGTTTACCCATATTTAGATGCAATTCTAAGGATTCAACTATTTGATCTCCAATGGTAAAAACTGGATTCAAGGCAGTCATTGGTTCTTGAAATATCATTGAAATTTCTTTACCTCTAATCTTTCTTAATTGATTGTCAGATAAAGCTAAAACATCTATATCTTTATAATGAATTTTACCCTCATCAATCCAGCCATTTTCATCTAATAATCTAATTGTACTTAAAGCGGTAACAGTTTTTCCCGATCCAGATTCTCCAACTATTGCGAGAGTCTCGCCAGAAAATAATTCAAAATTTACTCCATTAACAGCTTTAATTATTCCATCTTCAGTTTTAAAATGAACATGCAGATTTTCAACTTTAAGTAAGGGTTTCTTATTATTGTTCAAAACTTATCCTCCCTTCACGTTAGTGTCTCATTCTAGGATCAAAGATATCTCGTAGGGCGTCACCTAAAAGGTTCCAACCAATAACAAAAAGTATCATAGCTATACCCGGATACAATATAGTAAACCAATATTGAGTCGGATTAGTTCCTCCTATTATCCAATCTCTCGAATATGATAAAATCGATCCCCAGTCTGCATATCCTTGAGGCGCTCCTAAACCCAAAAAACTCAAGGCAGCTGCTGTAATAACCATAGAACCAATCCTCATAGTAGCATTTATCAACACTGGAAAAATTGTATTAGGTAAAATGTGCTTAACTATTACAAAAAAATCACTAACTCCTAAGGCTTTTGCCGCCATAACGTATTGTTCGTTTTTTGCTTGAAGTATATTACCTCTTATAAGTCTTGCAGTAACCATCCATCCAAATACAATAAGAGCTATCATCATATTTTTTACACCTAAGCCTAATATAGTTGTCAATACCATTGCAGCTAACATAAAAGGGATTGACATAAATATATCAGTTATTCTCATTAATACTTCTTCTAACCATCCTCCAAAATATGCGGCAACAGATCCAATAAAGAGACCAATAGCAGTAGAAATAGCTACAACAATTAGACCAATTTCAAAAGCTGTTCTAGTTCCCCAAATAACACCATAAAAAATATCCTTTTGATTAACTATCCCAAAAGGATGCTCTCGTGAAGGCGGAATAGGGGTTCTAGTGGTTGTAACATTAGGCATGATGAAAGGATCAAAATTTATAGATTTTTTAAAATATTTGTTAAACTCATCAACTAAATCATTTGCATACTTGATAAATTTATCATTATCATCCATTATTTCTAGGTTTTTTATCATGTTTGAATAATTAATTGAATCTTTATATTTTTTTTCTGATTTTACAAACTCTTGTTTTAATTGTTTTATAACTTTATTAGTTTCCTCATCAAATTTATTATAATATTGCTCATTTAAAATATAAATGTCTGTTAATTCTTTTATATAAGCTTTTAACTCTTCATCAGTTACTTCTTTTTTTTGATAACTTTTGATCATATCCATCAACGCAGATAGTTCAATATAGTCATCCTCTGCAAATGAATAGGTATCATCCCAAAAATTCTTTAATTCAAGAATTATAAGATCTTTATTATCTTCAGAATAATTATCTAAAAGATCCTGAGCCTTTTCTAAATTCCTATTATGAGGCACTTTGGGAGGTGCTATTAAAGGAGCGAAAATAGCTATTATTATAAAAAATATTAATATAGTAACTCCTATCACAGCAGAGGGATTAGTAAAAAAACGTTTTATAGTTCTCTTAAATTCTTCACTCACAATTTGTCACCTCACCCTAGCCTGATTCTTGGATCAATTATGGCATATGAAATATCTATTATCAAATTCCCTATTATTAACAATAGAGAAGTGAATAAAAGCACTCCCATTATAGAAGCATAATCAAGTTGCTGAGCAGCAGTAGCTGCAAATGAACCTAAACCTGTTCTTACAAAAACCATTTCTACTATAACAACTCCTGTCAATAGGCCTATAACCATTTGTCCCGCAGTAGTTACTACAGGAATTAATGCATTCTTTCTAGCGTGTTTGTTAATAACAACTTTCTCAGAAAGACCTTTAGAACGAGCAGTTCTTACATAATCCTTTCTTAATACCTCTAACATGGAAGATCTTGTTATCCTAAGTAAATTAGCCCACCAAAGCCAAGATATTGCAATAACTGGGCCAATGATATGTCTAAGAGCATCCCAAAATATATCTATTCTTCCGTTTAGTAAAGCATCAATTGTTAATAAATTAGTATAATTATGAAATGAAGGACTTTTAACAATTTGATCTGCCCAAATACTTAAATTTCCAGGTGGAAACCAACCAAGCCCAATATAAAATATTAATAATACAAGAATAGCCCAAACAAAATCAGGAAGGGACCAACCAATTAGAGCAAATATTCTAATAAATTGATCAATAAAAGAATTATGATGAACAGCTGCTGTAACCCCTAACCATATTCCAACTCCTATAATAGGAAATAAGGCGTATAAAGCTAATTCTACAGTAAATGGAAATCTGTGAATTAATGCATTTAAAACAGGTTCTTTTCCTACAACTGACCAACCAAGATCTCCTTTAAATAAACTTTTAAGCCATTTGCCATACCTAATTGGAAGAGGATCAGTTAATCCATACTGTTGCATTAAAATCTGTATATCTCTTTCTGACATTTTTGCATAAGTGTTAGGATCAACATAGGTTGATAACAGTTTTAGAGGGCCAAGCAATTGAGACATTGAAAACACAATCAATGTAACCCCTAAAATTATTAATGGCAATAGTAAAAGTCTTCTGATAATATACGTCGTCAAAACTTAACACCTCCGATATTCTAATGAATCATATAAATATCTATCATACTTAAAAAGTATTTACCTAAAAAGAGAGGGGAAATTCCCCTCTCCATAAAGTTACTACTGAAACATTCCAAATAATTGCATTAAAATATTATTCAAAATATTTATTTAGAATATATATAATAATAATCTCCTGGCCAAATTGGGTTGTACACATATCCTTTTAACCAATCTCTATGAACTCGTATAGCCAATGGTTGATACAACGGCAATGTTAAAGCATAATCAATAACAAACTTCTGAATATCTATATACATTTGCTCTCTCTTAACAGGATCCGTTTCTAAAGATGCATCTTCTATCATTTTATTCAAAGATTTTCCACCAAATTCTGGTATTGGTTGTGTTGCAAATTCTTCAAACTTTGTACCATAATAATGTCCATAATCACCTTGACTGTGATAATAAGTGAAAATAAAGTTATGAGGATCAGGAAAATCTGCTAGCCAACCAATAATATACACAGGAAGAATCATATTTTCTCTTGCATCTAAGTATGTTGGCCACTGAACTCCTCTAACTTCTACCTGAAATTTAGGATTAATCTTTGCTAAATTATCTCTTAAAATTTCTGCTGCAACTCTTCTTTCTTCGTTTCCAATATTATAGAGAACATCCATCTTAAATCCCTGCTGCCATAATCTTCCTCTAAAAGCTCTTCTAAAATAATTTTCGGCCTTCTCAAGATCTAAAGTATATTTTGGAAGAGTACCATCAAATCCTAAAAATCCTTCTGGTAATGCAGTAGGAACATGAATACCTAACCCTTTTAGTATCTCTTTAATCATACCTTCATAATCAAAGGCATAGGCAAAGCCTAATCTAACATTTACATCTTCAAAGAAGTTAGTAGGTATACCATTACCATCTAATTGTCCGCTACCAATATATGGAGATTCTGACTTTATTTCCCAGTTAAATCCCATAGATGTTATTTGAACCGTTGGAAGACCTTCTAGCACTTCAACACCTTGCATAGATTTAACTACATCTAAATATTGTACTGGACAGTCAATTATATCTGCATCTCCTTTTTCAAGCATAGCTCTTCTTGTAGACCATTCATCTATTCCTTGAATAACTACTGTCTTAACAGGTGCTGGACCCTTCCAATATCCATCAAATCTTTCTAGAACAATTCTTTGCTGGGCATGATCCCATTCAACAAGTTTATATGGCCCGCTTCCCATAGCATGATCAAACAATGGTGATTGTTCTTTTGTCCAGCCGTGATATTTCCACCAACCTTCTGCTTTGCCATCCCATAATCCTAATTGTACGGAATATTCTTTATCTAGTATTGCACCCCAACCTCCACCACTAGCAATAATATTAAGGAAAGGCGCATATGGTCTCACCAAATGAATATGAACTTCGTCTCCAACAACCTCTATCGAAGGATCTACTACCTCATGATAAAAGTTAATAAGAGCAGTTTCATATTCCTTTGAAATCGGATTCATATTACTGTCAAATATTTTATCCCAAGAAACTCCTATATATTCTTCCACGAGATCCCTAACAGAAACTGCTCCAAATATTGGTTCTATTATCATCCACATTGGCCCAGCTGCTGGATCATATAAAATTCCTCTTTCAAAAGTGTACTCGACATCTTCTGGGGTTAGATCATTTCCGTTTTGAAACTTTACACCTTTTCTAATTGGAAATACGTAAGTTGTTCCATCATCTCTGAGATAACCATTTTCTACACTTGGAACAACTGTTGAAATCATAGGAACAAAGTCAGTCATGCTTCCACCATCATAAGCTATAAGGTTATCATATACATTAAAAATAACCTCTGCGCTCGCTGTATCATAAGCATGATGTATATCTAATGTGTCTGGTTCCGATAAAGTTGCATCAAAAATCATATCGGGATTCTTTACTTGTGAAAAAGCAAAAACTGACAATAACCCTATTAACAAAATAAAAACAGACTTTTTCATGCCAATACCTCCCTTACAAGTTGAAAAATACAAAATTTTTTCACTTAACTAAATTCACCGGATGTTTGAATTATATCATATTTGTCTGTAATATTCAAGTAATACATTTTATAATTTTAAATCACTTTCAAACAAACGATTTGAAGATATTATATATATAATATGCATGATTTAATCAAGATAAAAGTTAATTCTTTTCATTTTTTTAGTTACATAGTTACTAAAATTGTTATAAGAAAATATTATGTAAATATGAAAAATATTTCAGAAGTATAAAATTATGAATTTTTTTTCATATAAATGTTATTTCAATAAGCTGTGATTTTCTAAAAAACGTTATTTCAGAAACTATTAATAATTATTTTGAGAGAATCTTTGGCATCTCCTAATAATAAAATTACATGTTCATCATTATAAAGAGGATTTTCAACTCCTGCATAACCAGGCTTAGTATCTTTATTACAAATAAATATGTTTTTTGCTTTTTTTACTTCTAAAATAGGCATGCCGTAAATAGGTGTTCCTTCTGCTGTATTTGCCGCAGGATTGATAACATCGTTTGCACCGACTACTATTACTAAATCAGTTTTCGACAATTTAGCGTTTGATTCGTCTAACTCTAATAATTTATCATAAGGAATTCCTACTTCAGCCAATAGTACATTCATGTGACCAGGCATTCTTCCAGCAACTGGATGAATTGCAAAGTTTACTTCCTTACCGACTGAAACAAATTTATCATATAATTCTTTTATTATATATTGAGCCTGGGCTAGGGCCATTCCATATCCTGGTACTATCATTACGCTCTGAGCTTCTTCTAATATTTGACTAATTAAGGATTTTATGATTTTAATTTGCTCGTCATCAGATTCAGATATGTTAAAAGATTTGCTTTTTTTAATAGCAACTTCTTTATTTGCATAGCCTTTTTCAATTATTTTATCAGAATTCAAAGCTATTGTCCTTCCTGTTATTACATCTCTTAAACTCCTATTCATTGCATTACACATAATTTGAGTTAATATTAATCCAGAAGCGCCTACTATTGCTCCAACAACTACAAGAAGAGGATCATATAGGGCAAAACCCGCTACTGAGGCTGCTAATCCTGAAAAAGAGTTAAGTAATGAAATAGTAATAGGCATATCGGCTCCGCCTACTCGAATAGAAAAAGCCACTCCATAAAAAATTGATACTAAAAAAATCATTATTGAAAAAGTAAAATAAACTACTCTAGAAATGTTTGGTAGAGAAACAACTATAATGGAAAAAATGATAAAACATATAGAAATAGTATTTAATAAGGTATGAGCTTTAAAAACTATTGGTTGTTGTTTCATTTTTCCACTAAGCTTTGCAACCGCAATTAAACTTCCACTGAAAGTAATTGCTCCTATCGTTAAAGCTAAACTAGATGATAATCTGCTGACTAAATTCATATCACCATAATTATTGAAAAGAATAATCAATGCGACAATAGCTGAAGAAGCGCCTCCTAAACCGTTTAATAAAGCAACCATTTGAGGCATTTGAACCATAGTTACTTTTATTGCTAAAATAGCTCCTATTATTCCTCCTAGTATTAAAGCTATCCATAATAAAGATACATTTAAAATATTATTATAGGCCAACGTTAATATAATGGCGCAAAGCATCGAGATAGAGCCAATTAAGTTACCTAAAACAGCTGTTTTGGGTGAACTCAGCAATTTAATACCGAAAAGTACTCCTAAAGTTAAAATTAAGCCAACAACAGTATAAATTGTGATCATACTTTCTCAAATCAGCTCCCCTCAAAAGTTATTTGTCTTTCTTAAACATTTTAAGCATTTTATGAGTAACCATGAAACCACCAACAATATTTATAGTTGCTAGTACGATAGCTATAAAACCTAAAATTTTATAACCAGTATTCACAGCTGCAGCAGTTGCAACCAGAGAACCCAAAACAGTGACACCTGATAGAGCATTCATTCCAGACATTAAAGGTGTGTGTAACAAACTTGGGACGTCACTTATAAGTTTATAACCAATAAACATAGATATTACAAACAAAATTAGTAAAAATATGATATTCATTTGGCAATTACCTCCCTACCTTTTATAAATCCCCATAGCTTCTAATGCCCCTGCATGAACTATTTTATTGCCATTGGTGACAATAGTTGCTGATATAATCTCATCATCACTGTTAACATTTATTTTTGAATCTTGAGTTATATAACTCAAGAAATTGTAAATGTTTTTTGAAAACAACCAAGTTGAACTCAATGGAAGCATACCAGGAATATTTTTCGTGCCAATAATTGTTATTACATTCTTTTGAACTATTTTACCAGGCTCGGTTAATTCACAATTTCCCCCTTGATCAATTGATATATCAACGATTACTGAACCACTCTTTAAAGCTTTCACCATGTCTTGTGTAATTAATATTGGAGCAACTCTACCAGGAACAAGAGCTGATAAAATAATAATATCAAAAGTTGATATATGCTCTTTAATTATACTTCTTTCTTTATTTAACCACTCATCTGGTAAGTTGTTTGCATAACCACCACTTCCAACTGCTATTTCTTCGGGTATACCAACATCAATTATTTTTGCTCCTATACTTTGAGCTTGCTCTCTTGCATCAGCTCGAATATCTATTGCATAAACTGCAGCTCCTAATCTTTTCGCAGTGGCCAAAGCTTGTAAGCCTGCGACACCTGTACCAATTACCAAAACATTTGATGGTTTAATTGTTCCCACAGCTGTAGTTATTAATGGAATAAATTTTGGTAAATAATTTGCAGCCATAAGAAATCCTTTATATCCTGCAACTGTACTCATGGATGTTAAAGCATCCATTTGTTGAGCCTTTGAAATTCTAGGAATACTATCTAAAGTAAAACTCACAACACCTTTTTCAGCAAGTTTTTTTATAGTCTCATGATTTTGCGGAGAAGCAGGATGAAGAAAAGTAATTAAATACTGACCATTTTTCATCATATCTACTTCATGCTTACCTACTTCTTCATTAAATAATGGTTCTTTAACTTTTAAAATAATATCTGAACGTTGATATATTTCCTCAACATCTTTTACTATTTCTGCACCAACTTGCTTATAATCATTGTCTTCAATATGTGATCCTTTTCCTGCATTAGATTGAATAAATACCTTTGCTCCTTGCTCAACCATTTTTGCAACTGTTTCAGGTATTGCAGCAACTCTATTTTCACCTTCCATAATTTCTTTGGGTATTCCAATAGTCATATTTTTAAATTTCAAACTTACCACCTCCCTGAATGTTAATATTACTCAATTTATAAATTCTCAAACATTAATTTAGAACTTTGTTTGGTTCCTTATAGCAAAAGAATGAAGAATTTTGCTCAAAACGTAATTTATACATAGATTTTCAGAACTAATTTTTCTGCTTTCTATTCGAAACTTGATTAACAGTAAATTAATAAAATGATTATGTGAAACCCATAAAGGTTTACATTACTATTTTACACTGTTTTTATCAATTTTCAGAACTTGATAAAAATTCTTTCATACAAACTAGAACTGATTAGATGATTTTATTACTGATTATAGATGATTTTCACAATTATGAAAAAAATTTCATAGTTAGTGTAACTAATAAACATATATATCATATTGACACATTGCAGAATATATGTTATACTTAATTTGGTAATTAGAAACGGGTGCGTAGCTCAGTGGGAGAGCGCTTCCTTGACGCGGAAGAGGCCGTAGGTTCAATCCCTACCGCACCCACCATTCATCAATTAAAAAACAGGAGGTTCAAAAACGAACCTCCTGTTTTTTAATTATTAATTATCCGATAGATTTTATCGCGATATTTTTCGTTCACTTTTATATAATCCTCTTCTTTAAATATCAGTTTTTCCTTATCATTTGGAGCATTTCTTGCTACAGCACTAACTAAGGCTGATACAGACTTTTTACTTTTTAACTGAAGATCGTTGATAATAGCCTCCGTTTTTATCTTTCCTTTTTCAGTTATTAATCTTAAGAAATCTTTAGTCAAGGGTGTCAAATTATTTATAAAACTGACTAATTCTTCATCTCTCCATTGCTTTTTTGATCGATCCTTTAATAAACTTTTTAATACAGAGATTCTTTTTATCAAATTGTCAGATAAAAAATAAAATAAGGTTTGTGCATCAATTTCAACTTCATCCAATAGTTCTATCAACGAATCGAAAGTATCACTATCAATATCAAGTTTTATTTTATCCTCTCCATATTGTAAAACGTTACTTTCATACACTAAATTAAATCTATCAAAATAACTCTTTATTAATTTTGAAAATAGAAACTTACGTAAACTATAATTTTCTATAGATTTAAGATATTGATTAATGTAGTAAAAATCATCTTTATTTTCAATTCTACTGAAAATAAGTTCTTCAAGCTTCTCTTGATTATCTTTCTTTAGTAAATTTGTCCCCATAAACTCTACTAACATTTTTAGTTCATCACTGAACATAGCGTTTCGTCAATTTGTTGACAGTCCTCCCTTCTTGTAAAATAGAAGATTTAAGAATTATAGTTTTTTATGCATATTATTAGTTTGATAAATAAAAGCAATTATTTGTATTTATTTCACTCTTTAATATAATTTATATTCAATTGAGACTACTATAAGTATATTTTAACAGAAAATATTCTATTTACAACTCAAATCAAAAGTAACCAATAAAATTATAAATCTTGTCACTTAAGGTGTTATATCCCCTAGTATTACACTATACTTTGCCCCGGTTATTTGAGGAACGTTATTACAACGCCTTTTAAAAGTTTGATAAGCAAGAATAGCAAACGCAACAGCTTCTTTAGCGTCACTAGAATATCCTAATTGTTCTAGGATCATAACAACTACATTTTCTCCTAAAAGCATTTTTACATAAGATTTTATCATCAGAATCAATGTTGGATTATAGCTACCTCCACCTGAAATAATAATCTGATCTATTTTATTTCTAATAAATCTCTGATATGCATCAACAATAGTAAATGCAGTAAAATTTGTAACAGTAGCTATGATATCTTCATTGGACAAATGTAATTCTTTCCCTATATTGACAATTTTCCTTGCATAATTTAACCCGAAAGCCTCTCTTCCCGTAGTTTTAGGGGCTTTTTTACTTATAAATGGATGTTTTTTTAATTCATTAAGTAGTTCTGTCGATACTGTTCCTTTTATTGCCATTTCTCCATCTTTATCAAAAGTTTTCTCCCCATTAGTTAAAATTTGAATAACTCCGTCAATTAACATATTACCAGGCCCAGTATCAGTTCCTTGAATATCTTCTATTTTTCCGTTTTTTGGAATATAAGTATAATTTCCAATACCTCCTATATTTTGCAAAACTCTATTATACTGATTGCTTTTAAATAATATATAGTCTACATATGGCACTAGGGGAGCTCCTTGGCCACCTGCTGCTATATCTCTTGCACGAAAATTACTTATGGTTGTAATCCCTGTACGCTGTGCAATTACCCCAGCTTCTCCTATTTGAAGACTTGAGACGTAATCATTTTCAACATCATGATAAATAGTCTGACCATGTGAACCAATTAACTCTATATTACTTAGTTTTATATTTGTTAAAGAAGCTATTTTTTCTACACTTTTAGCAAATAGCTCTCCAAGTTCAAAATTCAATCGACATATTTTATCAACACTTCCTGTTTTTGGATCACAACATTCTAATATTTTATTTCTAGTTAAATTATCATAAGGTGTATTTATAAAATTAATAACTTTTACGTCGAAATCGTTAGAACTTATTTCACTGATATCTATTAAAGCAGTGTCGATTCCATCAAGAGATGTACCGGACATTAATCCAACAACATACATATTTATAATCTCCTTATTAAAAAGTTGAAAAAATTATTTGATTAACTCCAAATTATTAATTTTAGGCAAATACAATATTATTTATCTTATTTCTTATTACATTCAATTCAGGTTTTTTAAGGTATCTATCATAAAAGACAGCATTTGTTAAAAATATAGAAAACATGCCATCTTTTCTAATCCAGATAGACGTTCCTGTAAAACCATTGTGGCCAAATCCCGAACTATCCAGTGAATATTGGCAACCAGCAACTGGTGGAGCCATCCAAGCTATATGAGTTATATTTTCACCTCTTTTTACAATCGTTGTTGTAAATAAATCAAAAGTTTTCTCAGAAACAATTTTACCACTGAGTAAGTTATAAATAAAAATTCTTAAATCATCTACATTTGAAAATAGACCTGCATTACCACTTACTCCTCCAAGGTAATAGGCTAATTCATCATCAGGATCACCTTTAAGTCTTTTTCCGTCTCTTATAGAAGTGGCGACTGCTCTCTCTTTATCTATAGGATTATAACAAGTATTTTTCATACCTAAATCTATAAAAACTTTTTCTATATAATCTTTAAAATTCACTTGAGTAACTACTTCAACTATCTTCATTAAAGTAATAAAATTTAAGCAAGAGTATTCATAGCATTTATTTGGGCCTTTTTGAGGTTGTATTTCTATAAGTTTTTCAAAAAGTTCTTTGTTTTTATATTCCTTCCAAAGAGTTGAATAAGAAGGCATTAATGAAGTATGAGTTAGTAATTCAAAGATTGTTATTTCTCCTTTTTGCCCTGAAACATTTAAATAATTTCCTATTTTATCTTTTAAATGCAATTGACCGCTATCAATAAGTTTCATAACAGCAGTAGCTGTGGCAACAACTTTAGTAACACTAGCTAAATCAAAAATATCGTTCTCGGTTAATTTCTCAATCCCATCCTTTGTACCAAAAAAATCTCTGTATAAAATATTTTCTTCATCCCCAATTAAAAGAGAAGCTGCTGTATATACGTTATTTAAACCAGATACTATTATTTCATCTAATATTTTGATATCTAAACCTTTCAAATCATTCACCTTTCTTTAACAAAATTATATGATAAAATTATTTATATTTCTTTAATAAATATATCTAAAATATCATCACATACAGAAATATTTTCATATTCTTTGATTCTTATTTCACCTTCCCTTTTTATAAGATCTTTTTCTGATTCAGGAGAGGTAATTAGCTTTATCACTATCCTTGAAAGTTCTGAGAGTTTAGCAACCCATGGCTTAATATCTTCATAAAACCCCTTAAAACCAATTTTACTTAACTCTTCATCAAGATTTGATAATTCTTCTAGATAACTTACAAGTTCTTTGCTAGCATTTAAAGAATCTTCTTTATAATTTTTTAACAGCCTTTTTAATTTGAAAGATGTTCCTTCAAATAAGCGTGATTTAAGAAAATTTTCACTGAATAATTCTAACTCTCTCGAAAAATTTTCGCCCGCGATGTTAAATATTGCTTTCTCCCACGAAGTCCAAGGATTATAAGATTCAGAATTCCAAAGATAATCAGATATAGTCTGCAAAGCAATCATTGAAGCATAAGCCTGATTCATTGGATTAGCTATAACTCCTTCTATCGATTTGTAAAGATCAACTTCTCTGTTCGTTAATGGCCCCAAAAATAATTTTCCTTCATCCGCATCATTAACCGGATAATTATCCCACAATACTAACTTATGTCCAAACTGACTTGAAATCTCATTTGCATTTTTTATAGAAACTCTTTTAGACCAAACTCCATTTCCAGTCCAAATTACTACTATTTCAGAGTGTAAATTTTCTTTTAGAGTTCTTCTATAAGGGGAATCTTCTTTTTGCCAATATTCAGTAGGACAAAAATACAATTTTGCTTTAGAATCCTTCTTCTTTAAAAAATCATACAATTTGTTTGCTATGTATGTCTGGGCCAAACCATAATTATTATTAAACTTTCTAACATCTTCTTCGTATTCTAATTTATGAGGTATATCATCAAACAAAATTGCTACATTTGTAACTCCCCGCCTCAATACTTCATCATACTTATTGCATAACAATGAAAATTCCGTTTCATCGCTAAACTTCATACTTAAACCAGGACTAATACAAAATACAAAATCTACATAATTTTTCTTTGCCTCTTCTATCAAATCATATATTTTTTTCTTTTCTTCAAATGGATATGGTTCCCTCCATTTTTCTCTATGGTATGGATCATCCTTTGGAGCATACCAATATGCATTCATTTTATTTTTTCTACAAAATCTTATTATGTCTTTTCTATTTTCATTACTCCAGGGTTTACCATAAAAACCTTCTATAATCCCTCTTATATTAAAAGAAGAAAAATCAATAATTTCAACTATTGGAAGTATTTTATTTTTGCTATCAATCAATTGTTTTAGGGTCTGCGATGCATAAAAAAATCCTCGTTTTGTGGAAGAGCCTATACTAATTTCCTTTTTATCTTCATGAATTTTCAACAGATACCCTTCTTCGCTTAAATCTTCTAAACTTAATTCAAAATCGTTTTTATTTAAAAAGTCTTCGAGTTCCTTCACTGAAGAAGAAATGATTCCTTTAACTGTTAAATCTGCCTTTTCAGGTTTATCTACTAGAACAAAACAATCATTAGAAAAAAAATCTTCAAAATCATTACAACAGATTTTTATTTTAGAACCATTATATTCTATGTTTTTTCCTTCGTAAAATATTTTCTTTGGCAATGGATTTAAATTTTTTAACACACATTCCATTATTAAAATCCTCCTTTAATCCAGTTTGTATTTTTAAATTATCTCAGAAATCCCAAAATCCTTATTATATATATGTTTTAGAATTGATTTTTTTACAAAATACCTCCTCACTTCTAATCCCCACTAATTCTGATTTTTTTAACTATTCGGTACTTGTACCAAGTCAGGGGGAGGGCTCCGCCCTTGACCCGTTATAAATTCAGATGTTTACTCTTAGAAAATCTTTTTTTCTAAAACCCCTATACAGTTTATATTTTTAAATTCTCTCAGAAATACCAAGACCTGGAGTGATTGGCATATGAATCATCCCTAAATCATAAGCAATCCCATCAGGAATAAAATCAGATTCAAAAAATAAAGGTGAATCCAGATCTGCCTTTGTGATATTTTTAAAAGCAGCTGCAAAATGAGAAGCTGCTGTTACGGAAATCTTTGATTCGATCATACAACCTATCATACATTCAATACCTGCAGCTTCAGCAATTTTATTTATTTTAATCGCATTATATATACCTCCACATTTCATTAGTTTAATATTAATCATATCTGCAGCATTAAGTCTAATAATATTCAATGCATCATGTACGTTAAAAACACTTTCATCTGCGACAATTGGCAATGATAGACAATTTCTTAAATATTTTAACCCTTCAATATTCCAATTTATCACAGGTTGTTCTAATAGTTCTATATCATATTTCTCCAATTTTTTCATAAGAGATAAAGCTTCTTTGATGTTCCATCCCTGGTTAGCATCTAATCTAATCTTAATGTCGGTTCCAATGTTTTCTCTAATCATTTTTACCCTTTGAAAATCTTTGTTAGGATCAACCCCAACTTTTATTTTCAATATCTTGAACCCTTTCTTAACCGCTTCTTTTGCATCATTTACCATCTTCTCTGGCTCGTTTAGACTTATAGTAATATCTGTCTCAAATGAATTTTTATAACCACCTAGGAGCTTATATAAGGGAACATTATAATATTTACCTAAAATATCAAATAAAGCAACATCAACTCCAGCTTTAGCACTTTCATTTCCATATATAGCTTTTAAAATTTTTTCTTCAACTCTTTCTATATCTCTAGGATCTTCACCAATTATAACCGGTTTTATATAATTATTGATAGCACTCATAATGCTTTCTTGAGTTTCGCCTGTAACCCTTGGTTCAAAAGCCGATTCTCCAATTCCAATCAATAAATTATCAGTATGAATTTCAACATAAACGTTTTTTACTTCATTCAATGGACCAGCTGCGGTTATAAAAGGACTTGTTAACTTTAAATTTAACGGTTTAACTTTAATATCAACTATTCTCAAATGAACTTCACTCCTTTAAAAGTTATAGCTGAGCTTAATGATTCAAGATAAGTTAAATTAGAATTCATGGAGTAGAACAATAAATCCATAACAAATGTTTCGTGAATATCATATATCTTAAAAACTCCATTTTCATTTTTTCTTCTAAAATCAGATTCTTGATGAATTACATAATATTTATCTTTTAGTTTTCCCAAATACATAATGACATGACCTTTCATAAAAAGAAGATCTACAGCTAATAATTTATCTAAAATGGTTTTTCTTTCAGAAATGTAAGAGCTAAATGAAAAGCTACTAGGAAAAACCATTGTTCGTTGGTATTTAGAATCTCTCGGAAGATATAAGCCAAAAGTCTTAAATATATCCATTATAAATCGTGAGCAATCCCTGTTATCATTGCTTCCACCCCAACCATATCTTTCTCCAAGCATTTTAAAAGCTTGTTTAATTATATTTTCTCTGGTAAAAGCTAAAAAATCTCTCTTAACTTCCTTAGAACCTGAAAGAGGATAAACTGCAAAACCATCTTCACATTTATAACTTTTATCTACACTCCTATCAAAAAGAATCTTAAGAGGATAGCACCCTTCAGGAAAACAATAACCTAATTTACTATAAAATTGTTGAGTTTCAATCTCAGTCGCTAAAATAATTTTATCGCCCATTTGAAACTTTAACTTACTAAAATGTGCAAGGTCTTCTGTTTCTACTTTGCTTTCAGTTACCACTAAGAATGAATCAGATGAAAGATAATTTATAAACGTTTCTCTTGAGACTGTTATAAAATCATCTACTTTTATCCACCCAGAGTAAAAATAGCTTTGAACAAAATACCATCTTGAATCAAAAGATTTTTGATAAACTAAAATAGGTTCTCCTGGAGAAAGAGTTGTTAGAGCTAACAGATCTTGAAATGGAAAGTTAGGAGAGTTAGATATTTTTTTAGCAATAGGTAACGATTTTACAGAACATTTTTTAGTTGTAAATCCAAAACTTATTTGAATATAAGCTGGTAATTTTTTCTTGTAATTCTCAAAATTTGAAAGGTATTTGTATAGACTTTCTATATTTAATGTACTAATTTTACGTCCCCAACTTGTATAAAGATCTTTAGTGGAGAGTTCCATAAGATTTTGTAAAGTATTAATCTTTTCCATTTCTTTTACAAACAAATCCTTTTCGACTTTTCTCTCTTTCTCTAAAAAGTATGAGGAATTAAAATTAAAATAATAATTTTCTAATTGATGTTCTTGCATTCTGCTTGCAATTTTATGATTTAAATTACCTATTTCTACTGGCTCCATTAAAACACTGGATGCCTCTTCTAATCTATCTATCCAAAATGTAGGATCAAACACTGCTTTATTATCAACATTTAAAATAGAGTAAATACTATTACATATTGAATCCTCGTTCATTTTGTTTTACTCCTTTGTAAATACAGATCTTTTCGAACTAATCAAAAATGTGCCAATCATTCTTAGTAATATCTCTTGATAGTAAATCATCATAAGTTTCTCTTCGTGTAATCAGTTTATTTTTTCCGTTATTAACCAATACAATAGCAGGTCTGAGAAATCCATTATAGTTACTTGACATAGAATAAGTATAATCACCAGTAAAAGGAATTGCTAATAAATCACCTATGGACAATCTTGGAAGGAATATTTCGTCTATTAAAATATCCCCTGATTCACATGCGCGTCCTGCTATTGTAACTTTTTCAAAATCTTCAGTTTCTTTCATTTTATTTGCCACATAAGCTTGATACTTTGCGTTGTATAACGATGGTCTTATATTATCAGCCATACCGCCATCTACTATAGCATACTTTTTACTTGCACTCTTTTTGATCGCACCTACTGTATATAAAGTAGTACCCGCTGTTGAAATTATTGATCTTCCTGGCTCTATACTTATTTTTGGTTTAGGATAATTGTGTTTTTTTGATATAACTTCTACTTGGTTGACAATCTTATTAATTACATCAAAAATATCCATTGATTGCTCGTTTGAAGAGTGTGCAACACCGAATCCTCCACCAATGTCAATCTCACCCAATATGATATTTTCTTTCTTCCTAAGACTTACCAACAACTCAAACAAAGTTTCTATAAGATTTACATAATACATAGGTTCGCTTATTTGAGAACCAATATGTGCATGAATTCCACATAATTCAAGTCCATTAAAGCTTTTAATTTTTTTTACTATACTATCTAAATTTTCTAAATGAATGCCAAATTTAGAATCAACTTGTCCTGTTGATATATATTTATGAGTATTAGGATTAATCCCAGGAACAATTCTTAATAAAATACGTGTCTTTTTTCCAAATCTTTTTGAAATTCTATTTATTTTATACAATTCCTCTTCATTGTCAACTATAATTGTAGATACATCATTTTTTATTGCCATTTCAATTTCTTCATTGAACTTGTTATTTCCATTAAAATAAATCTTTTCAACTGGAAAATTATTTTTAAGTGCAATATATAGCTCTCCACCAGAAACAACCTCTATGCCTATTTTTTCCTCGTTGATAATTTTACACAATTCCGAATTTAAAAAGGATTTAGAAGCATATGCTATAAAAAATGATTCAGATCCGCTTTTGAAAAAAGCTTCCTTAAATTTATTAATATTGTTTTTTATTTCAATTTCATCTAATACTAGAAGAGGCGTGCCATAATTTTTTGCTAAATCAAAACAACTTACTCCACTAATTTTCAAAATTCCTTGTTCGTCAATACTCATATTTTCTGGTAAATCTTGTAGATGCATTTTTGATTTATCCCCCTTTTAAAATAAAGATAATCATTTAAAAACTCTGTAAATAGTCTTTTACATGAAAGCATATGTCGAAGCTTTCCTTCAAAGTATAAGAATACTCATAATTTTAATTCTCATATAAAAAACATCTTATTTTTCTTTCATTAATTTCAAAATATGGTGGGATAATATTCTTACACTTTTCCATTGAATAATTACACCTAGGCTCAAATGGACATCCTTTTGGTGGGGTTATTAAATTTGGAACTTCGCCTGTATTTCCAAGCTTCTCAGAAACTAATCTATCAGGATCTGGTGCCGCCTTTCTAAGAAGTTGTGTATGTGGATGGAGCGGTTCTAAAACTACATCATCAGTTGAACCTACTTCTAAAAACATTCCTGCATACATAACTGCAATCCTATCTGAAATATATCTTGCTGCAGCTAAATCATGCGTCACATGTAAATATGTAGTGTTAAAATCGTCACGAATTTTTAACATAAGTTTCATAAATGAATCCACGAGCTGAATAGTTTGTACCTCCTGAAAAAAATGGATTGAAATTCTGGGAAAATGGTCCTGTCACATCCATGATCATTGATAAAGTACTTGCTAATGAGAAAACATATAATACCATTACACACAGAAGTAATACATTTCTTTTCACCATACATCCCTCCTATGAATTTGTTTGAAAAATCTTTTGTTTTTAAAACAACTTACCAGGATTCATAATATTGTTTGGGTCTAATATCTTCTTTATCTCTTTCATTCTAGTATACTCTTTTTCTTTTGTTTGTTTAAGTAACTCTTTTTTTATGAATCCTATCCCATGCTCCCCACTTATTGCGCCTCCCATTTTCGCTGCTTTTATGGCTATCTTTCCTAATATCTCTTCCGATAACTCTTTCCATTCTTCTGGCGATACTTTTGATGGTTTTAATGGTGCTGGATGTAGGTTACCGTCTCCCGCATGACCTGCTACAGGTATATCTACTTTGTATTCTTTTGATACTTCGTTGATGTACGCCATTATTTCTGGTATCTTTGATGTCGGTACTACTACATCTCCTGTCGGTACATAGGGATCTATTGCTTTCAAACTTTCTAACCAGTTCCTTCTCATTCGCCATATTTTTTCTGAATTCGTCCTGTTATCTGCTATGAATACATCTTTCGCTCCGTTCTTTTGTAATGTTAATCCACTTTTTTCATATATATCTTCTATTTCTCGCAGGTTGTTCCCTTCATATTGAATTATTAAATACGACTCTACTTCATCTTGATACGGCAATTTCATTCCTGTGTACTTTGATGTATACTTTATTGATTCTTTGTCTATGAACTCTATCGCTGAGGGTAAGACTTTCGTTTCTCTCATTAATGGCGCTACATTTTCTATAGCCTTTTCTATACTTTCAAACGGTACTAGTAAATCTACTACTTTCCCAGGTTGGGGAATGAGGTTTACATATATCTTTGTGAAGATACCTAATGTCCCTTCAGATCCTATGAATAAGTGCAGAAGATTGTATCCGCTTGAGTCTTTCCTTCTTTTTCCTCCATATTCTATTATTTCTCCATCTGGCATCACTACCTCTAAGCCTAATATGTGATGCCCTGTATTCCCATATTTTATTACTTTACTTCCTCCTGCGTTTGTCGCTACGTTTCCTCCTATGAAACTCGTCTCTACACTCATAGGGTAACCGGCGTAATATAATCCTTTTTCTGATACTATTCGGCACAGATCGTTGGTTACTACTCCTGGTTCTACTACCGCTACTAGGTTTTTTGCGTCTATTTCTATTATCTTGTTCAACCTTTCAAGGGAGATGACTATCCCTCCATATATTGGTATGTTCGCTCCCGCTAATCCACTTCCTGCTCCTCGTGGCGTGATTGGAATGTTTTCTTCGTTGCATAGTTTTACTATTTCTGAAATTTGTTCTTTTGTTTCTGGTTTTATTACTAATTCAGGCATATGGGCGTAGTATTCTCCACCAGATTCGTCGTTTGAATAGCTTTTTAGATTTTCTTCGTCTTGATATATTAGAAGGTTTTCATTCTTTAATATCTTTTTTATCTTTTCAACTATTTTTGATGTCACTTTATTGTATTCTTTCATTTTTTATCACCTTGTTTTAGCTCTTTTAAAAGTAGCGGTACTATTTCTGTGGCATCGCCTACTATCCCTAAGTCTGATACTTTGAATATCGGTGCTTCTGGGTCTTTGTTTATAGAAATTATGTATTTTGATGTCGACATCCCTGCTATGTGTTGTACTGCGCCTGATATGCCTACTGCTATGTATAGTTTTGGACTGACTGTCTTTCCTGATAGTCCTATTTGGTGTGAGTAATCTATCCAGCCCATATCAACTACCGCTCGTGTCGCTCCTACTGCCCCGTTTAATCTTTCTGCTATTTCTTTTAGATATTTGAAGTTTTCTTGTTTTCTTATCCCTTTTCCTCCTGCTATTATTACGTCTGATTGTTGAAGCGGTTGTTCTATGCTTTCATCTCTTTTGTAGTTTATCCATTCGTATCTGCTTTGGTACATTTCTTCATTAAACTCTTTTTTTATTATTTCTCCTGTTCTGCTTTCGTCTTTTGGTAATGGTAGTTTGGATTTGGGCCTTACTGTCGCCATTTGTGGATTTGTCATTGTTTTTATCTTCGCCATTACATTTCCGCCTATTGCAGGCCTTATTTGTATCAGTCTCCTTGTTTCTTCTTCTATTTCAAAGTCTGTACAATCAGCTGTTAATCCTGTCTTTAAACTCGCTGCTAGACAGGGCATCAGTGTCCTTCCTTTGGTTGTGGCTGATGCTAGTATTATTTCTGGCTTCATTTCTTCTACCATCTGTTGGAGTATATTTGTGTACGTATCTGGATAGAAATGTTCTAGTTTGTCGTTTTCTACATAGTAGACTTTGTCCGCTCCGTAGTGTATCAGACTTTCTATGTCTTTTATTTTGTTTGTGAGTACTATACTTGTTAATTCAACTTTTAATCTTTCTGATAATCCTTTTCCCCAAGCTAATAGTTCATATGACACTGGGTTTATACTTCCATCTTCTATTTCTGCTATCGTCCATACTCCTGTGTGTGTTTGTTTCATTAAATCACACCTTTTTCTTTTATGAAGTTTTTTATCTTTGATACAGCTTCTTGTGGTGTTTTTATTGTTATCTTTTCTCCTTGCCTTGATATCTTTGGATAGAATACTTTTACTACCCTTGTAGGTGATCCTTTTAATCCTATCTTGTCTTCTTCTATCTTTAATTCTTCATTGGTTATTGTGTGTATTTTACTTTTCTTTGCCCTTAGTTTGTTTTCTAGATTTGGTAGTCTGGGGTCGTTTATTTCTTTTACTACAGTTATTAATGAGGGTAATGTCGTTTGTATGACTTCGTTTCCACCTTCTATGGCTCTTTGTACTTTTATGGCGGATTTAGTTATTTCTATTATCTTGTTTACATAGGTTAATACTGGTATCCCAAGTAACGTGGCAACCATTGGTCCTACTTGTCCTGTTTCTCCATCTGTCGCCCTTTCTCCAGCAAAGATTAGATCAAATTCTTTTCCTTTCAAAAACTGTGATAGTGTGTATGCTGTAGCACGTGTATCTGCGCCTGCATATCTCCTGTCTGTTAGTAATACCCCTTCATCGCATCCCATTGAGATCGCTTCTTTTATGGCATATTCTGCGGATAAAGGGCCCATCGATATTACTGTGATTTTTGTGCCGGTTTCCTTTTCTTTTATCCTTACAGCTTCTTCTACCGCATACATGTCTAACGGGTTCATCTCAGATTCTAATTCACTTCTTATCATCGTCCCTGTCTTTTCATCTATCTTGACATTGTCTGTTGATGGCACTTGTTTTACTAATACCACTATGTTCATTCATTAACGCTCCTTTGCCTGTGTAATGTTGAACTTCGTACTCCAAATAATCTATAATACATAATTTTTTAAGCTCGTTATTTAGATAGCTATATTTGGTAAGTAAATATATTATTTATAAAAGCTTTATAGTAATAACAATGTTATTATTTTTCAAATTATCTCATAATGTTTTTATTAAAAGCAAATTGGAAAAATAAAGAAATATGTGAATAAAGAAGTCTAATTTCCTATAATAAGAGAAGAATAATTAATACCAAGATTTTTAAATTAGATATATTGTTATTACCTATATCCAATTACTTTATTATTTAAGATATGAAATGTATTAAAAGAAGCAAATAATAAAGTGTATGGTGTACAATTTTTATTTTCCTATAATCTTTTTAATATAAGTATGCATCGATGATATTACTGATAATGCTTCTTTCTTTGAAGGCATTTCTGTAGAAAGTCTTAAAAGAGGTTCGGTGCCCGAAAATCTAAATACTGCCCATCCATCATTTTGAAAATATATTTTAACTCCATCCAAGTAGCTAATTTTATCAACTATGAATTTAAAAGATGGGAGTTTTTTTTCATGAAATAGTATTTTTGTTAAAATTGATTTATCCTCATGAGTTAGAGGAATATTAAATTCTTCGTAATATAAGGTTCCAAATTTCAAATGTAATTCTTTTCTCAAATCTCCTATCAACTTATTTGTATTACAAATCATCTCAATAATATAACATGATGTCACTGTTGCATCCTTTCCTTTTAAATGTCCCCTAATCGCAACTCCGCCACTACTTTCTCCTCCCATAAGAGCTTTAGTTTCTTCCATTTTTTGACTTATATGTTTAAAACCAACCGGAACTTCGTGACAATCTTGCCCATAATAATTTGCTATCCTGTCTAACAAATGAGTTGTAGTTATATTTCTGACAATTCCCCCATCCAGTTTTTTATATTCTAAAAAGTAGTAATACAAAAGACATAATATTTCGTTTGGATGAATGAACTCTCCCTTTTCATCTATTATTCCTAACCTATCTCCATCCCCATCAGTCCCTAATCCTAAATCATATCCTTTTTCAGGAACTAAATTCATTAGTGTTTTCAAAGTTAAAAAACTAGGGGAAGGGATTCTCCCCCCAAAAAGCGGATCATGTCTAGCGTTTATAAGTTCAACTTGACACCGCAATATATTGAAAACTGTATTTAAAGTTATCGTTGAAGCACCGAACATTGGATCAAAAAGAATTTTCAATCTTTTCTTTTTAATAGAATCTAGATCAATTTTAGAAATAACATTATCTATGTAATTATTAAATGGATCAATAAATTTGATTAATCCATTTTTAATTCCTTTTTCAAAAGGGAATATTTTTATTTGTTCTTTCCTTAAAAATTTTATCTTTTCTTCAATTTTCTGTGTTACATTTTCATTAGCATCTCGACCTTCGTAAGTAATTATCTTAACTCCATTATAATCATATGGATTATGACTAGCTGTAACAGCTGCTCCATAATAAGTTTGATATTGATTTACAGCATGCATAACCATCGGTGTAGGAACATATTGCTCAATAAAATATACATTAATATTATTCCCTGCGAGAACTTCAGCTATCCAGCAAGCTGCTTTATCTGACAAAAACCTCCTATCAAAACCTATAACAATACCAAATTTATCAACTTTTTCCTCTATAATCAAATCTGATAAACCTTGGGCCAAACATATCACATTTTCCTTTATAAAATCTTCCCCAATTATTGCTCTCCAACCACCTGTCCCAAACTTAATCATATTTTTTCCTTCCTTTAAATTGCCTTAGTAAATTTATTCTTTACCACCTGTATATACATTAGAACCCCCTATAAAATATTTAGTTAATGACAGAAATAAAATTAGCATTGGTACACTAGCAATAACTGCAGCTGCCATAAGTGCTCCCTCATTGGTGAATTTTTCCTCTGCAAATTGAACTATATATAGAGGAATAGTTTTCATTTTTGGCGATTGAATAACAAGAAGTGGCCATAGCAAACTATCCCATTGAGATCTAAAAGTTAAAATTGCTAAAGTAGCTATAGGAGGTAGACTGTTTGGTAAAACTACTCTAAAAAATATCCCTATTTCTGAAGCACCATCTATTCTTGCAGCATCTAATAGTTCATCTGGAAAAGTGAGTAAAAATTGTCTCATTAAAAACACGCCAAATGCACTCATCAGGAAAGGTACTATCAATGCCCAATAGGTATCTTGCCATCCAAAATTTGTTACAATTAGGTAAAGTGGAATCATTATCGCTTCAAATGGAATCATCATTGTACTCAATATCATCATTAATATGAAATTTCTTCCTTTGAATCGAAACTTTGCTAACCCATATCCAGTAATTGAACATAATAATATTGTACCTAAAGAAGTAACACTTGCTACTAAAAAAGAATTCAGTATATTTCTTACAAAAATAAAGCTTCCATCGTTTCCTCTTAATGCCTGCCAGTAATTCTCTATGTATAAAGTCTTGGGTATCCAAGGATAAGGTATAGACATTATATCTTTTGCGGGCATGAAAGAAGCAGTAAACATAAAAATAAGAGGAACTAAGACTATGATGGCAAAAACTATAAGAAATATCCAAATTAATATATCAGCTACAGTTGAAAATAAAAAACTTTTTTGTTTTGACATAATATCACCTCAATTTATCCTTAATACTCTACTTCTTCTGATTTTGACACTCTAAACTGAACTATTGTTAATGTTAATATAATAACAAATAAAATGATACTCATAGCACTTGCACGTCCTATTTGATGATCCCTGATTGCTGTATTATAAATATTTAGAGTAATTACGTCAATTGGTTTCAAAGGAGCACCCGACTGCGTAAAAAGATATTGTGTACTAAATGTCTTTAAGCACTGTGTCATTGCCATTATTGAAACTAATAGTGTAGTTGGTTTTATAAGTGGCAGGGTAATACGAGTAAACACTTGCCATCTATTAGCTCCGTCTATTCTTGCGGCTTCATTAATTGATTGAGGAATACTTGCAATTCCTGTAACAAAAATTACTGTAAAATATCCTATATATTTCCAAAAATATACTATTATAGTAGACAATCTAAGCATTCCAGAACTTGTCAACCATTTATAATCTCTTCCTGAAGTATTAAGTATAAAATTAAGAAACTGGTTTGCTAAACCTCTTGGATCAAACATTAATAACCAAATTGTTGCAGCGACAACAGAGGACAAAAGGGCTGGTGAATAATAAGACATTTGAAAAAACTTTTGAAATCTTTTCCTTGAGGAAATAAATACTGCGAGAATCAAACTTACAACAACCAATGGAATAAATGTCCCTGCGGTAAAGATAGCTGTAGCCTTTACAGAATTCCAAAATGATTCTGAATGTAGTAAATATTTGTAATTTCCTAAGCCTATAAACTTGGGTTTGGAAAGCGACAGCAAATCTTTTTTGTAAAAACTTGTTATAAAAGCATTAATAATTGGATAAAAACTAAAAACTGCAAAAAAAATGATAGCTGGTATCGTAAAAATAAAACCCCATAGAGACTTTTTTCTTTCTATTCCTGCTTTCTTCTTCATAAATATCTCACTCCTTAAAAAGTAGGCGAGCATCTGCTCGCCTACATACGCATTCACAAATAATTTTAGTCCTCTTTTAATAATTCATTAGCTTTCTTTTTAAGAGTGGCCAAAGCTTGTTCTGGTGTGGTATTTGTTAGCATCACAGATTCTATTGCTTCCTTTAACAATTGTTCTAGTTGAGGGCCTTTTGGATGCAAAGGAACTGGATGAGATTTTGCCAAATCTGACATAAAAACATTAGCATATGGGTAATTTTTAAATACATCAGAATCTAGCAAAGTTTTCTTAGGCTGTATTAAACCAACCTTTAATAAATAATCCTCTGGATGGGTTAACATAAAATTAATAAACTTCCAGGCATATTCTTGTTTTTCTTTAGAACTTTCTGCATTTACCATATAATAATGACCATAATAATTACATCTTACATCATTTACAGCGTTTTCAAAAACTGGAAAAGGAACAACCATCCATTCTCCACTTTCATAAAATTCGGGATTTTGCGCTTTAATTCTATCTATCTGGTATAATCCTGACATACACATTGTTACAGAATTATTATCTCTATTAAAATCATTCCTTGCAGGTTGATAAGTTGGAGATCCTAAGTTCTTTCCCTGTGGCCCCCAATCTTTCATAAATTGAAGTGCTTTTAACCATGCTCCATCATTTATTATTGCAGTTTTTCCATCTTCACTTAGTAAACTTCCACCCAATTGTTCAACAAGCGGTAACCATTCAGTGAAATAATAAGGATATCTAAAATCAAACCCTCTTCTCAATATTATTTCTCCATCTCTAATGACTAACTTCTCGCTAATTCTCATAACATCTTCCCAAGTTTTTGGATAATCTTTTTCTGGATCCAAACCAACTTCCCTAAAATATTTTTTATTAAGATACATACACCAATTGGTAACTTCTAATGGTAATCCATACACTTTATCATTATAAATAACTGGATCCATAGTTCCTTCAATATATAGAGAAAGTAAATCGTCATAGCTTTTTAATCCTAGGGCTTTTAAATCAACAGGTGCTACTCTTTCATTAACGACATATGGATAAGCGTCTTGTATCTCCATGTTAAAAATATCAGGGCCTTTTCTTGCAGAAAATGCTGTTAACACAACTTCTCTAATTTTTGAAGAAGGATAAGTAACTCTTGTAATTTTTACTTCAGGATACATCTTTTGAAATTCTGCTATATATGCCTCCTCTAAAGGAGTCCTGTTTGGGTCTTCATGTGTCCAAAAAATTAATTCAACTGTTTTTCCAAAAAGTCCAACAATCATACACATAAAAATAATAATAAATATTGTAACTTTCTTGTCTTTTAACATAATACTTAACACCTCCTCATAAAATAAAGAATTTACTCACTTTGAGAATCCCAAAATCCTTATTATACCTATGTTTTGGATTTAATTATTTTTTCAAAATACCTCACTACTTCTAACCTTCACTAACTCATAATTTCTTTAACCTTTTTGGTACTTGTACCGATGAAGGAAGGAGGGTTTTGCACTGAACTCATTATAAATTCAATTATTAAAAAATCTACTTTCTAAAGTCCCTAAAATATTAACATAATCATTTGATTTCAGTTCTTAGAAACTGAATAGTGACTAGAAGAACATAAAATAGTTTTACAATTATGGATAAAAGATTGAATAGAAAATTTATCATTTTGGTAAGAAGTTCTATCTTAGAAAAATAAACAATAGTTATTTTAATAGAAGAAAATCATCTTTGAGAATAAAATTAATTAATACCACTATTAATTTTCAATTAATTATTAAAACATAATGCAAACGTTTTCATACATTGTTATAAATTATAGGCATAAATTACAGAAAGTTACTAAGTTGCATATAATATTACCTTATCTTTTCTATACTATCATAAAACTTTACTATTTTCAAATCTAATAAACGACGATATTTACATCTAATTCGTTGTAATCTCCAACATTTGTTATTAAATTCATTATTTGGTTATTTTTTATATTTAACAAATAAAAAGCTTTCTTAATAATCTGAATTTATTTAAGAAGGTATTATGTACTGGCTCCAGGCTTTTCTGCCCTTATAATCCATACATTCTATTCTTATCCAATTATCTCTTTCGCTAAATTTATAACTTGCGCTGGTAAGGTATTTACCTCGTTTTTTTACTACACGCTTTTCATTATAAAAATCGTCGCTCATAAAAGAAATTCGAACAACTGGAGATGTTTCTACAAAAATTTCATTATCTTCTAAAATGATCTGGCGTATTATAGGACCTTGACTAGCATAGAAATTTCCATTTTTTATATTTTGAATAATATTTGTTCTATCTAAATTAGGACTGTTAACCATAATATAACCTCCAAATAAATCTTCTGAATACTGATGAGTATCATCTACTGCAAAAATAAGTTTAATAAGACCTTTTGAAGCTACCGTATCAATATATTCAACCGAACTTCCTCTATTGGATTTGGTTTCTGAAATTGTGTTAAATATTTCAATACCATGGTAATCATGCAATTTGAGTGCATCTTCATGTGTTAATAAAGACCATGAAGGATGAGCTAAAATAGCTAACCCTTTTCTTTGAGTTATCATGTCTATTAAATCTTGCGCAGTTAAACCTTCTTGATATTCTATATTTCCTTCAAAACCTATTCCAACTATATGAAAAGCTCTTCTTGATACATAATCATTAACGTCTAACTCTATTCCACTTAAAACTAAAAAATCATTGTGTTGCTCTGATTTAGAAGCTCTTCTATGATCTGTTATCGAAATAAAATCATAATGTTCATTTTTGTAAATGAGTACTGCTTCATCAGGAGTTAATAAACCATCAGACAAATGTGTGTGCGTATGAAGATTTCCTTTGTACCATTTGTTTTCTTCGTTAAATAGCTTCACTAAATATCCTCCTTATAAGAAAGTAGTTATACGAGATATAATTTTCTATAAAGTAATATTAAAAAACGTAGGCATTTAATTTGCCTACAATATTTTATCATCTATTGCCATTTATAAAACCAATCTTAACTTACAAATATATTCATTTTTTTATACGAACTGTTATATGTGTTCATTGTTTAATTAATATTAGACTTTTTCCGATATAAAATAGGTTAACTTATTCTAATTCTTGGATCAAGTATCGCAAGTGCTATGTCTGCAAGCAGATTCCCTATTTGAGTCATAAAAGCTATGAACATCAAAAAAGTCATTACTAAGTATTGATCATGATTTAATAATGCATTATAAAAAAAAGGACCCATTGTTGGTAAATTTAATACTATCGATGTAATTATTGTTCCGCTAAATATCTCCGGCAACTGCATACCAGCTATGCTTACCAAAGGATTAATTGCATTTTTTATTACATGGCGTCTAACTACCTGGTCTTCTAAACCTCGGGCTTTTAAAGAAGTTACAAACGGAGCATTAATAACGTCAAGCATGTTACCCCTCATTACTCTCATTAAACCTGCAAGTCCTGAAAATCCTATTACTACTATAGGTAACCAAATATGTTTTAGTAAATCTAACAATTTTGCCCAACTCCATGGAGCTCCCATATATTCAGCGGAAAATAAACCTCCTAATGATGTTGCTCCCATTTGTAAAGCCAACCACATAAAAACTAAAGCAAGAAAGAAAACTGGTACTGAAATTCCTAAAAATCCTATAAAGGTAAGAATGTAATCTCCAGCAGTATATTGATGAAATGATGTATAAATTCCAGCAGGAATTGCTATAATCCATTGAAATATAATAGTTAAAATTGCAATCGAAACTGTCCAACCCATTCTTTCCCAGATTAATTCTCCTACAGGTCTTTTATATGCAAATGAATATCCAAAATCTCCTCTTGTAATTATACCTTTTATCCACATAAAATATCTTTGCACAGGTGGTTTATCAAGTCCTAAAGATTTTTGTAATTCAATCACCTGCTCTGGAGATACGCGAGGATTATTAAGATATTGTGTAGCAAAATCTCCAGGTTGAAGTTCAGTAATTATAAAACATATTACAGAAATTAAAAACATCATTGGAATCATAATGAGTAATCTTCTGATTATGAATGTTGTCATCTTTAATTCCTCCAATGTAAAAAAATATCTTTCTACTTTCTACCTATAATTTGAATATTATCAACAAAGAGAGGGAAAAATCCCTCTCTTCTATTAATTAATATTATTTTTAAATATTGTTTCGTTAGAATAGACAATAACACCTTCATCATTCAAAAAATAATTTGCTATATTTGATTGTTTTGCTGATAATTCCATACCTTTGCAAACAAATATAAAAGGAACATAATAAGCATAGAGAGCTTGCCAATCATCATAATAAATCTTTCTTAATATTTGATCCATAGTAATCTGTGCTTTTTCAAAATCTTCATAAATTCTCAATTCCCATTCCAGCATTTCTTCAAATACAGCCTCACCTGTCTCCTTTTTCATAGTTGAAAGGTGATTGTAATACAAATGATTTCCTGGCTGCCATATGGCTTTTCTTAATTGAGGATCTGGTTGATTACCAAATGCACCTAAGGCTGCTTCAAAATCTCCTGATTGTGTAATTTGAGAGACTAAGGTTGGATCAAGTATTTGTAAATAAACTTTAACCCCTATGTCTTCTAGATCCTGAGAATATATGTAAGCAATATCCTGAAATTCTTGAGCACTTGATGCAGTTAAAACAAATTCGAACCTTTTTCCGTTAGGCAATTCTCTCCAACCGTCACCATCTCGATCTTTTATACCTACTGAGTCGAGCATTTGTCCGGCCATTTCTAAATCGTACTTTCTCCTTATATTTTCTATGTTTGGATTGTAAAAAGACTTATTACTAGGAAGAACTGGTGTTCCACCATAAACTGCTAGTGTATTGTATACTTCTTCAATTATTCTGTCTCTATTTAAAGCATATTCCATCGCAAATCTAAACCTTTCATTCCTGAATACTTCTTTAAGCTCGGGATCTTTGGCATCAAAATTAAAAGTTACATGAACAGGACTTGGTGTTGGTTTTATTGGTTGCCCTTTAAAAACTTGTATCTTTCCTTTAGATAATTCCTCTTGTTTTAAATACGGATAATCTTTCGGGGACACAGACATGTAATCAATTTTACCGGCCAAAAATTGTGCATTGGCAACCTCATCATCTTGAATTATTAAATAAACTAATTCATCAACGTAAGGAAGTTTATTTCCCCATTTATCAACTTTCCAATAGTAAGGATTTTTTTCTAAAACTACTTTTTGCTCAGTTACATATTCTTTTAATATAAATGGACCAGTTCCTGCAAATTCGTTGGGTGGGGTATTTGTTAGCCATAAACGGTTAACAGATCCCATATCGTTTTTGTCTATTTTTGACTCTAGTTTGTGTTGTGGATATATATATGCATGGCTTAACACATTAAAAAATGCACCATAAGGTTCTGGTAGAAAGGCTTTTACAGTTCTCTCATCTACTTTTTCCCATCTAACAAGTTCACCACCAATTGTAAATCTAGCAATTTCATTTCCTTCTGCAAATCTATTCATTATATAATATTTCATTGAAAAAATTACGTCATCTGCAGTAAACGGGTGACCATCACTCCACTTAATATCCCTTAAATGGAAAATTACCTCTTTACCGTCTTCAGATGTTTCCCAAGATTCAGCTAAAGCCGGCTCAATTACATTTGTGATTGGATTAAGATCAACAAGTCCTCTTAAAAATTGACCTGCTATTGTATAAGCTACATTATCCAATGTACCATAATAGTTAAATGATTGAGGTGCACTTGCAATTCTTATCGCAATAGTACCTCCAAACTTAGGTTTTTCAGGTGTAAACATTTCATTAACTACAAAATTTACTGCAAATATACTAAAAGACAGAACAACCACAACTAACAAAGTAAAAAACTTTTTCATACCTAAGAGCCTCCCTTTCATTTTATAAGAAACACTTGTTACAATTTAAATGAAACAAAAGATAAATAAAACTATTTTTTGATGAAATAATTATATTAATAACAAAATATTTATTTCATATTATTTTACTTTTCATAAAAATTCTTCTTTAACCTATTTGAAATAATTTTTAATATGTTATCTATTCATATAAGTGGCATGCTATTTTATGTTCTTTTCCAATTAATTTAGGTTTTATCTTATCACAAACGTCCATTTTATATGGACATCTAGGGTGAAATGGGCATCCAAGGGGCGGATTTATAGGACTAGGCGGCTCTCCTGTAACTGAAACTTTGCCCAATTTTCTATTTGTTGGATCCCAACTTGGCATAGAACTCATTAAAACTTTTGTGTAAGGATGCATAGGATTTTCAAATAATTCTTCAGCAGGTGCTTCTTCTATAGCATTTCCCAAATAAATAACCACAATTCTATCACTTACATGATGAATTAGATCTAAATTATGTGATATGAAAAGGTATGAAATTTTAAACTCATTTTGAATTTCTTTCAATATTTCTATTATTTGATTTTGAACTGAGACATCCAGAGCAGAAGTAGGTTCATCACATATAATTAATCTGGGTCTTAATGTTAAAGCTCTTGCAATCGCTATTCGTTGTCTTTGACCACCACTAAATTCATGTGGATACCTAGTAGTATAGGTAGCACTCAAACCAACTCTTTCTAATAACTCATTAACATAATCATCTTCTTCTTTTTTATTTTTGAAAACTCTATGTATTTGAAGGGGCTCTTTGATTATTTCACCAACCGTTAGCCTAGGATCTAATGAATCATAAGGATTTTGAAAAATCATTTGAATATTTTTTCTAAAAATACCTCTTATCGATTTATCAAGTTTATGTGATATATCAAACTCATTTCCTTTCTCATCATAAAAATATAGTGAACCTTCAGTTGGATCGTATATTTTTGTAATTATTCTCCCCAAAGTTGTTTTCCCACATCCTGATTCTCCAACAACTCCTATACTCTCGAAATCATTGATTTCAATATCTATATTTTCTAGCGCTTTAACATAACCAGTTACTTTTAAAAAAACTCCCCCTCTAATTGGAAAATATTTTTTTATATTATTAGCCTTAATTATTTTCAAGTTGATTACCTCCATTTCCATACAACCAACAGGATACTAAGTGTTCGTTTCCTAATTCATTTTCCTTTGGTTCTTCTTCTTTACAAATGTCTTTAACAAAATTACAACGAGGATTAAATCGACATCCTTTAGGAAAATTTTGTGGGCTAGGAACGGTTCCTGGAATAAATGGTAAGGTTTTTGATTTATACTCCCTTCTTATTTTTGATTCCATTAATCCCTGAGTATATGGATGCAACGGTTTATTAAATATTTCCTCTGTAGTTCCTTTCTCAACAATTTTACCAGCATACATAACATGAACTCTATCAGCGATTTCTGATATTACGCCTAAATCATGAGTGATGAAAATTATTGAATTTCCAAATTCATCTTGAATTGATTTCATTAAATTGAGAACTTGAGCTTGAACAGTTACATCCAGGGCAGTTGTAGGTTCATCAGCAATCAATATTTTGGGGTTTGTAAGAAGATTTAAAGCAATCATAGTTCTTTGAAGCATTCCTCCACTCATTTCATGAGGATATTGATCGTATCTTTTTTCTGGTTCTGGAATTCCAACTCTTCTCATCATATCTATACTTTTATATCTACTTTCACTTTTGGTTAATTTTAAATGTGTTTTACAGACTTCATGCATTTGTTCTCCAATTGTGTACAGTGGATCAAATGAAGACATAGGCTCTTGAAAAATCATTCCAATTTCTTTTCCTCGAACCTTTTTAAATTCTTCTTCTTCAATTTCCAAAATGTTTTTCTTATCATATAATATTTTTCCTGAAAGAATTGTAGATTTAGGATTTAGCAATTTCATTATTGCTAAATTAGTAACTGTCTTTCCACAGCCTGATTCCCCTACCAATCCTAAAGTTTCCTTTTCTTTTAACACAAAACTAATATTGTCAACAGCTTTAGATATACCTTCAAAAGTTTTAAAATATATTTTTAAATTGTTTACTTCTAAAATATTTTCTATATTTTTCATGCTCTTTCACCTACTTTATATGGATCAGCAACATCTCTAAGAGATTCTCCCACAAAATTAAAAGAGAGAACTGCAAGAACAATAAAAACACCTGGTATTAACAGCCAAGGGTAAGAAGAAAGAGCAGAAAGCGATTGTGCTTGGCCAAGCAATAAACCCCAGCTAGTCATTGGCTCTTTAATACCTAGTCCCAAAAAGCTCATAGAACTTTCTCCCAAAATCATTCCAGGAATTGACAGTGTAGAAACAACAATTAAATATGACATAGTATTTGGAATAAGATGTTTAATAATTATCCTAAAACCTGAAGCACCCATTGTTTTAGATGCAATTACAAATTCTTTCTCTCGCAGGCTTAGAACCATTCCCCTAACTACTCTTGCTACACCCATCCAACCTATAAAAGATAAAACCATTACAATAGCAAAGTATACCATTGTGCTTGGCCATTGAGGAGGAATAATCATAGCCAAAGCTAACCAAAGTGGTATTTGTGGAAAAGAACGAAGTAATTCCGTTAATCTTTGTATAACTACATCTATCCATCCCCCAAAGTATCCTGAAATTGCTCCCATTATGGCTCCAATAATAACACTTATGAATGTACCTACAAGTCCAATTGTCATAGATACTCTAGAACCATAAATAATTCGCGATAACAAATCTCTACCAAACTTATCAGTACCAAATAAACATAACAAAGCATCTGAATCTTTTGGAATCCCAAATAAATGTACATCACTTTCAAATACGCCCCATAATTTATAAGTATCACCATGTACAAATAATTTTATTGGAACTATTTTAGTTGTATCTTCTACATAAGTTAATTGAAGAGTAACTGGATGTCTTTCCCTTTTTAATGGATGTATATATGGACCTATAAATTTACCATCATTAATCCACCTAACTTTACTTGGAGGAGCATAAGTATAATTTCTATTAGAAGTCATATAACTATAAGGCGCTATAAATTCTGAAAAAATTACAGTAATATACAATAAAATTAATATTATTAACCCAACTACACCTAATTTATTTTTAAAGAAAGCATTCACCATTCTTTTGGTTTGTTCTTTCACACAAAGTCGCCTCCTAACTTTTCCGATATAAAATAGGTTAACTTATTCTAATTCTTGGATCAAGTATCGCAAGTGCTATGTCTGCAAGCAGATTCCCTATTTGAGTCATAAAAGCTATGAACATCAAAAAAGTCATTACTAAGTATTGATCATGATTTAATAATGCATTATAAAAAAAAGGACCCATTGTTGGTAAATTTAATACTATCGATGTAATTATTGTTCCGCTAAATATCTCCGGCAACTGCATACCAGCTATGCTTACCAAAGGATTAATTGCATTTTTTATTACATGGCGTCTAACTACCTGGTCTTCTAAACCTCGGGCTTTTAAAGAAGTTACAAACGGAGCATTAATAACGTCAAGCATGTTACCCCTCATTACTCTCATTAAACCTGCAAGTCCTGAAAATCCTATTACTACTATAGGTAACCAAATATGTTTTAGTAAATCTAACAATTTTGCCCAACTCCATGGAGCTCCAATAAATTCAACAGAAAATAAACCTCCCACAGAAGTTACTCCCATTTGTAAAGCCAACCACATAAAAACTAAAGCAAGAAAGAAAACTGGTACTGAAATTCCTAAAAATCCTATAAAGGTAAGAATATAATCACTAACAGAATATTGATGAAGCGATGTATAAATTCCAGCAGGAATTGCTATAATCCATTGAAATATAATAGTTAAAAGCGCAATCGAAACTGTCCAACCCATTCTTTCCCAGATTAATTCTCCTACAGGTCTTTTATATGCAAATGAATATCCAAAATCTCCTCTTGTAACTATACCTTTTATCCACATAAAATATCTTTGCACAGGTGGTTTATCAAGTCCTAACATTTCATTAAGTCTTACTAAATGCTCAGGTGAAATATTTGGATTTTCCATAAATTGAGAAGCAAAGCTACCAGGTTGCAATTCAGTAATAATAAAACATAACACAGAAATCAAGAACATCATTGGAATCATAATTAAAACTCTTCTTGTAATGAATGACCACATTTTAACTTCCTCCGATTCAAGAAATTAATATATAACATTTATTATAAGTGGAGTTTCATACAATGATAAAAATACTATTACAAAAAGGGATTTTTAATTAGCTTATATGTACGAAACTCCAAACAATATATTGGAAATATGTTCAGAAAACTATCTTACTAAAATTTATTATTTCACAAAAATAGTTTGATAACTATAAACTACGGGACCATTTCCATTTAATTGATATACATTACCAATTCTTTTATTCCAACCCCATATATCCATAGGTTTACATACAAATATATAAGGAACTTTATCCGCATATATTTCTTGCCATCTGTCGTAATATTTCTTTCTTTCTTGTGGATCCATTGTAGTTTGACCTTTTTCAAAGAGTTCATAAACTTCTAACTCCCAATCTAACATATTTTCAAAGACAGGTTTCCCGGTTTTTGGATCTTTAGTCGATATATGATTGTAATATAATGGACCACTAGGCTGCCATATCTCTTTTCTCAATTGAGGATCAGGCTGATTCCCAAAAGCATACATTGACATTTCAAAATTACCTGCTAACAAAGTTTCCATTATAACAGAAGTATCTAAAAACTGTAAATGAAGTTTTATCCCAATCTTTTTTACATCCTCTGAAAAAATATAGGCTATTTCTTGAGCTTGTTGAGCTGTAGTTGTCAAAAATACTACTTCAAAATTTTTACCACTTGGTAAATTCCTTATTCCATCTTTATCTGTATCTTTTAATCCTAGTTTATCTAATAATTCTGAAGCCTTATCGAGATCATAAGGTCTTCTAATCTCTTCGATTTTTGGGTTATAAAAGAAATTTGAAGGTAAAGTTGGTGTTCCACCATAAACAGCTAATGTATTGTAAACTTCCTCTATGATTCTATCTCTATCTAATGCATATTCTATCGCTCTTCTAAAATCATCTTCTCTAAATAGTTTCCGTAATTCGGGATCTTTTGCATCTAAATTGAAGGTAATATGAAAAGGACTAGGTGTAGGATTAACAGGTTCTGCAGCAAAAATAGTAAACGGAGCACCGGATAATTCCTTACTTTTTAAGGTTGGATAATCTTTTGGATCTAACACTGCAAAATCTACTTCTCCTGTCATAAATTTCGCCATAGTTACTTCTGCATCAGGAATAACTATAAAATTTATCCTCTCAATATATGGTAAACGATTTCCCCATTTATCAACTTTCCAATAATTAGGATTTTTCTTGAGTACAACTTTTTGATCAGTAACATATTGTTCAATCATAAATGGCCCTGTACCTACTATTTGATTTACTGGGGTGTTAGTGGTCCAGATGAAATTTACAGAACTCAAATCATTCTTATCAATTAAAGGTTCGAGTACATGTTCAGGAAATATTTTTACGTGAGAAAGTGTCATAAGGAATGGTCCGAAGGGTTCGGGGAGTATAGCTTTAACAGTCATATCATCAATTTTTTCCCATTTAACTAATTCTCCGCCGATTGTTAATCTAGGAATGGCGTTGTTAATTGCCTTTTCATTCATTGCAAAATATTTCAATGTAAACATGACATCATCTGCACTAAATGGATGTCCATCACTCCATTTAACATCTCTTAAATGAAAAATTACTTCTTTACCGTCTTCAGATATATCCCACGATTCCGCTAATGCTGGTTCTGGCTGTTGATAAACTGCTTGTAAATCAATCAAAGGATTTAAAACATGCACCATTACACTAAACGCAGGCGTAAAAAAAGTTCCATAAAGATTAAAAGAATCTGGCGCTCCACTTAAAGCCAAATTCACTTCTCCACCCATTTTTGGCTTTTCTGGAGTTAGCCAATCCGCTACTACAAAATCTTCAGCAAACATGATAAATGCAAGTATCATAACAAACAATAGCATAAAAAACTTTTTCATTTCTTAAAACCTCCTTTACATAATTAAAAAATACTTAAAAATTCCACACAAGTAAAATTAATAATCTGATATAATAATAATAAAAACATTACATATGTGATAAAGTTATTACATTATGAATAATCTTATAAGTTTATTTTTCTTATTATCCCATAATTTTTATATGATTGCAAATCCAAAAAAACGACTTTTTCTAATTTATTCAATAATAATTTAGTATATTCGTATGAAAAGACCTACTATCAATAAAAATCAATTTGACATATTGTTATTACTTAATGTACAATAATAATAAATAGAAAAAGGTGATGATTATTATTATGATATTTCAAGGAATTGATGTAATAGAAAATAATAGTTTTAACAAGCTTCAAAATAAAAAAATTGCACTAATAACCAACTATTCTTTTGTAAATAAGAAGATGGATGATGGAATTGATTTAATGTTCAAAAATCAAGTTAATGTTGTTAAAATATTTACCCCCGAACATGGATTATATGGCTTACCTGATGGAGAAGAATTTGATGACCAAATTCATCCTATTTACAAAATACCAATTATTAGCTTATATGGAAAAAATAAGAAACCAACGGCTGAACAGCTAAAAGACATTGATGTACTTGTTTATGATATTCAAGATGTTGGATTAAGATTCTACACCTTCATATATACTTTGGCTTATTCTTTAATTGCAGCAAGTGAAAACTATAAGAAATTTATAGTTCTAGATAGAATAAATCCCCTAGGAAGAGTAGTTTTTGGACCAAGAATTAAAAAAGAATTTTCCACATTTGTCGGTAATTATGAACTTCCTTTGAGATATGGTCTCACTCCTGGGGAACTTGCAAGATATTACAAAAAATATCTTAAGTTGGATGTCGACTTAGAAGTTGTTAAAATAGAAGGATGGAAAGGTGAAACTTTTGACAAACTAAAGTTAAAATGGAATATTCCTTCTCCTGCTCTACCTACCTTTGAAAGCACTCTTGCATATACTGGAATGTGTTTAATTGAAGGAACAAATCTAAGCGAAGGTAGAGGAACACCAAAACCTTTTTGTTTTGTAGGTGCGCCATGGGTAAACGAAAACGAATTGTATGATTTCTTATGTAAAAAATTCTCTGATTTGATTTTAAGAAAAAGACACTTTATACCAAATTTTTCTAAATTTCAAGGTCAACTCTGTAATGGAATAGAATTTTTTTCAGAGACAAAAGATAATTTTGTAATAGTAGCGATCGAGATGATTAGATATCTAGCTCAGAAAGAAGATTTTGAATTCAGAAAATATTTAGATAGAGAAAATCATCTTCAAAGAGATCACATTGAAAATTTACTGGGGGTAGAAAAAAAAGTTTTTTTTGAAAACGATCTTTCATACTTAGAAGATTGGAACAATAGTGCTCAAGAATTTATTAATTTTTGTGATGATATTTTATTATATGGAGGAATAAACCTATGGACTATCTAGAAAAAACATTGGGAAAATTATTTTTAATAGGCATACATGGTACTAGTTTAAACAAAGAAAACATGGAAGCATTAAACGTTATTAAACCTGGAGCAATCATCTTCTTTTCAAGAAACATACAAGACAAGTATCAATTAAGTAAATTTATTGATGATATAAAAAATTTTCTTAATTATGAACCTCTTTTTGCCATCGATCAAGAGGGTGGAATGGTGACTCGTTTAGATAAAGGTTTTTCTATTGCTCCAAGCCCTATGGCAATTGCTGCTACATGTAATAGTGAAAATGCGTATATAGTATCCAATATTCTAGCCAAGGAAATGTTATCAGTCGGAATTGATTGGGATTATGCTCCTGTAGTTGATATAAATAACAATCCTTTAAATTCCGCAATTGGTATTAGAAGCTTTTCAGATAATAAAAACATTGTAGTTGAATTTGCATCTAAATTTGTTGAGGGTTTACATGATGGTGGCGTTATTTCATGTTTAAAACATTTTCCTGGAATAGGAAATGTAAATATCGATCCACACATAGATCTCCCCCTATCTAATTTAAGTAAAGAAGACTTAACAATGAACGAATTATACCCGTTTTTAAAAATAAAATCTCCATCTTGGATGCCTACCCACGTTTTTTTGCCAAAGATACAAAGTAAAAAAGAACCAGTAACACTTTCTAAAGAAATTCTCACCGATTTTATTAGAAAAGAATTAGACTTTAAAGAAGTTCTTGTTGCTGATGATTTGCAAATGGGGGGTGTTAACAACTTCTACAATATAGAAGACGCCACAATCAAAGCTATAAATGCTGGTATGGACATAGTAACTATATGTCATTCTTTTGAAGAACAAGTAAAAGCCAAAGAAGCAGTTATTTATGAATATAATAACAATAGAAATTTTAAAAGGAAAGTTTTGGAAGCTTTAGAAAGAATAAACAAATTGTATGATTTTTCCCGTAATATAAAGAAAAAAGTTAATTCCAAAATTACTCTTGAAGAAATTGGGGGCAAAAGACACAACGATATTATGCAAGACGTTTGTGATCGCTCTATAACCTCTACTGTCGAAGAGCAATTCTCACCAATTAAAGAAATCGATAATATTTTTTACTTTTTAAAAAATAAAAACAAGGTTGGGGTTGAAGATAAAGAGAATAAAAACTTATGGTTAATAAATCAAATTTCATCGGATTTTAATATTAATCCCATAGATGTTAATCAATTTCCAAAAGAGAAAATTATCGACTTTTCAAAAAATAAAATTAATATAATTTTTACTGAAAATGCTTATTTAAATCAAGAGATATCAGATCTAATTGTTAAAATGTCTAATTCCTCTAACGAAACATATTTAGTAGCCCTAAGAAATCCGTATGATGCTTTTTTACCTACAATAAAGTATGGATTATGTTCATATGGCTATCAAATTAATTCACAACAATCGTTGTATAAAATTTTAAAAGGTGAAATAAATCCGCTTGGAAAACTACCTATTGATCGGAGGCTTAAATATGCTTGATTATTTAGAAACTGAAAAAAGTAATCAAAAAACAACCAACTTAGATGAACTAAATATATATGATATTTTAAGGGTAATTAATCAAGAAGATGCTACTGTTCCGTTAGCTATTACCGAAAATTTATCAAAAATTGTTTCAATCGTTGATATATGTATTTCCACCATCAAAAAAAATGGAAGAATCATATATGTTGGCGCTGGAACAAGCGGTCGGGTAGCTGTTATAGATGCTGTTGAAACAGTTCCTACTTTTGATGTAGAACCTGGAACATTCTTACCAATAATAGCTGGAGGAGAAAAAGCTTTTTTCAGTGCAACAGAAAATGTAGAAGATTACGAAGAAGGTGGAATGAACGATCTGGAAAAAAACAATATAAAAGAACAAGACTATGTAATAGGTATAACTGCAAGTGGTAGAACTCCATATGTAAAAGGTGCTTTACTAAAAGCTAGAGAAAAAGGTTGTAAAACTGCATTGATTTGTAATGTAAAAGATCCTGAACTTCAAGATTATTGCGATATTGTTATATCTTTAAGAACAGGCCCTGAAGTAATTACTGGAAGTACTAGAATGAAAGCGGGTTCCGCTCAAAAAATGGTTTTGAATATGATAAGCACAACAACTATGATAAAATTAGGTAAGACGTATAAAAACTATATGGTCGATGTTAAAGTTATGAATAAGAAGTTAGAAGAAAGAGCAATAAGAATTATTTCTGAAATTACTGGTTTGGATAGAAATACAAGTAGAAATTATTTATTAAAGGCTAATATGAAACCAAAATTAGCCATTTTAATGATTTTGTCTGGTAAAGATAAAACATCTTGCGAAAATGTACTTAAAGAAACAAATATACTTAATGAAGCTTTGAAAAAACTTGGGGGGTGAGGGAATCATGGAAAAAGTACCAATACCACTTTATTATCAACTGTATTTAGAACTCAAAAATAAACTAATCGAGGAATATAAAAAAGGAGAAAAATTCTTAACTGAACTAGAGATTTGCGAGAAATATGGTGTTTCTAGACCAACTGTAAGAAAAGCCTTAGATGAATTGGAAAGAGAAGGATTAATTGAAAGGAAAAGAGGACAAGGTACTTTTTATACAGGTATTAAACAAGAAGAAGAATTAAGTAAATTAACAGGCTTTACTGAAGAAGCTATGAAACAAGGCCATAAAACTTACTCATTAGTTCTAGAGAATAAGTTAGTAGAAATTCCTACAGACTTAATAAAAGAATTCGGACTTCCAAAAAAAGCTAGAGTAGTCTTATTGAAAAGGGTAAGATACTTAGACAACGAACCATATGCTCTTGAAACAGCTTATCTAAACCCTGGTGCAGATATAAGGGTTTTAAATATAATTGAAAAAGATATGGGAAAAGAATCCTTATACCAAATTTTAACCAGCGAATATGGAATACGGTTTTCAAAAGCAATCGAGACTCTTGAAGTTACTAGACTAACAAAAGAAGAATCAAAATATCTTTCTCAAAAAGAAGGAGAACCTGCAGCTCTCAGAACACGTTACACTTATACAGACACCAATCAATGCATTGAATATGTAATTTCAATCTATCGGGGCGATAAATATAAATTTAGAGTGGTGAGACAAGTTTGAGATTTCTGGGAATGGATGGAGGAGGAACGCATATTGCAGTTTCTCTAGTTGATGAAAATGAAAACCTCAAAATGAAATTTGAAATTAACACTGGAGTGAATCTTACCTCCGTTAACCAAAAAAGATTACAAGAGATTTTTAAAGAAATTTATTCAAAAACAGGTAAGGTTAGAGGGATTGTTGTTAGTTTTTCAGGTGCTGGAACTCAAAGTAGAAAAATAAAGTTACAAAGTATTATAAAAGAAATTTTTTGTAGTAATAATGTCACAGTATATAATGATGGAGAATCAATTCTATTTTCTATATACACTGGGTCAAATTCCGCATTAACAATAGCTGGAACTGGTACTATAGTAATGGGAATAACCTCAGAAAAGCAAATAATAAGAAGTGGAGGATGGGGCCATCTTTTTGATGATATTGGTGGCGGCTTTTGGATCTCCACAAGGATCATTCAAGAAGCTTTCAGATATCGAGATGGTTTAAGAGAATACGATCCAATTTTTGATAATCTTAAATTGTTTTATGGTTATAACACAATTGAAGATCTGACAAGTTTACAAGCAATGGAAGATTTCAAAACAATTATTTCCTCTTTTACAAAAGTCGCTTTAAATGAGCCCACACCTTTGGTTAAAATAATAGTTGAAGAAGGAATACAAGATCTTACTTTTAGGTGTAAAATAGTATTAGACAAACTTGAAATTAAAGAATTATACATGCATGGTGGATTGTTCAATTCTCCATATTATAATTCCCTTTTTAGACAATATCTGCATTCATATTCTTTATTTCCTTTGGAAATAGATGTTAGCCACCAAATGGCCTTACTGGCTAAAAAATTATATTATTAAAGGAGTGATTACGTGTCATATACATTAGATGAAATTATAAGAATACCGGGGATGTTAGAAAATTTAAAGAACGTAAAGTTTAATTTTTTAAAAGATACAAATTATTTATTTGTAGGTTGCGGTTCGTCTTATAATTTGGGTTTTATAACAAAAACATTATTAAATTTGAATGGTTATAAAGCAGATGTTGTAACAAGTGGACATGTGATGTTATTTAACAAAGTCCCAAAAAGTGATATAGCAATTTTAATCACAAGGACAGGAGAAACTACAGAAACAGTAAAAGCTGCTCAAATTATAAAAAACGCAGGAATTAAAACTATTGGAATCACTTGTACAAAAAATTCTACAATTAGCAAGATATGTGATGATAGTATCATATTAGACTTTGCTGAAGAAAAAAGTGTTGTCATGACAGGATCTTTCGTACTTATTCTAGCAATGTTTGTAAATGGTATTAAATATCATGATTTTTCTGAAGAAAGTCAAAAGGTGCTAGATTTATCAGATAAAATTATTAACACGATAAATTTAGGTAAATATGAACATTTTGTTTTCCTTGGTTATGATGAAAATTTAGGTGTCTCAAAAGAGGGAGCTTTAAAATTACAAGAAATGGCTTTACAATATGTTGAATACCATGAACCTCTTGAATATAGACATGGACCAATATCAAGACTAACAGAAAAAACACTCGTTGTTATTAACTCAAAAGATACAGCTGAGGAAAAGAAATTAATAAAAGATATCAAAAAATTAGGTGCCACCACATTAGAAATTTCTTTCGAAGGAGATATCAGTGTTCCAAATCTAAATGGTTTTGAAGTTCCTCTCAGATTAATACCCATTCAATATTTAGGTTATAAAAAAGCTATACAGATGGGATATAACCCAGATACACCAAAAAATTTATCCAAATCTGTAAAGCTAGAATAGGAGGTTCAAATAATGAAATTGGAACGAGTTTTAATAGTCGACCCTATAAAAGGCGAATTCACAGGAGATATAGAAATTAACAATAAAATAATTTCTAAAGTTACCCTAAAAGGCTATAATGACTATAAATATATTGTAATGCCTGGATTTGTCGATGTTCATACTCATGGACAAAAAGGTATTAATGTTATGAATGCCTCAAACAAAGATTTTAAAATATGGGCTGAAAACAATTTTGCTTATGGTGTTACCTCTTTTTTCCCATCGACAGTTTCTGCTTCGAAAGAACAAATTTTAAATGTCTTAATGAATTCAAAAGATGTAGGACTATCTATAGAAGGAATTCATCTGGAAGGTCCATTTATAAATCTTGAAAAAAAAGGTGCACAAAACCCTGAATATATTAGAAATCCAACTATTCAAGAGATTGAAGAAATAATCAATGAACAAGTTAAATTAATAACTATGGCTCCCGAAATTGATAACTTTTATGATGTAATTGATTATTTAAAAGAAAAAAGAGTAGTAATATCATTAGGTCATTCTAGTGGAGGATTTGAACATTTTAAACGTGCTTTTCAATCAGGAGTTAACAGAATTACTCACTTTTCTAACGCATTAACTCCTCTACATCATAGAAATATAGGAGGAACAGGGTCGGCTCTTTATCTCGATTTCTATCTAGAAATGATTTGTGACGGTATACATCTGAGCCCTGAATTTGTAGATTTGACTTATAAAATCAAAGGTCCTGACAAAATAATCTTAATTACTGATTCTTTTGAAGGAGCTGCTCTAGAAGATGGATATTATACATTAGGAGGACTAGAAGTTACTGTAAGAGATAGAAAAGCTTTCTTAGCAGATGGAACAATAGCCAGTAGCACTCTTGTTTTTAATGAAGGAGTCAAAAATTTCAAAAGCTTTACAAATTGCTCTCTTCAAGAACTAGCCAAAGTGTCTTCATATAATGCACTTAGGAATCTTTATATATTTAATAAAGGAAGAATTGAAACAGGATATATAGCTAATCTTGTAGTTTTAAATAATAATTTAGATTTGGTTCAAACAATATTCGAGGGCAAAAGAGTATATTAAAATTATTACAACTTATTAATTTGATTTCAATGATCAAAGATATATGTTATAATTGTTAATGATGAAAATAGGGGGAGGCTGACCGAGCCTCCCACTTGTTTTGTTAATTGGAGGTGTCTCTGTTGATAAAAACTGATAATTACTTTGATGTAATTGTTGTAGGAGCTGGTCATGCTGGTATTGAGGCTTCTTTAGCTTCTTCTAAAATGGGGATGAATACATTAATTCTAAACATAAACTTAGATACCGTTGGTTGGACACCATGTAATCCCGCTATTGGTGGACCAGCTAAAGGTATAGTCACTCGTGAAATTGATGCTTTAGGTGGTGAACAAGCAAAAGTAGCTGATGATACGGTAATTAATATTCGCATGTTAAATACAAGTAAAGGCATAGCAGTAAGAGCCTTAAGGGCACAGGTTGACAAGTATGAATATTCAAGAAATATGAAAGAGATTTTAGAAAATACCAAAAATTTAGTCTTAAGGCATGGAATCGTAAAAAGAATATTAGTAGATGATAAGAAAATCGTTGGTGTAGAAACTGAGTTAGGCATGAAATACTTTGCTAAAACTGTAGTTCTTACTACAGGTACCTTTTTAAGAGGTAAGATTTTCATTGGCAGAGAATCGTTTGAGGCAGGAAGGATAGGTGAATTACCAGCTAACTCTTTAACTTTATCCTTAATTGAAAATGGTTTGAAAGTTGGAAGATTTAAAACTGATACTCCTCCTAGAGTCAGAAGTGATTCAATTGACTTTACGAAATTTGAAGTTCAAAATACTGCCGATGAACCTCTGGCTTTTTCGTACTGGAAAGAACCTAAATTACTTTCAAAAGAATATCCTTGTTATCTTGGTAGAACCAATACTAAAACTCATGAAATTATTATGAAATACATTGATTACTCTCCATGGTACGGAAAAATAAAATTACTATCTGGTAAAGGTCCACGATATTGTCCTTCCATTGAAGATAAGGTAATGAAATTTCACAAGGATTCTCATCAATTTTTCTTAGAACCTGAATCACGGTATTCAAAAGAGATTTATTTAAATGGTTTGAGTACAAGTTTACCTTTTGAGGCTCAATTAGAAATGTTAAGAACTATTCCTGGTCTTGAAAATGCAATAATTGTTAGACCTGCTTATGCTATAGAATATGACTTCGTTTTTCCTAATCAATTGAAACAAAATCTAGAAACAAAAGAAATCGAAGGATTGTTTCTAGCTGGACAAATAAATGGAACTAGTGGTTATGAAGAAGCAGCAGGTCAAGGACTCATGGCAGGGATAAATGCTGCGTTAAAAGTTAGAAATGAAGAGCCTTTTGTCTTAGATCGATCCGAGGCTTATTTAGGAGTATTAATTGATGATTTGATAACAAAAGGTGTTGATGAACCTTATAGACTTCTTACATCACGCGCAGAATATAGATTATTATTAAGACACGATAATGCTCATCTAAGATTATACAAATATGGTTATAAATTTGGTTTGCTTAATCGAGAACAATATGAAAAGGTATCAAAACTTGAAATGCACATAGAAAATCATATTTCAAGATTAAATAAGGTTAATGTTAATCCAGGAGAAGTTAATAATATTTTACTTCAAAAAGGATCTTCAAAAATAAGTAATAGTGTTAAGTTTGGGGATTTATTAAGAAGAACGGAGATCACTTATAACGATATTAAACATTTAGACCCTGAAGAAATAGTTGAAAAAGAAGAGATAGAACAAGTCGATATATTTTTTAAGTACGAAGGCTATTTTAAAAGAATGAACGAAGAAATTGCTAGGATGAAACAACTAGAAAAAGAGATAATTCCTAAAGACATCAACTATGATGAAATACCAAATTTGGCATTTGAAGCTAAGGAAAAACTAAAACAAATAAAGCCAGAAACGCTTGGACAAATGTCCAGAATCCCTGGAATCAATCCTGCAGATTTAATTAACCTAAACATCTATTTAAAACAGAAACACAAGTCAAATTAAAATAACTGCCTGTTTTATGCAGGCAGTTATTTTTATAAATCAAAAATTACTATTTTATAGAATATTTTAAAACAAAAGCATCTCTCATATCATCGGCACCTAAATCAGGTGATTCGGAAAATCCACCAAGATATAGATTCCCGTTTTTATCTATATCTATTGAGAAAGCAACATCATCTCCGTACCCACCGATAATTCTTTCGCTAAGTAAATTCCCATTTACATCATACTCTAAAATAATAATATCTTTATCTTGATAATCTTTATTTGGATTTGTAACATAGCCTGTTACAAAAATATTTCCATTTGGAGCTACAGCTAATGAATATCCGTGGTCACCTTCCACATCTCCATAGGATCTTTCCCATACAATATTGCCATTGTAGTCGACTTTTACAACATATATATCTGACCATTTTGTTTTCCAAGAACCTTCATACCCAACAGCAACATATCCACCTGGAACTTCTTTAACGTCAAAGCCTCTCGCATATTCTCTTGGAGAAAATACTTTAGTCCAAATCTCTTCTCCGTTTTTATCAACTTTAGTTAAATAAAATTTCGTTAAATTATCGAAAATTTGAACTACTGTACCAGCAATAATGAAATTACCATCAGTTGTTTGTTCAATACTTAACGGCTTAGTATCAGAACCCGGAACAAAGTAAGGTAACCATTTTTGATAAACGACATTTCCTGATTTATCCAGTTTTGCAATAATACCTCTCATATTCAATGTGTCTGGATCTGAACCATAACCAATAACTATGAATCCATCATTTACTTCAATGTAATCTGAACCTTTATCTTGTCCTAGTTTGGTTAAATTCTTACTAAATTTGTTTTTTCCAATTTTATTAAAGTATATATCAAAATCGCTACCATAAGAACCTGATGTACCAATAATTACTAAATCACCATCTGAAGCCACACCACCACTGTTCACCCAATCATTATAAATTCCACCTAGTGAATTTTCATAAACCAAATTTCCTTGTAGATCAAACTTTAAAATGAGCATATCTTCATTAATGCCCTTTTCATCGGTGTATCCAAAAGCATATACACCATCTTCAACAGCAGAAACTTTGAATATTTCTTGAGCGCCTGGAAGCGAATAAACCCTTCCCCAATCTAATGTGACAGAAGCCATGGAAATGATAGAAACAGCTAAGAGCAACACTAACAATATTTTGGTCTTCACCACAATCCCTCCTATCTTTTATAATTTTTAAAAATATTAATTACTTACAATTATAATTAATATTACACGCTATTTTAAAGTTAATTAAAATTCAAATTCTAAATAATTATAACATAAATAAACAAAAAAATACAACATATTATTTAAAAATAATAACTTAGATAATATTAAGATTTTTTCCTATTTTTTCAAATATAGAAAGTGCGAAATCCAAATCTTCTTTCGAATGAGCGGCACTTATCATTACTCTTATTCTTGCTTTCCCCCGTGGAACAGTAGGAAATACTATAGCTGATGCAAAAATTCCTTCTTCATATAGTTGAGCGCTAAAATCCCAAGTCTTTTTCTCATCATATATCATAACAGGTGTAATAGGTGTTTCTGTTTTTCCAATATCATAACCAATCTTTCTAATCTTATCTTGAAAATAATGTGTATTATTCCATAATTTAATAACTAACTCTTCCGAACGTGATAGTATTCTAGTTGCCTCTAGCGCAGCAGCTGTTTCTGAAGGTGATAAAGAACTTGAAAATAAGAAAGGCCTAGCCTTCTGTTTTAGATAATCAATTAATACTTTTTTACCAGCAATAAAACCTCCAACCACTCCAAATGCCTTTGAAAGAGTTCCTATTTCAATATCTATCTCTTCGGTTAAATTAAAATGATCCGCAACTCCTCGCCCGTTCTCACCAAGTACTCCTTCACCATGAGCATCATCAACCATAACTAAAGCTTCATATTTTTTTGCTAAATTAACAATTCCTGGAAGCGGTGCAATATCTCCATCCATACTGAATACTCCATCAGTTATTATTAATTTCCTCCTAAAATTCTCATGAGATGCGCTTATCAACTGTTGTTCTAAAGAGTGTAAATTTTTGTGTTCCCAAATATATCTTTTGGCTTTTGATAGTCTAATACCATCTATAATACTAGCATGATTTAATTCATCAGAAAAAATAGCATCATTCTCATTAGTAATCATTGGAATAACTGCTTGATTAGCATTAAAACCTGATTGAACAACTAGAGTAGCTTCTACTTTTTTAAACTCTGCAAGTGTTTGTTCTAATTCTTTATGTATTGCCATTGTTCCAGCAATTGATCTAACTGCTCCTGGACCAACTCCCCATCGTTGAATTGCTTTGATAGCAGCATCTTTTATTCTTTGGTCATTTGCTAAACCCAAATAATTATTAGAGCACAGATTTAACACTTTTTTACCATCTACAACTAGCCAAGGTCCTTGGGGACTTTCAAGAGTCCTAATATTAACAAGTAAACCCGAATCTTTTAATTCTTTCATTTCTTTTTCTAGTTGAAGATAAAAATCCATGATAACCACTCCTTTTGAATAAATAAATACTTGTTACTCACTTACTTTAGAAATTCTAAAATCTCCATTATATATATATCTTTTATATTTATTTATTTTTACAAAAAACCTCCTCAATTTTAATCCACACTGATTCTGAATTTATTTAACTTTTTCAGTACTTGTACAGAAGGAGGAAGGACTCCACCCTTGATCGATTATAAATTGAAAATTTCATTTTTTGAAAATCTTCATTTCTAAAGTCCATAATAAATGCTACATTTAATTACCTAAAATATATATTTAATAAATGTTCTAGAAATTTTTTCAAAATAACATCCCGCTATGATCTTTACAAATTATAAATTTCTTTAACTTCAGTATTATAACCAAATATAAAGTAAGGGTTCTTGCCTGAACCCACTATAAATTAAAACAAAACTTTTCATTTATAAAATTATTTAGTTAATAATCTGATACGTTTAAAACAATTTTGCCGCTTTCCCCACTTTCCATCAATTCAAAAGCCTTTTCAAAATCATACAAATGAAAATTGTGAGTTACAATTTTACTTAAATCTAATTTTTTGTACTTCAGCCAGGAAGATGCTAAATACCAAGTATCAAACATTTTCCTTCCAGTTATTGTATGAATAGTTATGTTTTTGAATACTGCGGCATTCATTTCAAAATTGATTTTATCTTCAGAAAAGACTCCTAAAATTGAAGCTATCCCTGTATTTTTTAGAGAAAGAATTCCATCGTTTAAAGCACTTTCGTTTCCAGACATCTCCAAAAAAACATCTGCACCTAATCCATTGGTAAGTTCCATCATTTTTTCAACAACAGAGGTCTTTAATGGATTAATTACCAAATCAGCCCCTACATCCTTTGCCATTTTGGACCTATACTCAGATATTTCGCTTACAACAATAAAGGATGCTCCTGATATCTTGGATACTGCTAATGCCATTAAACCAATTGGTCCAGCTCCAGCGATCAACACAACACTTCCTCTCAAATCTGCAGCAGTTGTGGTAAATATTGCATTGCCTAAGGGTTCCATAACAGATGCGTACTCCAAGGGAATACTTTCATCTATCTTCAACAAAACAACATCTGGAAGAACAATGAATTCGGAAAAAACTCCGTTCGTATCAACACCTAAAATCTTAAGATTTTGACAGACATGCATGTTTCCATTTCTACAATGATAACAATAACCACAGGGGATATGACTATCCCCTACAACTAAATCACCGGGTTGAACATTTTTTACCTCTTTTCCTATCTCAACAACTTTTCCAACAAATTCATGCCCATCTATTTGAGGTAATGATTTTATTCGATTTTTAGCCCAATTATCCCATCTGTAAATGTGAATATCAGTTCCACATATAGATACCTTTAAAACTTTTATTTTAACATCATGAGAAGATTTTAATTCTGGTTCATCAACATCGATTAACGAAAAACCTTTTTTAGGTGCATCTTTTACTATAGCTTTCATTTTCTTCACTCTCCTAATCTTTCTAAATTATTATATCTATTTCAAGTTTAACGCATTATGAAATTTTTTTCAAATATTAGGAGAGCTATTGATACCTAAAAACTAGCAATAAGAAGTAAATAAAGCAAAATAAATAGTAATAAATGAAAAAATGATCGTATACTTTTTATCATCTCTCATAGACAATTTCGCCATTAATTATTGTCTTGATTACATAACTCCTAAAATCAAATGGATGTTCACTCCAAATAACTAAATCAGCATCTTTACCAACATCTATACTTCCCACCTTATTATATATTTTCAATATTTTAGCTGGATTAATAGTAAGCATTTTTATCAAATCTTCCTCTTTTGCACCATATCTCAATGCTGTTGCTGCCTGAATTGATGCATGTTCTAGAGGTATAACAGAATGATCACAAGTTAATGAAGCTAAAATACCTTTTTCATTTATTATTGAAATTGATTGATAGGTTCTATTTTTAGTTTCTAGTTTGGTTCTAAAACCTAGTAGCGGACCTAATACGAGAGGTATATTTTTATTTTTTATGTAATCTGCAATCATATAAGCTTCTGTACCATGTTCTATCACTAACTCAAATCCGAATTCTTCAGAAAGTCTGACTGCAGTAAGAATATCATCTTTTCTATGAGCGTGAATGCGTGCAGTTATTTCTCCTTTTAATACTTTTTCTCCAATTTCATACTTAATATTAATATCGGTAAAATTTGTTTCGTCTTTTTTTGATAATTCCTTTTTCTCAATATAATTTTGAACTTGAAAAAAATACTCTCTAATTATCGCAGCATTCCCTAATCTTGTAGATGGAGTTCTATTTAAAGTACCATAAGTTCTTTTTGGATTTTCACCCAGAGCCATTTTAAGACCGGCTGGCTCCTTTATGATTGATTCATCAGTAATTTGAGAATTTAGTTTAATAATAGCGCTTTGACCGCCGATAGGGTTAGCACTACCAGGAACAATCATTACTGTAGTTACTCCTCCTGATAAAGCTCTTTTAATCGCAATATCATCAGGATAATAAGCATCTATAGCTCTGACATGTGGAGTTACTGGATCTGTAGCTTCATTTCCATCTTGATAATAATTGCCTACACCTTCTTCAAATAATCCAATATGTGAATGGGGATCTATAAATCCAGGAAAAACATATTTCCCAGTTATGTCAATTTCATCCACATTTTTTTCTTCTATTCGTTCAGATATTCCAACTATTTTTTTATCCTCAATTAAAATATCTCCAACAAACGGTTTTCTGGAAACAGGATATATTGTTCCATGTTTTAAAAGAAACTTTTTCATTTTTAAGCACAAGATACTCCATCCTCTATAGGGTGGAGATCAACGTGCATTCCCTCCTTTCAAATATAAATGTTTTAACTTTGCTAATCAATGTCAATTTCTTATAACCGGAACTTCTATGAATTACAGTACCTTCTAACTTTCTTAAATCAAAATATCCACTTAAATATCTACCAAATATAAAACTTTCTTGTCCTTTGAATATTACCTTGTCAAACAATCTGAATCCTTTTACCAAATATGGAGCCTGATTTAATTTCTTTTTACCACCTTTCAAGATATTCGCTTTGTGTATCTGCCTATTGTGCTTCCTCACCTGTTTGTGGATAACGTAACGCTCTAAGCACTTAGCCTAATCAACTAAAGCTTTTACAAGCTCCCACTTCAAAACTTCGTCAGAATTTAAGTGGTAGATGGTTAACGATATCTCCTCCGTAAACTGATTTCTATATCTTGTGATTAAAAAACAACGACTCTTAAATACACAATAGAAACTATAATATTCACAATCAATATTAGAAATCCATACTTAAATAATTCAGTAAATGATATTTTTTTACCTGTTGATTTAAACATAAGATTTAGGGCTATCATATTTGGTAGGGAAGCTATGGGGGTAGCAATTCCTCCTAAACATGTTCCAAGCGATAAAGCATACCAAACAGGATTTAGGTTAGAGAACACAAGCGGATTTAAAGTTGGTAAATAACTAACTAAAGGAATAAATGCTGCAGTAATAGCAATATTATTCATAAATGCCGAGGTAAATGCAGATATCAATAGAACAGTAATGCTAAGCAATATTAGAGATTCACCGCTTACATTAAATAATAACTGAGCCATATAACTTATGGCGCCTGTTTCAATTAAAGCACCAACAATAACAAAAAGAGCAAAAATAAACAAAATAATATCCCATTCTATTTTAGATAAAATTTCCTCTACTTCCTTTGGACTAATTAAAAGCAAAGAAACAAACCCTGCAGCCAAAGCAACTGTTGAACTTTCAATGTTAAGTTCGTGGTGAAAAATAAAAGCTATTACTACTATTATGAATAAGATAATGGCTACAGACAACTTTTTTTTGTCTTTTGAAGAATCATTACTAAAATTTTTTAACTTTGACCTGTCCAATTTGATTGAAAAATCACTTTTAAAAAAAAGAAGAATTAATAAATTTGATATTACTAAACTTATAATAGCAATAGGGTACATAACTCCGGAAAACTCTGAAAACGAAAACATGGTAGCTGAAGAAATCATTATATTAGGTGGCTGCCCCATCATAGTTGCCATACCACCTATTTGAGATGCAAAAATTACCCCAAGTGTAAATGGCATATGATTTACATTTAAAAATTCTGTAATTGAAAGTGTGATGGGAATAAAAATCAAAATAGTTGCAATAACTTCAATGTACCCAGCGATTATTGCAACAAAAATTGTAAGACCCCAGAACAATGCATAAATGTTACTCCCGAACAATTTCAAAATCAATGCAGCAAACGATTCAAACAATCCAGTTTTTTTTAACACATCTACAAACAACATAATACCTACTAGAAAAAGAAGTGTGTTAAAATCTACATAATTTCTAATAGCTAGCATCGGATGAGAAAAAGTTCCTATTATTAAAAGAAAAACTGCTCCTAACATGGAAATCAAAGTCTTATCAATTTTCTGAGATAAGATTCCAATTACAACAATAACAAATACGATCAACGAAATTATCGCACTTAAACCCATCAATATCACCTCTTTTTTGATTAAAATACAATAAATATTGTATCATTAAAATATTGAAGTACAAATAGTTATTTTGTGTATCTTTTAATAAAGAGTTACTTATTTACTATTATAAGAGGAGATAAACATGTCTTATCTAAAACTGATTTTATTTATTGTATTATACTATGCTTCAATACTTATTATTGGTAAATTGGTCTCTACACAAGGAAAACTAAATATATATAAATCCAACATTTTGATTGGAATATTCAGTATTATAATCTCACTAATATTGATATATTTCTCTGACATTGATTTCAAAGAAGCTGGATTCAAAATTGGAAATATAAAAAACGGTCTAATAATGATAGGAATTTCATTTTTAATAATCCTTATATCAATTTACAGCATGAGAAAAATGAATTATTCTGATCTCGCAAAAATTCCATACACCAGTTTTAAGAAAAATAAATTGCTTTTATTTTATATGTGGGTTTTAGTTGGTCCTATAGAAGAAATATTTTATAGAGGTTTTGTTCAAGGGAACTTGGAAAAATTAATTTTTGGCTCTATTTTTACAATAAGATATTCAACTTTAATTTCGATGCTAATTTTTATACTTGCTCATTTGAATAACGTTTTTTTTGGCAAAGAAAATATAAAGCAATTTCTTAATCTCTTGCCTGGTAGAGTAATTATGTCATTTATTCTTAGCTATACATTTCAAATAAGTGGAAGCATCTTGTATCCAATAATAATTCACAATTTTACAGACGGAATGACTATTAGTTACCTTATTTATTTAAAACAAAAATTCATAAATAATTATCAGTCATAGTTTACAATTGCTAAAATATTAATTTACTTTTATATTTATATAAGTTATTTAACCTTTAAATAAATTATTATAATGGTTTATCCATTTTTCTTGTTACCCTTGATTTTTTATTTTTTTTATAGTATAATAAAAATGGATGAAAAATACAGGGGGTGATGAATATGCTACCAAGAAGAAGAGAAGAACGCGATGATTGGTTAATTCCAAGAGATTTTTTTGAAAGAGAACTTGAAGATTTTTTCAGAACATTTTCATTAGGGTACGATGCCTTTTCTAAAGGCGTAATGGATGTATACGAAACAGACGATGATTTTATTATTGAATGTGACTTACCAGGACTCGACAAAAAAGATATTAGATTAGACCTGGAAAACGATACCCTAAGAATTACCGCCGAAAAGAAAGTATCTGATGAATCGAAAAAAGGGCGATTTTTCAGGCAAGAAAGATATTATGGAAGAATTGAAAGAACCGTTAGATTACCAGATTATGTAGACAAAAATAAAATTCAAGCAAAATATGAAGATGGGGTTCTTAAAATTACAGTTCCCAAAAAGGAAAGTGCTAGAGGCGAAACAAAAAAGATTCCTATCGAATAATCATTTTAGCAAAAGAGCAGGCAATTGCCTGCTCTTTTTCGTTTTTTTTGGTATTATCCTTCTTTAATACAATTTATTCATACATAAACGCGTGTAATTAGGATATTTCTCCTTTTTTTGAAAACTAATAATATGCTATAATCTAAGTTGATTATTAGTAATTATTAATGTTGTTTTTATAAACAGCCATTTACACAAATGCAATAACAAGAGGGAGGAGATTAATATGCAGAAGCTTGTCAGAATCGCCTTTGATGATAATATTATCGACATTACAGATTTAACCCCTTTTCCTTTTCTACTATGTGAATTTTTATATGAAGGCGATTTCGAGCTAATGAAACAAGATTTAAAGTCTAACTCAAAATTTATACAAGAAGCAAATAAGATTGAGGAACTTATAAAATTCTTGCCAGCATTAACTTCTAATTTTGTAGTTTCCCCTTTCATTCTCAGCGAGTTTTTATCTTATCTTGAAGAATTTAAGATCAGTTTTTCAGACTTAGCTCATATATCTTTAAATGGAATATTTGATACTGTATTATTAGAGTGCGAAAATAGAAATTACAAAGTTGCTGAAGATTTGATAGATTTTATTTTAAAAATTGATCCGGGTTTTGCTCCAGCATATGAACTTATGGGATCTATATACATAGAAAAAGGGAATTTAGAGGAAGGAAAACTATATTTAGAAAACGCTTTAAAAATAGATCCTTGGAATGTTGCAGCACTTTCAGAACTAGGTCAATTATATTTTAACCAAGGTAATTTTGAAAAAGCCGCTGAGATGTGGAAAAAAGAACTAGAACTTTCTCCAAACAATTATGTTACTTATTTTATGATTACTAATGCATATATTCAAAATCAAGATTACACAAAAGCAGCCAAAATTTTAGAAAAATTTTTAAATCGATTTCCAAAGAGTATACTTGGAAAGTATCAGTTATCTTCAATATACAAATGCTTAGGTAGATTTATAGAAGCAGAAGGCTTACAAGAAGATATTCTTAGATCAACTCCAGAATATTCAAGCGATATAGAGGTATGGGTAAAAATTATGTTCGAAAATGGAAAATATCAGGATGTTCAAACTTTTTTGGAAAAATTTATTTCTGAAAATCCACAAAGTGAACATTTCAAATTGCTTTTGATTGTTCCATATATAAAATATGGAGAACTAAACAAAGCAAAAGAGATTTATAAACAAATGCAAGAAAAATACAAATGGTATATCTATGGTCTAAAAGAGATGTTGAAGGTGAATTTTACACCTGATGAAATTAAAAGTATCGAAAAGGTGCTTCAATAACTAATAGATATTTAAAATTTGTTTTAGTTACAGTTATTGCTTTTTTCATAAACTATCTTTCGATTAATTTCTATTTAAACTTGAAAATAATTATTTTTTTAAATAGTCTTCTATTAATAGGAATTATTGATTATTTTACTTTTTTGATTCCTGATACTTGTCTAATTATTTTAATTATATTGATAATTTTTAACTTTAATTATTATAATTTGTTTTACTCATTTTTATTATTTATAATTTCTTACAGTTATTGGAAAAAAGATAAAATGGGTTTTGGTGATGTGAAATTATTGTCAATTCTTTCTCTCCTTTTAGGTAAAAGTATATTCTCAATAATTATTTGTTCTTTATTTATTGTAATTTTGGTTAATCTAATAAAAAAAACTGATAAAATCCCTTTAGGTTTCTATTTATCTTTTAGTACTATAGCATTATTTTTTTTGGGGGTACTACAAATTGATTTATGATTTTTTTGTATCTTTTATTCAAATACCAGGTTTATTTATTTCTATTCTTTTTATATTTATAATTATTAGTTTGTTTCGTACTAAAAAAGTTTCTATTCCATTATTTTTAATCACAGTTCTTTTATACATCTTTTCTTGCGGATGGTTTGCAAGATTATTTGTTTCACCTTTAGAAAATAACTATTTACCTCCATCATCTCCAAGTTCAACCTTTCAAGTTGATGACAATGCTGTAATTGTTATACTTGGAGGTGGAATAATTCCAAATACACCAAAAAACTTTAAAGGAGAATTATCAGATAGCGCCTTTAAAAGGGTAATAGAAGGGTATTTAATACATAAACGAACTCAACTTCCTATTATTGTCACAGGTGGAAAACTTCAAGGAACCCAAACGCCAGAAGCAGAAGTTATGAAAGAAGAATTGCAGAAATTAGGTGTATGTAATGAAGATATTTATGTAGAACCTTATGCAAAAAACACCAAACAAAACGCTCAATATGTAAAAGAAATTGTTGAGAATGAAGGTTTCAAAACTATCATATTAGTTACTAGTGCAGTACATATGACAAGATCATTAAATTATTTCAATAAATATTTGAACGATAAAAAAATATGCCCAATTCCAACTGGCTATTTAATCTCACTCGATAAAATAAAAATGTATGATTTTTTACCACAAATCGAATTCCTAAAGGCAAATGCGTCTGCTTTGCATGAATATCTTGGAATAATAAAGATGAGAATTTTTGAAAATTCACCATAAATCTACAAAATTAGGAGGATTTACCAGTATGTACAAAAAAGGTGACCTTACAAAATTATTTAATGCTTTCGAAAATATCAAATTATCTCCTCAGAATACTGCAATAATTTGTGTCGACTGTCAAAATGGATTTACTGAAAGATGTCCTAATGAACTCCCTGTCGAGGGTACTAATGAACTGTGGATTAAGGAAATAAACGAATTTTTACATATTGCAAAAAGTAAAGGTTATAAAATATTTGCAAGTATAGACGATCATCCGGAAAACCATATCTCTTTTAAAATATGGCCACCACATTGCGTACAAGGAAGCTATGGTCATGATTTATTCATATCTACTTACGATATAATCATTAGAAAAGGCTTTAATCATGATGCTGACAGTTATTCAGCCTTTTATTCAGATATTGATAATAAAATTGAATCAGAATTAGATTCATTATTAAAGAAGGATGGGATTAAGAACTTGATTGTTTTAGGACTAGCTGGAGATGTATGTGTTATTTCAACCATACAGGATGCTATAAAGAGGGAATACAGAGTCTTTCCTATTGAAAGATATATTAAATCAGTTAATAAAAAAGGAATTCGAGAAATTATAGTGGATAAATTCGGGAAAGTAATCTAATGAAAAAAGGGGCTATTTCACAGCCCCTTCTTTTTTTGGTCGGAGCGACTGGATTTGAACCAGCGACCTTCAACACCCCATGCTGACGCGCTACCAACTGCGCTACGCTCCGTTTGTCCACAAAAATTATACCACATATTTATATTTACGTCAAATTTTTATAGTAAACTTGAATTTCGAGGTGAGAATTATGGAAGATAAATTAATTCTAGCTCCTATGGCTGATTATACAGATTACCCATTTAGAGAAACATGCAGAAAATTTGGTGCCAAATATACTTTCACTGAGATGATTTCAGTTGATTCCATTGTAATGAATAATCAAAAGATTCACTTAATGCTTCCTCAAAAAGGTGAAAAAAACATAGGAATTCAACTTTTTGGTAATGATCCTATAAAATTTATGGAAGCTGCAAAAATAGTTGAGAATCTAGCAAGTTGGATAGACATAAACGCTGCTTGTCCCGTTAATAAAGTTATAAAAAAAGGTGCTGGCGCTGCTTTGCTTGATACACCAGAGTTATTAGCCGAAATTATTTATTCACTTAAAAATTCAGTAAATGTACCTGTGGGTGTAAAAATGAGATTGGGATTCAATAAAATAAATATCGAAGAAAATGCAACCTTAGCAGAATCTGCTGGTGCAGATTATATTATAATTCATGGGCGAACAAGGAATCAATTCTATTCAGGCAAAACGGATAAATCTATCTTCAAAAAAATTAAAAAGATTGTTAAAATACCAGTTGGAGCTAGTGGAGATGTGTTTACTCTAAAAGATTATGAAGAATATATTAATAATTATTGTGCAGACTTTGTTTTAGTAGCTAGAGGTGCAATAGGTAACCCTTGGATTTTTTTGAAAAGAAATTATATACCTTCTCTTGAAGAACGAATTAAGACTTGTTTAGAACATTTACAACTTTCTATTGAATTTTACAAAAATGAAGTTTATGCTGTAAAAAAATTCAGAAAAATATTGATAAAATACTTTACGGGAATAGCAGGAGTAACAGAAATAAAAAGAAAGATCTTTACCACAATCTCTTACAAAGAGGTAGAAGATCTTTTATATACCAACCTTCTCAACATAAATATTTCTTTAAGCTCTTTCATCAAAAAGAATTCCTTCTAGTTCGTTCAAAGCCCTAGCAAGTTTTAGGGATACTTCAGGAGGAATTTGCCTAATGATCCTTTCGGTTTCACGTTCAATTATTTTAATAATCAAAATGTCTAAATCTCTATCAATTTCAAAATGCGCCTCACCTTTAAAAATTTGTGACAATTTTTCTAATCTTTGTTCTATAATTTTTGAAATTTGATCTAATTCTTCTGAAGAAACTGTTGCTTCTCTAGTTTGTTCGTCCAAATTTTCAACCATCGGATCTTTCGGATAACCTAATAATAGGTCCCTGTTTTTATTAATAATAAAATCTATGTTTTCATTTTTTAAATTAAAACTTCCCCCTACGTTTGGAATTTCCATAGCCATCTCCCCTCCAACTATGAAGATATCAAATCTATAATTTTTATCGACTATATTTTAATAAACTTTAATATTTATTATTTAATCAAATGATAAACATAGCATCTCCAAAAGAAAAAAAACGATATCTTTTTTCAATCGCAACTTTATAAGCGTTCATTATATAATCATAACCTGCAAAAGCTGAAACTAAAAAAAGTAAAGAAGATTTTGGTAAATGAAAATTTGTTATCAATGAATCAACAATTCTAAATTCAAAAGGAGGATAAATATACAGTTTTGTTTTACCAACTAACTTATCAGGTTCTAAAGCTATAGATTCTAGAGTCCTTACTACTGTAGTTCCTACAGCAATAACTTTCTTTCCTTTAGCCTTTGTTCTAGCAATTTTCTCTAATACATCTTTGGAAACGCTATAATATTCTTCATGTATATTATATTGCCTTATATCGTTTTCTTTTACTGGCCTGAAAGTTCCCAAACCTACATGTAAAGTAATTTCTGCTATATTTACTCCATTTTTTCCTTGCAATTCTTCTAATAAATCTTGAGTAAAATGTAATCCGGCTGTCGGTGCAGCTACAGCACCTTCATATTTTGCGTACTCGGTTTGATATTGATTTGGATCATCTAAATGTTTTTTTATGTATGGAGGTAATGGAATCTGACCGATTTTATAAATTTTAGAATAGAAATTAGAATCTTTAAATTCTAAAATCCTTGTTCCATCTTCTAGATGTTCTAATACTTCACATACTATATTGTCTGGAAATAGAAGTATATTCCCTTTCTTGATTTTAGAACCAGGTTTTACAAGGGCTTTCCATATGTTTTGACTACCATTTCTTTCTAACAAAAGAACCTCTACATTAGCTCCAGTTTCTTTTTTACCTAATAATCTTGCTGGTATAACTTTTGTATTATTTATTACCAAAAGATCTCCAGGTTGCAAATAATTTTTAATATCTTTAAATATTTTGTGGTCTATGCTTCTTTTTGCTCTATCTAAAACCATTAACCTACACATATCCCTTGGTTCAACTGGTTCCTGAGCAATTAATTCTTCAGGTAATTGATAATCATATTTCTCTAGATTGAAAATATTTTCACTCATCTATAAACCTCCGCAAATCTAATAGTTTATTTTCATCGAACTCATATTCTTCAAATTTATCATCAGAAATCATGTAATAATCTAATTTATTACTTAAGTAAACAATTAGTTTATCAGCTGGTGACTCAAAATAAACGCGCTTTTTTTGAGATAATTTGCTTAATACATCTCGATCTTCTTGATCTCTCAAAATATATTCAATATTTCTATCAAAAACTATGAAACAGGGAAAAAATGTTGTATCAACCGTATATAAATTGTCTAACAAATTTAATAAAATATCTATCTTATTTATGTTATTATGCCTTATAACATTGCTTCCATCAACAACAACACCTTTTGTTTTTTTTGAGTTCAAAAGTTTATAGTGATAAAATGAAATGTTTTTTAATTGAATCTCAATTAATTGTTTTTCATAAGGGCTTAAGGCTTGAACAATATCAAATATATTATTGAAAAGTGAAATAGAAGTCTCTAAAGGATCTATACTCAAAATTTCATCTAATAAATTTTGTACAAAGGGTGTTTTTGTATCTAAAGGTATATAAGTCATCAAAGAATATAAATCAATATAATCTCTAAAATTTAATCTTTTTAAAATTACTTTTGGGTCATAAAATTCAACCCCATATTTATTCAGTTTTTTATTATACCCTCCTGGAGGATACTTTTTTGGAAACATTAAAAACTTTAAGTTATCAGTAGTTTCTTCATCTAATTTGTAATATTTTCTAAGATCATCAAACCTATTATCTTTAGGTTTCTCTAAAATATGCAGAACTAGAAATTGAAAGTCATTTATATGTTTTCTTGAAATTTTCATTTCTGCATCATTTCCCAACACTCTATATATCCAAAACATTTTTCTTTCATTTAATTCACGTGGAGTTAAAATAATTTTGTTTGCTTTTTCGATTAATTTTCTCGTTTTCAAACTATGTTTTTTATAATCGCTTTCAGAAATTACATTAATTATTCTTTGCAACGACACTGCTAAACCACCCTAAATTTTTTAGTTATTTCTTGCTCAAACAACTGGTACCGTGGTCCTTTTCCCTCAATAGTTATATCACGAAAATTAATATCTTCATTATATGACAAATATATATTTAAACTTTCATCAGGAGTTAAATAACCTAACTTATCTGCCCATTCTATTATATATACTCCTGTGAGGTCAGAAAAAATGTCTAAATATTCAATCTCGCTTACATCATTAAGTCTGTAAAGATCTATGTGATAGACAGTTGGTTTAGTATCATATACTTTTATTAAAGAAAAAGTAGGACTAGTAACTACAATCTCTTTATTAGCTAAACCATTTATTATTAATGATGCAATAGTAGTTTTTCCAGTGCCTAAATCTCCAAAGAGCAATATTTTAGCACCAGGAAATAAATTTTCAGATATGAACTTTCCCATTTTAGTTAACTCTTCAAGACTAACTTTCTGATAATAAACTATACTCAATTCTCCTCTCTTTCATATTATCGGAAACCAATATTTTGAGATATTCTCTTTTTTGATTAACCATTTTTACGGAAGGATTTATAAAAATATATATCATATCTACTCGCTTTGGATTTCTCCTGCTTTTACCAAAGCAAATTTGGCTAGTGGAGGACCTATCAGTTCATAAATAATTACTGCTGCCAAAATAACGGTTCTTATCTCATCTCCATAAGGAGCTGGTAAAATTCTTTGAGCAACCATTGATAATCCTATTGCAACCCCAGCTTGGGGCAAAAGCGCAAAACCTAAATAATTTCTTACTGTTTTTGGACTTTTAGCTGCAGCTGCACCCAAATATCCTCCCAACATTTTTCCTACTGCTCTAAGTACTACATATGCAATTCCAATTAATCCAACTGATTTTAAAATTGATAAATTTAGCTCAACTCCTGATATTGTGAAAAACAGTACTAATAAAGGAGGAGTAAAATGTTCGATAACAGTAAAAACCCGTTTATTGTGAGGCAAAATATTTGTTAATGTAGTTCCTAACATCATACAAGATAATAAGGATGAAAAATTAAATTGTATAGATAAGCCCGTTGTTAAGAAAATAAATGCAATAATTACGGACAATAATTCATCTTCACCCTTCACTTTTTTTGATATCCACGCGAGTATAAAACCCATAAAAAACCCTAAAGCTAATGCACCAATGATTTCAAAAATAGGTGAGAGAATTAATGAAGCCAGCGATACAGATTCAACGCCCTCTAATAATATTTTTGCGATCGCTGAAGCAATTCCAAAGATCATAATACAAACAGCATCGTCCATTGCAACAACTGGCAACAATGTATCAACCAATGGGCCTTTAGCATTGTATTGCTTAACAACCATTAAAGTAGCTGCAGGAGCAGTTGCTGAACCTATTGCCCCCAATACTATACTTAAGTGCACAGGTTGTCTAAAAATGAAAATCATACCTAGGGTTACGCATAGAGTAGCCCCTATAGCCTCCAAAAAGGTTATTAAAACCACACCTTTTCCGATTTTTTTTAAATGTTCTATATTTAATTCACTTCCAATACTATAAGCAATAAAAGCCAATGCTGCCTCGGATATAATAGAAAAACTTCCAACAACATCTCTTGGAATAATGCCTAAGACAGAAGGCCCTATCAACAAACCACCTAGTAAATATCCTGTAACATTAGGCAGTTTGAGCAACCTAATTACTTTTGCCATAACTAATCCAGTCAATAAAATAACTGAGACATAAAATAGCATATGCATAGTTGTTTGATCAACTCCCCTGTATATTCAAACTTTCAAAATGATTTACCGGTATAGTAAACATTACCCCTACGTTTTCTCCGTTAATTTCGCTAGACACTTTTCTAACACATTCCATAGCTAGAGGTACTTTTTCATCTGGCAGTACTATAAAAATAGTTTTATTAAAAGGTCTATTCTCTCCTAAGATTGTCCTTAAAGATCCGAATAATAAAGAATTAGGGTAAAAATCCACCAATGTCTTTGCCATGCCAGAGCTATCAATAATTGTACCGGTAACAATGTTATTATTACTTAATTCGAGTAATAAATCATTTAATTTCTCTATCCTATTTAAAACAATGACAAGCATCTGCATAAAATTACCTCCCAAACCCTTTTATATAAAAATTACATTGTTTCTGTAAAAAACATTCTGTACAAATAGGTTTATTTTTACACAGTTCCTTTGAATGTTTAACAATAAGGGCGTGAAATTCATTATATAGTTTTTCATCTTGTTCTAACATATTTTCGAAAAAATTTTGTATTTCATCGTAATTATCAGATAATTCAAATCCCAATCTATTAAAAAATCTTTTCGTATACGAATCTACAACAAAAACTGGATAATTAAAAGCATACAATAAAATTGAGTCTGCTGTTTCCTTACCTATTCCTTTAATATTTAACAGTTCTCTACGAAGCTCCGTATAACTTTTCTCCCTAATATTTGAATATTCAAAATCATATGCTTTTAACCATTCCAAAAAATTTTTAATTCTTTCACTTTTTAGGTTATAAAAACCAGATGATTTAATTATTTTAGCTAATTCATTTTTCTCTAATTCATATAATTTGTTTGGATTCATTAGATTATTTTGTTTGATATTATGGATAGACTTTTCAACATTCTTCCAGGTTGTATTTTGAGTTAATATAGCTCCTATAGTAACTTCAAACCAATTGTCTGCAGGCCACCAATGTTGGGGACCATAAAAGTGGTACAATTTTTCATATATTAATAACAGCTTTTCTTTTTTTGTCAATTTTTCTCCCAAACCAGATGGTCTGGTTTCTCTCCATTCAATGATTGAATAACATCTTTTGCAACCATTAATGACATTTTACTACGTGTCTCATAACTTGCACTTCCAATATGTGGAGTTAAGATAACATTGTTCAATTTGAACAAATCCTCGCAAATTATTGGCTCATTTTCATAAACGTCAAGAGCAGCTCCAGCAATTTCGTTATTTTTAAGTTTTTGGCATAATGCCTTCTCATCTATTACAGGACCTCTTGCTGTATTAATTAAATATGCAGTTTTCTTTATAAGAGATAACCTTTTATTATCTATTAAATGATAAGTTTCCTTTGTTAATGGAACATGTAAACTAATAAAATCCGATTTTGTTAAAACTTCTTCTAACGATAAATAAGTGGCGTGTAAACTTTTTTCAATTTCTGGTGCAACTTTATGTCTTTGATAGTAATATACTTTCATGTTAAAACCTATCGCTCTTCTTGCAACTGCTTGTCCAATATTTCCAAAACCAATAATTCCTAGAATTTTACCGTAAACATCATTACCTAAAAAGAGTTCAGGTTTCCAACCTTCAAATTTTCCTGACCTAGTAAAAGCATCTGATTCCACTATTCTTCTAGATATGGCTAACATCAAAGCCCAGGCTAAATCAGCAGTAGTTTCTGTTAAAACCCCGGGTGTATTAGTTACATATATACCTAATTCTTTTGCCTTTTCAAAATCAATATTGTTATATCCAACAGCGTAATTGGCAACAATTTTCAACCTATCCTTCCCACTTTCCAATACATCTTTGTCAATAGTATCTGCTAACATTGTAATTAAGGCATCAAAATTAGAAGCAGCTTTTATCAATTCATCTTTAGTTAACAATCTATCGTACGGATTAATAATAACCTCAAATTTTTCTTTCAATAAATTTAAACCCATATCAGGTATTTTATATGTCACAAAAACTTTTGCCATTTAGTGTCCTCCCTTATAATAAAAAATACTCACTTTAAAAATCCCAAAATCTTTATTATATATATGTCTTAGAATTGATTCTTTTTACAAAATACCTCCTCAGTTCTAATCCTTACTAATTCAATTTTTTAACTTTTTTCGGTACTTGTACCGTAGGAAGGAGGAGGGCTTCACCCTGGACCAGTTATTAATTCATAATTCTATTTTTAGAAAATTTTCATTTCTAAAGTCCTTAAATCAGAAAAGATGATTAATATACTGTTCGATAATTCTTAAAACAAAAATTAATTTCAATCAATAAAGTTTTTCGAGAATTTTTTAACTTTTTTGTATTTATCATAGAAGCGATACTACAAATCTTTGAAAAAAACCTCATTAATTCATAAATCGAAAACTCACAAAATACTAATGTAAAATATTTTTTAAATAAAGAACCATGCAGGTATTTGATATAATGTATTATAACAAATATTTTTTATATAATTATTTTATATATTACATTTTAATTTCTTTCTATTTTTATTTTTCTATATATATTGATTGCCCGTTCAGGGTAATTACGCACTCATGTTATTTGTGATATAATTTTTATAACTATAACTTTGTGATAACAAGCATTGTTTTGATAATTAATTGGAGGTGTATTTATTCTTGTATGACCCAAATTTTATTAGAAATGTTGCCATAATTGCACATATAGACCATGGAAAAACTACTCTTATGGATAGAATTTTAGAGCTAACTCATTCTATTGATGAAAGAAATATGAGAGAGCAATTTTTGGATTCGATGGATTTAGAAAGAGAAAAAGGAATTACTATAAAATCCCACCCAGTAAAGGTTTTTTACACATCAAAAAAAGGACAAGATTATGAATTAAATATATTAGATACCCCTGGACATATTGATTTTACTTATGAAGTTTCTAGAAGCTTAGCCGCTTGTGAAGGAGCAATATTGTTAGTAGACGCCACACAAGGAGTGCAAGCTCAAACGGTAACTAATACATATTTAGCTTTGGAAAATGATTTAGAGATTATTGGTGCAATTAATAAGATTGATCTTCCAAGTGCGAATGTTGAAGAAACATTGCTAGAAATAAATGACTTAGTTGGTATTGATTCTGATTCAATAGTAAAAATTAGTGCTAAAACAGGTGAAGGCGTATCTGAACTTTTAGAATTAATAATTGAAAAAGTTCCACCCCCAACATTAAAGGGCTCTATAAATGACAAATTAAAAGCTCTCGTGTTTGATGCAAAATACGATAAATATAGAGGAATCATTGTCTATACCAGAGTATTTGCTGGAACAGTAAAAAAAGAAGATAATATATTGTTCATGGCAAGTGGTAAATCTTACGAAGTAAGTGAAGTTGGTGTATTTCACCCGGAAATGGTTGAAATAGACAATTTATCTGCAGGAGAAATAGGATACATAATAGCAGGAATCAAAGAAATTCAGGAAGCAAAAGTAGGTGACACGATCACAAATGCTCAAGATCCTACTGATAAACCTTTACCTGGATATAAAGAAGTTAAACCTATGGTTTATGCTGGACTTTATCCTGGCTTACCAGAATACTATGAGGACTTAAGAAAAGCCCTTGAAAAATTAAAATTAAACGATGCTTCACTTGTTTTTTTACCTGAGAATTCTCCCGCACTTGGCTATGGTTTTAGGGTAGGATTTTTAGGCCTTTTACATATGGAAATTGTTAAAGAAAGAATTCAAAGGGAGTTTGATCTTGCAGTTATTCTCACAGTTCCAAGCGTTATTTACAATGCTAAATTAAAAAATGGTGAAGTGATTCAAATAACTAATCCTTCGCAATTTCCTGACCAAGAATATATTGAGTCTGTATATGAACCATATTGTAAACTTGATATAATAACTCCTCCTGAATTTATGGGTGACTTAATAAACTTAGCTCAAGTTGAAAAGCGTGGTGAATTTTTATATGTTTCAAATGCTGGGAAGAACAGAGTTGTGCTTCATTTTGAGATTCCGTTAGCAGAAATAATTTTTGATTTTTTTGATAAAATGAAAGCATTAAGTAAAGGATATGCTTCAATGGATTATGAATTAATTGGTTATAGAGAATCAAAATTGGTAAAAATAGAAATTTATATAAATAAAGAAAAAGTCGATGCCTTGTCTTATATTGTACATGAATCAAAGGCATACGAAATTGCAAGAAAATTAGTTGACAAACTTAAAGATTTAATACCTAGACACCAATTTGAAATTCCTATTCAAGCATATTGCAAAGGTAAAATTATTGCAAGATCAACAATAAAAGCCTTAAGAAAAGATGTACTTCAAAAATGTTATGGTGGAGATGTTACAAGAAAGATGAAACTTTTAGAAAAACAAAAAGAAGGCAAAAAACGTATGAGAGAAATTGGAGAAGTAAGCATCCCACAAGAAGCTTTTTTGGCATTGCTTAAAATTGATGAAGACAATAATTAAAAAAAGGTGCTCATGGATCGAGCACCTTTTTTAACTTTGTTGAATATTATACTTTCTTGTTATTCTTTTTATTTCATCCCTATATCTTGCAGCATCTTCATATCTCAGTTCCGAAGCAGCTTCATACATCTTTTCCTCTAAAAGAGCTAAATAGTCCTGAGGAGAAATGTTTTCTTCCACAGCAAAGATGAAGTCATCTTCTTTAATTTCTGATTCTTTAAATGGAGCAAAAATGTCTTCAGGCAATTTTTTTATTATACTTTTTGGAGTAATATTATTATCTTGATTATATTTCATTTGAATTTTTCTTCTTCTATTTGTCTCAGAAATAGCAGTTTTCATTGCTTCTGTTATTCTATCAGCATACAATAGAACCTTTCCATTTATGTTACGTGCAGCCCTTCCAATTGTTTGAATAAGTGTAGTCTCAGAACGTAAAAAACCTTCTCTATCCGCATCCATTACTGCAACTAACGAAACCTCGGGTAAATCTAACCCTTCTCTCAATAAATTAACTCCTACAACCACATCTATTTCGCCGTTTCTTAATTTTTTAACTACCTCGGCTCTTTCTATAGTATCTAACTCAGAATGAAGATATAATGACTTTATACCTAACAAATTTAGATGGTCAGATAAAATTTCTGCATCCTTTTTAGTTAAAACGACAGCAAGAGCCCTCTCCCCTTTTTCTACTACATTATTAACTTCGGAAATAAAATCATCAACTTGACCCTCAGTTGGTTTTACAACAACTTCAGGATCAATCAAACCAGTTGGTCTAATGATTTGTTCAACAACTTGCTCTGATATCTCCATTTCAAACGGTCCTGGAGTTGCTGAAACAAAAATAATTTGATTGGTTTTATCTAAAAACTCATCAAAGCGCAATGGACGATTATCTAAAGCTGCAGGTAATCTAAAACCATAATCTACTAAATTCTTTTTTCTAGCATAATCTCCTCGAAACATAGCTCGTAATTGAGGAACTGCTATATGAGATTCATCTATAAAAGTTACAAAATCATCATCAAAATAATCTAAAAGAGTCCATGGAGAATCCCCAGGCTGTCTTCCATCAAAAAATCTTGAATAATTTTCTATTCCTTTACAATAACCCAAAGTCTGGAGAAATTCAATATCTTGCCTGGTTCGTTGTTCTATTCTTTGAGCCTCAAGAAGCTTTCCTTCCCTCTTAAAATAATCTATCTGTTTAATCAACTCTTTTTCAATCTCACTTATTGCTGATAAAATTTTTTCATCACTAGTTACAAATTCTTTTGCAGGGTATATCACAATTTTGTCGAATTCCTCGATAATTGTTCTATTAAAAACGTCAAAAGCCTCAATACGTTCAACTTCATCGTCAAAAAAAGTAATCCTTATGCCAAAGTCTTCGTAAGGTGGAAAAATCTCTAAAAATTCACCTTTCCATCTAAAAGTTCCGCCAATAAAATCTTTCTCTTGACGTGTGTATTGCATTTTTCCTAACTTTAATAAAATGTTTCTTCGAGGATAACTTTCTCCCACTCTCAAATATAAGTTGATATTAGAAAAATCATCGGGATTCCCAGAAGCATATATAGCTGATACACTAGAAACTACTATTACATCTCTCCGAGTTAAAACAGATTTCAAGGTTGAGAGACGCATTTTTACTAATACATCATTAATATCAGCATTTTTTTCTATGTAGATATCTCTTGAAGGTATGTAAGCCTCTGGCTGATAATAATCGTAGTAACTCACAAAAAATTCAACCTTATTTTCAGGAAAAAACTCTTTAAATTCGTTATATAACTGAACTGCTAATATTTTATTTGGAGACAAAACTAGAGTCGGTCTGTTTATTTTAGCAATAACGTTTGCCATAGTGAATGTCTTTCCTGAGCCCGTAACGCCCAAAAGAGTTTGAAATCTATAACTTTTTTCTATCCCTTGAACCAAATCATCAATTGCTTTCGGTTGGTCTCCCTGAGGATCATATTCAGAAAGTAGTTTAAACATGTCAATACCTCCTAAACTCTAAAATCTTAAGGAAATCCCCAAGTCGATAACGATATTGTTCCCTAAATCTATTTCATGTTCTTTGGGTAAAAGAATATTGTAGCCAAATCTGCAAGTCAATCCTACGCTTTTATTTATATAATGAGAATAACCAATTTTTGGTGTTAACTTGAAATATCCATAGGAATTTCCTTCTTTTGTATTTACACTCTTTAAACCAATAGATGCTCCCAATAAAATGTTTGAATCCATCTCTGCTAGATAGTTCAAATATCCTAAATTAAAATCAATATCTAAAGAGAAAAAATTATTATCAAATAAGAATTGAAAATCAGTACCAATATACAAATGTTCGTAATTATCAATTCCTATCTCAAAACCAAATCCATTCCTTTGAAGACTCTCATTTAAATAATATAGGTTAAAAACATTTCTAACAGAAGATAAGAAGGGATTTTCAATAACATAAACATTTTCATTCTTATAATCGAAACTTCTGGGTTTTTCCAATATTTTTAATTTACTCTCAGCTTCCCAAACTTCGTCAGTTATAAGTTTTCCTCCAAATTCGTCGTATGGTTTTCCATTGATTTCAGTAGAGTTAACAAATTCAAACATCATACCTTTGTGTATCCCTATATTTCTTCCCCCATCAATGAAAATATACTTGTCTTCAATTCGTAAAATATTAGCTTTCAATCTAAAAAGATTGTTTAAAGACTTTACAACATAAGCAGTTAGATTATTGATAGCATTTCTTCTTGCATAAAAATAAGCCTCTACATCGCTTTGATTTCTTCCAAGGTAAGATGTACCTTGAGAAGAAATTATTTGAAAATAGAAATTTTCTCCAGTAGACACTTTTATAACTTCACATTTAACTATAATATTATATTCCCACCATGCTTGATCAGGCATAGTTTCTTTGCTTGGAAAGTTTTCAAGTATTTTTAAATAAACCAGAAAATCTACATCTACAGCACTGTTATAATCTTTTCCTAAAATATCACTTATATTCTTTAAAAAAATATCGTCACGAGTCATTACCTTATATTTGCCTTGTTGCACCATTTTTGTTTTTATGTTGTATTCTAACAAAGAAGATATTTCGGAATCTCCTTCTGAATAGATCAGAAAACTCCTTCTTAAATCAAGTTCAGTATTTGAACGAGAAAATCCAAAGGAAAATATAATTATTAAAGGCAAAATTAATAGAATACACTTCTTCAACACAAATACCTCCAGTTTCTATAAATTGGATATCTTCTCTGCTAGCTCTTTTTGTCCCTTTTTTAAAGCGCATTTATAAAGTTGAAGCTTTTCATCCAATATTATACCAGCATCAAATAATAATTGTTCATCCATCTGAATAAAATCATCAAACTCACCCTTAAACAATTCGCGACCTTCTTTTAATAACAGAACCTTTGGTTTAAAATTGGAAAATTCATTTATCCAATGAGTAGAGACAATTATTGTTTTACCTAAATCTTGTAAATTCCTAATTAAAGAAAATATAGATTGTTTGGTGTTAAAGTCGAGTCCTACAGTAGGTTCATCAAAAATTATATAATCAGGATTGTATGAAAGAATAGAAATAATGGCAACTTTTCTCATCTCTCCGCCAGATAATTCAAAAGGATTTTTATCTAGATAATCTATTGGAAGATTAACTAAATCTAAATAATATTTTATTTGCTCGTCTGTTAATTCGATCCCAAAATTGTTCGGACCAAATAAAATTTCTTCTTTTACGGTCGGTAAAAAAAATTGGGATTCTGCATATTGAAAGACTATCCCTATCTTTTTCCTTACGTCCTTAATATTAACTTTCCTGTTTTTTGTTGACATTCCTTCTACTTTTACATCCCCTTTTTGAGGTAAAAGTAATCCATTTATTAAACTAATAAGGGTAGTTTTACCAGATCCAGTATGACCTACTATTAGCCATATATCACCTTTGTTTATTTCCAAATTAATTTCAAATAAGGCCTCTTTTTCAAAAGGGGTATTCAATCCATATGTATATGAAACATTCTCTAGTTTTATTGACATAATTCATCAACCAACTTCTGAAATCTAAAGTGCAATTCTTTCTCGAGCTTAGTTTTAAAAGGCAATTCTACATCGATTATATTTTTTGAATAAAATTCATCTTTTAATCCATCAAAGATTATTTCACCCTTATCCAAAGCTATAATCCTATTTACTTCTTCTAAATCGGATGGTTGGTGAGAGGCTATTATTATTGTCTCTCCCATCTTTATTAATTTTTTTATCACATTATAAATTTCGTTCCTACCCTTAGGATCAAGCATTGAAGTGGGCTCGTCCATTAAAATCACCTCTGGCTCCATAACTAGAATCGAAGCAATTGCAAGCCTTTGCTTTTGTCCCCCAGAAAGAGTGTTTGGATCAGCATGTTCCAGACCCTTTAAATTTACTATCGATAAAGCCCAATTTATTCTATCAATCATTTCTTCGCGGGGTACTCCAATGTTTTCTAAACCAAATGCCACGTCCTCTTCAACAGTAACTCCTATAATTTGATTTTCAGGATTCTGAAAAATATATCCTATTTTGATCCTATTTTTCTCATCTAGCGTTTTATCTTTAAAATAAACGTTTCCAGAATAAGGTTGCAATATTCCAGACATAACTTTAAGTAAAGTTGACTTTCCACTTCCATTATATCCAACTAACCCTATGAATTCACCTTTTTCTATTTCAAGATTCACATTTTTTAAGACTTCAACGTTCCCATATTTAAAGGATAGATTTTCACAACCAAAAAACATGTTATCCCCTCTTCATAGAAAGATATACTCTAAAACCTCCAGACTTTGTAACTTGAATTACATTCCCAAAAACTTCTTTCATATAATTTTCTAAACTACTTCCACCTTTATTATGGTATGCAACTATATAAAATTTCCCACCTGAAACCAAGAAATTCTTTGCTTGCTTAACTAACTCATGTAACACTGCTTTACCTGCCACAATTGGTGGATTGCAAACAATGACATCAAAAAGTTCTCCTTCCCACGGTTCAAATAAATGTCCTTGTTTTACTATAGCTTGAGCATTATTATCTTTTGCATTTATTTTTGAATATTCTACTGCTCTAGAATTAATGTCACTCATGAAAAGAGTAATATTCGGATACTCTTTTTTCAAAGTTATTCCTATAACTCCATATCCACAACCAATATCTAATACTTTTTCATTTGTTAATTTGACATTTTCGATGAGTAAAATAGATGCTCTATCAATTCTTTTCTTTCCATATACACCAGAAGGAGCTTTAAACTTATACTGATGTGCATTCTTTAATTTTAAAATGTGTTCCTTAACACGCAAATCTGATGTCGGATTTTCACTATAATAATGTTCAAACTGCGAAGTAGAAGCTTTAATTGCAGATGTGCCTTTATTTTCTAATAAATCTATATTAACTTTGGCTATAACTTCTTCAACATTAAGATGAGCTATATCTTCAGGACCATAAATTTGAACATCTTCGTATATTTCCTTATTTTTTTTACGAGTCGCCATTACTTTTACCTCCTCAATCACTAAAGATGGCTGGGTTACTCTGCCGCACCTGAGAATCACCGCTTATGGCTGCTCCCTTCCGGGCCTGACCAGTTTCACGGGTTCCCATTGCGCAGGACCCAGCCACATGTATATTGACATATTCATTATAGCATTTTTTTCATTAAAATTCAACTTCTTAATATTGAATCATAAGTAAACACATTTTATTAAATAAATGGTAAAATTAAACTAATCATATATTTTTAGAAAATTTAGAAATGAACTGTCACAAAGTATATTGTATCTTGTTTATATAGGGTAATGGTACGGAGTCCTTTCCCTACACAAAGGGTATCTTACACCCATTTGAAATGTGGATTTTCAAAATATAATGTTTTGAATTAATGTGTTGTAAGTGTATAACCTAATTCTATTGGCTTAATTTCAGAATAATTTAAAGCAAATCAGAAATAGTTAAGATTATGTTTTAGTTTTTAAAATTCCTAAAGCAAGTAAAAACTTTTTGTGGGAGGTCTTTTTTATGGAAATCTTAAAAGAAATTTTAAATCGAAGAAGTATAAGAAAATTTCAGGACAAACAAGTTGAGGATGATGTAATAAAGAAAATTTTACACGCGGCTATGCAGGCTCCTTCTGCAAATAACGAGCAACCTTGGGAATTCATAGTTGTAAAGAATAAAGACACATTGCTAAAGATGACAGAAATTCATCCTTATGCTAAAATGCTAAAAGAGGCAGCAATAGCCATCATAGTTTGTGGAGACTTAAAAAAAGAAATATCAAAGGGTAGATGGGTACAAGATTGTAGCGCAGCTACTGAAAACCTTTTGCTTGAAGTTGTACATCAGGGTTTGGGAGCAGTATGGGTAGGGGTACATCCTAATAAAGAAAGAGAAGAACCCTTGAAAAGGTTATTCAATTTACCTGATAATATTATACCTTTGTGCATAATTCCAATAGGATATCCAGCTGAAGAAAAAGAATATGAAAATAGGTTCAAGGAAGAAAGAATTCACTTTGAAAAGTGGTAAAAGGCACTTAGCCTTTTTACCACTTTTTATATTTACAATATTTACTTTTTAAACTAAAAATCGTCTGGGTCAGCTCCATACCTTTTGTTTTGATCTAAACCATCTATTATTTTCATATCTATCTCACTTAACTCGAAATCAAAAATATTTGCATTTTCTTTGATTCTTTCTTTATGCACTGACTTTGGTATAGTTACTACTTCATGTTGCAAATCCCAACGGAGCACAATTTGTGCAGGTGTTTTATTATACTTTTTAGCAATATTAACAATTTCAGGAATATCATTAATTCTTCCCCTCATTAAAGGACTCCAAGCCTCAACCTGAATTTTATTAATCTTACAAAAATTTAGTAGATCTTTCTGTACCAAATGAGGGTGAAACTCAATCTGATTGACCATAGGTACTATTTCACACTTATCCATGATATTTTGTAAATGATGGATTAAGAAATTGCTTACCCCTATCGCTCGAACCTTACCATCCCTATATAATTTTTCCAAGGCTTTCCAAGTTTCTATATATTTTCCACTTACTGGCCAATGAATTAAATACAAGTCTAAATAATCTATATTCAATCTTTTTAGAGAATTGTTAAAACTTTTCAGAGTATTTTCATATCCTTGATTTGTATTCCATACCTTAGATGTTATAAAAATTTCATTTCGAGGAATTCCGCTTTTTTTAATAGCCTTACCTATTTCTTCTTCATTATCATACATTTCAGCAGTATCAATTAATCTATAACCTATACTTAACGCAAATTGTACACCTTCAATTAATTCTTTTCCTGAAGCCTTGTAAGTTCCATAACCAAGCCAAGGCATACGTATTTTGTTAGACAATTCTGTAGTATCATTGATGCTTGAAATTTTCATATGTATAGACCTCCTTATCAATTAACTTTTAACTTTTTTAAACTTTTAGGTACTTGTAAGCTAGGAAAGGGGAGAGGGCTCCGTCCTGAACCTATTATAAATTAAAATTACATTTTTAAAAAATTTTCATTTTTATAGGCGATTCATTAACTTTACTTCTAAATAATAATGTTTTTCTTTCTTTTTATGATTATAACGTAGGCTTAAAAATAGTTCAACAATAAACCTATAATTCTAAAAATCTTATATTTAGAAAAGCAAAGAAAAATATCTCATTATATACAAGTTCATTCATTTTTTTGCTTTAATTTTAGATAACAATCTCTACACACAGCAATATATTTATCAAAACCTCCTATATCTATCTCATCACCATTTCCAACAAACTTGTATGTCAACGTTCCTCTGTATTCTCCACATTCATGACAAACTGCCTTCTTTTTTATTATATTGTCTGCATGAGCCATAAGAAGAGCCGTAACAATAAATGGATTAGCCTTAAAACTTAAATCTAATCCCGCACAATAAACATCTATTCCAGATTCTATCATTTGAAGAACTACTTCTCTTAAAGTTTCATCTAAAAATTGAACTTCATCAATAAAAACTGCGTTTTCATTTCCTTGGAGATAAGTTAAAATTTCTTTTGGTTTAGTTATTGCTATAGCATCAACCGCCGATTTTGAATGAGAAACTATTTGAGTATTATTATATCTATAATCTATCTTAGGTTTGAAAACTTTTATTTTTTTCTTTCCCAAAGTATATATTTCAATAAAAGAAATTAATTCGGAAGTTTTTCCTGAATACATAGGTCCTACTATAACAACTAAGCTGCCTGAATTCATAAATATCTTTCACTTCCTTGAAAAATAATTGTATTAACTTTAAAATTACTAACAAGATACTAAAAGAAATCTTTTATCAAAGGTACAACCTCTTTAATAGCTTCTTTCCATAAAACTTCTATTCCATAGTCCTTTAATATATTTACGGAAGGAGTTCGAAAAATATAATAATCTTTATAATTGAAATTACCAAACGTTATAAAATACATCATGTATACTAACAGCGCTTTCAGATAATAAAAATCATATAAAAAGCTAAAGTTTTTTAAAAAAGTATGATATACATCCTTTAAATGGATATCGTCAATCCCGTAACTCTTATATAATTCTTCTTCAAATATTCTAACAAAACCTGCTGGGATTCTCTGAGGGAAAAAATTCTTATCCAATTTAGCAACTGATATATTCCATTCTTTCTTCAATAAAGCAGCATCTATTATAGTTTCAATTTTGGTATGTGACTTGTTAGTGGTTCTTTCCAAGGTTGTTATTCTTGGATGTATTTTTTTATCTAGATAATTATGTAGATAAAATCCCAATGCATACTCTTTGCTTTCTTGTTTAAGTTTCATAATTAAATTAGTTGAATCTATTTCATGTAATGTATCTGCAATTATTTTATATTTCGGATCAGATTTTTCGTAATAAAAAATATCTGGTCCCATTAGACCTAAATTATACATCTTAACATTTTTTAAATTTGCCGGAAGAATCTTATGTCCAAAAATAATGTGAGTTAAATAACCAGGCATTTTATTCTCCTACCCCATTAAATTAAAATAATATGTATATTTACATTAATTTTATCACATATTAACCTGAATCAATATTAAAAAATGAAAATTATTTGTTAAAAACTTTCTTATAAACCCTCAAAAAATTATCTCCCAAAACTTTTTTTATATCTTCTTTACGATATCCTCTTTCTAAAAGTGCTTCTACAAGCAATGGGATATTTGATTGATTTTCCAAAATCTCAAAAGAATTTGATAAACGATTTTCTGTAACTATAGGTGGATCATATTTTTTTAAGTGTCCGCAAAAGTCAAATCCTAAGCCAACATATTCAATTCCTACTAGATTGACTATGTAGTCAATGTTGTTTACCAAATCATTAACGTCGGCTTTTTCTGGTGTAGAGGAAGCAAATTTGTTTAAAGCATTTATACCAATTACACCTTCAGTCCTAGCTATAGCTTTAATTTGTTCATCCGTCAAATTTCTTTCTATGTTAACAATACTTCTGCAATTTGAATGTGAAGCAATAATAGGTTTGGTGGTTAATTTAATAACATCCCAGAATCCTTTATCGTTGAGATGACTAACATCTATAATCATATTCATTTTTTGCGACTTTTTAACTAATTCAACCCCAAAATCTGATAATCCGTTCAAATATCTGTTAGTGTCAGGTTCAGAAAATCTACTTCCATCGCCTGCATAATTTCTCCTACTCCAAGTAAGTCCTACAAATCGAACACCCAATTCATAAAAAATCTCTAGTAAATATAAATCGTTATACAAAGGTTCTACACCCTCAAACGATAAAAATACCCCAATTTTATCTTCTTTTTTTGCCTTATATACATCATCATAAGTTTTACAGAAAATAAAATTATCTTTTGATTCAGAAATCTCTTGGTAAAAAGAACTAATCTGATCTAAAGATTCTCTTAATGATAACTCTGGTATCAAACAGTTTTCAATAAATATAGAAGATACTACACAGGTTAAGCCACCTTTTTTAAAATTCTCCAAATGGTCGCTTTCCATTACCTTACAAAATCCTAATTTTCGTTGACGAGATAAATCCATCAATAAATCAAAATGACCGTCTATTACAATACTTTCGTTAAGAATTTCATTTGTTATATCACTAAAATAATTCATTAAGATAATCTCCTTCATCTTATTATTTTAAATATAGATTAACCTGTAATATAAAAAACATTCGCCTCTTAAAGACGAATGTTTCAAACACTCTACATGCCAATTTATCTTAATATTTAATATCAAATTTAGGGTCTAATGAAGTTGCATTTAATTGTCTTGCGGTTTGAACATCTTGTTTAACAACTTCTCTCCAAGTTTCATAAAGATCTTTGATTAAAGATTTAACTTCAGTTAAAGTATCTATATCCTTTTTTAAATTCGCCTGAATTAATTGTTCGTAAATATAGTTGTATAACAACCTAAGGTTTTTAGCAACTTCTCCCCCTTTTTCAATATTTAAAGAAACATTTAATTCTAAAATAATTTCTTCAACCCTAATAATTTCATGATTTGCTTCGATCAAGTTATTCTTTTCAATAGCTTTTACTGCTTTTTCAAGTCTTTCAATTGAATTTTTGTACAGCAATTCAACAAGTTTAGTAGGACTTGCGGTCTTTACACTATTCTCAAAATAAACATTTGAATTTTGAAAATTGTTCATTAGATAACCCCCTTAAACGTTACTGTAATGTATTATAAGCTTTATCAAGTAAATTTTCAAATATGTCTAAAACCTTATTAAACTCTGAGCCTATAATATCGGAAAGTTCAAAAAAATCCTCATTTCTCTGGGCATCAATTAGCTTTGAGATAATGTTTTGTATTGTTTCAAGATCTGTAGATTCATAGAAATTAATTCCTGTATAGATTTTCGTTTGCTCAACAATATCCAACAAAGCCTGCATACCTTCAGCAATACTATTTAGTAAATTATGACCTTCCGGAGTATTTAACAAAATTTCTTGAGATACATTTTCTAAATTGTCTCTAACTTTTTTAATGTATTCAAATGATTGCTGTATTAGAGTCAGCAAAACAGAGTCTCTTGAACTAAACTCTAATTCAATTTCCTCTCCACCTTCAAAAAAAGCATCTTTGATTTCATCATAATAGGCTAAAGGAATCTCTTTTTCATTAATCTTAATTTTTGTCAAAACACCTTGCGTGATATTTATATAATCTTTCACCATTTCCTCAAAATTACTGTACTTATCAAAATCAACTTTAGAATCTTCGTTTATCAACCCGCTAATTTTAATTCTAACCTTTTCTTCATCTAACACATTCTTCACTTCCTTTGCAATTTAAAATAATTTTAATTAAAAGAATCTCTAAGCCATTTATTTATCGGATAAAAAAATTCTTTCTTTAGCATAATATAATTTTTTAACTTTTGCTATAAGTTATTAGATGATATAATAAAGTTATAGGAAAATAATTAAAATTAAATTAAATCAACTCACGACTCTTAATTCTATAACTAAAAATTTCGACTTAAAGACGCTTTAGAAATTTCGGTTAAAATACTGAATAAGTTAAAGAAATAGACAATCGTCGAGCAACAGAATTGTGGAATTATTTTTACAAAAAGTTGAAATTAAAAACATTGATAAAGGTTTGGTATTAAAATCTCTAAAGTGCTTAATATAACTTAATTTAGGAGGAAAATATATGTCTGTTGTTAAATCAAGAAGAGAAAGTCTAATAAATTCTTTAGAAGACAATTCTATAGCTATTTTTTATTCTTCTAAAAGTCCCATTAAAAGTGGGGATGAACGTTATCCTTTCTCTCCAAATAGAAATTATCTTTATTTTACCAATCTTGCAATCGAACATTCTTTCTTAGTTATATATAAAACTGATGATGAAATCTTTGAAAAATTGTTTATTGAAAGAAACGACCCTGTATTAGCAAGATGGATAGGAGAAAAGCCTAGCAAAGAATTCTGCTTCGAAAAATCAAATATAGACATTAAAAATATTAATTATATGGACGATTTTTTTGGCTTTTTGGGAAGTACTCTTAGCAAATATTGTATTGACAGTGTATACCTTTATCTAAAAAACATTGATTGGGAAAATAACGCTACGGAAAAAAAATTAGCAAGAGAAGTAACCAAACATTTCCCCTACATAAAAATCAAAGATATATCAAAAATAGTAAATAATTTTAGAGTTAAAAAAGATGAAACTGAAATTGAAAATATAAAAAAAGCTATTGCAATAACTAAAGAGGCTATAATGTTTTTAATAAAAAATGCCAAACCAGGAATGTATGAATATGAATTAGAAGCCTACTTTGATTTTATATTAAGAAAAAATGGGGTAACTGATTTTGCTTTTAAACCTATAATCGCCTCCGGAATAAATTCCACTATTTTACATTATTCTTCTAATAACAGCAAAACTAATCCTGGAGATGTTGTGTTATTGGATGTTGGTGCACAATATAATTATTATAGTGCTGATATTTCAAGAACATTTCCTATTTCTGGTAAATTTACAGAAAGGCAAAATGCCATTTATCAAATCGTTTTAAATACGATGAAAAAAGTTCAAAGTGAAGCCAAACCTGGAATAACTCTTTTTGAGTTAAATGAAGTTGCAAAAAAGGCCTTAGCTGAAGGATGCAAAGAAATTAAGCTAATTAACTCAGATGAAGAATTATCTAAATATTATTTTCATTCAATATCTCACTTTTTAGGGCTAGATACTCATGATGTTGGAGGGAAAAAAATCAAACTTGAACCGGGTATGGTAATTACCAATGAACCCGGACTTTATATTCCTGAAGAAAAGATTGGTATAAGAATCGAAGATGATTTATTAATAACTGAAAAAGGATGCGAAAACTTATCTGTAGACATCCCTCGAGAATTATTTGACATTGAAAACATCTGGAGAGCTTAGAAATGGTGATATTAGGAATTGATCCGGGATACGGAAAAATTGGATATGGTATCATTGAGAAACTTGGAAACAATTATAATACCATAGATTATGGAGTAATCTATACTAATAAAGATTTACAATTATCAAGTAGACTTCTACAAATTAAAGAAGAACTTAATAATTTAATTAAACATTATAAACCTGATGAAGCAGCTGTTGAGGAGTTATTCTTTTTTAAAAACGTAGCGACTGCGATTCAAGTAGGTGAAGCTAGAGGAGTAATATTACTAACCCTTGAAGAAGAAAACATTCCTATATATGAATATACACCATACCAAATTAAACAAGCAGTTACTGGTTATGGACACGCGGAAAAAGGTCAGATTCAAAGAGCTTTAAAATTGATCTTAAAATTAGAAAAAAATCCAACTCCCGATGATGCTGCAGATGCCTTAGCAGCAGCTTTTTGTCACGCTAACTTTAGGAGGAATTTGTTAAAATGAAATATTTGAATGATTTTTTTATGGAATATTTAGGTTTTATTCCTTTCAAGATAGAAGGAAACATTAGTTTCCTAAACAACTATGTTGAAGTTATCTTAAATAAACCTTTAACTGATATTTCAGAAGAAGAATTATCCTTCTTTTTAAAAAGGCTTTTAAAAAAAGATGTCTCGATAAATTTCTTAAGCAACAATAGTCCTGATTTTATTGTAAAAAATTGGGAACAAATTATTCATTCTCATCCACTAAGGGATTATTTACGCTTTCTGACGCCAACTATCAATGAAGAACGTTTAATTTTTAAAACACCATACCCTATGGTTAAAGCAAGAATAACTAACTTTCAAAATGAATTTGAAGAGTTGTTATACAAGCATTTGGGTAAAAAATTATCATATGATATTTTGATAGATGAAACATTAAAACCTAATTTAAATATTCCCATGAGCAGTTATGAAGCAGTAACACTTTCTCATTCTACTAGTGTAAATTCAGAAGATTTGGAAATCATCTTAGGAAAAGAGTTTAAAAAAATACCTATGCCTTTAAATATACTTCCTATGAACGAAGGGACATCTGTAGTTGTCAGTGGAAAAATTTTTTATATCGAACACAATGAAAGAGGTCCAATCACCTCAATATATATTTCAGATAAAAAAAGTTCAGCTGTGATAAAAGCATTTTCTGAAACTGCAATAACCCTATTTAAAAATCTTGCTTTAAATGATGTTTTACTTTTAGAAGGAACGATTTTTTACGACAATTATATAAAGGAATTTGCAATTAAGCCTATAAACCTCATTAAATTAAAATCTGATCCTTTTGAAAGGAAAGATACTTATCCACAAAAAAGGGTTGAACTTCATCTACATTCAAAATTAAGTTCGATGGAAGGCCTGCTTGATATAGATGAAATAGTTAATACTGCAAAAAAATGGGGTCATAAAGCTATTGCAATTACAGATGTTGGTGTTGTTCAAAGCATCCCAGAATTTTATGATAAAGCAGTTGCAAAAGGTATCAAACCAATATTCGGAATGGAAGCCTTTGTTGTAGATGAATTTATCAACATAGTTACACTATTAAAAGAAGATAAAAATATTGAAGAGGCTGAATATGTTGTTTTTGACCTAGAAACCACTGGTTTAGAACCTGCATTAAATGAAATTATTGAAATTGGTGCTGTAAAATTAAAAGATATGAAGATTGTTTCAAAATTTCATAGATTAGTAAAACCAAAAAAACCTGTTTCACAATTTACAACTAACCTTACTGGTATAACAAACGAAATGCTTGAAAAAGAAAATCCTATAGAAGTTGTGTTACCAGAGTTTTTAAGTTTTATTGAAGATGCAATTTTAGTAGCTCATAATGCTGACTTTGATTATAGATTTTTAAGAGAATGGGTTGCAAAAGTATATAATGAACATTTTGAGCAAACATATATCGATACATTAGCCTTATCAAAATCTTTATTAAATTTAAAAGGGTATTCCTTAGATAAAGTCGTTGATGAATTAAATTTGGGTAATTTTGAACATCATAGAGCTCATGAAGACGCTAACGTAACAGCTTTAGTTTTCATTAAACTTATTGAAATGGCAAAAAACAAAAATATAAAAAAGCTTTCTGAACTTGAAAAATTGAAAAAATTTATAGATTATAGAAGAATCAGACCCACGCAAATGACTATTTTAGTCAAAAATAAAACAGGTTTAAAAAATTTGTATAAACTCATCTCCAATTCCCATGTGAAATACTTCTATAGAGTTCCTCGAATTTTAAAAAGTGAACTCTCAAAGATGAGGAACGGTCTATTAATTGGAAGTAGTGGTGAAGAAGGAGAAATTATAGATGCTTATTTAAGGGGAGCTTCTCATGACGAAATAATTGAGATTGCTAAATTTTATGATTATTTAGAAATTATGCCTATTAATTCACTTGAAATAAGCTCTAAAATATCTAATAAAGAAATTATAAAAATGTATAAATCTATATATAATTTAGGTAAAGAATTAAATATGCCTGTTGTTATGGTTTCTAATGCACACTATCTTGATAAAGAAGACGTTGTCTTTTTAAACACACTAAAATTCGCAGAAAAAAGAAAACCTACAAATTCGCTCAAATACTTAAGAACAACAGATGAAATGATTGAAGAGGCAATGAAAATATTTGAAGACAAAGAAATAGCAGAAAATGTTGTTATTAATAATCCAAATAACATTGCTGATCAAATTGATTTAATTCAACCACTAAGTAAGAAATTAAATCCACCAACTATTGAAAATGCTGAAGAAGAAGTAAAAGAAACGGCATTAAAAAATGCACATGAAATATACGGAAATCCGTTGCCAAAAATTGTTGAAGATAGATTAAACAAAGAATTAAATTCTATAATTAAACACGGTTATGCAGTCTTATATCTTATAGCCCAAAGAATAGTAAATAAATCAATTGAAGATGGATATTTAGTTGGTTCACGCGGTTCTGTAGGATCTTCATTTGTAGCAACTTTACTTGGAATAACAGAAATAAATCCTTTACCTCCTCATTACGTATGTCCTAACTGTAAAAAAAGTGAATTCATCGAAAAAGGAAATTACGGTTCAGGATACGATCTTCCAAGAAAAAAGTGTGAAGTATGTGGAACAGAAATGACAAAAAATGGACAGAACATTCCTTTTGAAACTTTTATGGGTTTTGAAGGAGATAAGATACCTGATATAGACTTAAATTTCTCAGGAGACTATCAATCAAAAGCACATAAGTACATTGAACAAATGTTTGGAGAAGATCATGTGTATAGAGCCGGAACTATATCTACTATTGCTGAGAGAACCGCCTATGAATTTTCTAGAAAATATTGTGAAAATGTCGGTATCCTAAAAAATTCGGAAATTCAAAGAATAGCAAGTGCCATAACTGGCGTAAAGAGAACTACCGGACAACATCCTGGTGGTTTAATGATTGTTCCAAAAGAACTAGAAATATATGATTTCACCCCCATACAATTTCCTGCAAATGATTCAAAATCTGGGGTTCAAACTACACATTTTGATTATCATGTTATACATGACGATCTAGTTAAATTAGATGCATTAGGACATGATGACCCAACGTTTCTTAAAATGTTAAAAGACCTAACTGGTATTGATCCGATGAAAATTCCAATGGATGATAAAAAAACTCTTAGCATTTTCTCTTCTACTAAAGAATTAAATATAGATTTAAAAAATGAACTGGGTACTACAGTTGGAACCTTAGGAATACCGGAATTTGGAACTACTTTTGTAAGAAGAATGCTCGAAGACACTAGACCAAAAAGTTTTGCTGAATTGGTAAGAATTTCTGGACTCTCTCATGGAACAGATGTATGGTCAGGTATAGCAAAAACTTGGATCGACACAAAAGAAGCTACTTTGGAGGAAGTTATTTCATGTAGGGATGACATCATGAACTATTTACTCTTGAAAGGAGCACCTCCAAAAGAGGCTTTTTCAATTATGGAAAAAGTTCGAAAAGGAAAAGGAATTAATGAAAGTGAAGAAGAATTAATGAGAAACTTAGGTGTTCCTGAGTGGTTTATTACATCATGCAAAAAAATCAAGTATCTTTTTCCTAAAGCTCATGCAGCAGCTTATGTAAGCATGGCTTTTAGAATAGCTTGGTATAAAGTCTATTATCCATTAGCGTTTTATGCAACTTATTTTACAATCAAAGGTGATGAATTTAATCTAAAAGTAATTTTTTCGGGTAAGGAAGCTATTAAAAAAAGAATTTATGAACTACGTATGTCAGATTTAGATGTAAAAAAGAAGAGTGAAATGACGAACTTAGAATTAGTGCTAGAAATGATGTTAAGAGGTTTTTCCTTTAAAATGGTTGACCTATATAAATCTGAATCTAAAGAATTTTTGATTGTTGATAATTCTCTTTTAGTACCATTCACAAAAATACCCAACCTTGGAGAAAAGGCAGCAGAAAAAATTATTCGTTCAAGAAGTGAAGAATTTAAATCAATAGAAGATTTTGTTTCAAAAACTGGATGTAACAAGACCAATGTTCAAACCTTAAAAGAACTCGGCGTTCTCAGAGATTTGCCAGAAACAAACCAGATTTCTTTGTTTGGAGGATAAATTAAGTGGAAGGATGGCTTACTTTTTTTGAATTTAAAAAAATTACTAATTTTCTTGATGCTTTTTGTGGAACTGTTGAACCTTCCTTTAGAAATGCTTATTTTTATTATGACAATTCTCTAAGAATTTTTGCTACGGACGGCTGTGCTGAGCTTTATCTAAATGTTACCAAAGAATTTCTACCCTTCGAGGGAGTTGCAATTGTTCCTGTACAGTACCTAAAAGGTATAATTAAAGGTACAAAACTGAATGACGACTCTTTGGTTAAAATTTCTGTCGAAGATAATGAAATATTCTTTGAACTGGAAGGTATGAAATTAAATAGTAAAATTGAGAAATTAGGAGAGGATGAGATTAAGGATTTAAACAAAAATTTCACCCTTTTAAACAGAAACAAATTGGTTTTTTTTATTGATAGTATGGATTTTGTTTCTGCTTCCGCCAGTGAAGGAGACGTGATAGACCTATTTACTGTGGAAAACAATATCTTTTTTGGCTATATATGTAATTTCTATAAATTAAATGCTTTATTTGCTCCTTCAAAAATCGATTTTCACAAAGAAATACCTTTTATTTCTGCTAGGCATATAGTAAAATCTTTAAATCTTTTGAAAAAAAATGTTATTTTGGATTTTGGTATCGATAAGAACCATATAATATTACATACTTCAGGGGTGTTTATTAGAATATGTTCTTCTCAACCTGATTTTAAAAAAGACATTATCATTCAAAAAGATAATTTTGAAGAAAAAGAAATAAATACCCGAGAATTAAAGAATGCTTTAGGAAAACTCTATGTTACTTTCACTGAAAGTAACATAGCTTATCTAGTATTAAAAGAAAATAATAGTTTTATTTATAAAGAAGAAAAAAATTCAAAGATTTCATTCAAATTACCTTATTCTTTTAAAAATCAGTATATAATACCTATACATATTAGAAAGTTAAGATCAATATTATCCAGAATGTCTGAAAACTTAAAAATAGCTTTAAATGATAAAGAGATGATATTAATCGATGGAAAACAAAATAAGATAGCTAGTTTCTTAGTACAAGAGTATAAAAAAGCTTAGGAATCAAAAATTAACATTTATTAAAATAATTAATGTTAATTTGAAAAGAATAAGGAGTATAATTCTTTTAGTTAAAGTTGATAAATTTTGTTAGGATTAATTTCATTCGGGGAGTGTGAGGAGGATGAAGGTAATTAACTTTTTCAAAGATTTTATAAAAATCTTCAAAGATCTATCAGAAGATTTAGACATGTATATCGAAAAGGACCCCACAGCAAAGAATAAATGGAAGGTCTTTTTTACTTCTGTATCTTTCCATGGGTTGATGGCTTATAGATTCGCTAATTTCTTTTATAGATATAAAATATACCCTATTTCATATATTATTTATGTTTTAAGTAAAATAATTCATTCTATGGATATTCATCCAGCAGCTTTTATAGAGCCAGGAATAGTGATTGATCACGGATTTGGAGTTGTTATTGGTGAAACTGCAAGTGTAGGGAGAGGAACTTTAATTTATCAGGGAGTAACGCTTGGTTCTAAAAAAGTAACTTCTGGAAAAAGACACCCTATTGTAGGCAAAAATGTAATGATAGGTGCAGGAGCTAAAATACTTGGTCATATTTATATTGGTGATGATTCAGTAATAGGTGCCAACGCTGTCGTTTTAATGGACGTTCCACCTAAATCATTAGTAGTAGGGGTCCCTGGGAAAATTAAAAAATTGAATTGCCCATCCTCAAACTATTATGATTTAAATAATACGATTAATTCAGATTATATCCTTTAATCTATAAATATCAAATAAGTTAGGGGGAAATTCTATTGATTTATACTTCTATTGGTAACACTCCTATGATTACTTTATCTCGATTAATTGAACCAGGAAGAGTGTTTGTTAAGCTTGAAAAAAACAATCCTGCAGGTAGTATAAAAGACAGACCTGCTTTTTTTATGATTAAGCACGCCGAAATAAACAATGAACTCAACGAAACTCAAAATATAATCGTCGAACCAACTAGTGGAAATACTGGAATAGCCCTAGCAGCGATTGGAAAAAGCAAAGGGTATAGGGTAATATTAACTATGCCTGAAAGTATGAGCGAAGAAAGAAAAAAAATATTAAAAATATTAGGCGCAGAACTAATTTTAACCCCTGCTGAACAAGGAATGAAGGGCGCTATAAGTAAGGCAATAGAAATAGTTGAAAAAACAAAGGGTTTCATGCCAAATCAATTTGCAAATCCCGCAAATCCATATTCACACGAAGTCACTACAGGACCTGAAATAATCAAACAAATGGATTATTCTATGGATGTTTTTGTATCTGGCGTTGGAACAGGAGGGACCATTACAGGCGTTGCAAAAGCATTGAAAAAAACCTTCTCAGATTGTGTACGAATAGTAGCTGTTGAACCAGCTAATTCATCTGTCTTATCTGGAGGAAATCCAGGACCACATATGATTCAAGGCATTGGAGCTGGATTTATACCCGATAATTTGAATATGGATTTAATAGATGAAGTTATGCAAATTACTGATGAAGAAGCTATCAATATGACAAGAGAATTATCAAAACTTGAAGGATTGTTTGTTGGAATATCTTCAGGAGCAAATATTGCAGCAGCACTAAAATTAGCTACTAGGTTTGGAAAAGGAAGACGAATAGTGACAATAGCCCCTGACAGTGGGGATAAATACATGAGTTTGTTATAAACTAGTTAACATAAATATGGTAGAATTCGAATGAATATATTTTAGAAGTAATTTGTTAAATTTGGGAGGAATATTCAATGGCTGAGAAACATTGTTCTTTCTGCGGTAAACCTTACAGTCAAACAGGCGCTTTAGTAGCAGGACCGAATGGGATATATATATGCGACGAATGTATTGACCTTTTTAGTGAACTCGTAGAAGAAAACAAATCAAAAACGACTGAAAACAAAAAAGAAGCTATAAAATCTACTTTAACACCAAAACAACTAAAAAATTATTTAGATAATTATGTGATTGGCCAAGAAAAAGCCAAAAAGATCATTTCCGTGGCTGTTTATAATCATTATAAGAGAATTTTTTCTGCTAATGATATAGACGATGTAGAAATAGACAAATCTAATGTTCTATTAATTGGTCCTACAGGGACTGGAAAAACGTTAATAGCTCAAACTTTAGCCAAAGTCTTAGATGTTCCTTTTGCTATTGCAGATGCTACTACTTTAACAGAAGCAGGATACGTAGGTGAAGATGTAGAAAACGTTATATTAAGACTTCTACAAGCTGCAGATTATGACGTTCAAAAAGCCCAGAAAGGTATTATTTATATAGACGAGATAGATAAGATTGCAAGAAAGTCTCCAAACCCTTCTATTACTCGAGATGTATCTGGTGAAGGTGTACAACAGGGACTTTTAAAAATAGTTGAAGGAACAATCGCAAATGTACCTCCACAAGGAGGTAGAAAACATCCATATCAGGAATTTATACAAATCGATACCTCTAAAATTCTTTTTATTGCCGGAGGAGCATTTGATGGTTTAACTGATATAATTAAACATAGGATAAAAGATTCTTCCTTAGGTTTTGGTGCAGATATAAAAAGCAACAAGGAACAAAGAGTAGGAGAACTTTTGGATAATATTATCCAAGATGATCTAATTAGATATGGTTTAATACCTGAATTTGTTGGAAGGTTTCCTGTTATTGCAACTCTCAATGACTTAAGTGTTGAGGATTTAATAAAAATAGCAACTGAACCTAAAAACGCTTTGTTAAAGCAATATAAAAAGATGTTAGAATTAGAAGGAATTGAATTAGAAGTCACACCTGAAGCTCTAAATTTAATAGCTAAAGAAGCTTTGAAAAGAGGTACAGGTGCTAGAGCCTTAAAAACAATTTTTGAAGAAGTTATGATTGATATAATGTATGAAGCACCCGAGATGAAAAATAAAATAAACAAAATAATAATTGATGATAATGCTATAATTCATAAAAAGCCTGTTTTTAAAAGAAAGGAGACTGCATAAAATAGAACAAGAACCAATTATTTTTGCTATAGAAACATCATGTGATGAAACAGCAGTTGCCATACTGCAAGGGGCAAATAATTTACTTTCAAATATAGTGGTTTCGCAAATTGATATTCATAAAGTTTTTGGTGGTGTAGTACCTGAAGTTGCTGCTAGAAAACATGTTGAATTTTTATATAAGCTAACTCAATTAGCTTTTGAACAATCTAGGATAGCTCCACATCAAATTAACGCAGTAGCAGTATCTTATGGACCTGGCTTGATTGGTTCCCTATTAGTTGGAACAAGTTTTGCCAAGGGAATGTCACTATCCTTTAATACACCTTTTATAGGTGTAAATCATCTGATAGGACACATATATGCTAATTTTCTTGATTTTCCTGATTTAAAGCCGCCTTTTCTGACACTGTTGGTTTCTGGTGGCCATACCATGCTTCTATTGACAAAAGATTACCTAGAGTTTGAAATTATTGGTCAAACAAGAGATGATGCGGCAGGAGAGGCATTTGATAAAGTAGCACGAATCCTCGGCCTTGGATATCCCGGTGGACCTATAATAGAAGAAACAGCTAAAAATGGAAAACATATTTACGATTTCCCAAAACCTTTGCTTAACGAAGGATACGATTTTTCATTTTCTGGACTAAAAACTTCGGTGTTATACTTTGTTAATGAACATCCAGAGGCTAGAATAGAAGACATAGCAGCATCTTTTCAAGAAGCTATTACTGATACTTTAGTTCACAAGGTAACAAAATATGCTTTAGAAAACAATATACATGATATAGTAATAGCCGGAGGAGTAGCCTCTAATTCAGTATTGAGAACAAAGCTAGACAAATTCAAAAATAAAATAAACATATATTATCCTCGTTTAATATTTTGCACGGACAACGCTGCAATGATAGCAAGAGCAGCTTATGAAAAATATAAACGAGGTTTAATTAATAGTTTAGATTTAGATGTGTCCCCAAATTTAGGTTTATCAGAAATATAAACTAAGTTATGAAAACTTGACCTTATCAGTTGAATATGATATAATATTCTCTAGCAATCTAAGAATGTCAATAAAGAAATAATATTAAGGAGAGGTGGCCGAGCGGCTGAAGGCGCACGCCTGGAGAGCGTGTGACGGTTAAAAGCTGTCCGTGGGTTCAAATCCCACCCTCTCCGCCAGAAGAAGTAAATTTCAAAAGAGTCTAGATTCACAATCTAGACTCTTTTTTATGCCTATTTTCTTCTTGTATATACGTTATGTTCGTTTTTCAAAAAAGATGTGTGTATCTCTTTTATTGCGGCAATTCGTTCTTCTGCCATTCTGTTAGCTGCTTTAGCGGTAGTTATCTTGTCTCTCTTAGCAATTTCAAATACTAAACCAATTTGATTATACAAATTTCCTGCTTTAGACAAAGCTCTTTCTCTATTATAACCACTTAACTCATCTGCAACATTTATTGCTCCACCTGCATTAACTATAAAATCTGGTGCATAAATGATTCCTCTCTCCTCTAGCATTTGTCCGTGCCTCTCTATATCTTCCAACTGGTTATTAGCGCTTCCACATATTGCTTTGACTTTTAATTTGGGTATAGTATTATCATTTAATATACCGCCTAGTGCACAGGGACAAAATATATCAGCTTCTACTTCATATATTTGATCCACATCTACTCTTTCTGCGCCAAATTCATCTACAAATTTTTGTATAGCTTCTTCTAAAATATCAGTTACAATTAGTCTCGCACCTTCTTCTTTTAAATATTTACATAGATAATAAGCAACGTTTCCGCATCCTTGAATAGCTATTGTTTTATCTTTCAAAGATTCTTCACCAAATGCCTCTTTTGCAGTCCTTAACATTGATTTATATACTCCATAAGCTGTTACAGGACTGGGATTTCCAGAAGAGCCATAACTTTCTGAAATTCCGACCACATAGTTGGTTTCTTGATACACAATATCCAAATCTTCGGTTTTTGTACCAACATCTTCTGCAGTAATATACCTTCCATTTAAACTTTCTACAAATCTTCCAAAAGCCCTAAATAAAGCTTCTGATTTATCTTTCCTTGGATCACCTATTATTACAGATTTTCCTCCACCTAAATTTATACCTGCAGCGGCATTTTTGTATGTCATTCCTTTTGCTAATCTCATTACATCTCGCAAAGCCTCTTCTTCTGATTTATAATCCCACATTCTACAACCACCAAGGGCTGGACCAAGAGTTGTGTCATGTATTACTATAATACTTTTTAACCCGGAAGTTTTGTCATAACAATAAACAATTTGTTCATAATCACCGTTTTCCATTCTATCAAAGATCATAATATCCCTCCTATATAGCTTAAAGTACTAATTTTAGAAATTCTAAAATCTGCATTATTTATAAATTTCGTATTTGATTTTTTTACAAAATACCTCCCAACTTCTAATACTCCCTAAATAGCAATTTTTTAACTCTCAGCACTTGTACCGAGAAAATGGGAGGAGTGCTACGTCAAGAACTCATTGTAAATTCAATATTCCATTTTTTAGAAAATCTTCATTTCTAAATCCCTATTTGCAAAAAAAATCTTTATAAATAGTATTTTAATACAAACAGAACTTTTTTCATCTATTTACTATTATAAAACAACTGATATAATTATTTTACTACTTCTTTCATGCCAGCCTTTATCGCTTCTAAATTTATATTAATCATTTCATTCTTCTTTCCTGTTAATCTTTCTTGTAAGGCTTTTTCAACTGATTTAAAGGAAACCGCTTTTGTAGCTTTTAAGTAGGCCCCTAACATTACCATATTTGAAACCTTAATATTTCCCAATTCGTCCGCTATACTATTAGCTGGGATTTTTATTATTTTAATATCTTCTCTATGAGGTCTTTTATCAATAACTGAAGAATTAATAATAAGTATCCCGTTTTCTTTTAAGGTCTTCTCAAATTTTATCATTGATGGAAGATTAAAAGCAACAACTTCACTTGGCTCATCCACAACAGGAGAAGCTATATAATCATCAGAAATTATTATTGTGCAATTCGCAGTTCCTCCTCTCATTTCAGGTCCAAAAGAAGGAAGCCAAGTAGTAAACTTGCCATCAAACATTGCTGCCATTGATAGTATTTGACCAAAAAGCATAACTCCTTGACCTCCAAAACCTGCTGCTATCACACTGTGATACGCCATTTTAAACACCTCCAAGGCTTCTATTTTCCTTCGATTCAATTTACTTATCCAACCTTATCAATAAATACACCAATAGGAAATTCTTTTACCATATTTTCCTCAAGCCATTCCATAGATTCTATGGGGGTTAGTCCCCAATTAGTAGGACAAGTAGATAAGACTTCAACTATTCCATATCCAATCCCTTTTAATTGAGCAATAAAAGCTTTTTTTATCTGTTTCTTTGTTCTTATAACATCTTGTGGAGTACTTACCTTCGTCCTAGACAAAAATGCCACACCCCTAATTTCTTTCAGTATTTCAGACACTCTCAAAGGATAACCTTCGTTTTTTTCGTTTCTTCCATAGGGAGTAGTTGTAGTCTTCATTCCTAATAACGTTGTAGGAGCCATTTGCCCACCCGTCATTCCGTATATAGCGTTATTTATAAAAATGGTTGTGATTTTCTCTCCACGATTAGCCGCATGAATTATTTCTGCAGTTCCTATTGCCGCTAAATCACCATCTCCTTGATAAGTAAAAACTACATTTTCAGGTCTAGCTCGTTTAATACCTGTAGCAACAGCAGGCGCTCTTCCGTGAGCGGCTATAGTTCCGTCTAACTCAAAAAAATCATTCGCAAAAACAGAACATCCAACTGGAGCTACCATAATTGTAATGCCTTGTATGTTAAGTTCATCAATCACCTCTGCTATTATTCTATGAACAAGTCCATGGTGACAACCCGGGCAATATGAGAATTCCTTACCGCTTAAGGATTGAGGAGCTTTGAAGCGTTCAGTGTAAATCATGACTTTTCACCTTCTTATCAGTTAAATAAGTTCCATAAGTTTGGCATAAATTTCGCCAGGAGTAGGAATAATTCCTGCCATTCTTCCATAATATTCCACAGGCTTCCTACCTTCAACAGCAAGCTTTACATCCTCTACAAATTGTCCTGCACTCATTTCAACACAAAAAAAGAAACTAGCCTGGTCTATCCATCTTGCTAATTGAATATAAGGAAAGGGCCATAAACTTATAGGCCTGAATACACCTACTTTAATCCCTTTTTCTCTTGCTTGCTTAACAACAGACTTAACAATTCTTCCCATCGTACCATATGCTACAATAACAACTTCTGCATCATCAAGTTGATATTCCTCATATAATATTTCATTGTTAATAACCTCTTTGTATTTAGCCTGAATGGACATATTCTTTTGTTCTAAACTAACGGGATCCAAGTCAAAAGATGAAACTCTGTGAGCTTTTCGACTCATAGCAGTACCATTAAGCGCCCAATTAGAATGATTGGGTAAAGTATCAAGGTCAACAAATTCTGGAAATCTTACAGGTTCCATCATTTGGCCTAACAGACCATCTGTTAACAATAAAGTTGGATTTCTATATCTATCAGCTACATTGAAAGCATGCATAGTAAGTTCTACCGCTTCTTGAAGAGACTCTGGACTATAAACTATTAATCTGTAATCTCCATGTCCGCCACCTTTTGTTGCTTGAAAGTAATCAGATTGAGCTGGTTGAATATCCCCTAAACCTGGCCCACCTCTAACTACGTTTACAAAAACACAGGGAAGTTCAGCTCCTGCTATATATGAAATACCTTCTTGCATTAATGAGAAACCCGGTGAAGAAGTTGAAGTCATAACCCTTTTTCCTGTAATTGCAGCTCCATAAACCATATTGACAACAGCAACTTCGCTTTCACCTTGTAAAAATACGCCTTCAACTTCTGGCATCCTCTTTGCCATATACTCAGTTAATTCACTTTGGGGCGTAATTGGATATCCAAAATAAAGCCTACAACCAGCTCTAATAGCTGCTTCTGCAATTGCTTCGGCACCTCTAACTAGCACCTTTTCCAATGAAATCAACCCCTTAACTCTTAATTTTCTCTAATACTTTAATACCTATACAAACATCAGGGCACATTTGATAACAAAATCCACAACCAATACAATTTTCTATTTTTGAAACTTTTGCATAATGGTACCCCTTTTCATTATAGTTTCTTGAGAATTCTAAAACTTGCTTTGGACAAAACTCTATGCATAGTCCGCAACCTTTACATCTATTTTCATCTATATTCACTATATACCTCTGTTCAATCATTCTTTTAACCTCCAATCTTACAATTTTATTCACATATTAGATTCAAAATTGAAAAATTTATTTTTGAACTTCAATAATCACCTTCAAAAAAAAGTTTTATAGGTAATTTTTCGAACCTTGTTATAAAATTTTCTGAAATTATTTTTGAGATTGCAGTAAATAAAACAGGAACTCCAGTGTCTTTTGAAACACTTTCTAGAATTCTCTCTCCCTCTTCAATTATTGAATTAGTAGTTTCTTCCTTAAGATGTGTATTACATATCAAAAAATCGATTTTCGTCCGTGTTTTTTTCTCAATTTGAAACATACACTTTTTAATATTATTTTTATCCTGCGTATATGGTCTCCTTGTGTTAACAACAAAATAAACAACTTTTTTTGAATTGTCTAAAAAATTTTTTAATGATCCAAGAACGGTAGCTCCTTTTTCATCTCCACCTACATCTAAAACAGTTTTATAATTCGGATTGACTAGATAACCTCCTACCTCTGCAGGTACTATGGGAAGGTCGACATAAATATATTTTTCTGGCGGAGTAATAACAAAAAGATTCATACTTTTTAGCTCTTCTATTTTATCTCTAACCCTAAAGTATGGAGTTACAACATCTAAATCTACTATAGCAACATTTGGATTTTTCTCCTTCAATTTAATTGCAATATTAATAGCTATTTCAGTCTTTCCAGAACCTCCCATACCTATGAAAATGTGGGATTGATAATCATAAAGAATTTGATCCAGCATTTTCTTTTATCTCCTTAAACCATTATTAAAGGCTATTAATAATCTACAGCCTCTTCTTGCCCTCTTAATACCCTTAAAGCAGCATTTGCCAAAGCTTCTTCCTCTTCTTCCCCTGGAAACACATAAATTGGAGCAATAAAAGCTACTTTTTCTTTTATCCAAGGAATCAAAAATTCATTCTCATTTGCTAAACCACCTGTCAACCCTATTGCATCTACTTCAAAATTCAAAACAGCTGACATTTTTCCTATCCATTTTATAATTTGGTGAGCCATAGCTGAATATATTTTTTTGGCATATTCATCTCCATTTTTAATTTTTTCCACAACTTCTTTGGCATTATTAGTTCCTAGATAAGAAACAAGACCGCCTCTTCCTTTTATTAATTTTCTGATATCTGATTCCGGATATACATAATAACAAAGATCTATGAAACCGGTTAACGGTAAAGTTCCAGAACGTTCAGGAGTAAAAGGTCCTTCCCCTTCTAAAGCGTTATTTACATCTACTACCCTGCCTTTTTTGTGAGCGCCAATAGAAATTCCACCTCCAAGATGAACAATAACCAAATTTAACATTTTGTAATCTTTTCCAATCTTTTGACTGATTTTTCTTGCAATAGCTTTTTGATTTAATGCATGAAAAATGGACTTTCTTTTAAAATCTGGATGCCCGGAAATTCTTGCAATATCTTCCAATTCATCTACAACTACAGGATCAGCAATTAATGCTTGAACACCAATTTTTTCTGCAATACGATACGCTATTAATGCTCCCAAATTAGATTCATGCTCTCCATATTTTGCTGTTCTTAATTCATCTAACATTTTTTCGTTTATTTTAAATATTCCGCTTGGAACAGGTCTTAATAATCCACCTCTTCCAACAACCGCAGAAATACTGTTTAAATTAATATTTTCTTTTTCAAGAAATTCTAAAATAGTATCTTTTCTCATTTCGTACTGATCAACAACATTTCTAAATCTTTTAAGATCAGAAATATCATGAGGAATTACTTCTTTCAATACCTCTTTCTCATCTTCATAAACTGCAATCTTTGTTGAAGTAGAACCAGGATTTATAACTAGTATTTTAAACATAATATTCACTCACCTTTAGGACAATAAAATTGATAATGCTATTGAATTTAACTTTGTTTCACTCGAATCAGCCCTAGAAGTAAGTATTACAGGCTTTTTACCCCCAACAACAGAACAAGCCAATTTTGCCCCAGAAAAATATACCAAAGCTTTATATAAAATATTACCTGCCTCTATATCTGGCACAATTAATATGTCAGCATCGCCTGCAACACTACTTACTAATCCTTTATGTTCAGCTGCCTTTTTAGAAATTGCATTATCAAGCGCAAAAGGACCATCTATTGAACAACCTTTTATTTGACCTCTTCTGTTCATTTGAGTTAATACTGCTGCTTCCATTGTTACTGGCATTTTAGGATTAACCTGCTCTAATGCACCCAATATAGCAACTTTAGGTTCCTTATTTTCCAATATGTGTGCAACAGCTACAGCATTATTTATTGTATCTATCTTTTGCTCAAGTGTTGGGGAAATTACCATTCCTGCGTCTGACAGAATTATAAGTTTAGGATAATTTTGAATTTCAAAAATACAAACTAAATTCATTGTTTTTCCACTCTTTAATCCATATTCTTCTTTTAAATAGGTTGATAAAATCTCAGCTGTTGTTATTCTACCTTTCATTGGAAGATTTGCTTCACCTCTTGCTACACTTTCAATAGCCCCAACAACTGATTCATAATCGTTTTTAGTGTTTCTGATTTCTACTTTACTCAGATCTAATTGATTTTCCTGAGTTATTTGTAGGATTTTATCCTTATTTCCAAACAAAATAAAATCACATAACTCTAACTCTATAGCTTGATGAACAGCTTTTAATACTTCAGAATCCTCTGCTGCTGCTACCGAAACAACTTTTTTATCCTTATACTTTCTTATCATTTCAAAAATTTGATCGATTTTTTTTATCACGTTACTTTCTCTCCTTTCCAAACCAAAAATTCTTCTAACTGGTACAGCACTCTTAATGCACCATAAGCTAATCCCTCTAGTTCATAAGATCCTGGATAAAGCATAACTATACCAAGTTTTGCTATTTTATTTTTAACTAATCTAACAAAACATTCATTATTTATAATTTCACCTGTTAGCAGTACTGCATCTATATCTCCTCCTAACACAGCTGCCATCGCCCCAATCTCTTTAGCTATTTGATATGCCATTGCCTCTACAATCAATTTAGCGTTTTTATCTGTTATTCCTTTTTCAACAGCCTCATCCAGTTCTGATGTACCCAAATAAGCAAGTAAGCCACCATTTTCTATAAATCTTTTTTTTATTTCATTTTCGCTATACTCATTCATATGTTTAAAAATCCAAGTTGTTAAATCAACTAGAGGTAAATCTCCTGTTGTATGAAGGCCGAAAGGTCCTTCGTCAAAAGGATATGTAACATCTATCATTAAACCTTTTCTATGTGCACCTATTGATATATGTTTATCTAAATGTGCAATCACAAAATTACAATCCCAATAATCTTTTTTTAACTTGTTTGATGCATATCGTGCTACTGTTTTCATATTGAGAGCATTGTATCTGCTAATTCTTTCTAATTGAGGTACACCCGCAATTCTGGCCTCTGGAACAAACTCGTCAACAGAGAGAGGATCCGTCATAAAAACTGGGGGTTTTTTATTACTAGTTTCTGAAAGATCAAAAGCTATAAGAGCGCCTAGATTTGCAGGATGTTCTATTGGCGATTTTGTTCTTAAATAATCGACTATAGTTTCATTTACAATATAAGTACCGCTGGGCATTGGTGATAATACACCACCTCTTGCAGCTATAGCATCTAATTCGTTAATTGAAATGCATAATTGATTTAATGAATGTATAACCTGTTTTTTGCGATAATTAAATTGGTCTATAATACTCTCATATGTTAATAAAATTGTTTTATCGTGCGTAATGATTTTTTCAAGAAGCTTGTTTTCGCCTTCAAATAGTGCTATTTTAGTAACATTCCAATCTGGATAAATAACTAATATTTTTTTCATATATGCACCTCCTAAACATATTACACCTTTGGTACTTGTACCGATGCTGGGGAGAGAGCTTCGCCATGGACCTGTTATAAATTCAAATGCTTACTTTTAGAAAATATTCATTTCTAAGTCCTTAATATTACACAAATCTACACCTTATAAATTTTAAATACATACTCATAGGTCATTTTCACAAAGTAAAAAAATTAATAAAAGTTTGTGAATTTTAATTCTTTTGTAATTTTTTCTTATCATTTTAATTATAATTAAATATATCTAAATTGTCAAAGTCATTTATTAGCAATTTGAGGAGATTATGGGCAATTACACACGTTTAAAATCAGTATGAAATAAATTTCATGAAATTTATTTCATACATTTTTTAACTGCTTGATTTAACTTCTTTCTAATAATATTTCGGATTATTCAAAATATCTATCAAACTTTTTAAAATTTTTTGTATCATTTCACAAAGTGACTTTGTTATATTTTAAACATAATATAAAAAGAGCTTGAAAAATTATTCTTCAAGCTCTTAGATTAATAATATACAGATTTCACTAAAAAATTATATTAGATATTACTAGTTATATTTTTTGAATTGATGAAGTGTAATTTTTAAAATCAATCTTTACAATAAACGAATTTTTATCATCTTCTATCAAATATGCTAATTGTTTATCATCGCACTCTAAAAATTCGAAATTTTCTATATCCCCTAAACTTTGTCTAAAATCACATAATTCTTTTACATAATTATAAATAGACATATTCCAACTCTCTTTATTCCAATTAAACGTTCTTCTACAGTCGGGGTCTCTTCCTCCAAACATTCCAATTTCATCACCATAATAGATAACTGGAATTCCAGGAAAAGTAAATTGAAGTGTAAATGCAATTTTGATTTTTTTATCGTTTCTAAGAACGCCCCTGATTCGACTGGTATCATGACTTCCTAACATATTCCAGCATTTATTTAATCTGAGATTTTCCTTATATTTTAGCTGTTTTACAAATGTTTTAGTATCTATTATACCTTTAAGTAAGGTGATCACATTATCCCGAAAAATATAATCCATTGCTCCATCAAACGGGTATTTTTTGAGTAATTCATAAGGTACATCCCAATATTCTCCCACTACAATTATATCTTGGTTTATTCTTTTAGCTTCATTAATTAATTCCGAACAAAAACCAGGTTCAATACACCATGGCATGTCAAATCTCCAACCATCAATTCCTTTAGAAGTCCAAAAATTTACTACCTGTTTTAAATAATTTAATAGATCTTTACTATCATGATTTAATTTTGGTAAATAGTAAATTCCCGCATCTTCGTAATTTGGATGAGGGAATCTTTTTATTGGAAAACCATAGATGTTATACCAATTCCAATATTGTGACTTTTCACCATTAATTTCACAGTCTTTAAAAGCCCAAAAATGGTCCCCTGTATGATTAAAAACTCCATCTAGAAATAATTTAATTTCATTATCGTGTAAAGATTTTAATAGATCCTCAAAATCATACATATTACCAAAGTTTGGGTCAATTTTCATATAATCTTGAGTATCATACTTATGGGGAGATGGAGCTAAAAAAATGGGTGTCAAATAGATGCAATTGACGCCTAATTTTTTCAAATACGGAATTCTATTTTTAATTCCATTCAAGTTACCCCCAAAATGGTCTCTTCTTGTGGGTTTTTCACCCCAATTTTTATATTGTTTGAGATTATTGTTGACTTTATTAAATCGATCAGGAAAAATTTGATAAATTATCATATTATCGTTGTTCAACTCTCTTCACTCCTTTAAACCCGAAGTTGATATTCCCTCTATGAAATATTTTTGAGCTATAATAAAAACAATAAATGAAGGTAAAATAGCAAAAATAGTGGCAGCAGATAATAATTCCCATCTAACACCATATCGCCCTTGAAAGTACGACAAACCTACTTGTATAGTCCTCATTTTTTGAGAATCTGTTATTATTAACGGCCATAGAAAATCATTCCAAGCAAACAAAAACGAAAATAAGATGTTTGTTACCAATACAGGTTTTGATAGTGGTAAAACTATTTGAAAAAATAATCTAAACAAGCCACAGCCTTCCAATCTGGCTGATTCTTCTATACTACTTGGTATCGACAGGAAAAATTGACGAAAAAGAAATATAGCAAAAACACTTGCTGCTCGTGGAACAATCAAAGCTGCGTAGGTATCGTACCATCCTAGATTTTTTATTGTCAGAAAATTAGGAATCATTTTAACAGAATCAGGTATCATCATTGTGATTAAAAAAATTAAAAATAAGGCATCTTTAAACTTAAATTTGATCTTTGCAAATGCATAACCAGCCATCGCTGAAAAGAGAGTCTGACAAATAACTATACCTAAAGACATAATTGTACTATTGATAATGTATCTTGCAAAAGGAACAGAATTCCACGCTTCAATATAATTCTTATAATAAAAATGCGTAGGAATTAACAATGGAGCGGAAAAAATCTTTCCTGGAGGCTTTAAAGAGGTGGTAACGAGCCATAAAAAAGGCATTATAGAGATGAAGGCACCAATTACAAGAAAAATATATATGAATACGTTTTTTACAGAAAAAGATTTCTTATTCAACATTCTTAACCCCTCCACCTGTATATTTCCATTGAACTATCGATAATAAGAAAAGAATAACAAAAATTATTAACGCAACCACAGAAGCATATCCTAAATTGAAATATTTAAAGGCATGCCTATATAGCAAAAATCCCAATACATCAGTCGCTCCTATTGGACCTCCATTAGTCATAGTATATATCAAATCAAAAACTTGAAATGCTTCAATAAAACCTGTGATTATTAAAAACAAAGACGAAGGCAAAAGAAGAGGTAATTTTATATATCTGAAGGCATTCCAACTATTTGCTCCATCAACTTCTGCGGCTTCTAAATAACTTTTTGGAATATCTTGTAAAGCTGCCAAATATATTACCATGCAAAAACCTATCCTCTTCCAAATTCCAACGATAGAAACAGAAAAAAGAGCCCATGAAGTACTATTTAGCCATTGAGGTCCATTAATATTAAAGAAGCCTAATATATTATTTATCACTCCATTATAGGGATCAAATAAATACTTCCAAGTAATCCCTGATGCAACACTGGGTGTCACAACTGGAATAAAGTAAAGTAATCTAAATAAAGACTTTCCTTTAAGGTCCTTATTCAATGCTAATGCAACTAATAAACCAATAAACATTGAAATAAATGTAACTAATAAAGAGTATATTAAAGTTACTATTATCGAGTTTCTCAATTCTGGATCCTTAAAAGCCATAATGTAATTGTTAAATCCTACAAATACTTTACTTTGACTAAACCCATTCCAATCAAAAAAACTCAAAAAAAACGAATAAAACGCAGGAAACAAATTAAAAACAAAAATAATTATAATTGAAGGTAATAAAAAAATTAGCAAAGAGATTCGGTTTCCCTTGAAAAAGTGGTGGGCTTGTGACCCACCAATTTTTTTTGACATCCAATCACTTCTTTCCCAACAATAAATCTACTTGTGAAGCAGCTTCATTGAGCATTTTTTCCGGAGTTCCTTTTTTGTATACTGCACTTATAATAGCTTTTGAAACTATATCAGAAACTTGAGAATATTCTTTGATAGGAGGTCTAGCATGTGCATATTGCTGTACTTCTATAAATGGTAATAACAATCTATTTGTATTTTTTATATAAGCATTATAACCTTCATTTGTTGCCACAGATTTTTTTACTGGAATAAAACCAGTAGCTTTATCCCAATCTATCTGAACTTCTGTACTAGTAAACCATTTTATAAATTCCCAGCAAGCATCTTCTTTTTCTTTAGTAGTTTTAAAAACAAATATCTGTTCTCCACCCATGTTAGTAGCTGGGACTCCATTTTCAGGATAAGGAAAGACAGCACTACCTAATTCAAAATCTACCTGAGCAGGGAAAAATTGTGTCATCCAAGAACCATCCATAACCATAGCGGCTTCTCCACGACCAAATAGTCCCCAAGGAGCTATTGGAGATATTTTATAAGTATTAGTTAAATCAACCCAAAATTGTAGTGCTTGAACTCCAGCTTCTGAGTTGAAAGAAGATTTTCGATAATTAGAATCAGAATCCAAAAATTCTCCCCCAGCTTGCCAAAGAAAAATTTGCCACTGCCAAGTTGTCCCCTCTCCTCCGTCTAAATATAACTCGTAACCAAAATTCCCTGTTTTTTCTTTAATTATTTTCCCATACTCAATGAGTTCATCCCAGGTTTTTGGAGGCTGTTCTGGATCTAGACCTGCTTTTTTAAATAGCTCTTTATTCCAAAACAAACCTAGATTACTAGAACTTACTGGTAAACTAAATAACTTATCTTCAATTTTTCCATAAACTAGTGTGTTTTCATAAAAATCATTTAAATCATAGTTTTCTTTTTTTACATATGGCATTAAATCAATTACTTTTCCAGTATCAAGTATTAAAGGCATCCCAATTATGTCGGAAATTGCAAGTTCTGGTGTTTGTCCCGATAGTACTGAAAGTTGAATCTTTGTTAGCAAATCCGATCCTGGTATAAAAACTGGTTGTACTTCAATGTTAGGATGAGAAGTATTAAATTCTTGTATCAAAGATTCTAGTTTTTTCCCGTTTTCTCCATCCCAATAGTGCCAAAAAACTAACTCTGTTTTAGCGAACATAAACACACTTAAAACTACTATAACTAGACATAAAAAAACTTTTTTCATCTACTTTTTCCTCCTTTTAATTTTTATGTATCTTGCTTCCCTTAAGCTGATGTCCTTCTAATTACCAAAGGATCAAACTTTATGGACTTTCTTGAAGTTAAGGAATATTTTTCATTAATTTTATCCAGAAGGATATTGGTAGCTAGTTGACTCATTTCTTCTATTGGTTGTTTAATGGTTGTTAGCCCTATATTTTCTGTCCAAGGCTGTCCATCAACTCCAACTATGAATATATCTTTCCCAACTTCCAAATTAAGGTTATTAGCTGCCAAAATTAATCCATAACCAAATAAATCTGTAGTTGCGAAAAATCCAACAGGAAATTTTTGAACTTTTTTTAATATCGACATAGCTTCATTTAATGCATAATGCAAATTTAATTCACTATGAAATATTCTTTTTGATGAAATTGAGATATTGTTTTTTATTAATACCTCTTCAAAACCTTTAAACCTCTTTTTAAACACATCTGAGGTAAAAACAGTATCTGGTTCTATAAAAGTCATAACGTATAAATTGTCTGTTTTTTCAAGGAGGATATTCGCTGCAATTCTTCCAATTTGATTGTTATCTATATACACGCAATCATAATTATTAGATTCCATGTCTATCAAAACAACTGGTTTTTCTGTAGGTACAATCCCATCTTTAAATAGTTTCTTAACAGGAAGCGAAGACATTAGAATTCCATCTGAATGGTATAAAATTGAGCTTTTTTCCATAAACTTTTTTAATCTATATTCAGAAAGTAAGGGGAATATAGAGCTTTCATAATTATTTTCTATTAACACACAATCTACCGAATTAATTAACCTATCATAAAAATCGGTTCTTATCATAGGAACTACTATAGAAATAGAATTAGTTTTTCCTGAGACGAGCCCTCTTGCATAAGTATTGGGAACATATCCTAGAGTTTCAATAGCTTTAAGAACTTTTTGCACATTCTCCTTAGAAACATTTTTTTCTCCATTAATTACTCTTGAAACGGTTCCAACTGATACATTAGCCTCTTTTGCTACATCTTTAATGGTAATTCTTGACATAATTGACCTCCTTATTAAAACGTTTCATCGCTCAATTCATTATATCTTTTCTTAATTTTATAGTCAAGCATGAATATTCCTAAATAATAGTCATTATCTTGAAATAAGTTTATTTAGAGTTAAATAAATTTAAATTTCTTTATTTTTGTGCATTTTCTTTAACTTTTTTTAATATTCATACATATTTTTGTGTTAGAATAAATATATTATTATAATCTATTTTCTATAAGACATACATTTAAGAGGTGATTTTTAATGTGGGAAGAAGTAAAAAATATCGATCCAGATGTTTATAACATACTGATTAAAGAACTTAAAAGACAAGAATATGGCTTAGAGCTAATAGCCTCTGAGAATTATGTTTCAAAGGCTGTTTTACAAACTATGGGAAGTATCTTTACTAATAAATATGCTGAAGGATATCCTAGAAAAAGATATTATGGGGGATGCGAATTTGTAGATGAATTAGAAACTTTAGCTATTAATCGAGCAAAAGAGCTTTTCCATGCACAATATGCTAATGTTCAACCGCATTCAGGATCACAAGCAAACATGGCTGTCTACTTTTCTCTTATGAAACCAGGTGACACGTTGATGGGAATGTCTCTAAATCATGGAGGACATTTAACTCATGGGGCCCCTGTAAATTTTTCTGGTGTTTTATACAATGTAGTTACTTATGGTGTAGATGAAGAAACTGAGACAATTAATTACGATGAAGTTGAAAAAATTGCGATTTCTTCAAAACCAAAGGTAATAGTCGCAGGAGGAAGTGCATATTCACGTATTATTGACTTTAAAAGATTTAGAGAAATCGCTGATAAAGTTGGTGCATATCTAGTTGTAGATATGGCCCATTTTGCAGGATTAGTTGCTGCTGGAATTCATCCTAATCCCGTAGAATACGCTCACGCTGTAACTTCTACAACGCATAAAACACTTAGGGGGCCTAGAGGTGGACTAATATTAACTAATGATAAAGATATTTCAAAAGAAATAAATAAAGCAATTTTTCCCGGTATGCAAGGAGGACCTTTGGAGCATATAATAGCAGCAAAAGCTGTAGCGTTTAAGGAAGCAATGAGTGAAGATTTTAAACTATATCAAACTCAGATTGTAAAAAACGCTAAAAAATTAAGCAATGAGCTTTCGAAAAAAGGCATGAAGATTGTTTCTGGTGGAACTGATACACATTTATTTTTGATTGATTTATCAAACCTAAACATTACCGGTAAAGCTTTAGAAAAAGCGTTAGGAGAATGCAATATAACAGTAAATAAAAACACTGTTCCAAAAGAAAAACGTCCTCCCTTTGTAACTAGCGGAATAAGAATTGGTACTCCTGCTGTAACTACCAGAGGAATGAAAGAAAAAGAAATGTCAATAATAGCAGATCTTATAGTAAAAGTAACTATGAATATAAAAGACGAAGATGGTAATCTTGACAAAGATTTGATTGACGAAGTAAAAAGTGAGGTACTATCGCTCTGCCAAGATTATCCTATGTATGTAGATCTATTAAAATAATCAACTTATTTAGTAGTAATTTATAATTAAGTCATCTAGAATTTTACGTGCAACTGGGGCTGCTGTGTCTGACCCCATACCCCCATATTCAATAAAGACAACTATTGAATAATGGGGATTATTTGCTGGCAAAAAACCTGCAAACCATGAATGAGAGTGTTTCTCTCTATCAACTTGTGCAGTTCCTGTTTTTCCTGCTACAGTAATTGGAAAATCTTTAAAAGCAGGAAAAGCAGTACCTTGTTCGTAAGTTGGTCCCTCAAAAGTAGTAACTTCAATCATTCCTTGATAGATATATTTTAAATAATCATTGTTCAATTCATATTTATCTATCAAAATAGGTTCATATTTATTTATAATATTTCCTAAAAAATCTTCTTCTTTCATAAATAAATTAAATTTATAATAAGTGCCTCGTGTAGCTAAAATGTTGTACATCCTTAAAATTTGTATTGGTGTCATAGTAGTTGCACTCTGACCTATATACACTCTAAGAGTTTCTCCAGGGTACCATACCTCTCCCAAATTATCAAGCTTCCACTTTCTTCCAGGAAAATTACCTCTTTTTTCAAAAGGAATATCTATTGAAGTGGGTTCAACTAATTTAAATTTATCCGCATACCCTTCTAAATAATCGATACCTAAGTTTTCACCCAACCAATAGTAGTAACTATTAACAGAAGCTCTTATTGACTTGATCAAATTAGTCTCTCCATGACCCTGGGGGTTCCAATCTTCAAGTTGATCAATAATTACGCCATTAGCATTTTTTAAATAATAGATTCCTGTTGAATTAATTGTTGCATATGGTGATACTCCTGCTTCTAACGCACTATAAGCTATAAAAGGTTTGATTATAGAGCCTGGCGGGTAGCATGATGAAACAGCACGGTTAACTAATATTTTATTTTTATCATTTAAAATCTTTTTATATTCTAAACTGTTCATACCTTCTGAAAACATATTAGGATCGGGTGAAGGATAACTGACAAATACTAATATCTCGCCAGTATTCGGATCTGAAATAAGAATCACACCATTATGATTAGAATCTTTCATATAGTTATAAGCCTTAATTTGTAAGTCCAAATCTAAACTCAAAACAATATTGTTTCCAGGAATTGAATGAGTTTTTTCAACTAATTGTGTACTGCCTTTACTCGAAGACATTATTAACATATTATATCCATAATTTCCTCGTAATTTTTCATCATAGACCATTTCTAAACCTGTTCTAGGATAGCCTTCATTGTCTACATATCCTAAAACATGATATAACGATTCATGAGCATATTTTCTTAAGTATTTTTCCTGTACCACTAGGTTCGAATCAAGATTAGCTATTTTTAAGGCTTGCACAGAGTTTATATTCAAAATAACTTTCTTTTGAAAATTCAATTTATCTATTACAGTATTGGGATTATCTACTGAATCTTTTAAAATCGAGTATAATTTTTTCTCGGTATCTTCTTTTAAAATACCCCCCAAATTGGAAATTTGATAAATTTTTTCATTCCAAGCCAATAATTTACCATTTCTATCATAAATTTTGCCTCTTTCTGGTTGTTCAACTAAAATTCGTGTACTTATATCTTGTACTTTTAAGGTGTACTGTTCCCAATCTACTACTTGAAGTTGAAAAGAACGTAAGAACATTAAACAGAAAGAAATCAGAAATAGTAAAAATAATAATTTAACTCTTTTCTCTTTCATTTATCATCAACCTCATGTTTACAAAATAAGCAATTGTCATTATTATCAATCCAATTATAGACGAAGAAAAAGATTTAGTTATTAAGCTTAAATAGAAAGAAAGAATACTAAAAATAAATATATCTTTAAAATAATTCATTTTAAAATCTTGAAGAAGTAAAATTAATAATAAAAAAATAGAAAAAAAGATAATGGATATAAAATTTAATTCGAATCGTGAACTAAAATAGAGGATTGTATATAAAAAGGTAAAGTATAGAGGGAATAAATTTGTTTTTTCAAATTCAATAGTATAAACAGCAAAAATAGGGAAAATAAAACACAGAGTTTCTCCGAGCCATCTATCAAACGATGCGGTAAATAAGGCTAAAAGCAAATAAATAATGAACTTCATAAATTCATCTCTCTCTTATACTAAATTAATATGGAAAAATATATACAAGATAGCTTTGATTTCTAAAGGGCTTAAAAAGATAAAATTCACCATATTTTGAAACTAGATCTCCAATTAGAAAAGTGTTTTTACTACTTTCTTCACTTATATAAAAAGGTAAATCTAAAAGAAGCTTTAAATTATCTTGACTCAAAATATAATTATCGGGTATCTCAACAAGTAAATCTCCATGATTCTCTTTTATTAAAACGTCCAAATTCTCTACTCTTCCAAATAATATTTGATTTCCCCAACCAATTTTTCTAACTAAAATATTGTTTGAATAAACTTTTTCTACAAATCCTAACAAAATACCCTCTTCATTCACTACCAAGTAATTTTCGTCAATGTTATTATCTCTAGTTAGCACTGTAAAATTCCTATTTGTTTCTCTTAAAATTATTCCATAGTATATGCCAATACCTTTATCTTCAACGTTTTTATCTTCAACTATAAAAAAAGGATTCCTTTGAACTGATTGTAAAACACTGTTTAATATTTCTTCACTCACACTTCTTGATTCTATTTTTGAATAAAGGCGTGAAAACAAATAATTACCTGGAAACATTATAATTTCCACTATGTTTGAAGAAGCATTTATAAATAGATTAAAAAAAATTGTAATAAAGATTAATAACGTTAAAAATAACAAACCTGCATGTCTCATTTTATAGCTTTCAAAGCGTTCTTAAAATATTTATTTTATCTATAACTAATCCTGCACCTCTTGCAACACAGGTTATTGGATCATCCGCCACAATTACCCTAATAAATGTTTCCTTTTCAATAAGTTCTTTCATGCCTTTTATCATGGCACCTCCACCTGCAAGAAATATACCTTTATTTACTATATCATATAATAACTCTGGAGGAGTCTCTTCTATAGCTGATTTAATATTTTCAATTATCTTTCCAACAGAATTTTTAATTGCCTGTCTAACTTCATAACCAGAAACCTGAATAGTTTTTGGTAAACCAGATAATACATCTAGTCCCACTATTTCCATGCTCAACTTATTATTCTCGTCACTATCATATACATTACCTATTTCCATTTTTATCCTTTCGGCTGTTTTTTCGCCGATAACTATGTTATATCTTGTTTTTATATAATCCATTATTTCTTGATCCATTTGATCTCCTGCTACTCGTAGTGATTTAGATAATACGATATTTCCAAGAGAAATAACTGCTATTTCTGTTGTCCCTCCACCAATATCTACAATCATATTACCAGATGGTTCTTCCACATCTAATCCTGCGCCAATAGCTGTCGCCATAGCTTCTTCTATTAAAAAAGCCTTACTTGCACCTGCATCTAAAGCAGCCTCTCTCAAAGCACTTTTTTCAACCTCGGTTGCCCCTGTCGGAACTCCAACAACAACAACTGGCTTTAGGATAACAAAGTTACCAACTGCTGCATTAATATAATATTTTAACATAGCAACTGCCACGTTGTAGTCAGCTATCACGCCTTCCTTTAAAGGTCTAATGGCAAAAATATTAGCAGGTGTTTTTCCAATCATCTTTTTAGCTTCGATACCAACACAGATTATCTCGCCATTATCCCGATTAAGAGCAATAACGGAGGGTTCATTTAAAATAACTCCTTTTCCTTTCATATATACAATTGTATTGGCTGTTCCTAGGTCTATGCCAAGGTAACTCCTCATATAAGATTTCATATTCTAAAAAATCCTCCTTAGGTCTTATTGTAATTTTTATTTAATCAGGAAAAAGATAAAAAATTATTTTTTATATCTATATTAGTATAACACAGAAAAAATATATTTGAGATTTTAGCAACATAAATTTAAATAAATGTGATTGACAAAAACATAGAAAAAGTTTATAATATTAAACAGATAGTTTAATATATAATATTTTTAAAAAATGAAATTTGTATAGGAACACCGCATTTGGAGGTATTTTTATGAAAATCGGTGAAAAAATAAAAAGTTTAAGGATTATGAGAAATATGACTCAAGAAGAATTAGCTGTAAGATCAGATTTAACAAAGGGTTTTATTTCTCAAGTTGAAAGAGACTTAACTTCCCCGACTATAGAAAGTTTAGAAATGATTTTAAGGGCTCTTGGAACAGATTTAAAGGAATTCTTTTCAAATCTAGAAAACAAAGAAAAAGTTGTTTATACAAAAGAGGATAGAATTCCTATATATGATACTCCTGAAGGTGTTTATGAAGAACTCTTGTTAACAGCTAGCGATCCAAAAAATATTGAACCTTCTTTTATTATACTTGATCCAAACAAAGCAACGGAAATTGAAAAGCCTCATGAAGGAGTAGAATTCGGGTTTGTTATTGAAGGTACAATTGAGCTTCATTTAAACAAAGAAACATATATAATAGATACTGGAGAATGTTTCTTTTTTACACCAAATAAGAAACACTACATAAAAAATAAAAGTAAAAATCAAAAAGCAAAATTTATTTGGATAGAAATATTTTAAAGGAGGAGTGAGAGATGGCAAAATTTTTAGGTAGGCATTTAATAGCTGAGCTATATGATTGTGACGAAGAAATACTAAACAACGTTACTGAAATTGAATACCAAATGACTAAAGCAGCTATTGAATGTGGGGCAACAATTGTAACATCCACCTTTCACCGTTTTTTACCTCATGGAGTGAGCGGTGCAATAATAATTTCGGAATCCCATCTAGCTATTCATACTTGGCCTGAATATAAATATGCCTCGTTGGATATCTATACATGTGGAGATTCCGTTGATCCCTGGGTAGCTTTTAATTATTTAAAAGATGCTTTTAAATCTGGTAGGCAAGAAGTAATTGAAAATAAACGTGGCATGTTCGAAACTATTGGAGTTCCAAATGATTCATTACATAAAGTTGAGGTGAAATAATGTCAGAAAAGGTTTATCCCCCTTTCATTTTTAATGAGTTTGATAGAATAAACAAATTTGGTTTATTTATGGATGTTGAAAAGGTCATTTATTCTGGGGTCACTAAATTTCAGAGAATTGATATCTTCGAAACTAAGGCATTCGGAAAAGTATTCACGCTAGATGGAGTAACGATGACCAGGGATTCAGATGAGTTCGTATATCATGAGATGATCTCTCACGTTCCTCTATTTCTCCACGAAAATCCTAAAAAAGTGCTTGTAATAGGTGGAGGGGACGGTGGAACAGTTAGAGAAGTTTTAAAACACCCTTCTATAGAAAAAGTTATTATGTGTGAATTGGACGAAGAGGTTGTGGAAGCAACCAAAAAATATTTACCTAATTTGTCCTATGAACTTAATAACCCTAAAGTTCATCTTGTATTTGAAGATGGTAGTAAATTCATAAAAAACTTTAATAATGAATTTGATGTAATTATAATTGATTCAACTGATCCCACTGAAGGTGGAGGAGGCGCTCTTTATACAGAAAGTTTTTACCAGGATTGTTTTAAAGCACTCACGGAAAATGGTGTCTTTACCGCTCAAACGGAAGATCCTTTCTTAAAGAAAGAGTGGATGGTCAGAGCCTATAAAAGTATTAGCTCAGTATTCAACGTTGCTAAACTATACTTAGGGTTTGTTCCTCAATATCCCCCAGGCACATGGTCATGGACATTTGCATCAAAAAATATAGACCCAATAAAAGATTTTAATCCAGAAAAAGTTAGGAACTTTGATAAAGAATTAAAGTACTATAATGAGGAGATGCATGTAGCTTCTTTTGCATTACCTAATTTTGTAAAAAAGATGATAAAAGATATATAAAAAACTTCGCTTATTTTAGCGAAGTTTTTTATTATTTATTTTATATATATCTTATCCCTGTTAAAGTACCTTTCGAGAAATAAGACTACGTAGTTTAACATTTCCTCCTTAAGATCTTTCGGATAAGAAGCAACACCTTCAACAGTTTCGTAAGGAAAGAATGAAATGGGAGAATTAGAAAAACTTTTCATCCTTCTTAAATAGTTTATAGGTATTCTAAAGACTCCTACGGTTATGGAATTGATTAAATTTATATCTATTTTTGTTACTAAGTACTCCAAAAATTCTTTGTAAATAATTTTCCAAGGCTTCCCGGTGTATATTAGTGGATCTAACGCTAAATTTATTTTCCAATCTCTTTTCAACAGTTGAGATATAGCGTTTAGTCTAGCTTCCAATGAGGGCGTTTTCTTTTCATACTGAACAATAATGTCAGAAGGAGCCAAGCTCCAAGATAATATCAAATTATCTAAAGATTTATATTTTATAAACTTCTTCCACAGAACACTCTTCGTTCTTATTTCCACGGTAATTTTAGGATTCTTCTCAACAAAATTATACCATTCATTTAAAAACGGATAAATTTCATCAAAAATTAGAATATCAGAATCATACGAAATGCTGAGATATAACTTGTTTTTTGTATTAAGTAATCTAGCAATTTCATTAAAATAATCATTCAAATTTACAAAAAAAACTATATTGGAAGATAAATTCATACCTTTTAGATAACAATAATCACAATCAAACAAACAATTTAATATGAAATTGGTGTAGTAAAAGTGTTCTTCTTCAAAATTATGGCATAGTCTAGAACCTTTATAAAAAAATCCTTCTTTTTTTTCTCCTACAATCAAAGAAGGTGATAATTTTTGTAGATATGGATTTTGATTTTTTCTTGAAAATACCTCGTTATAATTCTCTATTCTTACTATCTTACTTCTTGGAAATCTATCAATAATGTATTGAGTTATTGGAAAATCGAACACAGAATTTTCAATATATATATGAGAAAATGAATTAGCTATATAGTTGGTGTTTGATTTGATCAAAAATTACATTCCTTTCTTTTGAATTTTCAGGCTTAATTATTAAGTAATCTTTTAAGAAAGCTGGTTCACAACGGTTGTGAGATTTATAAAAGCAATAGGCATTTTTTAATTGTTCTTGTTGAGAAAACGTCAATTTTAAAGAATTTGATACTTCCTCTATCAGTTCAAGATCTTCTCTTTGAAAAAAAGGAGGATTGTTTTTTAGAAAAGATTCGGTTACATCAACAAAATTAATTATTGTTTCTATTTTGTTTTTTACTAAATTTTTTACAAATCCTCTGGAGATTCTTTCATTACTTTTTTCGTAAACCAGATCAGACACAATCTTAAGAACATAAATTTGGTGAGTATACAAAAACTTTGAAGCCATTTTAAAAGCAGCTGAAGCCTCCATGTCCACGAGATCTTCTAAAAAATCATATTGTTCATCCAGGTTATTTATAGTTTGTATGGATGCCTCATATAATCCGTAATCAATCAAAATATCTGTAAAGAAACTTTTTCGCATTTCATAGTCTAGTACTTTATTACATAAAATAAGTTCACCTACAACATATTCTTTTTGTAATGCCCCACAAATACCAAAATTTATAAAAATATCCGTCGAATTAAAATCAATATCTAAATCACTTAAAATAAAAGCTGTAGCACCAGCGGCATTTACCTTTCCTATACCAGAAATTATGAGCCTTACATCGTTAGAAATAAAAATTTCAAAAGGTTTATCATGTATTTTTTTTAATCTATACTTCTTAATTATTTCTTCTGCTTCTGCCCTTAAAGCACATAGGATATTAATCATTCATAACAAATCCTAGAATAATCTTTTCTCTTGATAAGTTGGAGCCTTTTCGGATAAATTAAAAGTTTCGTTTTCTTTTCCTGAAAACAGGAGTGAAACTTCATAAGATTCATTTATTAAAAGGGATATATTAACCTTTAATTCGTCAATATACTTCTTTAATATTTCATATTCTAATAACTCATTCTCAGAAAAATTAAAGATTATCCTATTATTTCTAATCTCAATTTTTGAAGCTAACAAAGAATAATAAATAGCTAAATTTGTTTTTTTGCTTCGTGGATCTCTAAAAAAGTTCATTATTTTTACTATAATCGGATTATTAAAATACTCTGTATTAAAATCAGTATCGTTCTTATTTATTTCCTTGATTGTACCACCTTCAGGTACATCTTTAAAAGAAGAGTTAAGAGTTGTAGATTTTAGACCTCTAGTAATGAATCCAAGAACTTCAACATCAAATGTTAATCTTTTATTTTCGCTATACTTTAAATCTTTAAGAATAACATTGAATTCTTTCATCATCTCAATATCAAAAAACGGATCTTCTTTTTCTTTAATCCTATCAAATATGTATTCTATTGATTCTTCTAATAATATTTCAGGATCTTTTCCTTGTTTAAACAATTCCTCAGATTGAGATAAAAAACCATCTATATTTGAATCAGACACATTATTTATGAATTTGCTTACAAAACTTTCATCAAATAACCCTAATATATCCATAACATCCTCTAAGAATACTTTGTCATCGCCAAACTTTTCAACTTGTTCAAACATGGATATTGCATCTCTCATACTTCCTTTTGCTTTTTTAGCAATTATTTCTAAGGCTTTTTCATCGTATTTAATTCCTTCTAAATCAGCTATTTTTTTCAAACCTAGCAATATATCTTTCATTGATAAATTTTTAAAGTTGATTATCTGAGCTCGCGAAATAATTGTATCAGGAACTTTCTCTAAATTTGTTGTAGCCAAAACAAAAATAACATGGGCGGGAGGCTCTTCTAAAGTCTTTAACAATGCATTAAACGCTTCTCTAGTCAACATATGAAACTCATCTATTATGTATACTTTATAATTGCCATATACTGGCAGATAATTTGTTGAATCACGTATATTTCTAATTTCATCAATACCCCTATTAGAAGCAGCATCTAATTCAATTACATCTATAAAACTATTCTTGTTAATTGAAACACAATTTTCACATTCATTGCATGGATTAAAATCTAATGGATTTTTACAATTCAAAGCTTTAGCTAAAATTCTAGCTGTTGTCGTTTTCCCTGTACCTCGTGGCCCTGAAAAAATGTATGCATGAGAAATTTCACCTTTTTTAAGGGCATTATAAAAATACTTAACAACATGAGGCTGACCAATTATATCTTCAAAATTTCTAGGCCTATATTTTCTATACAAATTACTATTCATAAATCTACCTCCAAAAATTGAAACATTCATACAATAATTTTTTTGAAAAAATTTAGAAGATCCCTTTTATAGTATAACACATTAAGCTTATTATTGAGGTTCTTGAAACATGATTTTAAATTAGTTCCACTGAAAAGAAATAAAAAAAGTTTATAATATTAAACAAATAGTTTAATATTTCTATCTTCTAATTGAATAGAATTAAATTGTTTTATCTATGTAATTTCACAATTATTATATTCGAGGTGAAAACTATGTTGGAAAAGGTTTATCCTCCTTTCATTTTTAATGAGTTCGATAGAAAAAACAAATTTGGTTTATTTATGGATGTTGAAAAGGTCATTTATTCTGGGGTCACTAAATTTCAGAGAATTGATATCTTCGAAACTAAGGCGTTCGGAAAAGTATTCACACTAGACGGCGTTCCTATGACCTGCGAATTAGATGAATTTGTATATCATGAGATGATCTCTCACGTTCCTCTATTTCTCCACGAAAATCCTAAAAAAGTACTCGTAATAGGTGGAGGGGACGGTGGAACAGTTAGAGAAGTTTTAAAACACCCTTCTATAGAAAAAGTTATTATGTGTGAATTGGACGAAGAGGTTGTGGAAGCAACCAAAAAATATTTACCTAATTTGTCCTATGAACTTAATAACCCAAAAGTTCATCTTGTATTTGAAGATGGTAGTAAATTCATAAAAAACTTTAATAATGAATTTGATGTAATTATAATTGATTCAACTGATCCCACTGAAGGTGGAGGAGGCGCTCTTTATACAGAAAGTTTTTACCAGGATTGTTTTAAAGCACTCACGGAAAATGGTGTCTTCACTGCTCAAACGGAAGAGCCATTTATAGAAAAAGAGTGGATGATCAGAGCCTATAAACGTATTAGCTCAGTATTCAACGTTGCTAAACTATACTTGGGGTTTGTCCCAGAATATACACCAGGAACATGGTCATGGACATTTGCATCAAAAAATATAGACCCAATAAAAGATTTTAATCCAGAAAAAGTTAGGAACTTTGATAAAGAATTAAAGTACTATAATGAGGAGATGCATGTAGCTTCTTTTGCATTACCTAATTTTGTAAAAAAGATGATAAAAGATATATAAAAAACTTCGCTTATTTTAGCGAAGTTTTTATAATTCTCTTTCTGATGTCCCAATAAAAGTTATTTCTTGAGAATTGTTTTCAATAATTGGTAATACCCTTTCTTTAATGCTTTCAATTATTTCTATCCTGAAAAAAACATCTTCCAAGAACTCCTGAAATAACAAGTAAATACCTGATTCTTGTGAAATTAAGCGTAAAATCTGAGAATAATTTGAATAGCTACATCTGACTTCAAAAATAAAGGTGGTTTCAAATTTAGTTAATCTAGAATTTTTGACTACTTCTTCAGCACAAGAAGAGTATGCATCAATTAATCCTCTTATGCCTAATTTAACACCACCAAAATATCTTGTAACAACAATTGCAACATTGAATAAATTATATTTTTCTATTATGCCATATATAGGTTTTCCAGCAGTTCCTGAAGGTTCTCCATTATCTGAATAATGAAAAAATTCTTGATTCCCGTCTCCAACTTTATACGCCCAACAATTGTGAGTTGCATTGTTATATTTTTGAGTTATATATTTTATATAATTTTGAGCTTCTTCTATTGTATTAACTTTTTGTGCATTCCCTATAAAAATAGATCGTTCTATATTAATAGAAATTTCTTTTGAATCTTTTATTGATAGATATTTCATTTTTATCCTCTTAATTTTTCTTTCATTACGCAACTTAAAATAATCAGTCTATATGCACTGACCTTTTGCCCTTATCTAAGTCAAACATTATTCTTAGGTGTATCATGTTTCTTGAGTGACCCTCATTAGAAATATAGCTAAATAGAAACAAAAAATACCAAAAATGGTTAGAATAACTATTTCTTTATATATATCACTAAGTCCATAACCTAATACAGTAAGTTTCCGCCAAGCATCTAAGGAATACTTAACAGGAAAAATATAAGAAAACTTTTCCAGAAAACCTCCTTTAGGTACAGGAATTAATACGTTTCCAAATACAAACATTAACCCAATAACTGCAGTAACAAGAAAAGATGCAGCTTTCGAGCTTTTTAAAAAAGAAGAAAGTACCAAACCAAAAGATGTAAAAGTAAATACAGATACAAATATCAACAGGAATAAATGCCAGCTTATGGCCTGTGATTGTACACCAAAAAGTCTGAACATTCCCCAAGAAAATAATCCCATCACAAATCCAACTAGTAAATATGCTATTAACTTCGAAAAAGCAAAAACTCTTATTGATAGACCATTTGAGATATATAAATCAAGTAATTTTGATTCCCTGGCTTGACCAACAGAATATGAAATACCAATCATCGATGAGATGAGGATCGTAACCACAGCTACAATTGGAGCAAACATGTCATTAATTCCAAAATCATTAGATTCAGATTCAAAGAGCATTTTTTCCTTCGCATTTGGTATTAACATTTTAATCTCTGGTTTTGGTCTTGTTTCATCAATTCCTATTCCTCCACTCAGTAAAAAATCGGTGGTAGATCCAACCTTTATTTCTGGAATACCTGCCAATTCATCAAATACTGCTTTAAAGGCGGTATAAATCATTAGACTATTTTGAATGTTATGTGGATTAGGAACAATATACAAAGAAGTTTGAAGTTTGTTCACCAAATCATTAGTAAATCCTTTTGGAATTATAATTATAGAGTCATAATTACCTAACTCAATTAATCTGTTGAATTCACTTTCATTACTGATTTCAACAGTATTTTCAAAATTTAAAAACTGTTTGATTAAAAGAAATGTAAAATTACCTAAAAAACTTTTATCTTGATTATAGATAACTAAATTAAAATTTTGAGAAATATTTTTTGGATAAAAGGAGGAACCAAAAAAAGCTAATATTACAGGAACAATTATACTTAAAATCAACACTGCTCTGCTTCTTAAAATCTTTTTAATTTCATATTTGACCATTTTTAAAGATTTCATTTTTTCCTCCTACTAATATAAAAATTACTGTCTTCAAAATTCTAAAATCTGTATTATATATATGTTTTAGAATCGATTTTTTTTACAAAATATTGTGATACTTCAAATCTTTATACTAACGCTGAACTTCTTTAAACTTTTTGGTACTAGTACCAGCGAGGGATGAGGGCTTCGCCCTAGACCCGTTATAAATTCAAAAACAGTAATTAATAATTACAACTTTTCGGTACTTGTACCAGCGAGGGATGAGGGCTTTGCCCTAGACCCGCTATGAATTCAAAAACAGTAATTAATAATTACAACTTTACGGTACTTGTACCAAAGGAGGGGTAAGGGCTTCGCCCTAGACCCGTTATAAATTCAAATGCTTGCTTTTAGAAAATCTTCATTTTTAAAATAGCTGCTATAATGATGCCTTCTTTAAAAATTTACAAATTTAGTGAAAAGTGCAAAGATTATAGTGATATTATAAATTATATCAGGTATTTATTGATTGATATAATATTTTTATTTTCCAACGCAAAAATTTGAAAATATTGTATTAAGTAGTTCTTCCGTATAATTTTCGCCAGTCAGTTCATAAATTTTTTCTAGAGCTTTCCTAACATCAATCATTACCACATCGTTTGAAAATCCCATATTTAAAGAGTTAAGTGCATTTAACAAGTATTTTCTTGATGATTCTAGCGAGTTTTTTTGCCTCATATTTGTAAGGGTTGGTTCTTCAATATTTATTTTTTCAAAATATATCTCATATATTTTATCTTCTAACGATTTAATTTCTTTATTTTTTGCTGAAATAGTGACTATATCAAACTTTTGGTCAAATAGTTTGGTGGGACAATTGCTCAATTTGAAATGTTCAGAATCAGATTTATTTAAAACTATAATAACAGATTTATTATTCAATTCTTTTATCCTACTGAAGATCATTTCATCTTCATAATCATAAGGAGTTGTACCATCGAGAATAAATAAAATCAAATTTGATTCTTCCATAGCATTTAAAGTTTTTTCTATTCCAATTTTCTCTATTTTATCTTCAGTAGGTCTAATTCCTGCGGTATCAATAAGTTTCAATAGTATTCCATTGATATTCAAGCTTTCTTCAATAGTGTCTCGTGTAGTACCTGGGATTTCAGTAACTATAGCTCTATCTTTTTTTAATAATGCATTTAATAGAGTGCTTTTCCCTGAATTAGGTTTACCAACGATAGCGGTTTTCACACCTTCAACTGCAATAATTCCATTATCCGCTTCTTTTAAGATTTTATCAACTGTTTTTAAAATATCTGATATTTTTTCTTTTAAATTCAATGAATCAATCTCAACTTCATCGGGGTAATCTAATTCTACCTCAATTTCGGCTGCGATATTAATCATTTCATGTTTAAGCTCTTGGATAGTTTCAGAAAGCCGATTTTTTTTCAATAATTTCAACGAGGCGTCTAAAGAAAATGGTGTCTCTGCCTTGATTAAGCTGTTAATAGCCTCTGCTTTAATTAAATCTATTTTCCCATTTAATACTGCCCTTTTTGAAAATTCTCCCGGTAATGCTTGACGTGCCCCTAATTTGATTATAGTTTTTAAAATATTGTATGTTACTAATTTTCCTCCATGACAGAATATTTCTAACATATCTTCTCCAGTATATGAATTGGGTTTGCTATGATAAACCCATGTCACCTCATCAACTGGACTATCTTCATCATACATCCATCCATAATACATTTTTTTTGACTCATATTTATGCTTTTTTAAACAATTACGTATTATTTTATCTACGTCTCCTCCAGAAACTCTTACAGCTCCTATAGCTCCCATCCCTATCGGAGTTGAAATTGCAACAATTGTATCGTACATTAATCAATTCACCTCTTAAGAAAATATATTTTCCATATATTCTATATCATCTTTTGGACCATAAGCTATCAATTCTTGACTATTAGGATAATAAAAGGCTCTTCGAGAATATTTATTAAATTTATCTATAGAAGGTTTAACATCATCCGAAAATTTGAATGTAATAAAAGAATCTCCAATTTCTATTTCCTTTATTCCTTCCATGTTTGCTTTTACTCTAATTATTGCATATTTAAACAATCTTTCGACTTCTTGTGGAAGTTTTCCATAACGATCTCTGACCTCTTTTTTTATGTCTTCTACTTCTTCTGGTGTTCTTGAAACAGCAATTCGTCTATATATCCTCATTCGTTCTATAGAATTTGGTACATACTCTTCTGGAATGACTATAGAACCTTTTATTCCTTTTATTTCTGTGTAGCTCAATGGTCTAGTATGTTCTTCAATTTCTTTTATCCCATATTCAACAAGTGCCTTATTTAACATTTCTTTATATAAATGTAACCCAACACTATTAATATGACCCTTTTGTTCTATGCCCAAAAGATCACCATAACCTCTTATTTCCATGTCTCTCAAGGATAATTTCAATCCACTACCCGGTTCATTATACTGCTTTATAGCTTCTAATCTCTTCTTCGCCTCTGGAGTAAGCTCTTTTTTGTATAAAAAGTATGCAAAGGCTCTTTTATTAGATCTACCTACTCTACCCTTTAACTGATATAATTGTGCTATACCATATCTTTCCGCATCATCTACAATTAGAGTATTTGCATTAGGTATATCTATCCCGTTTTCTAATATAGTTGTTGAAAATAATAAATCTATTTTACCCGCATAAAAATCGTTCATTGTTTTTATAAAATCATTTTTATGAGAGTTTCCATGAACTAATCCTATCTTCACTTCAGGAATAAGGTTTTGCAATTTTTTATAAATGTTTTCAAGTTCTTGAATTCTGTTATGTATGTAAATAATCTGTCCGCCTCTAGCTTTTTCTCTTAGAACAGCTGTACGAACCAATTTGTCTGAGTATTTACCAACAAATGTTTGAATTGGTAACCTACCCAAAGGAGGAGTAGAAATTGTTGAAATCTCTCTTAGGCCACTAATAGACATATATAGTGTTCTTGGAATTGGGGTCGCACTCATCATCAAAAAATTAATGCCTTCACCTAATTTTTTAAATTTCTCTTTCTGCATCACTCCAAACCTTTGTTCTTCATCTATAATTACTAACCCCAATCTTCTAATCTGTAGCAAATCAGACAATAATGCGTGTGTCCCAATTATTATATCTATCTCGCCATTCTTTATTTTTTCAAAAATTATTTCTTTTTCTTTAGAAGTTTTATGTCTAGTTAACAATTCTATTTTGACACCAAAAGGTTCCATTCTCTCTTTAAAGCTCTCATAATGTTGAGAGGCAAGTATAGTAGTTGGAGCCAACAACAATACCTGATAATTTGATACAACTGTTCTAAAGGCTGCTCTCATTGCTACCTCGGTTTTTCCAAATCCAGAATCTCCTGCCAACAATCTATCCATAGGTTTTGGGCTTTCTAAATCTTCTAGTATTTCTCTAATACTTCTTTCTTGATCAGGAGTTTCAATATACGGAAAACTTTCTCTAAACTTATCTTCCAATTCTTTATCACCAAATAATTGAATTCCTTGTTGATTTTCTCTCAACACATATATTTGAAGTAATTCCTTAATTTTCTTTCTTATTTCTTCATTGACTTTTTTCTTTGTTGCTTTCCATTTTTTCCCATTCAAAGAAGATATAGTTACTGTAGTTGAGTCTCCTATATATTTTGAAAGTTTATCTAATCTTCCTACTGGAACATAAACTTTAGCATTATTTGCATATTCTAAGGTAATGTACTCTCTTAAGCCTAAGTTAGTTTCAACTTTATTTACTCCGAGATATATGCCTACTCCATAATCTTCATGAACAACTAAATCTCCCTCTTTAAGATCTTCCCAATCTAATAGTGGAATGAAATCGATTCTATTATCTTCTTTTTTAGACTTTTTAAAATACACCTTTTCTAATTTTAAATCTATTTCTTTATATTCTATTTTATTTAAAATCTCCAGAGTATGTCCAGAATAAGCTTTGTATATCCTTTTCTTCAGATCATTGTCACACATTTCTAAATTTTCTCTTTCTTTTTCAACAAAAGACTTTATAACTTCTTGCTTATTCACAATATAAATATCACAATCTCTATTTAAATAACTTAAAATGGTATTTTTATCTTTATAAAAAATACCAGGAATTGAATTAAAAATATCTATAGAAATATCAAATTCATTGGTATCAGAGAAAAATCTCATAATTCTCTCTTGAAAAATATCTATATTATTATTAAACTTTTGAATTTCTGAACCAGGCACAATTTCAAATTCTTCTAATTTATTAATAGACCTTTGAGAAAAAGTGTCAAATAAGGTGATCCTATCTATCTGGGTGTCAAATAGTTCAATTCGTATGGGTTCTTCATATATTGGAATAAATATGTCTCTTACAAAACCTCTTTTTGCATACTCCCCTGGGGAATTTACTTCCTCAGTTAATAAGTAACCAAATTTATATAATTCATCTGTAAATAAGTCTAAATCATCATTAACCTTATATTTTTTTATTAAAAAATCTTTCATAGGAATAGTAAATCGACATAAAGAACTTAAAGTTGTTAAAATTGAAATTTGTTCTTTTTTTATCAAGGAATATAGTACCTTAATTCTTTGAGCTTTAATATTAGGCGATACATCCAAATTCTCAAAAGGGAATATATCAAAATCGGGATAAAACATAAAATAGTCTTCATATTCATCAAACCAATTATAATAATTGTCTGGAATAATTATTATATGTTGCTTATTTTCCTTTTTTAATGATTTTAAAAAACTTAGCAATTCGTTTGATACCACTTTTTAAATACCTCCTAAATCGTGGAACAATACTCTCTGTAGAAATTCTAAAATCTTCATTATATAGATTTCATATTTGATTTTTTTTAAAAATATTGACTTATTTAATCTTTTTAGTACCTGTACTGAGGAATGGAGAGGGCTTCGCCCTGTTACCCATTAAAAATCCAATTTTTAGCTTAAAGTATTGACTTCTTTAATCTTCTTAGTACTTGCACCAAGAAAAGTGAGAGGGCTTCGCCCTGTTACCCATTAAAAATTCCGTTTTTAAAAAATATTGACTTATTTAATCTTTTTAGTACCTGTACTGAGGAATGGAGAGGGCTTCGCCCTGTTACCCATTAAAAATCCAATTTTTAGCTTAAAGTATTGACTTGTTAGCTAATTTTTATATTCACAACTAGACTTAGTGCTTTTCATAAAAATAATCATTTCATTCTTTTTTATACTTCTAATAATTTATTTCATGTATTTTAATTTCTATCATTTTTGTCGTATTTATTAAAGGACTTACTTTTATTTTCTCAATGCAAACAAGTAAAGAGGCATTAACCATCCTTTTGCTATTTATATTTATATCAAACAAAATAGAATTTTCTGTTATGTTTCTTTTAACATTTTGAGTAATTAAAGAACATAGGTCGTAATGACCAAAAAAAATCTCCTTTGTTAAAGGAGTGATTTCTTGTATTTTAGGAATATTCCCAGTTTCAATCCTATTTATAATAAATTTTGATTCATCCATATTTAAATGATCTAAACATATTTCATTTATTTTTATTTTGATACTTGCATCTACAACTTCTAAATTTAATCTTCTCTCTTCGAGCATATATAAATCAACGCCTCTTTTAATCTCCCGAAAGGTTCGAATATATCGTATTTATCAATAATATACTTTATTCTTTTTAAAATATTAGAATCAACAACCTTTGAGGCATAAAATTTTAAGCTTTTATTGTCATGCAGAGGTATTACGCCCTCGTTTTCTTTGATTTCAAAACTTCTACTTAAACTAAGCTCACTAATATATACTAAAATCTTATCTGTAACGACATAATTTAAAAGATCATTATCATCGACAAATACAATATCAACATCATAAGGTTTGAAAAGATCTTCATTTCTTAATATTTCATAGGCTAAATAATTTTTTATATTATCTCCATATATTATTTTCTGAATTTCTGAAGGTGTAACTGGTTCGGTATATTTAAAAGATACGGGAATTCCATTTTCATTGATAATTAGCAATCCACCAGCATATTTTTCATCATCCGATTTATAAAGAGAGAAATAAGCAATCATATCTTCACCTTTATTTATTTAAAGTCTTAAATCCAAAATCTTGCCTCTGTAATCATCTATTTTAAAATTAGATTCGCTATAAGTCTCTTCCTCAACTTGACCTTGATAGTAAGCCGTTCTACCTAGTAAATCATTATCAAGACTCTTTTTTTCTGTTCTATCTTTATTTTTAACTTTACGATGCAAATTTTGAGCATATTCAGCTGCTTGCTTAACTAAAAGAATATTTTTTGCTGAATCATGCGCTTGAGTTACAGCTTGTACATTTTCAGCCACATTTACTGATTTTGTTAACATAATTTGTATTTCATGAGTTGAAGGCATAATCTTTGCCCCCTTGAATTCTACTCATCAACCATCTTCTTAAGTTTAATAAGAATTTGGCTGTGTACCTGAGAAATTCTTGATTCACTGAGATCTAAAATTTCTCCTATTTCTCTAAAAGTTAAATTATTATCGTAATACAAAGACAAAATTAATTGTTCTCTCTGAGACAATTTCTCAATGCAGTCCTTTAACTTATCTTTAAATATTTCTTTATATGCAATGACTTCCGGATCATTACTATCATCTTCTTCTATAGACCAATTGACTTCTTCACTATCAAAAAAATAACTATCCAACTGGAGTATTTGCCTTTTTGATATCGAAAACTTAATTTTATCGACATCATTTTCTTCGATATTTAATCTCTCTGCTATTAGTTTATCGTCCAAATATTCTTCTTCGCCAACTTCATATACTAAATCTTCATATTTTTTAATAAGAGATCTGGTTTCTTTCGGAAGCCAATCAATTTTACGTAAATAATCAAGCATCGAACCTTTTATCCTTTTCATTGCAAAAGTGTTGAATGAAGCCCCTTTTTCTGGATCATATTTTCTATATGATTGCAACAGGCCTATTATTCCTTCTTGGATGAGATCGTCTAATTCAACATTTTTTGGAAGTGTACTTTTTAAATTTAGGGCAATATACTTTATTTTAGGTAAGTAATCTAAAACTAATTGTTCTTCATCAATATTATACTTCATTATTAATTTCTCCTTAAATAACAACTATCTCGACCTTTTCTCCTCCGCCAACTTTTCTAATACGTAATTCTCCGCTTGCAATATGAAATTCAACACTTCTAGCTCTTGAACCTCCTGTGTCTTCTGCTACTAACTTTATCCCTAAATTCTTTAAAATTTTTTTAACAGCCTCCACATTTTTAGCCCCAATTTCAAAGGTCTTATTTGTATTTTTAAACATTGATGCCCCACCTGCTATTTTCGCCTCTAAATTCTTGATATCTCCTCCTATTTTTATTATCTCATCTACAACTGCTGTTATACCTGTATCGGCATATTTGCCAGGCCTATCTTTATCTCTCCTACTATCAGGTAGCATAACGTGTACAAGTCCTCCAATCCCCTTAACTTTATCTCTAATACAAACTGCAACACAGGATCCAAGGCCTAAAGTTATTAATATACCAGGATTTTTATCTACGAGATATTCACCAATTCCTACAATCTTTTTATTCTCCATCTAAAATTTCATCCCCAAACTTTCCAAGATCTTTTGAGTATTTTTTTCATCAGAGATATATATCAAATAACCTTTAACTTTATCTTCAAGCTCTTCTAATAAAATATCTGTCTGAATGAGTATTACATAATCTCCACCGTTTGTAATTATCAATGAAACTTCAGAAACAATAGCAGATAGCATATCAACAACAACCTTTGGGGGCATAGAATGAATATTTATACCGGTAAAATTAGATAAAGCTATGATATAAGAACTACACATTATATTTGCAATTTCTCCGATTGCAGAACTAGTTAATTCATCCATATTGGTTAAATCATCAGGTCTAGGAAGCATTAATAGTTCTATTAGTGATTTAGTTTCTTCTGCCCCTAACAAAAACAGTAAAGCCCCTTCTATTTCTCCTTCTATTTCTACCATTGCCCCAGAGGTTACTTCTTCAGGATCAGTAAATTTTTTCCATAACTCCGAAACTGGTATAATCTCAGCACTAGGGACAGTTATTTTAATTGTTTTCCCCAACATCAAAGAAATAGATGTGGCAGCATTTCCTGCTCCAATATTTCCCAACTCTTTTAAAACATCTAACTTTTGATCGTCTATATTATCAAAAACGGACACGTTATCCCCCCTTATTTCTTATTTTGTAATCAAAATTAACTACATATATATGAATACTTATGAATTATTATTTTTTACATTCCCAATTTCCCACTTAAAAACAAACCTAACCAATTCTTTTTCTAAATTACCTGTAATGCCTATAAATTTAATTCCATAGATGTTATCTTCAAATTGCGTTTGTCCTATTTCCCTAACTACCTCTGCCTCAATATTTTCCAAAACAACTTCATCTTTTAATTTCATGTTGATTAATATCTTATCACCAATTGAAAGTTGCTTTTTAGTTACTATAGCAGCTCCTCCAGCACTAAAATCCTTTGTTACAAAACGGTATTTCTCGTTTTGTTCCAAATTTTCATTATTTTTCAAATTAAATTCTCTTTTTATAGAAAAAAATCCCTCTTCACATAAAGGTATTCTAACATAATTTCTTCTTTGAACTCTATATATCTCGTCAGGTACAGTAATTATCAAAAAGCGTACACTAGATTCCTTTCCTATACCATAGACTAAACTATTGAATAAATAAAGATTATTTTTTGAATAAGCCTTAACAGATAAAGTAACTTCTCTAGGGATTTTTATATATGCACCCTTATGAATAGGCATTCCAATTTTAGCTAAGTTTAAATCAATGTTATATTCATATAATATGCTTTTGTATATTCCCTTGAAACCTTTTTCTTTTATTTCTATATCCAAAGGCATATTAGTAAACAAAACATTTTTAGCTAGAACCTTTTCTATAAATTCACTCATTTACCTCTCTCCATAGTTAAGAATTAATGCTCCAAACCAAAAAGTCTTTTTATTCTATTTGCAAAACTTTCTTCTTTTCCTGAATTATTTAAATTTAAAATATCTTCAACAATTTTTTTCATATCTTTTGAAAATTTACTGTCTTTTTTCAAAATAACAATAGGAGTTTGAGCCTTTACACTTAAGGGAACATTTGGATCATAAGATAGTTCATAAAAACTGTTTATATCTTTATTTAAAAATTTTTTCACTGTATTTTCTAATGCATATTTGATATTATCTAATTCTTCCTTATTTTTTGTCATATTTAAAACTATCTCAATTTCTGAACCTACCCCTAAATATGACAACGCTTTTAACAAAGAATAAGCATTTACGACTGCTGTCGGCTCAGGAGCGGTCACTATAAAAATTTTATCAGAATTTAAGTAGAAGTTGTTAAGTTTTTCAGAATATCCAGCACCTACATCTATAATAAGATAATCAATTTCTCTTGTAACGCTTAAAAATTCGTTTAGTATAGACCCATCAAAATTATTCTGAAATATTTTCCAATCTGTATAATCGAATCCTGTACTAACTATCTTTACTCCATATCTTGTTTCTTGTATACATTCTTTAAAAGTCACTATCCCCTTCATATAATCAGAAAGAGTATGTTTTATTGAACTTCCTAAAAGTATAGAGGCATTTGCAAAACCTGCATCTGAGTCGAAAACAAGAACCCTTTTATCATATGAAGCTAATAATGCAGCTATATTAACGGAAAAAATAGATTTTCCTACCCCACCTTTACCGCTTACCACCGATATTATTTTGGTATCATTACTAGCAAATTCTTCCCTCAATCTACTCGCCTGATCATTAAATAAGTAGCTCATTCAAATACCTCCCGCATAGCTTTACTTACAAACCATTCCTTATCTGGAAACTTTAAATCTTCAGGAACCCTTTGACCATCAGTTATTCCAATCAAAGGTAAATTAGAATACTCTAAAAATGAGAACAATTGGCCATAAGAAGTTACTTCATCGATCTTTGTAAATATTAAACAATTCGGTTGAATAATAGAAAAGCTATCATAGATATTTATCATCTCTTGCGGGTTAGAGTTGGCAGAAACTAACATAATTTTGTAGTCAGGTCGTATAGAATCAATAAATACCTTTAATTCTCCCATTTGTAGATTGTTTTTATGGCTTCTACCAGCGGTGTCTATTAAAATTGTATCATAATTCAACAAAGATTCAATTGTAATTTTCAATTCTTGAGGAGTATAACAGATAGATAAAGGCACATCCAAAATATCTGCATATATCTTTAATTGATCTGTAGCGGCAATTCTGTAGGTATCTATTGTTACAAAAGCTATTCTTGATTGTTCTTTAATAAGTTTTGCAGCAATTTTGGCTTAAGTCGTGGTTTTTCCTACACCAGTGGGACCTGTAAAAACAATTTTCCCTTTTAAATCTTTAAAATTGGCTTGTTTAATACAATCTGTTATTTTTCGTTCAAATCTTATTTTTAAATTTTCATCATTTCTCCAATTTTCATTAAAAGTGATATCTTCAATTTCAGAAATAATACTATCTATAAAGGTTTTAGAATAAGAATTTTTATACAGTTCTTCTTTAAATTCTTGAAGATAAATATTACTTCTTTCTAATTTCTTATTTAACTTGTCTACTGATCTTTTCAATTCACTTAATTTAAATTCGTCTGCTTTATTGATTTCGAGATTGTTTATTAAACCAGTACTATTAGCGCTGTTATAAATAGCTTCTTTTTTTTGACTATAAAATTCCTCGGCACCTTTATCCATTTTAGAAGAGAGTTTTCTATTTTCTTCTATTAACTTAAGCAGCTCAATATTTTCATCAGGTTGAGAATTTCTATTTTCTTCTTTTGAGTAACCTTTTAAATCAAAAGATTTATCTTTTTGTGTTAACTCCTTCCTATTATTGGAAATGATATCTTTCAATGAATATGTACCTATATTATCATTTTTTTTCTCATTTTTTTGATACTCATTTGCTTTTTTAGGACGCTGTTCACTTTCGCTAAGTACCGTTACTTCTAAGTACTTCTCACCACCTATTCCAAAAAAACCGCCTTTTTTAACTTTTCTAGTGTCCAAAATATAAGCATCTTCTCCAAATTCTTCTCTAATTTTATTCATAGCTTCTGAAATTGTTTTTACCGTATATTTTTTAATTAGCATCTATATTCCCCCTCAAACTTCCACTATTTCTTCTACACTTAAAGAAGTCTCGTGAGGTACCTCTTCATAGGCAATTATACTAATGTTTTGAATATACTTTAGTATAAACCTTGAAAAAGGATACCTAATACTTTTAGAACATATTATGACAGGATTATATCCCTTCATCATCATATTTTCTAAAGCTTTCGCAATTTTTCCGACTAAAACATTTGAATATTCTGGATCAAGAACCAATACCCTATCAGAATTTCTCGCTACTATAGAGTTTGAAATCTTTTTTTCAACATTCGGATCAAGAGCTACTACATGTAGTTGACCATCATCTGACTTTATACTTTCAACAATCTGTCTTCCTAAAGATATTCTTACCTCTTCAATTAATTTCTCAATATTATTTCCATATTTGTCTACAGATTCAATAAGACTTTCAAAAATCAAAGGCAAATTTCTTACCGAGATTTTCTCATACAACAGCCCATTTATTACATTCTTAAGTTCATGCATTTTTAACATCGTTGGTATTAGGGTATCTACTAAGGACGCATAATTTACCCTTAACCCATCAACCATAATTTCTAATTCTTTTATTCCAACTATCTCATGGGCATACTTCTTTATAGTCTCAGATAGATGTGTTGCAAAAACGCTTGGGGCATCAACTGTTGTGTAACCCTTTTCTACAGCTTCATCTTTTAAACGTTCGTCAATCCAATAAGCGGTTAATCCAAAAGATGGCTCCTTAGTTTTAATCCCAGGAAGTTCTTCTGAAGCCATTCCTGAATTAATAGCCAATAACCTTTCGGGAATTAATTCAAATCTCCCAACTTCTACGCCTTTTAACTTTATTACATATTCATTTGAACTTAACAGAACACTATCTCTAATTCTTATGGGAGGAACTATTATACCTAACTCATAAGCCAATTGTTTTCTAACTACAGTTATCCGGTCTAATAAATCTCCTCCTTGATTTGGATCCGCCAAAGGTATTAGACCATATCCAATATCTACCTCAATAGTATCTCCTTGAATAATCTCCGAAACTTCCTCTGGTGTAGTTAAAGGTGGAGAAAGAGGAACAGTTTTTTGAGGATATTTTGTTTCAACAGTTCCCGCTTGACCGACTGTCTGATATTCTAAATGAGTTTTTTGTACTTTTCGTGTCGAATACCCCAAATAAAGAAGACTTCCTCCTAATACTAAGGAAGGGAAAATCGGTAAAGGAGTAAAAAGCCCTAAAAAAAGAATAAGCGATCCAGTAATACTTAACACTTTATAATCACTTGTAAGTTGTTCTAATAAGTCTTTACCAAAATTATCTTTTGATGCAGTTCTTGAAACTATCATGCCCGCAGAAGTTGAGATTAATAGTGCAGGAATCTGGGCGACTAGCCCGTCTCCTATAGTTAATAATGCAAATAATTCTGCGGCTTCACCAAAATCTAGTCCTTGTTGTAATACACCTATTAGAATTCCACCAACTATATCAATTAAAGTTATAATGAGGCCTGCTATTGCATCTCCTCTAACAAATTTACTAGCACCATCCATTGCTCCATAAAAATCTGCTTCTCTCCTTATATCTTCTCTTCTCTGTCTAGCTTCTTCTTCGCTAATCAAACCTGCAGAAAGATCTGCATCTATGCTCATCTGTTTTCCTGGCATAGCGTCTAATGTAAAACGAGCTGCTACCTCTGCAATTCGCTCTGTACCTTTAGTAATCACAAGAAATTGTATGATTACTAAGACTAAAAAGATTATTAATCCTACTATATAGTTCCCTCCAACCACAAAATCACCAAACGCCTTTACCACTTTTCCTTCAAAGTTTTTTCCTTCTAAAAGAATCAATCTTGTCGAAGATACATTTAAAGCCAATCTGAAAAGGGTAGTGATGAGCAAAAGTGAAGGAAAAATAGATATATCTAAAGCTCTTTTAATATACAATGTTGATAACAATATTACTATTGATAATGCTATATTAAAAAACTGTAGAAAATCTAGCAAAAAAGGAGGAATAGGAATTACCATTAAAATAACTATTCCGACTATTAATATTGAAATAATGATATCTATACCTTTAAAATTTACATTCATTTTGACCCCTCTAAAATAAATTATTGCTATCCAGATATTTTATAAACATATGCCAAAACCTCTGCAACAACTGTATATAATTCTTCAGGAATTTCTTCATTTATATCAACTTCTTCATATAACTTTCTAGCTAAAGAAGGTCTTTGTATTATTGGTATACCATTTTTAAATGCTATATCTCTTATTTTAAAAGCTATTTCATCAACACCTTTAGCTACTACTATGGGAGCGTCCATAGTTTCAACATCATACTGCAAAGCCACAGCATAGTGAGTTGGATTAGTCACAACAACGTCTGCTTCAGGAACCTTCTGCATCATCCTTGTCATTAACATTCTTCTCATTATTTCTCTCTGTCTTTGTTTAATTTCTGGATTACCTTCAATTTCTTTCATTTCTTGTTTTATCTCATACTTAGACATTTTTAAATCCTGTATATACGCATATCTTTGATACCAAAAATCAAATAAACTTAAAATTAATAACGCTAATCCTAATTGAAATAATATGTTTATTATCATATCGAAAATAATTTTGAAAGAAGCTCCAACTTCTTGATCTGATAGCGATAAAAATGTATCCCAATTACCCTTAATTATATTGTATGTAAGAAAACCTACCACAAAAAGTTTGAGAATCGCCTTTAATAACTCTACTACTGATCTCATAGAAAATAGTCTTTTAAAACCGTTAATTGGATTAATACGACTTAAATCAAATTTTAAAGATTTTGACGTAAAAAGAAACTTAGTTTGAATCATACCCAAAATAGAAGAAACTATAACTGAAACACCAAAAAACAAAATTAATTTTATATATAAGTTAATATGCGATTTAATTTCATAAGCGAGTAATTCTGGACCTTCAAATTCTATATTTAAAGCAAAGTAATCATGAAATAACTGTCCTATATCTGATAATAAAGGATTAAATATAAACATAAGCAACATTGACATTGCTAATAAACTCATAGCCATATTAAACTCGTTAGAGACAGGTATATTTCCTTCTTCTCTTGCTTTTTCTAACCGTCTAGGAGTAGGTTGTTCTGTTTTTTCTGGATCTGCAAACAATTGAAGATCTATCTTGACAAAAGAATCATCGATTTTTTTATCCACTCTATTAATTGAAAAAACAAAGTTGTAAATTGATCTTCCCAAATCATGATCACCCCTAAGAATAATAAAAATCCAACTAATATTTCTATGGGTATACCTACCATAAATACATTCACTTGAGGAATTAATCTTGAAACTATCCCAAGTGCAACTTTTATTAATATCATAAATGCTATAACAGGCATTGATAATTTCACACCTATTATAATAACATCAAAAAGTTTTTGAGAAAACAAACTATAATTTTCAAAATTTAAATTAAAAATTACTGGTATTTTATTAAAAGAATCAATGACTAATGTATATAGTATTAAGGGGCCCTTTATTATAAAAAAAAATAAAACACTAAAAAGAAACGAAAATTCTGATAATATTGAAATTTCATCATTAGATAAAGGATCAAAAACATTAGCTACTGAAAAACCCATTTGCATTCCAATTATTTCACCGGCAAACTGAACAGCATAAAAGATAATATTTGTAATTAGCCCTATAGTGATTCCAATTAAAAAATTCAAAACCATATAATAAACCACAGTACCTATTGAAGAATTTACAGGCAAAGTTTCACTTACACTAGGTAAAATTAAATAAGATATAAATAGGGTAATAAAAACCTTCATATGTACTGGTAAAAATTGTGAACTAAAAAGAGGTATGAAAAGCACTATCCCTATTAATCGAAAAAATATAAAAAAATAAATCCACATACTATACGAAAGCGTCTCTAAAATCAACTAAATCATCCCTAAATAATAAGTAAATAAGTTAAAAGTAAAATCAGCCAAGTTTTGCATAATCCATGAAAATAGTAATATCAAGACAAGAAATGTTATTATAATTTTAGGAGCAAACGTCAATGTTTGCTCATGTAATTGGGTAACAGCCTGAAAAATACTGATAATTAGCCCAACAGCTACACTTATTAATAAAATAGGCGAGATAACTTTTAAAAAAACCCATATCCCTTCTTCAAAAATCTCAATAAGAACTTCTTCCGTCATATTATTATCATCCTCCCGTAAAACTTTTAACCAGACCACTAATTAATAGATCCCATCCATTAACCATAACAAAAATCATGATTTTAAATGGAAGAGAGATTAGTACAGGGGGAATCATAATCATACCCATTGAAAGTAAGATACTTGCAACAACCATATCGATAATAATGAAAGGTAAATAGATTAATATACTCATTTTGAATGCTATTTCAAGCTCGCTTATCGCAAACGCTGGTACCAAAATGTTAAATGGAGTCTCTTCAATATTCGATATACTTACATTCATAGCAGAAGATAACATATATATATCATCTTCGTTTTTATGGGCAACAATTTGAGAAATCATAAATGTTTTAAACTCTCCCATAGTAATTTCTATAGCCTCTTTATATCCGATAGTTCCTTCATTATAGGGTAAAATTGCTTTTTGATAAACCCCATTAAATACAGGAAACATAATCATAATTGTCAAAAACAAAGCTAATGCTAATAAAACTTGGTTTGGTGGGGATTGCCTTGTTCCCAAAGCTTGTCTAACAAAACCTAAAACGATAACTATTCTAGTAAAAGAAGTAAAAAGCATCAAAAAACCTGGTGCTAACGATAAAACCGTTACTATAAGTAAAATAGTAAGTGTTGGTGTTAAAATATTAGTACCATCGTTATTATTATTAATTTGAATATCAATTAAAGGAGGATTAGATATTTGTTGAGAGAAAGTCAAAGACCCAATAACTACAAATAATCCCAAAACAACTAATATTTTGATAATTCTACTTTTCTTTTTTACTTTCTTCATCTGTTTTATCTCGCTTTAAAAACTTTGTAAAAGTATTTATAAATTTAGGAGATTCTCCAATAATCTCAAATACTTCGTCTTCATCTACTTTTCTTAATACCTCGCTAGAATTTGAACTTATTAATACCAAATAATATTCATTAAAAACCCTCAGTAGTCCGATATATAGATTTCTATCAATATAATATTTTTTAATGAGAGCTACTTCTTTATTTTTTGGACCTTTTTTTATTGATTTATTTAGAAAGTAATACAATAAAAATAAAATAACTATAAATAATATTATTACAAAAAACCAAATTGTAACATCTAAAGTACTACTGCTAGCGGTCATTGTAGAATAATCTGTAGACATTTGCTATTACTCCAATTTTTGTAAAGCTTCTATAACCCTAGATGGCTGAAAAGGTTTTACAATAAAATCTTTTGCACCTGCCTGAATAGCTTCTATTACCATAGCTTGTTGCCCCATAGCACTACATACTATTATTTTTGCGCTTGGATCTATTTGCTTAATTTCTTTTATTGCCTGTATGCCATCTTTAACAGGCATAGTTATATCCATAGTTACAAAATCCGGATGTAATTCTTTGTACTTATCTACTGCTTCTTGTCCATTTGCTGCTTCTCCAACAACTTCATAATTAGCTTTAGTCAAGATATCCCTCAACATCATTCTCATAAAAGCTGCATCATCTACAATTAGAACTTTTTTGCCCATTCAAGCACCTCCTGAAGTTGACTACTATTATTTTTTTAAAAATTGCTATTTTAAATCTTTGTGTAATTCTTTTTCTAATATACCTATTAAATCAATATATACTATCAACCGATTATCGATTTTGATAATTCCTTTAACATTCTCTGAATAAACATCTTTTTTAGACTGTATCTTTTCCAATTTAGCAGGATCAATAGTTAATACATTTTCTACCTCATCGACCAACATACCAATTTCTTCATCATTAATTCTCAAGACTAAAATATTTTCATACTTATGATCTTCCGAAAGCTTTATTTCTAAAATCTTTGCCAAATCAATAATTGGTACAATTCTACCTCTCAGATTAATTAAACCTTCAATAAAATATTTTGCGTTAGGTACTTGAGTAATATCTGTCATATCTACAACGCTTTCGATATTTTCTATAGAAATTGCATACTCTTGTTCTAAAATCTTGAAAGAAAGTACATCTTCCATTCCGTTTCTCCCCTTTATTTAAAGTCTAAAATACTACATTAATGAAGCAGCATCCAATATTAAAGCTATTCTTCCGTCCCCTAAAATAGCTCCTCCGCTAAACTCTTTTACGTCACTTAATAGAGAACCTAACGATTTAATTACTATATCATCTTGTCCTAAAAGTTTATCAACCACTACTCCATATTTCTTGTTACCTATTCTAACTATAACAATATTTTCTTTTAAAGAAACTTGACTTAGTCCATATCCAAACAAATCCCTTAATCTTACTACAGGAATAATTTCGCCTCTTAAAAGAAAAACTTCTCTATCCTCTACTATCTTTAATTCACCGTCTTCAAGTCTCTGGGTAGTGTCGATATTTGCAATGGGTATTGCATAGACATCGTCATTGACAGTAACCAATAAAGCTTCTATAATAGCTAGGGTTAAAGGTAATCTAATTGTTATCTTAGTACCTTTATCTTTTTTTGTTTCTAAAGAAACTGTACCTTTAAGGTTTTCTACGGTAGCCTTAACTACATCCATTCCAATTCCTCTACCAGAAACCTCTGTAGAAACAGTTTTGGTTGAAAAACCGGGAAGAAAAACCAAATTAAAAATTTCTTCGTCACTTAATTTTGAAGTTTCTGAAGAACTAATCAATCCTCTCTCTACAGCTTTTCTCAAAATCTCTTCCTTATTCATACCTTTTCCGTCATCTTCAACTTCGATTATAACACCATTCCCTTCATGTCTTGCAGATAAGATTAGAGTACCAACTTCAGGTTTTCCCTTGGCAATTCTTTCGTGAGGCTTTTCAATCCCATGATCTAAAGAATTTCTTATTAAATGTACTAAAGGATCCCCAATTTCATCTGCAACCGTACGATCTAATTCCGTATCTTCTCCACGAATGATAAAATTTACCTTCTTCCCTAACTCTTGAGATAAATCTCTAACCAATCTCGGAAAACGGTTAAATACAAAAGATACAGGAACCATTCTTAATTTCATTACAATATTTTGCAAATCCAAAGTTATTCTTGAAAGCTGAGACAAACTCTCATCAACCTCTTTCAAATTATACTTACTTAAGGTTTCAACAATTCTACTTCTTGCGATTACCAATTCTGCCATTAAATTCATCAATTCATCTAATTTATTAATATCAACCCTAATCGTTTTTAGTAATTTAACCTCTTTTTCGTTATTCTCCTGAATATCATCCTGATGTTTATCTTTCTCTAAAACAGCTTCTTCCATAGAATTTATAGAAAATTCATCAACATACACAGATTGCACTTCTGCAATCTTGTTAATAGCTTCGGCTATTTCTCCTACGCTTTTTGAAGTTATTATACCAAATACTAATTCCCTATCAAAATTTTCTTTTTCAATCTCTTCAACACTTGGAAATGTATATACAATTTCACAATCGAGTTCCTCTAATCTATGATAAATAGAATAAGCTCGAGCTTGTTTTAATTGCACATTTTCCAATAAAAGAACCTTAAGAAAATAAAAATTAAGACCTTTCTCCTGAGCTTTTTGATATACATGTTTTAACACATTCATAGTATCTTCACTAATATTAAGGTAATAATCTTTGATATCACCATTTTGAGAGGGACCATGCTTTTTTGTTATCGCATTATTATCAGCCTTTTTTGTTTTAAAATCTTCCAAGTAATTATCTAAATCAACCTCTAATTTCTTTATTTCCGGTATTTCACCCTTTCCTCCAGATGCAATATTGTTTAAACTTTCTTCAATAACATCTGCACATTTAAAAAAGAGGTTCATCATATCATGATTTAATTCAATCTTATTATTTCTTAGGAGATCAAGGATACTTTCTAGTTTGTGAGAAAACTGAGCTAAAATATCAAACTCCATGGTACCTGCCATACCTTTTAAAGTATGTATAATTCTAAATATACTATTAATTATTTCCTGATTTTCTTTATCTTTCTCAAGTTCTAACAGAAGATCATTTAACTGTTGAATATTTTCTTTTGCTTCTTCTAAAAACACTGTCAAATAGACATCCATATCTGGCAAAATTATCCCCTCCTCAACTTTAATAACTTAGATAATTACTTAAGTTTCCCCATTCTTTTATAGACTTATCTGCTTGATTGCGGACAACCTTTAACGCACTCCATAAAGCATAATACGAAGCCCTTTTTCTTATATCTTCCCTGTTACCATCAAAAACTTTTTTAATAGAAAACAATCTACCTTGAAAAGACATCCCAAAATGAACCGTTCCTACAGGTTTTTCGTTTGTTCCTCCTTCTGGTCCAGCTATACCACTTACAGAAATGCATAAATCAGTTCCTGTAAGGTCATACAATCCTTTAGCCATTTCCAAGACAGTTTCTGTACTAACTGCACCAAATTTTTCTAACGTATGTTCCTTAACCTTTAATATTTTTTGTTTCAACTCATTTGAATAAGTGACAACAGAACCTAAAAAAACCTGCGATACCCCAGGTACGGAAACAAAAATATCAGAAATCATTCCTCCAGTACACGATTCTGCAAAAGAAATCTTACAATTCTGTTTTAACAATTCTTGAAAGAGTGTAACTTCCAAACTATTTAATCCTATATAATTATCAGGAAATTCCTTTACTATCGCTTCATATACATTATCGAATTCCTCTTTATTGTCGAATCTTAATCTAATACTGGGACCTATGTATTCCTCTATTTTTGTAGAATAATCAATATTATTCACATATTTCGAAATGTTTTCCATAAATTCTGCTTCAGTTAATCCATAAAAATATAAGGTATATTCGTACTTTTTAATAGACGAACCATCTTTTAATTCAGGTAAAATAAAATGATCGAACATATATGAGGCTTCTCTAAAAGGTCCAGGCAATAGATAAATAACTTTTTTATCTAACTCAATTTTTTGTCCTGGAGCGCTCCCTCTTAAATTTGGGATTACTTTTGCGCCCTCAATAACATAAGCTTGTTTTTTTAATATATCAAGTGATTTGGAAACTTTTTTGTTGTAATACTGTTCAATATATTTGTATACTGCTTCATCAAATATAATATCTAAGTTTAATACTTCAGCTACTGCTCGTACTGTCAAATCATCTTTTGTAGGACCTAGTCCTCCTGTCAAGATAATTATATCACTAATATTCAATGAATCATCTATAGAATTTTTAATTAGCTCTAGATCATCCTTTACCTCAATAATTTTTAGTGTTTCTATACCAACTTCTTTCAATTTTTGAACAATATAATTAGCGTTTCTATCAATTATAATGCCTTCAGTAAGTTCACTACCTGTAGCAATTATCGAAGCCTTTTTATACAACAATTACCACCTCTGTTTTTTGCCACGACTTTTATAAACTCTTAAATGTATTTTATCATATTTTCATCTAATATTTATCTATTAATATTAACTATGATAATATATAATAAGTTGTCTATAAAATAACAAATAACATATAATATAATTAAGCATATTTTAGAGGGGGTTAAACCTAATAATGAGTAGGAATATAATTGAAGAAGCACATAAAATAATCTATTTCTTTCCTAGATACCATCAAGAAAAAGATCCTTTTAAAATTCTGATAGAAACAATATTATCTCAAAGAACAAAAGATGAAAACACTGAAAAGGCAACTAAATCATTATTTTCAAAGTACAAAAATGTTTATGAACTTTCAAAAGCCCGTCCAGAAGATCTATATGACTTGATAAAACCTTCGGGTATGTATAAACAAAAAAGTAAAAGGATAGTTGAAATCTCAAAAATAATTGTTAAAGACTACGATGGAAAAGTTCCTGATAATCTTGAAGAACTTTTAAAACTACCTGGTGTAGGCAGAAAAACTGCAAATATTGTATTATACGTAGGCTTTGGTAAAAATGCATTAGCGGTCGACACACACGTTCACAGGATATCAAATAGACTTGGTTGGGTAAAAACAAAAAAACCTGAGCAAACCGAAGACGAACTGAAAAAAATAATCCCACCTGAGCTTTGGGGACCTTTAAACGGCGCAATGGTTAATTTTGGTCAAAAGATATGTAAGCCAATCTCTCCAAATTGTCATGAATGCTTTTTAAATGATGTATGTCCTTCAGCATATCAATTTTTGAAAACAAATAAAAAGTAAAAAAGTCTCTCAAACCGAGAGACTTTTTGTTAAGGGATAATAAAATTATTTTTGTTTTTCTTTGGATTTTCACCCTTCAAACTTTCAAGTTGCTTTAACAGTTCTGGTGAAGCAACGCTTATATTACTTTTATCTTCTTCTTCTAAGAATTGACGCAATTTTTCTTGAAAATCCGCATATTGCCTTTTAAAATAATCAACATCATTATCAACCCAGTTAATGATTCCCTTGGTAATACTTTCAATCTTCTCTTCGTCAATTTCTTCCTTTTCGTCGCTTAATTGATTAAGTAGTACAAATTCTTCTTTAACTGCCTCTTTAACTTTATCTTCGTCTAATAAATTGTTTTTCCTTAATATTCTCAAAGCAACATCTGTTCGAAATTTAAGATCTTCTAAAGACATTTCTAAACTATCTAATCGTGCCATTAATACTTGTAAAAGTTGATCTAATGAAATTTGCATTAAAAAGCCTCCTATAATTAATTACTGTTTTCTCAAATATAAGCTACAAATAATACACTATTAACTTTAATAGAAAAATTCTGATTTTAAATCCCGCGTCATTAAATCATATATAGCTTTTTTTGGTTCCAGTTCCTCGTATAAAGCTTCATAAATCTTAAACGCAATAGGCATTTCAATATTTTTAGCTCTAGCATCGTTATAAACAGCTTTCGCAGTGTATACACCCTCAGCTACCATCGACATTTCTTTGATTATTTCACCTAGATTTTTACCTGTTGATAGCTTTTCTCCAACATATCTATTTCTGCTATGTAAACTAGTACAAGTCACCACTAAATCACCAACTCCAGCTAAACCCATAAACGTCTCTTTCTTACCTCCATAATGTCTACCATATCTATTTATTTCAACGATTGCTCTAGTAATAAGTGCGGCTTTAGTGTTATCCCATTTTCCAAAACCATCTATAACCCCTGCGCCTATCGCATAGATATTCTTGACTGCACCACTAATTTCAACTCCAATTAAATCTTCATTAGAGTATACTCTAAATGTTTTACTGCTAAATATTTTTTGAATATACTCGTTCATTCGTCTCTTTTTACTTGCTACAACAACGCTAGTAGGTACTCCTCTTGAAACTTCTTCGGCATGACTTGGACCACTCAATGTACAATAATTGAAATCTCCAATAATCTCTTTAAAAATATATTGTGGAAGTTTTAATGAGCTAATTTCCATTCCTTTCGAAAGATTAACAAATATCGTTTTACGTTTTAGTTTGGATTTATCTATGCTATTTAATACCGCTCTTATATACTGAACAGGAATAGCTATCACAGCAATATCTGCATGCTCTAAGCTTCTATTTATATCGGGTTCTGTTATAATGCTATGAGGTATTCTAACTCCTGGTAAATAACGTAAATTTTCGCCTTCATCAATAAGGGACAGTACTTCTTTACTTCTATCCCAAATTTTCACCTGATGACCATTATTTAATAACATAAGAGATATTGCTGTACCCCAACTTCCACCACCTAAGACAGTAACTTTAACCATTATTCTTCTAACTCCTCAGCTATTTTGTTTACAGCTTCTTTAACGGCCGGAGTCCTATAAGCTTTTGCTATATCATCTAATTTAACTAACCAATTATTATTACCTTTTGAAACCTCAATAAAAAAAGATTGAAAAAAACCGTTATCGTTACTAAAAATTTTCAAAAGATAGTTACTCTCTGGATTGCTACAATTATTATATACATCACTTACAAAGAAAACTGTATCTGCATGTTTGTATTTATAATTTTTCAAAGACTTTAACTTCGATAAATTAATTGATTTTATTTTCTTATGTGACAATATATTTTCTCCCTCTATTAATCTTCGAATTGGTTTTTTACTTTTTTTTCTAGAAATCAACAAAAATTTAGATCTTCCCTCAGTTTCCCATTTTGCTTCATATCTGGTTTTTATAGGCATTTCAAAGTTGGTTTTTAAGGGACTAACATCAAAGCAACCATTGCGCATGAATCCATTTTTAACTTCTTGAGCATACCATTGAACATCAGTTGTTAATAACACTTCTCCATTAGGTTCTAAAACAGATGATAAAGTATCGATAAAATCCCCTGTAAAAAGCCTTTTTTTTGAATGTTTTTTCTTAGGCCAAGGACATGGAAAATTGACAATTACCTTATAAATTGAATCATCTGAGAAAAATTCTCGAACAGCAAACCTTGCATCTTCTAAAATTATCCTAATATTACCCAAATTAGAGGTAAAAATCTTCTTTTGAATTTTATAACAAGAAATTAATGATGTTTCAATCCCAATATAATTAAATTCTGGATATTTTTTTGCTAAACCAACTAAAAATTCTCCTCCACCAAACCCGATTTCTACAATAAGCTTTTTATTGTTACAAAAAATTTTAGACCAGTCAATTGGGAAAAAATTAATTTCTTTAGTATATATTTGATATTTTCCTAAAAAAGAATAATCCAACTTACTCCTCTCTCTTAATAAAGGGAAGTCCCCATTTACGTCTCAATGTGATAAGGTGAAAATAGTATAATTAATTAGCGACTTCTGTCTCTGCTGTATTCTCGCTAACTGGCTTTGTTTCACCCAAATATTGTTTAACCTTTCGATGTAATTGTGATTTCTTTCTAGCTGCATAATTTTTATGAACAACTCCCTTTGATTGGGCTGTATCAATAATTTTAAATGCTTTATCCAATAGTTGTGCAACTTTTTCTTTTTCTACATTTGCTTTGATACTTTTATCTATCTCTTTTTGTATTTCTTTAATTCTCTTCATATATCCTCTATTCTTAATCCTTCTTTTTTCAGATTGTTTAACTCTTTTTTCCGCAGATTTTGAGTTTGGCACTTAATTCTACCTCCTTATTATTTTGAAAAACTCACTTTATAAATTCAGATTCTATTTTTATAAAATCTTTATTTCTTTATCTTTTTCGGTACTTGTACCAGGGAGGGGTGAGGGCTCCGCCCTGGACCCGTTATAAATTCAATGCTTACTTCTAGAAAATATTCATTTCTAAATTCTCTAATTTTGAATACTCTTTTTATAAATTCAGATTCTATTTTTATAAAATCTTTATTTCTTTATCTTTTTATCTCTTTCGGTACTTGTATCAGCGAGGGGTGAGGGCTCCGCCCTGGACCCATTATAAATAATAGAATTATTTATAACCCTAGAGCACTTCTCAATTCTTTAACTTTATCTAACTTCTCCCATGGAAATTCAAAGTCGTCTCTTCCAAAATGTCCATATGCAGCTGTTTTTTTATAAAAAGGTTGAAGTAGGTTTAAATTTTCGATAATAGCAGCAGGCCTAAAATCGAATATTTCTCGAACTACTTTATAAATTTTCTCTTCATCTACTTTTGCTGTTCCTCTTGTATCTATATTTATAGAAACTGGTTGAGCGACACCTATAGCATAAGACAACTGAATTAAGACTTCCTCAGCAGCACCACTAGCAACTAAATTTTTTGCCACATATCTAGCCATATAAGTTGCAGATCTATCAACCTTTGTAGGATCTTTTCCAGAAAAAGCACCTCCACCATGAGGAGCCCAACCTCCATAGGTATCAACTATTATTTTTCTTCCTGTTAAACCTGTATCTGCCTGAGGTCCTCCGATAACAAATCTTCCGGTAGGATTGATTAATATCTTGGTATCTTTTGTAATAAGTTCTTGAGGAATAACAGGTTCAATCACATATTTCTTAATTCCCTCTTCTAGTTCTTGCCGTGTAACATCGGGTGCATGTTGTGCAGATATTAAAATTGTATCTATTGCAACAGGTTTAAAATTCTCGTCATATGCAACTGTAACTTGTGTTTTTCCATCTGGCCTTAAAAATTCTACTACCTTTGACTTCCTTACTTCAGATAACCTTCGTGCGAGTCTATGAGCTAAGACAATAGGCATTGGCATATAAACATCTGTTTCGTTTGTTGCATATCCAAACATAATTCCTTGGTCTCCAGCTCCAATGCGATCATACGGATCTATCTTATCTTTTTTGGTTTTTGATTCAAAAGATTTATCTACTCCCATAGCAATATCTGGAGATTGTTCTTCTATTGCAGTTACTACTGCACATGTTTCACCATCAAAACCAAACTTAGCCCTGTTGTAACCTATCTCAAGAACCGTATTCCTTGCAACTGTAGGTACATCTACATAAGCGCTTGTCCTAATCTCACCAGTCACTACAACTAAACCTCTAGTAACAAGGGTTTCAACAGCAGACCGTACATTTATTCTATTATCTTTAGGTTCTTTTTCTAACAATGTATCAAGTATTGCATCAGAAATTTGATCACAGATTTTGTCTGGATGTCCTTCTGTTACGCTTTCACTTGTAAAGAGCATTTTCTTCATTATTCGTCCTCCTATTATCTTATCTTCTTACCAACATTAGAAATTCTAAAATCTGAAATAGATATATTTTTCATATTTGATTTTTTACATAATACCTTTTCAATCCTAATCTTTACTGACTCTTAATTTCTTTAACTTTTCGGTACTTGCACCAAAGAATGGGAAAAACTATGACCTAGAACCATCATAAATTTAAAATCCCATTTTTATTAAACAAGTTGATTTGAAATTCGACAATAAACAAAAATCCGACTCTAATTATATCAAAAAAAAATGATTCGTCAACCATTAAAGAGAAACATTAGATTAACTTTTTGAAATTCTTATTAATATGGTTTTACAAACTTTATATTATATGTTTTCTCATTTCCCCAAAAATCTTCTAAAACTATTTTACCTCTCAAATCTCCAGAAGTATTATGTGAAAATGCAGAAAAATCATTAACAACTATTGGAGTCATGTTGTAATCAGAATACATTTTAATCCAGTAAACAGATGCTGTAGAAGCGTAAGCATAAATAATATCGGCGTTATATACCTCATCTTCTTTTAACTTACTAAAATCGACTTTATAAGTTAAGATATCATTTATGTATAGGGATACCTTTTTTGGAACTATAGTTGAGTTATCTCCCAACTTTTCTCTAACTCTAACATCAATTTTAGGATAAACACCTGCATATTCTACTATATTTTCCTGATTATCAGAAATATCAAAATACTTATTATTAGAACGAATTTGTATAAGCTCTAATTGTTTTGATCTTGTCTCTTGATACTCTAAAAATTCTAAAGCATCATAAATGATTTGCCCCTCAGAAGTCTCTTCTAGCACTTCAAAATGTAAATGAGGGGCTGTCGCTTCTCCGGTAGCCCCTGAGTTTGCTATAATTTCGTTGGCTTTTATTGGTATTTCTCCTGTGGGAAATACTATTTCAATTCTTTGATTACCAAATTCTTCGCTAACAAGATCCACATATCTGGAAATTTTGTCAGAAAAACTTTGAAGATGAGCATAACCAGTTATTAAACCTGTATCTTCATGCATTATAAAAACAGCGTTTCCATATAGATTATCATTTATCCATACTTTATACAGGTATCCGTCTCCACCAGAATAAACCGGAAGTCCTGTCCTTCCAAAAGTTGAAAAATCTATACCCAAATGAAAATGGGAAACTGGCCCTGTATTCCTATATTCACCAAATGCTGCAGTAATGTAAGAATTTTTAATTGGTAGTTGAAAAAGTTGTGCATATAAAGATAATGAAACAACCACCAAAATAAAAAAGATAGAAATATATTTCTTTATCAAACTTAATCCCTCCAAATTTTTCTTTTATAATATATTAGATAAAATCAAAAAAAGACTATAAAAATAAACACAAAATAAGTAAAAAACTAGATAATACTACTCGTTAGTGCCTGTTGGAGTGTCTTGAAATAACTTGATGTATTTAGAAGGGACCATCATTTTTACAGCATGCTTATAAACTAGTGATTGCTCGCCGCTTTTCTCTAAAAGAATAGTATAATCGTCAAAAGATCTAACTATACCGCTGGTTTGAAATCCCCCTTCTAAATATACTTTAACTTCTATCTTATTGATACGTAAAATATTCAAAAATCTATCCTGCAAGTTAAATTTTTCAGCCACTTTTATCACCCCTATTTTTGTTGTTTTATTTTAAGAATAATTTCTCTTATAGCATAATCTTCAGAAATTTCACTCAAATTTAACCACAATGCGTCTTCAAATCTTCTAAAATAAATTATCTGTCTTCTAGCATAGTTCCTGGTATTTACCTTTATTTTATGTACCATTGTATCATAATCTAATTCACCTTCTAAATATTTTATCACTTCTTTATATCCAATTGTATTTAGTGAATTTAAATTTTTTGAAAACCCTGCTTCTAGTATTTTTTTGACTTCTTCAATAAGTCCCTCTTCAAGCATTTTCTCAACTCTCAAATTAATTCTTTCATGTAATTCTTTTCTATCTCTATCTAAAACAATTATTTCATAGTCATATTTTGGTCGCTCAGGTCCTTCATACTTTATTAATTCTCCCATTCTTTTCCCTGTAACAATGTATATCTCAATAGCTCTTATCGTTCTCTTAATATCGTTTGGATGTATTCTTAAAGCACTTTCAGGGTCTATATCAGTTAAAATTTTTCTAAGTACTCCTGGATTTTCATTTTCTAGTTTTCGAAGATGAGTTCTTACACCATAATCAGATTTAACGTTTAAAAAACCCTTTTGAAGAGCATCTATATATAGACCAGTTCCTCCCACTAGTATTGGAATTCTATTATTCATAATTATCTCATTAATTGTTTTTTCTGCGACCAGTTTATAATCATAAGCAGTAAAATGTTGGTCTAATTCAACAAATCCAAACAAATGATGTTTTACCAATTTCATTGCTTGTTCATCAGGAAACGATGTCCCAATTTTTAAATCTTTATAAACCTGTCTTGAATCTAAACAAACTATTTCACCGTTTAATTGCTGGGCTACTTTTATTGAAATTTCTGTTTTTCCAACAGCTGTAGGTCCCGTAATTATTAAAACCTTATCTTTGTTGTTCATTTCTTTTCAATCACTCCAAAAATAACACCACTTTTTTTGCTCCCTATTTTCAAATCAAATTGAAACTCATCCCAAATAGAGTCATAAATACGAGCCTTAACTACTACTCTTTTTTTGGAAATTCTAATCATATTCTCTAAATCAATTTTGTCTATCTTATCATAATTTGCGAACTTTCTTAGAGGATTAATAGAATTTGATTTTAATTGAGGATTTTCAAACATTGGATCACAATACACAATATCATAGCAATTGTCATCTTGCTTCTTTATAAATTCTTTGTAATTTTCATGATATATTTTGATTTTTTTAGAAGATTCTTTCAGCCATAATTCATCAAATTGATATGCATTTATACTCTCTTTTACAACTAAATATATTGGAAATGAAGCCTCAATACCTATTATTTCTCTACAAAAATAACCTAGTAGAAGAGCATCACTGCCAAGTCCTAATGTCAAATCCAAAACTACATCATTTGCATCAGGTTTCACCGATTCTATCAAATAATCATTCCCATTTTTTAAATAATTATTAAGTCGTATTTTCGAAACAGAAGGATGGAAAAACAATCTTCCATCCTTCCACTTACAATCTACTGTTAAATTTTTATTTACAACAAAATAACTGTCAATGTTTTTCAAATAATTCTTTAAATTTTTTCTTTCGTAATAGATCCCGTTATATTTTGTAGCTAGTTCCATAGCCTTATGAACCTGTTTCTCACAAGGGTCATGGGATGTTGTGAATATCCATTTGATAAAATCCTCCATCATTAAGCAGTACTCCTTTTTTCTTCAATTCATCCTCTAAAGAGGAGATAATTTGTTCTCTTTCTTCAATCTTTTTTTGTAACTCAATTTTTTTTGAAGCTAAACTTTCATATTCATTTTTTAAAGAATGATAATACATAACTAATCTCATTATTTGGTAAACCATGAAAAAAATAATAAATATTAAGGCAAGCAACACAAAAGTCCTCCACAAATAGGAAAAAAAATTATTATTATTCTTATGAAAAATATTTTTTTTAGTTTTTTTACCTTCTAAATCAATGAAAGGCACGTTTTACACATCCCATTAAAGTAAACTTGCTTACCCTTTCAGTCCAGTTCTTGATATTCCCTCCACAAAATACTGTTGTAAAAACAAGAACAATATGACTACTGGAATCATAGAAAATGTAGAAGCAGCCATAAGCAGATTGTAAATCTCACCCGCATCAGTCCTGAAATTTTGTAAACCCACAGCAAGGGTTCTCATTTCAGGGCTTTTTGTTACAATTAAAACCCATAGAAAAGCATTCCAACTACCAACAAACTTTAACAATCCACCTGTTAAAATTGCGGGTTTACTTAAAGGTACCATTACGGTCCATAAAAACCTCCAACTACTTGAACCGTCTATCTTAGCTGCATCCCATAAATCATTTGGAATTGTCATAAACTGTTGTCTAATTAAAAAAATAGCAAACACACTAATAACCCACGGAACTATCAATGCATAATAACTGTCTATCCATGAGAATTTGCTAATAGTTATATAGTTAGGTACTAATAGCACTTCACCAGGAACCATCATAGTAGCTAAAAATATAGTAAAAATGGCATTTTTTCCCCAAAAGTTTAATTTTGCAAAAGCAAAAGCGGCCATTGAAGCAAAAATAACCTCTAACAATGTAGTTACTAAAGCTACAAAGATAGTGTTTATATAATATCTAGAAAAGGGAGCAGAATTCCATGCATCAACATAATTTTGAAATACATTTGCTAATCTTTGAGTAAAACTAAAACCAACTTTACTATATGGCTCTTCATCGACTAACCAAACTGAAGGTACATTGTTTGTATATATTTCAATCCTGGAATTGTCTTTAAACAAGATTTTATCTATAAAAGAAGGAGCTTGATCAATCTTAACTTTTGATGTTGAATCAATGTAAAATACATCAAATTCTTTAATAATTTTATCATATTCTGTCCTCTTTTTCAAAATACTTTCAAACTCTGCTTGTTTATTTACCACATTTTGTATAAGAAAATTATATTCACCTTGAGAAAGAACACTTTTCGCATTTTCAAGAGTAACTCCTCTGTTTACTAGGGTCCTTAATATATTAACCCAAGTTTGTACTTCGGTAGGTTCTTGTGCTAAACTGCGTTCAACTTCACTGACAAACATTCTTTCAAAATATGACACAACTTCTTTGTTCAAAGAATTAATATTTTTAGGGCTCGCAAGATCTCTCACTATTACTTTAAAATATTCTGGAAAATTCATATTTTCCAAATCGTTTATGAGATTATTATATTTATCTTGCTTAGTCGGAACTTGAAAGGAAATATAAACTTTGTCAAGTGTTTTATCCTGTATTTGGCGATACTCGTTTTGAAAATAAACATAAAAAATCAAGGAATTAACTTCTTCAATCAGAGGATTATAGATGTTACGTTGAATTAAAGTGTTTGTGTTGCGTAGAATATCATCCTCAAATGTGTCTACTTTTGATAAAAAGTTTACAAGTAATTCCACAATTTCTTCTACTTCTTGCTGTTTTACCAGCCTCAATTCTGGTTTATATTGACTTAATTGTTGATTTATCGAGTTAGCCTCTTCTCTAATATTTGTAAGATAATCAATAAATATTTGTTTGGAACTTTCTATTTTTTCTATTTCTATAGCATCCATTGCAGGGGTAACCCTAAAATAAGGAAGAAGATTTATGTTTCTTTCTAAAGTTAAGTTGATAAAATCAGTTATTTTCGTTAGAGTTTGCTGAACCCTTCTTATAGTCAACGTTTGCCTGTAATAACCATCTGATTTTGAAAAGAGACTGTAATAGATAGTTTCAAAATTCTCTAACGTATAAGCCTCTTTAGACAATATACTTTTAAGATCATCTCTTAATTCAAGATTTTTTATATATTCAAAAATGTTTGATAATAATGTTTCTACATCAGAACTCTCAGAATAATTAATATTTCTAAGCAATATTTCAAACTGGCCTCTTCTAACATAATCACCTTCAATATTATAAACTAACCTATATGGATTATGCTTTTCTTCGACCGCTAACGTTCTAAACTCCTCTAAACTCAAACCCCGTCTGATATCATACGACGAAGGGGCAACTTGTAAATTTAACGTCCATTCTTTTTTAAAATTTTTTGTAGACCACGTAGGTGGCCATTCATTAATTTCGCTTGGCGCTTTTAATGAAGTAACAATCATCCAAGCAAAGGGTAATAACATCATAATAGCTCCCGCAGATAAAAGGAGATATACAACCAATTTCCACATTGTCTTTAAAAAATTGCTATAGTTCAAGAAGGTTACCTCCTTCAGGAATCATAATATATCTTTTTTTTGCTTGCACGCATTTGAAAAAATGTGAAAACTAATGTAATTCCAAACAATACATACGCAGCTGCGCTTGCTTCTCCCATTCTTTGCTGATTATAAAATTTATCGTATATATAATAAACCAAAGTCATACCACTATTATTGTACGGTCCTGGCATACCTACATATAGAATAAAAATTTCATCAAAAACCTTAAAAGCCCCTATCATTGCTACAATAATTATAAAAAATGTTGTTGGAGAAAGAAGAGGCAATGTAATGAATCTAAACTTCTGAAAAGGAGACGCGCCATCAACTTCAGCAGCTTCATAATAACTTTGATCAATGTTTTGTAATCCCGATAAAAAGATAATTGAATAATAACCTACCATCTTCCAAATAGAAATAATAGCGACAGTTGGAATGGTATAGGCCTGATCTTTTAACCAACTTACTTTAGAAAACCCTAACTGAATCAAAAAGTAATTTATTAATCCATTATCATTAAAAAGCCATTGCCATACTAAAGAGACTGCAACCACGCTGGTTACAAAAGGAATGAAATAAATAGTACGGAAGAATGCCTTACCGCGTACCTTTTGATTCAGCAACAGTGCAACAATTAAAGCTAAAAATATTGTAATAGGTGTTGACAATAAAACATAATATGTAGTATTCCATATAGCCTTTATAAATAGTGATTGTTGTTTAGCTAACAATAAAAAGCTAATAATCTCGGGCACTCCAAACCAATAAAAAAAGGCATAAAAAGCAACAAATAAAAGAAGCTTTAAAAACGTTTTATTTGATTTTTGGGTTACGAAATCTGATACTATCAAGAAAGTATAGATGATCAATTGAATTATTGAAATAACTATACTTAAGTAATTAACAGAATTTGCCAAAAATAAAGCTATTATTCCCAAACAACTCATTATTATTACAAGGTTTTTTTGATATCTTTTTTCTATTTTTTTATAATCAAAAATAAGATGCATAAAAAAAATAAAACTCATAACTAAAAGAAGAGTATTAAAAAAGGCGGAGTTAAATGAAATAGAAATAGGTTTATCTAGCTTAAATAGTTTTATGTAGTTTTCAAATCCAATAAATATCGGATTATCCTGGTTTTGAAAGTCCCACTTAAAAAAACTTAGATAAAATGAATATATAATTGGCCAAAACACAAAAAGTCCTAATACTACAAACGAAGGTAATAAATACAAATAAGCAGATACACTCTCTTTTAATTTCCTATACTTAACAGGTTTCAAAAATTTCCTACCAAGTAATCGTATTATCATTAACAACACAATTATTAACCCAACGTATAATAAAATAGTAATCTCTGCATTCATATACATATTATTCCTCCAATTTAAAAACGTAACAAAATTAGTAAATATTTACAATACGTTGATTAATTTTGATCTACCATCTTCTTACACCTATTTTGTATGTCAATCAACATCGCTAAAGTTTCTTTGTAATCAGTTTTTTCATAAATATCTTGTCTTAAAAAATTGTTAATATTTTCTATCTCAGCTAAGGCAACATCCACCTTTGGGTTAGATCCCTTTTTATATGCCCCAACTTCGATTAGATCCTTTGAGTCTATGTAACTAGCGTAAATATCCTTGATAAATTTAGAGGCTTCCAAATGTTCCTTATCAGCAACTTCAGTCATCAGCCTGCTTACACTTGCTAAAATATCAATTGGTGGATAATGTGAAGAATCAGCAAGTTTTCTAGAAAGTACTATATGCCCATCAACTATGCTTCTAACTGAATCCCCAATAGGATCGTTCATATCATCAGCTTCAACTAAAACCGTATAGATTGCAGTCATACTTCCATCTACAGAATTGCCTGCCCTTTCCAATATTTTAGGCATATTTGCAAATACACTGGGTGTATAACCTCGTGTAGTCGGAGGTTCTCCAATAGAAAGGCCTATTTCTCTTTGTGCCATAGCCCATCTAGTAATAGAATCGACCATCATTAAAACATCATAGCCCAAATCCCTAAAATATTCAGCAATTGTAGTTGCAGTATATAAAGCTTTAACACGTAATAAAGCAGGAGAATCAGAAGTAGAAACAACTAATATCGATCTTTTAAGCCCTTCTTCACCCAAATCTTTTTCGATAAACTCCCTGACTTCCCTTCCACGTTCGCCTATTAATCCTATGACGTTTATATCAGCTGAGGTATTTCTGGCAATCATTCCAAGAAGTGTACTTTTACCTACACCACTTCCAGCCATAATTCCTATTCTTTGACCTTTTCCTAACGTTAAAAAACCATCAATTGCCCTTACTCCTACAGATAATGGTTCTTTAATTCGTTTTCTAACTAACGGATTTGGTGCAGAAGAATATATACTTTTATTTTCATAATGCTTTATTTTGTTTCCATCTATTGGTCTTCCTATTCCATCCAATACATGCCCTAAAAGATCTGTACCCACTTTAATAGTAATCTTATCTTCAACTTTTTCAACGGGAGCACCTACATATAACCCTCCAACATCTTCTAAAGGCATCAGCAAAACTTTGTTATCAGAAAAACCAACAGTTTCTGCCAAAACTGTTGTTCCATCTCTTAATTTAATCTTACAAAGATCACCAATTGCTGAATTTGGACCAGTTGATTCGATAGTAACCCCTATAATTCTGCTTACCTTTCCTAATTGAGCAAACAAAGGGCGACTTTCAATCTTTTTTTCAAAACTCTTTAAAGAATTTTCAAAAGTTACCTTCTTCATTTAAAGCCACTTCCAATATATTTAATAAATCTTTTATAAAAGTTTGTGGGCTAAGATCAAAAATGCCTTGATTTGTATCTAAGAATATTTGATTATCACTTAATGACGCATCTTCTACAATCTGAAAACTATTTCCAAAAACCTTAATAATTATTGATAGAAACTCTTTATTAAAGCTAGGACTTACTTTTAGTGTAGCATCTTTAAACATATACAATTTGCTTTGTAAATCATTAAATACCTTTTCTATCCAATCAGGAAACGTAACGGTCTCTTCAAAATATTTCCCTACAACAATTTTAATTACTTCTTCACAAAAAATCCGTGCTTGATTCGATAGCTCATTCACATATATGTTATATTCATTGGCGATTCTTCTCATTTCTTCATTAACTTTTTTAAGATCTTCTTCTAAAATCTTTCGCTTTTTATTAGAACTTTCAATCTGTTCTTGCATAATTTTTTGTGCATCTAACTTAGCTTTTTCAAGAATTTTTGCTGCTTCATTTCTTGCTGATTCAATAATTTTTTCGCTATCTTTATGAGCCTTTTTAATAATTTCTGATTTTAACAATTCTTCCTGTTTTTTTATATCTCCAACTTTATCAACTTGAGTATTTTCAGTTTCTATTTCAAAAGTTTTATCCAAAACAACATATTTGTTGTTGATAATCCTTTTATTCAATTAACTCTTCACCCGCCCCGCCTCTAATAATGATTTCTCCACTTTCTTCAAGCTTTCTTATTATATTAACAATTCTTTGTTGAGCCTCATCAACATCTCTAACTCTTACAGGTCCCATATAATCCAATTCTTCCTGAACAATCTGAGCAGCTCTCTTAGACATATTTCTGAAAATAATATCTTTTACTTCTTCAGAAGCACCTTTCAACGCAAGAGTTAAATCCTTACTATCAACTTCACGCAATACTCTTTGAATAGATCTGTCATCTAACTTGGTGATATCCTCAAATACAAACATTCTTCTTCTTATCTCATCAGACAATCTTGGATCTCTTTCTGACAACTTTTCAAAAATTTTATTACTCATAGCTCTATCAATATTGTTCATAATTTCTGCAGAAATATCGATTCCTCCAACCTGAGAAAAAGATTGAACGGTGAAAGCAGATAATCTATCTTTTAATTTATTTTCAATCTCCTTGACGATATCCGGATTTGATGAATCCATGGTAGATATCCTTTTTATTACGTCAACCTGTAAATATTCAGGAAGCTCTGCGATTACCTTAGCAGCAACTTGAGGTGGAAGGTAGCAAAGAATTAAAGCCACAGTCTGAGGGTGTTCATCTTGTAAAACGTTTACTAACTGGGCAACGTCAACTTTTCTAAGGAAATCAAAAGGTTTGACTTGTAAATTTGAAACAAGCCTATCTATAATATCTATTGCTCTTTCAGGACCAAATGTTGTTTCTAGAAGTTTTTTTGCATATTCAACGCCACCAGTACTCAAATAGTCTTTCGCTTTTGCGTACTCATAAAACTCCGATAAAATAGCTTTTTGAGTTTCTTCATCTATTTTTTCCAAATTAGCTATCTCCAAAGTCAATTCTTCTACTTCTGCATCATCTAATTTTTTAAGTACTTTACTAGCTTTCTCAGGTCCTAAAAGAACTAACATTATCGCAGCCTTTTTTACACCATTCAAACCTTTTCCTCTTTCAGCCATGTTAAATTCTCCTCAAAAATTAATTTCCAGCTTATCTAATGGACTACTGACTTCTAAGCCATATCTTAATAATATCTGCAACTTCTTCCGGTTTAGAATCAACAAGTTCTCCAATTTCTTTTATCATTTGTTGCTCTGGAGTCAATTCAGCAGGTACTCTACCGGTTTCTTTCATTACCTCTTCTGCCTGTAACTCTAGTTGCTTCTTCCTTTCTTCAATCAATTTTGCAGCTTTCCTGGATTTTACAATCCTATTAACAATAATAACTAATACTACTAAAACTATCAAAGATATTATTAAAATAGTAATGTTTGCAATTCTTTTCCTCTTTTGTAGCAGCTCATTTTCAATTTGAGCTCTTAGAATCTCACTTTCCCTATTAAAAGGTACGTCTAGAATAGATATATTAGCTTCAGGTGTACCTGAAGCTGTTGAAACACTTTTTCTTATTTGAGCTTTCAAATCTTCAGAATTTTCTATTCCTATACTAGAAAAATCAATGAAAACTGTAAAACTTTTATTAGAAATCTGACCTTGTTTGTCTTCAACAGTTTTTCTATATATTTCATTCACGTCATAATTTGTAATGATGTCTGATTTACTATAATAGTCTCCAGAATCTTGAGGTGTTTGATAAGTATAGGGTGGAATATTTGAATCAACGCCAGGAACACCACTTACAGTAGAACGATTCCCACTTTGCTCAGTACGGGTTTGTTGACTTAAAATAATGCCCTCTTCTTCTACAACAGGTTCCACCTTTCGTTCTTCCTGCTCAATTTTTTCCCAATTAAGATCTATCTCTGAAACAACGACTACATTTCCCAAGCCAAAAACTGATTGTAAACTACTTTCAAGTTTTTTAGAATAATAGTTTTCTACTTCGGTTTTTAATTTAAACTTTGAATTAGCACTTTCAATTCCCTCACCAATCATAACTTGAGAGCTAAGATCTCTAGAATAATTATCTACAACTTTCACGTTTTGAGGTTTTAAACCCTGAACTGAACCAGAAACTAGATTAATAATAGCCTTAACCTGATCAGAAGTTATTGTTACTCCTGGATTTAATATTAAAAGAATAGATGCAGAAGGCTCAGGATTATCGCCAACTTGGTAATAAGTTCTCGGTGGAATAACCAAATGAACTCGAGCAGCTTTAATACCCTGCAGAGAAGAAATACTTTTAGTGAGCTCACCTTCTAAAGCAATTTGATAATTAACTTGTTTATCATAGCTAGTTGCTCCAAAACCTTGCTCTCGTAAAAGTTCGTACCCCTGAACGTTAAAACCTATAATACCTTGGGAGGCCAATTTCATTCGTAATTCAGCAACATTCTGATCTGCAACATATATATTACCCGCACTATCTACCTTATATATAATTTCCATTTCTTCGAGTTTTTGAATAATATTTCCTGAACTTGCTTGATCCAGTCCACCTATCAAAAATGTGTATTTTTTCTTTGATGCGATCATTGAAAAAACAATTATCAAAACAATAACAGCCACAATAGAAACTATATAAATTATTTTTCTTTCTTTTTCTTGTTTATTCCACCATTCCTTAATTTTAACTAGAAATTGCTCCATAGTATACTCCCTCTATCTTATTCTAAATCCAACATTTATACTTTTATCAAAAATCTCATAACCCACAAATAAATCTAAGTTTGAAATAGTATAATATCCGGAAAGGAGTAGCTTATCAGTACTTAAAGAGATTCTTGTAGCAAAGTTTTTTGTCAACTGATGTTTGTATATTATCTGTGGATTATCAAACACAGTCAAAATAAAATTTTGCCAAGGAAATCCTATTCTAAAAATCAAGTTACTAGGTAATGGGTCCCCTGAAAACCCAAAGGCAAAATAGGTCCTTGGCGCATAAAGTAAAGAATAATCAAAACCAAAATCTAAAAAATTAGTGTTTGAATCAATTAATTGATTTGTATTTATACCTAATGATACATCTCCATATAGTTCAAGTTTACGATAAGCAATACCTCCTGCCAAATCAGTGGTTAAAACACGATTCTTATCAAAATAAATACCGCCTTTTAAAAAATAAGGAGAATATATTTTGGTATTTTTATAAGATTCTTGAGCCTTTTTTACTTTTTGATAATAGGCTTCTCCACCAGGCGAAATAACCCCAGCCATAACAGCTGTAGGTCCGTCATGGTAAGCTACCAATTGCAATTTTTCATCATTAAACAACCTTCTAAGATATCCATGATACTCTAAAGCACCTTTTAAGTTATCATATGGATCAAATAAGTTGTAAACATAAACATCTGTTGCAGTAGTATTTTTTAATTGCAACAATCCCATAGCTTGTGATGAAGAAATTGCATGAGTGTAATAACTAGACTCTACTGCCATCTGTCCACCAATCAAAGACCTTGGTTGTGACCAAACAGACTCAAGCAGTTTATTTGAATCCATTAGAGGGTATTTATAAACAGTATATATTTCAAACCCCATTTCTCCTAGGTGGTTTGCATTATATTCAAAATGCGTACCTGGCTTCATAAATAAATAATCATACATATCATAAAAAGAAAAGATATGCACAAACAATATTAAAAAAAGGATTGTTGAGAAAATCTTTTTCAAGATAAACACCCTCTAATAAAAATTGAAGGAAATAAATAAACCCCTGTAAAAATCACAAAGATTTTATTACTTCCATGATAATATCTGCAATTTTTCCTCCAGTTTCTTCTGCAACCCTTAATACTTCTTCTGCACTAACTTCTTGTAGTTGTTCTGGTACAGCTTTATCAGTAATTGCGGAAATACCCAAGAGTTTTATCCCTGCATGTCTAGCAACAATAGCCTCTGGAACAGTTGACATCCCTACTAAATCTGCACCAAAGTTTCTCATCATCCTCATTTCAGCGGGTGTCTCAAATGTTGGACCACTTAATCCCAAGTAAACTCCTGAATAAATTGGAATGTTCAATTTTTTTGCGGCTTTAAATGCTTCATTAACTAAGGACTTTGTATATACTTCTGTCATATCTGGAAATCTCGGACCCCATTCATCATAATTCGGACCCATTAATGGATTGTCTCCAAAGAAGTTAATCTGATCAGTTATTATGCAAGGTATGCCCACTTGAAAATCAGGGTTAAGAGTGCCCGCAGCGTTAGTAACTATCAAATATTCAATCCCCATTTCCTGCATTACTCTAATTGGAAATGTAACCTCTTTCATAGAATATCCTTCATAATAATGAAATCTTCCGTTCATTAACATAACTGTTTTATTCTGTAATTCTCCAATTAAGAGTTCACCTTTATGTCCAGGAGCAGTTGAACGAGGAAAATTTGGAATCTCAGAATACGGAATAGAAATCGCATTTTTTAAGTTATCTGCAATTTTGCCTAAACCCGAACCTAAGATAATAGCAATATTTGGTTTCTTATCTATTTTATCTCGAATATACTTAGCAGCTTCTCGAACCTTTCTTACATATTCTTCAATGTTCATCTCTTTCTACCTCCTCAGATAATATAGCCAATATATGGAAGATTTCTATATTTTTCTTCATAATCCAAACCATAACCAACAACAAATTTATCTTCAATAGAAAAACCTGGAAATTTAACATCAATACCATGTTCATGCGCTTTTTTTACAACAATGGAAGTAACTTCGATTGAAAGCGGATTCTGCCTCTGAAGATATTTAATAATATATTTCAAAGTATTTCCGGTGTCTATAATATCTTCTACAATCAAAACATGTTTATTTTCTAAAGGCTCATCCAACCAACTTTTTACTTTAACTACACCAGTAGTAATCTCTCCAGAATAACTAGAAACTTGAATAAAGTTATAAATTACATCTAAATCTATATTTTTAACTAAATCACTAAAATAATTTACAGAACCTTTCAAAACACAAACAGCAATAATTTCATCTGTTTTATCTTTATAATAATCTGTGATATTTTTTCCAATTTCTCTAACCTTTTTCTGAATCTTATCTTCTTCAATTAGTACATGAATTGCCATTACTAACCTCCTCTAGTGCTTTATTTATTAAATTATAACACTAATTTCCCCGGAATTGTATTCTTTTATTTCGCCTTTATCATCTAGAATTTTTAGATAATCTGATTTAATATCTACTAACTCTCCAATCACAATTTTACCAGACAACGTTTTTAATCTAATTTTATCACCTTTTTTAATATTTAAATTATTAATCCAAATTTTCGTTAAGTTTGAAATAGTTTTAGGCTTAAAATATTTTAAATAATATGAATGATAAGCAATATGATTTATTTCCCTAAGGATTTTATTTAGAGTAGCTTCCTTTCCAATTAATTGTTTTAAAGAAACAGCAGAAGATGATAAATCTTCAGTAAGATCATTATTTACATTCATACCGACACCAACAATAACACAACTTGGTTTATCTCCACTGTAGATACTTTCTCCTAAAATACCACAGATTTTTTTCTCATCTACTAAGATATCATTTGGCCATTTAATAATTGCTTCGAGATTGTATCTTCTTTTTAACAAATCTACTACAGCTAAAGAATACATTCTAACATAATAATAAGGAATCAAAGGTCTCTTACGAGGTTTAAATAAGACAGAAAACCATAATCCTCCAAAAGGTGCATACCATTTATCCTTCTTTCTACCGTATGCTTCAGTCTGTTCAAGCGCCCATACAACTGTTTCGGAAGGAAATTTTTGCCAATTGTCTTTTAAAAATTTATTAGTAGAAGGAACCTTATCTAAAACAATAATATTATCACCTATCATTATTCAAAAACCTCCAAAGATCGTTTAATTTAAATTATTTACCTTAAAAGAACATCAATGTCTGAATACTATTGAATTATGTCTTAGAAATTATTTGTATAACTGCTCAGAAACTGACTTAATCTAATTTTACCACATCTTTTAGAAATTCAAAATTATAGCTTTATTATGATATAATAATAATGTTTAACTCCTATTTAAATATAGGTTTATTTTTCTTTATATACATTGATTTTCAAACATATTCAATTAAATTATAAAAATATATTATATTTTATTTTTATCAATTTTCTTTTTTCTTTTAAACAAATATAGATAATACTATTGAATTGGAGGTCACACCTAATTTATGGCATTTTTTAAAACTGCCTTATTCGAAGGAAAAAATGAAAGAATCAAAGGCATTGAATTCTTTTTGATTATAAGTTACATTTGTTTGCTGATTATTGGATACTTTGCCATAAAAAGTGCTGTTTTAAATAGTTCTTTAGAAGGAATAGAAAAACAACAACTAATGTGGATGATAATTGGAATTAGTGGTTTTTTTCTGACAATTTTCATTCCTGAAAGATTAATAAAAATAACCGCACCAATATTATTTTATTTTTCATTCTTTTTGCTAATATTAGTACTTTTCATGCCTCCAATTAGTGGTTCTAGAAGATGGATTAGAGTTGGACCTGTTGGATTTCAACCATCTGAACTGTTCAAATTATTTTTACTCATATATTTCAGTTATATTTTATCAGAAAAAGACCTAAAAACTTTTTATTTTGCCTCTTTTATTACACTAATCTCCAGTGTTTTGTTGTACAAAGAACCAGATTTTAGTACTACAGTTATAGTACTTACTACATGGTTTGTTCTTGTTTTCATCTCTGGAAAATTTGAAAAATTGTGGCAATATACATTAGGACTTGGTATAATAAGCGCACCAATAATCTTCATGAATATGAAAGAATATCAAAAAGGTAGAATTCTTGGATTTCTATTTCCCGAACAATACACATTAACATATTTTTATAATACAGATCAAGCAATAAAAGCCATTGGATCAGGTGGATGGTTTGGTAAAGGTTACATGAATGGATACATGAACCTAAGTGGTTCAGTTCCTGAAAGTGAAACTGACTTTATACTATCGGTTATTGGAGAAGAATTTGGGTTTATAGGGATATCTTTTATAATATTATTGTATGCCATAATAATTTGGAGACTTTACGTTGGCTATAAAAAAAGCAACGATCTTTTTTGGAAATACTATTATGTAGGATCCTCTTTTCTCATCTTTTTTCATGTTTTTCAGAATATAGGAATGAATTTAGGATTGCTACCCGTTACTGGAATCCCTTTGCCTTTAATTTCGTATGGTGGAACCTCTATTTTAACTTTTTCGTTAATCTTGGGTTTAGCTACAAAAGGATTAATGATTGAAAAGCAAATAACGGGGTGATTTTATTGAAGCTGATAGAAACTTTACCAAACATTAGTGAAGGAAGAAACAGTGAATTAATAAGGCAAATCAAAAACCTAGCTGATAACTTTGATAAGGTATGGTTTATTTCCTGTAAAAGTGACGAATATTTTAACAGAAGTTTTATCAGCATCGTTGGAGACATATCAGAAATTGATAGTTTCCTTTATGAAACTGTAAAAATATGCATAGAAAAAATTGATTTAACCAAACATTCCGGGCATCATCCCAGAATTGGTGCTGTAGACGTAGTTCCTATTGTACCTCTAATAGGGGTAAATTTTGAAGAAGCCAACTATTTAGTAGAAAAACTTTCACAAAAAATTTCTAATGATTTTAATTTACCAGTATACCTTTACGAAAAATCTGCACGTTATAAAGAAAGACAAAACATAAATAACATAAGAAAAGGTGAATTTGAATTTCTAGAAAAAAAGATGAAACTACCCGAATGGAAACCAGATTATGGTCCATCAAAACCTCATCCTACTGCGGGAGCAACAATAATTGGAGTAAGAGACTTTTTAATAACTCTTGATTTTCATATTAACACAACAGATAGATGGTTAGCTGAACAGATACAACAAGAATTATCATTATACGCACCAGTTAACGTTTTTTTAATAAGAAAACAAAATGGTAAATTTTCAATTAGTATCAACGCAAAAGAAGGAGAAATTTCAATTTATTTACTCTACAACCAAGTTCAAAAAGTAATACAACACTTTGGTTGTGAAATAGAAAGGGTTTCACTTCCAACTCCTATAACTGGAAAAATCTTTTTAAATTCTTTTAAAACACTAATTGGAAACCTAGATGGAGAGCTATTTACCATAGAAGAAAAATTATTATTGAATAGTCAACCATGTAAATCTAAAAACCCAAAAGAATAAAGAAATGACAAGAATAATACTAGTAGGACCTCTAAAAACTAACTATATAATAAATGGTACTAAACAATATTTAAAATGGATCGGTAAATATGAAAAGGTTCAACTCATTCAACTTCCATTATCTGGAGATTTAAACAAAATACCCGAAAAAGACTATAAAGATAAAGATTTCGAGAAGATCCAAAAATACCTACCTGATTCATATAATATTGTCTTAGACGAAAATGGAGATAGCTTAACCTCTGTAGAATTTGCAAATCTATATGACAATATAAAAAGCACTTGTGGGAGAAAGTATATCAATTTTATAATCGGTGGACCTTTAGGTCATTCTCAAAAAATTTTTGAATATTCAAACAAAACACTATCTCTATCAAAACTAACTTTTACTCACGAATTTGCGACATTAATCTTATTAGAACAGCTCTTTAGAATTAACAAAATACTAAATAACGAAAGATATCACTATTAACGAAAGGAGGAGTGCACACTTAAACTTAAAATATCGACTGTGTGCTAAAAAATATGGAAAAGATGGCTATTGTTGGTGCTCAATGGGGAGATGAAGGAAAAGGGAAGGTTGTCAACTACTTTTCTGATAATTATGAGTGGATCGTACGATTTTCTGGGGGAGCAAACGCAGGACATACAATCTACTATCAGAATAAAAAATATGTCAATCATATGCTACCCTCAATAAAGCCTAATTCTGACGCAAAAGGTTTTTTAGGTGCTGGAATGGTATTAGATCTAGATAAACTTGTTGACGAGCTTAATATCCTAGAAAATGATTTTCCGGGTATTTCCTCCCGATTTTATATAGATCTAGAAACATTTCTAGTTCTCCCATGGCACAAAGAAGAAGATGAAATTATAGAATCAATGAGAAGAAACCCAATAGGAACAACAAAAAGAGGGATAGGCCCAGCATATACTGACAAAGTATCAAGAGAAGGTATAAAACTATATTATTTATTTGATGAAAAATTACTTGAAGACAGACTAGAAAATATATATTACTTAAAACAAAATTACTATGGAAACAAACTAAAAAGCACCAAAGAAGAAGTTTTTAATTATTTAATCAATGCCAGAAGAAAACTAGAAAAACTCAACGTTAATTATGCTAGTGCAATAGAAATGGGAAAAGTTTTTAGAAGTACATCTGTATTATTTGAGGGTGCACAAGGAGTTTTATTAGACCTCGATTTTGGAACCTATCCGTTTGTGACTTCCTCCTCATGTATGGCTCATGGAGTTTCATCAGTTGGATTCTCTACCTTTGAGCTTGATAATGTTTATGGAGTGTTAAAAGCATATACCACCCGAGTAGGAGAAGGTCCATTCCCAACCGAGATCTTTGGCGATGAAGCTGAAGTTCTAAGACAAAAAGGTGGAGAATACGGAGCAACCACAGGAAGACCTCGAAGAATAGGTTGGCTTGACTTACCAGCATTAAGATACGCCAAAATTAGATCTGGATTGACTGGTTTAGTAATTACAAAAGCAGACGTTCTTAATGGAATTGAAAAAATAAAGGTGTGTACTAAATATTCAATAAAAGAAGAAATCAAAGATATTCCGTCTTCCTCTTATGATTTTTTTGTTGCAAAACCTATTTACGAAGAACTTGATGGCTGGTCAGATACTAATGATATTAATTTTCTAAAATTTATATCTTTTATTGAAGAAAAAACTGAAATCGATATTGACTACATCTCATATGGTCCAAAAACTGAAGAAATGTGTACTAAAAATAGTCTTATCTTAAACATAAACAAATAATGTACTAATAAACCAATGCTAAAATAAATACAAAGCATCGTATCAAAATCCTCAATCATACAATTCATGCTTGTTAAAATTTTTAAATAGAGAGGGATAAAAATGAAAGTAATTACTTCTTCAGAAGCAAAAAAATTAGATGAAGCGACTATATTGAAAGGAATATCTGAAGAAACACTCATGGAACAAGCCGCATTTGCTGTAGCTGATGTAGCTGAAACATTTTATCCATTTTCCATTTTAACCGTAGTTGGAAAAGGTAACAATGGTGGAGACGGAATTGCTGCTGCAAGAATTCTAAAAAATCGGGGATACAATGTTGAACTTTTAATTGTAGGAGATCCTTCCGAAGGAAGTGAAGGCTTTAAAAAACAACTAGAAATAGCAAACAAGTATGACATAACAACCTATAAATATGGAGAAGAACCCATTGATTATCTATATTATGATCTTATCCTTGATGGACTAATAGGTCTAGGACTAAAAGGAACAATTAAAGGACAAATGAAAGAAGTAATAGAAAAAATTAATGAATCAAGTGCAAAAATTATATCAATTGACATTCCTTCAGGAATAGATTCTGACACAGGAGAAATAAAAGGGGTTGCAGTAAAAGCAGATCAAACAGTTACCTTTGGAGCTCTAAAATTTGGACATCTGCTAAATCCTGGAAAAGAATATTGCGGTCAAATAAAAGTTGCACCACTTTCCTTTGATATTCAATATCTAAATAGTTTAAACAGAGATTTAATTGACAAAAAAATTTGCAGTACATTACTTCCTAAAAGACCCGAAGATTCGCATAAATATACATTTGGAACGGTTTTAATACTAGCTGGTAGCTCCAAATATCCTGGTGCCCCTATTCTAAGCGCAATAGGTGCACAAAGAAGTGGAGCAGGTTTAGTGAAATTAATAACACCTGGTGACTCCTCTCAAATTTTATCTATTGAACCTTCTATTATCTACAGATCGCTTAAAAAAGATTATTTTGAAGAAAAAGATATATCAACTGTTAGACCAGATATTGAAAAAGCTAACGTTATACTTATGGGACCAGGCATGACCGAAAAAGCTATTGATTTTGTTTTAAAAGTAATAGAAAATTATCTAGACTCAAAGCTTATTTTACTAGATGCAGATGCTATAGTCACTCTAAGAGAAAATGTAAAACTAAATAAAAATTGTGTAATAACACCACACGTAGGCGAGTTCCAAAAGATATATAAAAATCTAAAGAATGATATATTTTCATTAGAAGACGTTGCAAAAAAAATAAACACCAATATAGTTTTTAAATCATCAACTACTATAATTACAGATGGAGTCAAAACTTTTTTTAATGTTGAAGGAAACACAAGCATGGCAAAAGGCGGTTCTGGTGACCTATTATCAGGAGTAATAGCGTCATTCATGGCTCAAGGATTAACCCCTCTAGAGGCCTCTATCCTCGGAACATATATCGTATACAAAACTGCCCGAGACTTATCAATCGACCATACAAGTTACTATGTAACACCCATTCTTATAGCTAACAATATGTACAAAACATTTGCAGAAATAAAAAAATTATAAATATAGCATCACCGCTAAAAATTAATCTAAATAAAGACGCCCTTAAAGGGCGTCTTTTAAAAATAACTGCTAACAGGAGGCGAGAACAATAGTCTATATAATATCAGGCGCTGAAAGAAGAAGTTCTTTAGATTTTTACAAAAAAGAAATCCATAAAGCATCATTAACAATAGCATGTGACTCTGGAATAGAAATATATAGAGAGTTGAATATCCCTCCAAATTATCTGATAGGAGATCTGGACTCAGCAAATCCAAAAGACATACAATGGGCTCATGAAAACAAAACAACAATTATAACTTATCCAAGAGAAAAAGATGAAATTGATACTGAATTAGCCTTAATGTATGTAAAAGAAAAAAACGAAAAAGATGTAGTCATCTCATGCGTATTTGGAAACAGAATAGATCAAGAAATTGCATCTATATACCTTTTAGCAGAATACATCGAACTAAATCCAGTAATACTTGAAGAAAATGTAAAAGTTGGAATTGTTAATAAAGAAAAAATTGAAGAAGCAATACCAGGTGAAACATGGTCTATAATAAGAATAGGAGAACCTGTTGAAGGATTAACTTTAGAAGGATTTAAATATCCCCTAACTAATGAAAATATTAATAATTTCAAGTCTTTAGGAATAAGCAATCAAGCAATCCAAAATCAAGTAAAAATTACAGTAAATAAAGGAAAAGTTATATATATTAGGTGGATTAATTTACAATGGTAAATTTTCAACAGTAAGATAAAAATTCTATGCATGATCAATAGCCAACTACCTTGTTATTAGAATAAAAAATGAAAATATAGTATAATAAACCCAAAGAGATAGTATATTTTTTCTCAAAAATAAATTACTAAATAAACACTCTAACCTTAATAGAAAGCAAGAAATAACAGTTAGGAGGAAAGACATGAGAATCACCAATGCTAAATTAATAAAAACAGTATATGAAGCTAAAGACCTTCCACCCTTAGATAAAAAGGAAATTGCATTCGCAGGAAGATCAAACGTTGGAAAATCTAGCTTTTTAAATACAGTATTAGGAATAAATGCTGCAAAAGTTAGCTCATCTCCAGGTAAAACTCGTTCTATCAATTATTATTTAGTAAACGACATATACTACTTTGTAGACCTACCTGGATATGGTTTTGCAAAGGTTTCAAAACAGGAAAAAGAACGATGGAGCATACTACTTGAAGCATATTTCAATCAAAGGCTAAATCTAAATATGGTATTCTTACTATTAGATCATAGACATTTACCTCAAGATTTAGATTATGTAATGATTGAATGGCTTAGAGATTTAGGAATACCTTTCATTATTATTTTAACAAAAGTTGACAAACTAAAAACATCCGAAAGAAAAAGAATGCTCGAACAAATAAAAAAAAGCCTGTCTGTCTACGGCGATTATATATATATACCTTTCTCATCAAAAACAAAAGAAGGACTAAAAGAAGTTTTAGACCTTTTTTCAAAAATTTTTGGAGAAAGCTCATATAATTCAGATATTGTCAATTGAGGGTTAATCAATATATATCCAAAGTGGAGGCGTATAATTATGCTTTTTGAGAGAACAAAAATTATTCCGGGTGAAGTATCATACACAAACATCGCTCAAATATTAAACTCCAAATATTTACGAGAATTGATAATCGAGCTAATTAACGATGCAGAAGAATCTCATAGCAGCTTTCAGAGCTTTTTTCAATTATTTTTAAAAAACCCAGAAAAAACAGACATTGCTGAAAAGTACGATATTGAACAAATTGTTCAACTACTATTAGCTATCTCAGCTAATACTCTAGAAAGTCTAGATGCATCTTCTTATTTTAGTTTTCCAAAACTTGTACCGTACCGACAAATTCTAACGTTGTTTATTGAAAACACATTTAATCTGTGGAGATCTAAGCATAGATTCATGATAAAAAAAGACCCATTCAGTGAAAATCCAAAAACTAGAATTCATAAACAAATAACTCTAGTAAAAAATAATTACGACTTAAAAAGTTTAGTACTAGAAACATACAGACAAATACTCATCAATGTTTCAGATAAAAGAACTAAAATATTAAGGCAACTACCAAGTGGTGCACAAGCCAATTTTATATTAGACAAAATTGACTTTGAACCACAAGCCAAGATTCACAACGCTGATTTCATATACAATATGTACTTTGTTTGGAGTATTATATTAGAACCTCCTGTAATCTTCTATACTCGTTCAAACAAACGAAGTGGACTATTCAAGGTAGTAGACAAACCCATTCTACATAAAGTTGATATTAAAAACACTGACGAATGGTTAGTATTTCCTATTTATGTCCATACCAAACTTATATATGTTGTAGTTCATAAAGAATACTTTGCCTTAGCTGCAGGACTCGCAAACTTATTTGAATTTGCTAATTTTGGAACATTAAATTCCGATAAGCCTGACGGAATATATATTTTCGGTATTGACAAAAGTTTCTTTGAAAACGAAAAAGATTTTAACGGAATAATCTACCATGAAGATGACGGAACATATGTAGGACTAGTAGGAAATGACCCTTCCGTTGACTATTTTGGTTACATGAAAAAAATGATTTTAACTATACATAACTTGCTTGTAATAGACGAAGGTAGACTTCCCATACACGGAGCACTCGCAGAAGTAAAACTAAGAGATAAAACTTCATATAACATAATGCTTGTTGGAGATAGTGGCGCGGGAAAATCAGAAACAATTGAAGCATTAAACAGAATTAGAGAACAAGTTTCAGAAGTTAACATCATTATAGATGATATGGGTTCCCTAGATATTTTAGAAGACGGTACTGTTGTTGCATATGGAACTGAAACAGGTGCATTTGTAAGACTCGATGATCTACAACCTGGATATGCATACTCAACTATGGATAGGAGCATATTTATGAACCCACATGAAACAAACGCAAGAGTAATTGTTCCTTATTCAAACTATGAGGAAATAATAAAACCAACTAAAATAGACTTTTTCTTTTATGCAAACAATTACGAACCTGTTGACGAAAATCATGAAGTAATTGAATTTTTTGAAGACATAGATAAAGCATTGAAAGTATTTTCAAGTGGAACAAGAATTGCTAAAGGAACCACATCAGAAAAGGGACTAACCCACAGTTACTTTGCAAATCCTTTTGGGGCAGTACAAAGAAAGGACAAACACGAAAAAATTGCTAGAAAATACATGGAAGCTATGATGGAAAATGGCGTCAAAGTTGGGACATTACGAACTCAACTAGGAATTAACGGCTTTGAAGAAGAAGGACCTATGATTGCAGCGAAAACTCTTCTAAACTATTTAAAAACTAATAATCAAAATAATAAGGACTTTAGAAATGAAGATTTTCTAAAAGTAAGTCTTTGAATTTATAACGGGTCTAGGGCGGAGCCCTCTCCCCTCGGTACAAGTACCAAAAAGTTGCAATTGTAAATTATCGTTTTTGAATTTATAACGGTAACAGGGCGGAGCCCTCTCCCCTCGGTACAAGTACCAAAAAGTTGCAATTGCAAATTATCGTTTTTGAATTTATAACGGTAACAGGGCGGAGCCCTCTCCCCCTTTGGTACAAGTAGTAAAACATAGAGGTGACAACAAATGACAGATTTAGCCAAAAAATGTGCAGAACTAATTTACAGATCGAAAAATATAGCTGTATTAAGTGGAGCAGGTATGTCAACAAATTCTGGCATACCTGACTTCCGAGGACCTAATGGAATATACACAAGAGCAAACATACAAAATCCCGAAAGCATATTTGATATAGATTACTTCTACGAAGACCCTTCTTTATTCTACAAATTTCACAAAACCTTTCTAGAAATGATTCAACAAGCAGAACCAACTTTCACGCATAAATTTCTAGTTCAAATAGAAGAGGAAAACAAACTTTCAGGCATAATAACCCAAAATATAGACTCATTACACCAAAAAGCCGGTTCAAAAAAAGTATACGAAATACACGGAGGATGTTGGGACAATTACTGTTTAAAATGTGGAAAACATTACACACAGGCAGACTTAAGCAAAAAAATGCAGCAAGAAAGCATACCAAAATGTGATAAATGTGGAGGAATTATAAAACCTGACATCGTCTTTTTTGGTGAACCTGTAAAATATCTAGGTGTTTCAGAAAAAATAATGACACGTTCAGACTTAGTACTTGTCCTTGGCTCATCATTAACTGTTATGCCAGCTGCTTTTTTACCTTCGCTCACCAAAGGAAAAATAGTTGTAGTAACAAAAGGGACTGTCTCAACTTCATACTTACCTCAAGATAAGGGTGCATTTATAGTAAATGAAGATCTAGATACATTTTTCATAGAAGTTGCTGAAGAATACGAAAAAATGAAATAACAAATAACAAGTAAAATTCATACAATATATTCTTATAGAAGCTAGAGCCAAAAAAGTAAGATGACTTACAGGGTTGTCTTACAGATTGCAATTATAATTACTAGAAGGAGGCAAGTAACATGAAAAAGTTAATCAGTATGGTGTTAACTGTTGTCATGCTACTCTCAGTTTCTTTTGCATTCAAAGCAACTATGGTAACTGACGTAGGAGGAATCGGTGACAAATCCTTTAACGACGGAACATGGCAAGGTGTCTTAAGAGCAAGAGACGAACTTGGTATAGAAATTGAGGTACTCGTTTCAAAAGAACAAACAGATTACCTTCCAAATTTAACCAGTGCAGCAAATAACTCTGATGTTGTCATTGCTGTTGGATTTATGATGACAGACGTTCTCTTTAATGTAGCTCCTCAATTCCCTGATATAAAATTTATAGGAATAGACATAGAACCTTCTCCTGGACAAATCATACCATCCAACGTTGCTTGCTACGTCTTTAACGAACACGAAGCAAGCTTTGCAGCAGGATATCTCGCTGCATCAACCACAAAAACTGGAAAAGTTGGATTTGTTGGTGGTGTTGCAGTACCTGCAGTAACTAAATTTGAGGCTGGTTATCTTGCAGGCGTTAAAGTATACAACGAAATTCATAATGATAATGTCCAAGTCCTATCTGGATATGCAAACACATTCAATGATCCCGCTTTAGGAAAGAACATGGCATTAACTCAAATGGAACAAGGTGCAGATATTATATTCCATGCAGCAGGTCCAACAGGAAATGGAGTAATTAGCGCAGCTCATGAAAAAGGAGCCTCACTCTTAGGTTTACCATCAAACGCCCCTTTAGAAAAAATAATTGACAAATATTATGAAGTAGGAAAAAATTATTTTGCAATAGGTGTAGATGTTGATCAAGATCATATGGCTCCAGGATATGTTTTAACCTCTGCAATGAAAAGAGTCGATACCGCAGCGTTTGAAGGAATAAGAAGCGCACTTTCCGCAAGAACATTCTCTTCAGGATTACAAAGATTAGGCTTAAAAGACGATGGAGCAAGTATTACTCCAATGAAATACACAAGAAGCATGGTTCCTTTAAGATTTTTTGCTGAAATCGAATATCTAAATTATCTAATAAAACAAGGTGAATTAGAAGTACCTTCAGAACCAAGCAAAATAGGAGCCTTTGAAGTACCCAAAATCACTTTTCCATTTTAATATCTAATTATTCATATTTAAAATTATTCCCTGCTTAAGCAGGGAATTTTTACTTTAATTTTATAAAATTATAAAATCTTATTCTAAGAAGAAGTCTCATTATCTAAATCTTGAACGTCTGAATCATTGAAATCTACAAAAAAAGAGATAATAAAGGCAACAAGCATTAAAACGGCAGGAAAGAAAGACACCATAAAACGAGATGCAATATCTGGATGAGTCCCTGGATTATTTGCATCAACAAACCCAAATATCGCCGCAATTAATAGCAAAACCAAGCTTTTTGCTAATCCTGATAAATGGACAATAAATTGAAGGGCACTAAAATACATACCTTCTCTTCTAAGGTTCGAAACCTTCGAATCAATATCTATGACTTTAGAAAAGACAAGATCTATGTTAATAATGACACCAGCTAATACAACTCCAGTAAAAATTCCAGCCACCATAGACACAATTAATGTGTGCACAAAAAGAAACGGAACAAGTGATATTCCGAGGAAAATCAATGAAACCCTCCAAGTTTTCAACGATCCAAACTTGTTAATTAGCCATGTCCATAAAAACATAGCAGGAATTGCCGAAACAAAAACCGCGGCAGTTAAAAATGCTGCATTCCCTTCACTTAGTTCTAATGCATATTTTACAAAATAAGGGATACTGAGCAATAAAAGAGCGGACGAAGCTTGAAAAAAGAAGTTAGAGAAACCCACCGCCCAAAAATTTTTATTCTTTCCCACTGCTTTTAGAGTTTCTTTTAAAGAGGGGATCTGACTCTCCGTATATTCAGGTCTTTCATGGGAAGAAAAAGTAGCAATTGCGTAAAAAAACATTCCTATTAATACCATGAAAGTGGCGGTTATTGTATAACCGTATGTTTGAATCATTATAGGAGCTAGCGTTACTCCAATTATCATACCAACAATTTGAAAAGCTTGTCTTAAAGCATTAACATGCGTGCGAGATTTTTCCTCAATAAATAATTCTGGAAATAGGGCATAATAATTAACATCTATAATAGTTCTTAAGGTCTCTGTAAGAATAGAAAAAAATGCAAAATAAATAATCAGGGAAGTAGTGTTTTGAACAAGTTTATGTGGAGAAAACAACATAATGTAAGATAAACAAAACAAAGGCATTCCTACGATCATCCAAGGTTTTCGTCTTCCTATTTTTGTTCGGGTACGATCGGAAAGATATCCAAAAAGAGGATCATTAACAGCATCCCATATGGTAGCAAAAAGTGTAATTAATGAAATCTTAGCTAAAGGTATTCCCAACTCAATATTGTAAAAAAACACTAAAAAAGTATCTATCATGCGGCCTGGAATCATCGTACCAAGCATTCCTAAAGCATACAGAAGAGGGCGTGTTTTACGATAAGACTTTTCATTCATAATCTTCTCGCCTCACTTTTTTACCCATATTTTATATCACATTAACTTTTTCCTTCTTTCAAAAAAACCTTCAATTTCTTTATTTTTATGGATATTTGGAAATCTCGAGAAGATGAGTTGAAAAAGATACTTTCATTTTTATTGTTTTAAAACTAAAATTCATATTATATAAATTTATTTACCTCAAAATAAGCGCCTTTTTTATGCTTAATATGAAAAATTCTATATCCAGCAAAATTAAAAAAAATCTAAACGTGAAACAGATATTCCATTGTACCACTACCTTTAGTTTCTTTTCCTTTCCATTTTCCATCTGCTTCAAGTACATAATTAGCTATATACTCATTAGTTGGACCTATATTACCTCCCCATGAAAGATGAGTTTTCTTTTTTACAATAAAATCAAAAGGTTCACCAACAACTCTCCACTTCACAGGTATTTCCGTATTAATTGTTTCATCATGTACATATTCTATTTCTTCGATTTTAAACTCATCGCGCAAAAAATGGTACCATTTTCCTTCCATTAAGGCAGCTCCTTCCCCAGCTTCTATTATCCCCTCTTTTCCCATTGTAATAGGATGATGGAAAAGATGAAGGGTACCCTCTGGAAATTGCAAATTCAACCATCTCCAACAATGAATATTGTATCCAGAAAATATACCAAGACTGTGTTCAACAATACCCCGACCATCTTTTATTTCAATTTCTTTTCCTTGAACTTCTATTTTTCCAGTTACCTTAATAGCAAAGATATCGTATGCCTTTTGAGCAATAGAAGGAGTTAGTGCCATCTTACCGTTAAAGTATGTAATCACGCCATCTTCTAATGGATCATATTTAAGATGGCCAGAAATGTTATTTTTTCTATCAACGAAATACAGGGAATATCCTGTAGAAATTTCGCCATCAAATATCATTTCAAATTCATCGACATGTACTTCCTGATGAAAGTTGTGTTTCGACGTCTGGAAAATAGCTTTAGAAAATTTTTTCTCCCATCTTCCAGATGTAAATTTCGTTGAAATGAAAAAAGAATCTAAAAATGAAAAACGAAGCTGAGGAGAATTGACCCAGAACAGTCTAAAAACACTGTCTATAGGCATCATACCATTTTCAGAATTAAACATTAAATAAATCATACCTTCTTCCATTGGTCCACCGGTTTCTTCAAAATCTGGGACAACACAACGATTGAAACGTTCGATAGAATTAACAAATTTTTCTATCTCTTCTTTATCTACCTTTTTCATTTTCGACAACAATCTTGCATTCCTTAAAAGAAAACCTAACCTTGGTTTGGGAGAAGCCTCTTCACTTGAATTCAACATATTAATCTCCTCCTCTTGAAATATGTTATTTCTCAAATTAGGATTTTTAAAAATCCTGATTCATTTCAACGATTCTTCGCTAAACTTCACTTCTTTGTGATTTTTTCTTTCAAGAACGATAGCTAAATAGTAAGTGAAAATTGCGCCAATAACAAAAAGTATTAAATTTACTACAAAAGGTAACCCACGCCATTTCTCAGAAAGAAGTCCCGCTATCCATCCAAAAGGCGAAGTTAATCCGATCATGATCACATGTAAGATTGCCATAATCCTTGCTCGCTCTTTTGGATCAACAGTAATAACTGTAAGTGAGTCTGTAAGAGGATTAATAAGAGATAAACTGAGCGCTTCTAATAACGTACTGATAACTAAAATTGCATACCCTTTGAAAGGAGTGCTAATTAACAATAATTGGCTAACTACAAAGGTTCCAAATCCTGTTAAAAGTGGATACTTAAACCGTTCAACATTAATTTTTGGAACCACAATGAAAAAAAGAACTAAAACGGTTGCAGATCGCAAAAGATGAAACAACGACACATTTTGAACAGGAATACCTACTTTTTCTGTAATAAAAAGTGGCCAAAATGTATTATTTATCATATTAACTATACTCATAACCAACAATATTCCAAAAGCTAACAACGTTTCAGGAGAATTTTTAATAATTTTGAATACATCGCCGTATTGCTTCAACAAAGAAAATACACTTTCATCTTTTGTTTCTTCTATTCTTCGTTGACCTTGTTTAGTTTCATGTGAAAATATATACAAAATAACAAATTTTAGCGTCATCATAACAAAAGCGATTAAATACAAAATCCTTACAGCAGGTACAACACTAAACTTTCCCACAAATACTCCTGCAATAGGTGCAAAAAAAGCGGCTATTAATCCTGAAATATGCACCCAAGAATAAATATGTACTAACTTTTCTTCTTGTGCATCCTCAACCATTAAACACATCCAAGAATTAGCAGTTACCCTATGAACACTATTGATTATAGCAGCTATTAAAAAATACGTAAAGTTTTTTGCAAAAGCCCAAATTAAACACGGAACACTCCAGGCTATAATATCAAATATAAAAGTTGTTTTCCTTCTGCCTAGTTTATCAGTAATCGCTCCACTCAACAAGGCAAATAAAATCTGAAAAACCAATCCTATACTCGTTATAATACCAATCTGCACATCTCCTAGACCTAACGAATGCATGTATATCGAAGCATATGGCAAATATAAATTATACGGTATACCCCATAAAGGCTCAGTTAGTACACAAACTTTTGGATTACCTTTTAAATTTATTAAGGTATCAACCATAGGATGACGTTTTTTCAATATTAAAGCTCTCCTGTATTTTTATAATAAAAAAAACAATTATTTAGATTATATCTAAATTTATTACAAATATCAAGTTGAAAGCAAGTAAACAACATGCTATTAATATATACATTGAATTAAAATAATTACCTATTCAAAGAATATCGTAAACAAATAATAAATAGTTTATAAAAACAATCTAAATCTTAATATTATTAACATAATATTCTAAATACTGTAACTCAAAGTTATTTATAAATAAATAAATATATTACATAATAGAATATACCTATAAATATTTTTCTCTTTTAATTTATGCCTTTAATTTCATAAAACAGATTATAAAAAGACGTATGGCAATAGAAAAGATCAGCTCTCAGTATTTAGTTCTAAAAAGCTTTGAAGTACCAAAAAAACTTGGGAGGTGAATCGTAAATGAAAAAGTATCTATCTGTTTTTATTATCACAATGATTTTGTGTATGGCAGGACTTGTTTTTGGACAATTAACAGCAGACTGGAATCCTGGAAATACACTAACAGTTAATGCAGAAGGCGAACCTTGGGCAACTGTAGATCTCAGTACTACAGCAGTTACGTTAACTTATTCAACAACTATAACAGAGGGTTCTGTAGTAGGTACTGTAGATGGACAACCCTTTACCTTAACCATTGATACCAATGTTAGCTACGTGATTACAGCAGAATTTACTGCTGATACAACCTATTTCTCCGGCAAAACTGTAAAACTTATGTTCGGTGAAGTAGATCTCCTTACATCACCAAATTCAATCACAGGTGAACCTACTCAAGACGCATCAGATGTACATACTCTTACTGTCGCACCAGTAAATGTTTCTGATCTCAAATATTTTAGAGGTCAAGTAGAAATCGGAACCATTACCTTCACTGTTGCAGAACAGCAATAATATCACATCTTTCTACAAATAAAATTGTGTAAATTCCCCTTCAAGGATCTTATTTGTTCTTGAAGGGGGTTGGTCTAAACAACATTACATTCTATCCACTCCAGCCATACTCGCCAACAAGTGGAACAAAAGTACATCCTCCTGCAAATTCCTTTTTCATACTTAAATCTTCCATTTTAGTAACTATCAATAAAGTTTGATAATGTCTTGACCCTACTGGAATAACCATTCTTCCGCCAACTTTTAATTGATTAAATAATGGTTCAGGAACGTCAGGTGCCCCTGCAGAAACAATAATTTTATCAAAACTAATATCCTCTTCTGGCCATCCTTTTGTTCCGTCTCCAACATAAATTTTTATATTCTTATAATCCAAGTCTTCGAGTATTTCTTTAGCCCTTTTAGCTAAAGTTTCACTCCTTTCTATCGAATACACAAATTTGACTATTTCAGCTAATAATGCTGTTTGATAACCAGACCCTGTACCAATTTCCAAAACAACATCATTTTCATCTAAATTCAAATGTTGCAACATTAAAGCAATCATATACGGTTGAGAAATAGTCTGCCCCTCCCCGATGGGTAAAGGACAATCTTCATATGCGTACTCTTTAACATTCTCAGGCACAAAAAGATGCCTCTCCACTTTTAGAAAAGCATCCAAAACCTTCCTATCAGTTATCCCTCTTAGTTCAAGCTGTTCATGAACCATTCTCTTACGTGCTAGCTCAAAATCCATTAACTCTTTCTCTCCTTGATTCTAGAGAATACATATTCATCAATAGCTTTAGCAGCCTTCTTACCAGCCCCCATCGCTTCTATAACAGTAGCGGCACCTGTAACTATATCTCCACCTGCATAAACCCCTTCTACAGAGGTTGCTCCAGTTTCTGGATCTGCTTTTATATAACCCCATTTATTCAACTCAAGTTCAGTGAAATTGTCTAACAAAACCCTGTTTGCTTCTTGTCCAATCGCTACTATAAACATGTCACAGGTAATGGTAAAGTTACTATCTTTAACTGGAACAGGTCTTCTTCTACCAGAAGCATCAGGTTCTCCAAGTTCCATCTTTTGGCAAACAACACCCACCAAATTACCCCTATCATCTCCAATACATTCAACAGGGTTAGTGAGCCACATAAACTCAATTCCTTCCTCAACTGCATTTTCATACTCTTCTCTTCTAGCTGGCATCTCATTTTCTGTCCTACGATAAACAACCGTAACTTTGTCTGTACCTAACCTCAAAGCAGAACGAGAAGCATCCATAGCAACGTTACCTCCACCAACGACAACTACATTCTTCCCCATTTTTACAGGCGTATCATAATATGGGAATTCATAAGCTTTCATCAAATTAACCCTAGTTAAAAACTCACTAGATGAATAAACACCGTTTAGATTCTCTCCCGGGATGTTTAAAAACTTAGGAGTTCCAGCTCCTGTAGCAATATAAATTGCATCATATTCCTTTCTCAATTCGTCTATTGTTACAGTCTTTCCTACAACAACATCCGTTTGAATTTCTACCCCCAAGGATTTAACATATTCAATCTCTTCATATACAATCCTTTTTGGAAGCCTAAATTCAGGAATTCCATACATCAAAACTCCGCCAGGTTTGTGCAAAGCTTCAAATATCTTAACGTAATATCCCATCTTTGCCAAATCAGCAGCCACTGTCAAACCAGAAGGACCAGAACCTACAACAGCAACTTTACCTTTAATTTCACTGTTTGAAAGTTCTTCTCTTACCTCTTGCCTTTTTTGAACCATATCCCAATCTCCAACAAACCTCTCAAGTCTGCCGATAGCAACTGGTTCAAACACCTTAGATTTACCCAGTGTACATACCCCTTCACATTGATTTTCTTGTGGACACACTCTTCCACATATTGAAGGAAGATTATTGTAAGATTTTAAAATTTCAGCTGACCTTGAAAGATCACCCTCTAATAACGCACGGATAAAGCCAGGAATATCTACACCTACAGGACATCCTTCGATACATGGGGCATTCTTACACTGCAAACACCTTTCTGCCTCCATAAGCGCTTCCTCTAAACAGTAACCAAATGAAACCTCTTGAAAGTTTCTTCTTCTTTCTTCTGGAGGTTGTTTTCGAACAGGCACCTTATTTTTCAAAATATTCTTAGGTTTCTTTTTCTTGATTTCTTGCAGAGCCCTTTTCTCTTCCTCTTTATATTGCCCCAACCTATTTAACAGTTCATCCCAGTTAACTAACTCTCCATCGAACTCAGGCCCGTCTACACAAGCAAATTTAACGCTACCGGCTATAGTAACCCTACATCCTCCACACATTCCTGTCCCATCAACCATTATAGGGTTCAAAGACACTGTTATCGGATAACCTAATTCCTGAGCCGTTAAAGTAGCATATTTCATCATAATTACAGGACCAATAGCCCAAGCTCTATCTACCTTTTCACCTTCTTGAGCTAACAATTTCATAGCATCGGTTACTAATCCCTTCATTCCTTTAGAACCATCATCAGTGGTAATAATTACCCTATCAGCAATTTGACGAAATTCATCTTCTAAAATCAATAAATTTGAGGTTCTAGCTCCCAAAATAGCAATAACCTTGTTTCCAGCTTGTTTTAAAGCCTTTAAAATTGGGTAAATTGGGGCAATACCAATTCCACCACCTATCAGCAAAACTGTCCCATAATAATCTATTTCTGAAGGCTTTCCCAGAGGTCCTACTACATGAGCATAGCTCTGTCCCTTTTCTAATTCAGCCATTTTTTTGGTACTTTTACCCACAACCTGGAAAATAAGCCTGATTTTACTACCTTTTGTATCTGCTATTGTCAAAGGTATTCTTTCTCCATCTTCCTCCCCCATAACAATAACAAATTGTCCTGGTTTGGCATTCTCTACAATCTTAGGTGCCTCAACCCAAACACTAAAAGTATCCTTAGCTATTTGAATCTTGTCTGAAATTTCAAACATATTAACCTCCATTTGAAATTTATAATTTTTACTTCTCTTCAAATCTACCAATCTTAAGTATTTTTGCTATATTAGCATCTTGTGAAATAATAGGCTTTAAGATTCCTTTAGCACATGTCATTAAAATCGTAACTCCTGGTCCATGCCCTGCTAGCTTACAATCACTGTGTATAATCACACCAATTGAAGCGGCACCTTTTCTATAACATCTACCGTAGGAATTGTCATGGTCTTGAATATATACCAAATCCCCAAACCTTAACCCAGTCAAGCCATACTCTTTTAAAGCATCATAATCAGCCGTCATAATATCATAATCCCCAGTTCCCATAGTTGTAGAACCTATCCCTGATCCCATTAAAAAAGGAGGAACAACCGCAACAACAGGAACATGTAATTCTCCATTCTTTTCAACCACATTCATCTTTTCTAAGAGATTTGGATCTAAATTATACACATGTACATCCGGATAATCTAATAATTTCAAACCTTGACCAAACCCTTTAATTAAAAACTTATCGTCAAGAGTTAATTTATCCAAAACGTCTTCAGAAAAATCAATAAGAATATGTTCTGCACCACCATGATGCCCAGTAACAACCCCTTTTGCCCCTTTAGCATCCCCTGTAACAACCTTTGCTTCATTTCCAACACAGGCATAAAAATGATAACCTCTATTTTGTGGTGAATTTCTGTCTTTCTGATCTAACAACGTAGAAACACCAGGCTCAACATGATCAACTTCCCAACCAAAAGCAGAGTCGCCAACCCTAACGTTGTATGTAATACCACCAGTTCCTGGTACCATAAAAGGCTCTCCATCATGAGAAACAGAATGCCTACCAGTATGTTCAGGATTAGAAACAGTACCTTGTACAGAAATCATGACCAGTCTATCTCTATTTGTCCTCACTCAAACATCCTCCTCTAAACATATAATTAAATTAATCTTTTCTTTATCTTAATGATACCATTTATAACAAATTTAAAAAAGAATTTTTTAATAATAAACGTAAGTAATTTAAGAATTATAATAAAAATCTGAAAATCCTATATAGGACTTTCAGAAAAAGAAACAATAAAAAAGAGATATTAAGAGAAAGAATAATCAACATAATAAACATACAAAACAAACGCAAGGAATATTACAAAAAATTTTTAACAAATTCTCCTTCTTTCATAATAACCTGCATCTTTTCAACATCAATATTGTGTATATCTTCCAAAGGATTATCAGAAAGAACCAGTAAATCTGCAAACTTTCCTTCTTCAAGAGTTCCAGTTATATTATCTATTTTAAGCATTTCTGCTCCATTTTTAGTTGCAGCCAATATAGCCTCCATCTCTGTTAAACCTGCTTTATTAAGCGTATATATTTCAGTAATGGCATATCTTCCATAAGGGGTTAAGCTACTACAAAAAGAATCAGACCCTACAGTGATTCTAATACCTTTTTTATTAGCATTTTGTAGATTGTCAATAATACGATTTAACTCTTTTTCCGCAACAGTTTGTCCCGGATACTTATCAAGAATTGGCCTGTAAGGAGGTTCATACACGCTAAACCATTCATAAAAAAATTGCAAGGTAGGGCAAAATGAAATATCTTTTTCTTTCATTATTTCAAGGCATTCTTCATTTAATTCTTGCCCATGAATGATGGCAGATACCCCTGCCTTACAAGAATTCAACGCCCCTTCATAACCTTCAGCATGTGACCACACTGGAAGAACTACCATATTTGCTTCATCAACAACTGCTTGAATCTCTTCCATTGTATAGTGAAGATCAGCTTTTGCATCAAGACGCCATATTCCTCCACCCGTAGACCAAATTTTAATTGCATCAGGACCTTCACGAAGTCTCCTTCTTACAGCCTTTCGAAGATCCCAAGGTCCATCTACCCTCTCAGCCCAAGGATGAGAAGCATCATTATATTCTAAAGGCAACTTGTGAGAATCTCCATGTCCAGATGTCCTACAAAATCCAAGACCAGTTGCAACTATTCGAGGACCAGGAATAATACCAGCTTCAATCATGTTTCTAAGATGAATTCCAAATCTTGAAATTTCTCCCACAGAAGTTAAACCGTGCTCTAAGGCTTCACGAGCTTGAGCAACTGCAACAATCGTTTTTTGAGTAACTGGTTCAAGCACCCAATCTGAATCATTATCAGTTAGGTTCCCGCTAAAATGAAGATGACTATCAATTAAACCAGGCATAATAGTCTTACCAGTAATATCTATTCTCTCATAATCTCCTTCAAACTCCTTCATTTTACCAGCATACTTAACTTTTTTATCTTCAACAAGTACCAAAGAATTACTAACTGGATCTTTTCCAGTACCGTCTATCAACAAACCACCCACAAAAGCAAACTTCTTAATTTTTCTCACTCCCATTATTTCTTATTTTCAGAACAATTAACATTAGTCCCATTATACTCTATTACAAATTCTTTGTCAATTTCATTTTATAACCACTAAATGATATAATTTTGGCGTATCGACCACATAAAAGACTGAATTAAAAGAGAATTACACAAAAAGAACGTTACCTCTCTCATTAGCCACAAAATTTTATAATACAGGGATTTTAGAAATGAAGATTTTTCTAAAGATAGCATTTTGAATTTATAACGGGTCTAGGGCAGAGCCCGCTCCCTCCTTACAAGTACCGACTTAGAAATGAAGATTTTTATCAAGATAGCATTTTGAATTTATAACGGGTCTAGGGCGGAGCCCTCTCCCTCCTTTGGTACAAGTACCGACTTAGAAATAAAGATTTTTATCAAGATAGCATTTGGAATTAATAACGGGTCTCGGCCGGAGGCCGCTCCATCCGTTGGTACAAGTACGAACTTAGAAATAAAGATTATTTAAAGATAGCATTTTGAATATATAACGGGTCTAGGGCGGAGCCCTCTCCCTCCTTTGGTACAAGTACCAACTTAGAAATGAAAATTTTTCTAAAGATAGCATTTTGAATTTATAACGGGTCAAGGGCGGAGCCCTCTCCCTCCTTTGGTACAAGTACCAAAAAAATTAAAAAAAGTATTTTGTAAAAAATTTAATTCTAAAACATATATATAATTAATAAGGGTTTAGAATTTCTAAACTGAGTGCATATAATACAATTGGAGGTCACTACTTTGGACAGCAAAAAATTTGACTTATGGGCAGAAGAATACGATAAAAGTGTTCAAATAAGTAGCGATAATAACGAATTCCCCTTTGCTGGATACAATAATCTTCTAAACACAATCTACAATATAATTCACAAAAAAGAAAAGGCAAGCGTATTAGATATAGGCTTTGGCACAGGAACGCTAATAAAAAAACTTTATGATGAAGGCTATGAAATATATGGTGTTGACTTTTCTAAAAAAATGATAGAAATAGCAAAAGACAAAATGCCTTTAGCCAAACTATATCAATATGATTTTTCTAAAGGACTTCCTCAAGAAATTGAGAACAACAAATTTGACTATATAATAAGTACATATGCAATGCACCACTTAGAAGACAATTACAAAGTGCAGTTTATTAATAAACTGAAAGAACTACTTTCCAAAGAAGGAGAAATTATTATAGGCGATATAGCCTTTAAAACAAGAACATTATTAGAAAAATGTAAAAAAGACTACTCTAAATATTGGGATGACGAAGAAACATACATCATTTTTGATGAAATCAAAGAATTTTTCCATCAAGATAATATTCACTTCATACCAATTTCTCACTGTGCGGGAATTTTGCACCTTAAAAAATGAACTAATAATTTGTGATTAAAGATTTAATTAAGCAGTTAGAAATAAAATATAATATAATAAATCTAACTAGCAATCAAAATACAGTCACAACGTATCTAACAGCTATTTTAAAAAAATGTAGAATTTTTTAACAAATAAATAGCATAAGTCACGCAAAAATCTACTTTTGAGCTTATAATTTTTTCATTAACAAATCCTGCACTATGAATTTATTTTATATAATCATACCAATTACTTAAATTTAAAATTTCTTTTTGACCCTCTTTAAATATTGTAAATTTTTTTCTTTGAGACTTTCAGAAATAAACTTATTTTCAAAATCCCTACCTTTTAAAATAAGAAAGGAATATTTTAACCTTCCTAGTTTGAAAGAATAACCTATTATGAAACAGATTAAATCAGTGAGAAAGCCACTCAGAAGATTTTTGAATAGTGAAATGAGTCTTCACTTTTCTGCACTTAGTTTGAAAGTTATTTTAGTTTTTATATTTTTTGTTTGTTGTGTGTTAATTTTCTCATTATTTATTACGGAAAATAAGGATGTAAGCTATGCTGGACATCTATAACAAGATATCTTAAATACCTTTGATGGTTATGAAATCCTTTACTTTTATATCCTCAAGCTTCATATATTTTCTACAGAATCATCAAACCAGTTATTAGAAACTTGTACATTGAATCTATAAGACCTCTAATATTTGCGATTGATCAGACAAAAAATCTTTGTAAATCAGGAAATGCAATGTTTCTAGTTCAATGTCATTTAGTAGGTTCACTAACCAATATGTTTTTGGATTAGAAACCACAGCTTTACCTATATAATCAACTTTCTGTAAATAATAAGATTTTTAACTAAATATTAATTTTACAAACTACAGCTTAAATCGCTTATGGATTACCACTCATCCCTAAGATTGGAGATAACTTATTTCGTCTTTAAGTACTTCCTTCCTCAATAATTTTTACCCAATCATGAGATTTTATTTTTTTGATCAATCCATCAATTTTTTCGTCTTTGCTTATTTTTTCATAAGTTTCGATTATTGCTTTGAGATTCTCTTTTTCTAAATTTTGTAGTTCTATTTTTTCGTCTGTAGTTAGCTGTTCTTCGAATTGATTTTTCCAATAAAGTTCAGACCATCTGTCATAATTTATAGGCTTTAAATATTTATAAACTTCATTAAGTAGTCGTTCTTTTGGTTGAGGATATAATCCTTCTTCTGCAAATTTTTCTTTGAAATATAGTTCATAAACAAGAGAGTCAGCAATTTGCCTATCAAAAAAATTTATTATATTCTTAAATTCTGTCCTTCTTTCTTCTATTGCATTTAGAAAAAGAAGATAATCAACGATGGCTTCATAGATTTTAGGATTTTTTGAAAAACGTACTGGCACTTTTTCTATATATTGTTTTGTATGTCTGAATCCACTAGATAAGAATTGTGATATAGAAGAAAAAGTAAATTCAATTAATCTTGAGTTTAGAATCAAGACTAAAGATTTTGACATATTGCTCATCAAATAAGCACTATTTAACAAATAAAATACCCCCAAACTATCCCAATAATACAAAGATTCTACAGAAATCTCTTGCCAAACAACTTTGGGTTTTTCAAATTCAGGATAATAATCACAAGCCCTTAATTCCCACCAATAATCTCCTTGATCATCTCTTTTTAACAAACCTTTTCCACTAGTTTTTAAATTTTTAAATTTACTTAAATGCGAATATATAGATGGATAATTATTTTTAAAAATTTCTTCCGCTTCATCTATAGGCAGCATTTGCCCATTTGATAGCTTTTTTGTCAAACCTTTAGGTATCGCAATAATCCATTTTTTATCCCACTCTAAATAATATCTTCCAATATTAGCCCCCCTAAGTACTGGCTTTATCAACTCAGAGCTCTTTGAATCTTCCTCTATCAAGTTTTTCTTTATTTCATCATTTATAATAAATGCATCATTAAACCCGGTTGTAATTCCACGATAAATTAATATCTCTAAACTCTTTAAAGGTTTTCCTACTTTTTCTACCCATTTTTCAATTTCTTCAGCATCTTTATTAACAAAATTCCAGATATTATCTTTCAGGTTATCTTGTTTAACGTAATATCCTCCTTTTTCTATCTCATCTATACTTAAAGCATGATTATAAAAAATAAGATTTTCTTTATTTGGTTTGGCTTTTCTAATGATATAGACTAACGTATCAACATTGGCACCCATAAAAACTTTAACTCCATTAAAGTCTATGATTTTTTTAATTTCACAATTTTCTTTCAAAAATTTTCTTATCTTTTCCCCATATTTTGTTCTAAGCCATTTATTAGTAATAATAAAAGAATGATAACCATCTTTTCTTACTAATTGGAGGCTTCTTAAAACAAAAAATAATGAAATATCAAAAGTATTATCAAAAGGAACAAATATTTTTGACAATATATACTTATAATCTACGCCTTTAGTAATATTATTTATCTCTTCCTGTCTTATATACGGAGGATTACCTATTACGACATCAAACCCTGCTTTTTTTAAAAAAACCTCTGGAAATTCAAATATCCAATGAAAAGTTTTTATCTCTTTTAATTTTTGTGGTGTTACCTTATATTCTTTAGCAAATATTTCATCAAGTTTTTGATTAAACAAATTAGTTATTTCTCTTAATAGATTATTTAAAGGGATTGCATACTCTGAGTTTAAAGAAACTATAAGTATGGTGGTTAATTTTTCTTTTACTTTAAGAACATTTTTAAAATCTTCTAAATTAATTTTATCTTTTGATAATATTTTATTCAAATTCTTAATTTCTTGTATTAGATTTCCATTAATAGACAAGAATTTAGTAGTTTTTTCTAAATAATCTTGCAAATCTGACATCAATTCAATTTCTTCAGAAATATATTTTCTCTGGCTTTCTTGCAAATTAATATCAAATAATACAAGCTGTGGGTTACCTTTTTTTTTCTCTTCTTTATTAAAATCTACATAACCAATGAGTGAATTTCCTTCTCGTAAATTAAAATGAACATTAGGAAATCGAATAAAAATTCCATTCTCTTTTTCTATCCTAAAATGTTTTGCAAGAGTTAAAAACATTCTTGCTTTTGCAACTTTAATTGCAGTTGGATTTATATCAACACCATAAATATTTTTTGAAAGAATTATGAAAAATTTAACTAAAAGTTTAAATTTATCCTCTCCTTGAATTTCTAACAAGTTTATAGTTATTATTTTGCCTTTTTCGTCTGTAGATACAATGTTAAGTCCTTTCTTAATATTAAGATCTTTCGCTTTATTCCATATCTTTTCGTATATATTAACCAATACGTTTATCGCACTTTCAAGAAAGTGTCCTGAACCAACCGCAGGATCAAGTATTTTTATTTCTTTTAGATGTTCAAACAATTCCACTAAAACTTCTTCATCTCCAGAATCTACAATATCGTCTATCGATTTATAATTTGTATTAAATTTTTCTTTCATTTGATCGACAAGAAATTGTTCGATAGAGTTTTTACATATATAAGAAGTTATTTCCTCAGGGGTATAATAAGCACCTTGTTTTTTTCTTTCCTCACCAGTAATTAGCTTTTCATATATTGCACCAAGAACAAATTCATCAATATTTCCTTCTGTCCAATCTCTACTTTCAAAAAGATTTAATAGAGGAATATCAAAACTAATTTTTTTAGGGTCTTGACTTATTAGTTTATCTGTCAGTTCATTTTTATAAAAGCATTCGTCTGGAATAGATACTGCTTCGCTATATTCTTCTCCATTTAAAAAAGCAGCAGGTCCGATAACAACTATTTTCCCAATATTCTGGTCTTCAATATATTGTTTGCTTTCTTCGTTACTCATTTTGTCAAAGAGATAATTGAGAAAATCATAATAATTTTTAAATTCGTTAAAAAGTTTTTTTTGAGTCAGTTCGTTAAATTTAGTGATAAAATATTTTGCATCCTTGTTGAAAAAACCTCTTTCCTGTAAATACCAAAGTGTGAGCATTTGCATCATGAAGTTATCGACAAATTCTTTTCTCTTTTCTTCTTCTGATATTCCCAAAACATTTTTGAGCAAAAATTCTCTAGAATTTTTGTATAGTATATAAAACTCTTCTATCACATCAGTCCTATCGAACAGATCATTAAAACTATCTTCACTAGGTTCTTTTATTGAATTTTTAAGCTTCTTTAAAAACAAGTTATTAATTTTGTTAATTGTTTTAAGAATGTATTTGTTTTTTCTGAAATCCTTTATAAGTAGTAGCTCTTCATAAATTATGATTCCTATTCGGGGAGTATATCCACCAGCAGACGTTTTATACTGAGTTTTAAAGTAAGCAAACTTGCTTTTGTTTTTCACTTCAGCAAATAAAAATCCTTCAAATAAGGCAATGTGCTCATCACAATACTCTGGTACCACGTATAGAGCATAAGTTTTACCATCTATGAGTATTTCTTTCGTTTGGTATTTATCGAGTTCTTTTTGTATAGTTTCTTTTAATTTAGATTTCATAAAACCACCCCAAATGATTTACTGTGATTTTTAATGATTCAACTTCTGTTAATCCTTGGTTCTTGAAAAAACTGTAAAGATTTTCTACGGTACTTTTATAATCTTTTATAATTATTGTATCTTTATTCACTTCAATAAACTCATTTTCAGCAAGAATTTTTTTGATTTCTTTTGTATATAAATAATAAGGAATATTTTTAAGAGTATTCATAACCACATAAAACTCACTTTCAATGTCTTTTGCCTTTTCCCTTTCAACGAGTAAAGCATTAAATAAATTGTTAAGAAAACCTTTTTGTTCTTGGTTAGAACTTTTATTCAATATTTCTGTGATCTTTTCTGTTTCTTCTTTCATAGATTTTAAATTTTCTATTGCTTTGTCAATTTTTTGTGATTGAACTTTTCTGTGCGTTAACAAATTGATGAATTCAAGAGGCGTTTTATATTCTATTTTCCCATTTTCTGATATACACATAACTTTTTTCATTATTTTATATTTTCCTCGATAAAACTCGTATATACTCACAACTTTATTATTTCCTTCTATATAGGAATAATAAGGGCCATCATTCATTTTCGAAACTTCAATGAAGTCTTGTTCTTTATAGGCAAAGTCATATTGTATAAGATTTAATAGTTTATATTCGTCAATTTGTTCTTTTGGCATACCTTCTGGAATAAATTCTTTGAAGTCCTGAGATATACCATATTCTTCAAGTTCGGATACTGTTTTACTAGAAATATCTTTTATACGCTCGCCAAATGTTTCTATACTTATTTCTTCATCAGGAGATAATATTTTTACATCTTTTCCCACAACCAATGTAATATCTTGAATTTTTTGTTTAAGTTTTTGAAGAACACCAACAATTACCTCTATTTCATCAGAAGGAACATAATTAATAACATCAATATCTTTCTCGTTACCTATTCTATTCACTCTACCTACTCTCTGAACAATAGTCATTGGATTCCAAGGTAAGTCATAGTTTACAACCGCATTAGCATCCTGAAGATTTACACCTTCACTTAAAGCATCGGTGGAAATAAGAATTTCAATCTCACCGTATTTTTTAACTTCTTCCCATCCATCATTAGCTCGAGGGGAAAATCTCTTCATATAATTAATTTTTGTAGCAATATCAGTATCTCCAGTTACAAGAGCCACTTTAATTTTGTCTTTATCCTTTAGCCACGAATGAAGGTCTAATTCTTGCTCTATCCAGTCTATTAAATTGGTATAAATATAATAAGCAGTATCTTTGTATTGTGTAAAAATTAAGATTTTCTTTCGATTTAACGAAGGTATATTCTCTAACTCTAGAGATTTAAAGAAAGGATTAGCAATCATTTGTTTTAGAGATTCTAATTTAGGTTCATTTTTATATGAATAAATAGGTATTTTTGTTATATCTTCGCTTTCTTTCGGAACGTATCCCACAGTCTTATATTGACCTTTGGTGTTTAATTCCTTTAATTTATCCAGCTCGTTGAAGATGCAATCCATTAACTTTAGATCGTTCCATAAATTTCGTAAAACCTTTCCTAATCCAAGCTGTAATAATTCTATTTCTGAATATTGTTTCCCAGGAATTTCCTCTTCTTTAGCATATTCTAAAAGCAATTTTTCCACTCTATCAAACCATGTTTCTTCTCTTTCTTCTTCTATGCTATATTCTTCTTCGATTTCGTCTAGTTCTTTATCAATCCTTGCTTTTTCAACGGCCTTTTTGATCAAGTTTACCAATTCTTTTTTAGTAGAGAAAATCTCTTTAGAATTAAAACATTCATAGATTATCTTTTCTTTTTCGTAGAGCCTTCTAAGTGTGGTTTCAAAAGAATATATTCCACTTTCCAATCTTTTTCCCAGTATAAGTTTAAATAAATCAGCAACCTCTATTAACCTTTTTATAGATTCTTCTCCTTCTACGGCCTCTTCTTCAAAAACAACAAATCTTGTCCCATATAGTTTTGTGTGTTCGAACAATATTTTATCTAAATTGTTACTTACAGTCTCGATGAAAGTTTTATATTCTTTTGTATAAAATGAATAATAATTTAGAGTGTATGGTTTGGGATCATGAAATGTAATATTTTTATCATCAATTTTAAGGTCTTGAAGTTGTTCCGTGATATATTTTCTTGTTCTTAGTATCATGATCTCATCAAGAACATTTTGTTTAATTTCTGTAGCTATTTTTTTCAATTCCTTTTTAATATCATCGCCGTTTTCTTTTTGCAGCCTTCTTTTTAGGTTTTTGTATTCTTTCATTAAGTTATTTATTGGTATTCCTTTTACATAAAAAGGTGTAAAAGCGTCATCTGTAAATATTCGAATCAAATTATATATGTCATTTATAGAGTTATTTAGAGGCGTTGCTGTGAGAAGCAAAAATTTATTAGCAAAGCCATCTTCTTTTTTTTGTAGTTTTCTGGCGTTTTTCCATCTGTTTGTGCTACTATTTCTATACTTGTGTGCTTCATCAATTACATAAAAATCATATTCTTTTGCAATCTTTTTTAATTCTTCTTCTGTCAAATTTTGGAATATTCCTAAAGATAAAAAAGCCAAATTTCCTAAATGTTTTTGTTCTTGAGGATTATGTATTGAGTAAACTTTGAAATTATGTTCTTCTTTTTTTACTTCAGTAATTTTGTCTGTCAAGAAATAGGACGATTTAATAAGTAACTCTTCCCATTGACTAATTATAGAAGGCGGCAAAATTAACATTATTGAAGAGGTTTTACCTTTAGGTACCCAATTTGGGTGTCTCCCTTCTAGCAATTCTTCAATAATTGCTGCAGCGATGAAACTTTTCCCCAGTCCTACTGAATCAGCAAGGATAACTCCGTTATAAAAATTTATTTTTTCAATAGCATTTACCACACCTACCAATTGAAATTCCATAAGAACATCTTTCTTATATAAGTTTAAAACTCTTCCATCAAACCATTTATATACAAGATATTTGAATAATGTTTGAGGGTCTACCATCTTTCCAATTTTTGGATAAGGGCTGTTTGGTAATACTCCTGATAAATCAATAACTTTAAGTAAGTCTTCTCTAAATTCAATCGATTCCTCCCAAAGGGAATCAAACCAATTGTTAAGATAATTAACTTCATCTCGTGAAGTTAACAATACATTTAATTCTTTATTCCTAGTAATTCCTACAGAAGTAAAATTAGAAGAACCAACTGCAGCCAAACCTGATGAACCATAAGGTTCTTTTGGATTTGTAAGAAATAAATACAATTTTGCATGCAATCTTGATTTGTCATAAAGTTTTACTTTTATTATGTTATTAGACACAAAATCCCTTAATGTCTTCAATTGAGACACTTCTTCATCACTAAGCTGCTCGCTCTGCAAATCTTCTATCATCCTTTGTTTGAAAATTTCACGTAAGTTATATCCCTCTACTAGTTCTTCTTTTGTAGGGTAAGTTGTTTCATTTCCCATTACAATTTTTAGAAAAGGCCTATTTTCATAATCCTTTGGAAAGTCGTCCTTCACTAAATTAAATCCACTTAAGAAAAAATATCCAATGGCAAATTTAGCTTCTTTAGACTTTTTTAGCTGATCTTTTATAACTCTAACTAGCTCTCTCCCTTGACTATTATCTATTATATTAGGAGCAATTTCTCTGTTCATATTTCTATATCCTTTCTTAAGTATTAGTTAATAGACTTAACAAAAGTTGTCATCTTTATTATTATACACTTTTTTATCATTATAACCAATCCATTTCTTGCTCCTCCAATAACATTTCAAACAAACTTATAAACTTAATATTTAAAACAGTTATGATTTCTCAACGTTATATGTTCGCAAGATTTTCTAAAGTTTTAATTCCTCGACTATTTCATTTAATTGTTTTTCTATATCGGAGAAATCTGTATTTAAATCTAAAGTCTTGACGCTTATTCGATTACCTCCAATGATGTAATCTTTATTTAAATCAATACTTTCATCAGTTTTGGCATACAATAATAGGGCACTTACGTTTCCTGAATTTGTTTTATCTACATTTTTTACGTAAGTGAAAATTTGATACATATTATGTGAATGAATTGTCTTGGTATTGTATAACCTATTTATTTGCATAGTTTTAGAATAGTATTTTGTATCAATAATTAAAATTTTATTTTTACTTGTAAGTGTGATATCAGTTTTCATCTGAGGTAAAAATTCTGTGTCACCATTATCTGTGTGCCACTTGATAATGGTGGAACTGGGATAAAGTTCTGGATAATGTTTACGGTAATAATTGAGTACAAATTTCTCAAAAAGTCTGCTCATGCGCTGATCGTCTAAATATTTTGCCAACTTTTTGGTTCCTTTTTCTTCTGTCATCAGTAATCCATTGATAATTAAATAACAGATGTTCAGTAGCATTTCGTATGTTGCATTGTTTCTGTGATAAGTTAAACGTGACCACTGTATTTTGTAAGGATCTATTTCATCTATTCTGTTAAAGTAAGGAATCAGTATTTTTAAAGATTGCTTTTGTTTTGTTTCAACATCAGGATTTCGAATCAACAAGTTCATGGTTGTTTTTAAAATCTGATTCAGATAAGTGTTTTCTGTAAACTCATCATAGACACAAACCATTTTTGAGCGTAACATTGTTTGCTGTTTAATAGAAGAAGAGACATCAATTTTTCCTCTTAGAAAACTTGTCTCTTCATTTCTAATTTCATAATCCTTTATAATGCCTTTTTTAACTTGTTCAGCAACCCCTAAAGCCAAAATCGCAGCAAATAAATCTGCCGTATTTTCAAACTTTTCATCTTTAAGTTTTTCATATGATTCTTTTTTCAAGACTTCAAAAGCATAACACAACATGTAGTAAATATTTTGAATCTTAATCATTATTTAATTACACCTTTTAATTCTTTTATCCAATCATTTAATTTATCTTGATTATCGTACCAATATTCTTTTAAAAGGGGTATTATTTCATATTCAACGATATTTTCTAACCATTCATTTGGTACAGATCCGCCATTAGGACAAAAGTAGCTATGACCAATTTGAAATCCTTCTCCTAATGAATCATCCCTACTGATTTCTTTATTTAGATCCTTGATTGTATTAATGAGAGCTTTAAATTTAGGATTGCTGTTTTTTTCTATAACATTAGTTTCAAACTTTTCTGATTCGAAAGCAGGTTTAAGATCAAAAAATGAAAATCTTCTTCTTAATGCGTAATCAATTATTGCAATGCTTCTGTCTGCTGTATTCATCGTTCCTATTATATACAAATTTTCAGGAACGGTAAATAATTCATCCGTATAAAGTAATTTAATCTCTTCTCCTCTTTTATCTTTTTCTATGAGCATAAGTAATTCTCCAAAAATCTTGCTTATATTACCTCTATTTATTTCATCGATTATGAAAAAGTATTTTCTGTTAGGATCGTTACTAGCTTTTTTACAGAATTCATAAAAAGGTCCTGTTTTAAGTTCAAAACCGTCTTCTTTTGGGCGATAGCCTAAGATAAAATCTTCGTAACTGTAGCTTTGATGAAATTGAATCATTGTTACTCTTTCAGTATCCCTTTCTCCAATAATAGAATAAGCAAGTCTTTTTGCAACGAAAGTTTTCCCAACACCTGGTGGACCTTGTAAAATGAGATTTTTTTTCATTGTTAATAAATTTACAAGAGTATTGTATTGCTTTTCATTCATAAAAACTTCTTCAAGAAAGTCTTCTTTTGTATATTTTTCATATTTACTTTCTTTATATTTTTCGTCATGTTCTTGTACAGTTTTTTTCAAGGCTAATTCTTCGTCCTTATTTATGTTTGTTTTCTTTTTTTTATTTTTCCACAATTTCAATGCTTCATATGACAACTCTGGAAAACTGTGATGAGGATTATCAGGATTTTTAAACATTTCTTTGCATACATCTATTATATCTAAGTAAATATTTCCATTAGGGGGATTCTTCAAGTTTGAAATATTTAAGATATTATCACGATAAAGCGAATCTTCTTTTAATAAATATTCTCTGTTTGGCTCGTCAAGGTTTAAATATGAATATGGTCTGATCCAATATAGTACAATAGTTATGTTCCATTTTATGCCATATTGTGCGCTTACCTTGTCAAAATTTCTAATGAAGGTTATTTTATTTATTTCAGAAGGATTATCAGCGTAGTTAATAGCGGCTTCAAATAAATCCCAAAGGTTAGAAATGTCATCTTCTTTTCTTTGACTTTTCTTTGGGAAAAATCTTGTGAATATAGGGGGTACAAAAGTAACGCCCTCGAATTCAGAAGGAACAATCTCATCAATTTCAAAAATTTCTTTGATATTTTTTAAAATAGTTATACGGTTATTCATTTTAATTTGTCTGTTAAAAGCTGAAAAAACGGTAAAAGGACAAATGTCATCAAAAAGTTCTCCATTTTCCATAAAAGGATTTTTTAAATTAGATTTATCAAAAACTTTATCAATCAATTTTATAAGATTTGTTCTGTCATTTTTATATTCTAACAATTTATCAGCAAACTTCATATAAAAATTTGTCCATTCAAAAGACGGAGTCTTCGCATTTTCAGAAATTTTAATCACCTTCCTCAATTTTTATAATTTTATTGCCTGCTCGATGTTTTCTAATTGCTTCATATAACTGTCTAGTGTTCTTTTTATTTCTTGATATTTTTCTAAGTTATCTATCTTATTTTGAATGTCTTCATGGCTTTCTAACATTTTTGTCTTTGTTTTTGTGTTCATGTCTTTTAAAAAATTGTCGATCAAAACATTCAACAAGTTTTTAATTTTTTCTTCTTGGAGCGAAATTTCTTCTTCAATTGATTTTGTGATTGATCTTGTTAAGTAGATTCTATTAAACAAGGTTTTGTTTTTAAATTTAATAGATTTAAACGCATCATCCAATACTTTATGCAATTCTCTTTGAATCAAGCGTTCAAAGTCTTCAAAATATCTTTCTATGTCTGTTTGCAGTTGTATCTTTAAATAAGGTTCATCTTTTACTTTTTGAGCGATTTCTTCTTTAGAAAACATTTTTTCAATTCTTTTGTTTTGTTCCTTTAAAATATCATTGAGGTTCCTGTTTACTATGTCTTTAAACATATCGTTAGTGTCTTTTCTGAATTGTATTAATTCTGCTTCAACTAAATCTTTCACTTTGCTTTGAGTTTTATACAAACTTATAACTTTATCTTTCAATGTTTTCATTTTCATAGAATAATAACTTATAATAGAATCTCTGATAGTAATTTCTATGTTTTCTTTTAAAAACATGTAATTGTCTTCTAGAAACATATTGAGTGTTTCATAATATTTTCTATAATCTTCAATTGTATTTATTTCTTTTTCTAAGATACTTTCATTGTTGGTTATAGAATCACGAAGTTTGTTGATTATCGTTTTTAACTTCATGCTTTTCTTTTCATGGCTTCCGATTTCTTTAAAAATATATTCTCTAACTTCTTCAAACCCACTTCCTTCTTGAGATTCCATTTCTAAAGCCGCAGATGTTACAAAAATCTTGGGATCTTTAATTCCAATCTCATTACATTTAGCAATTAATTCTTTCTTTGATGTTTGGATTTCTTCTTCTTTTGCTCTGTCTTTTTGTTGGAGAATAAAGATAATGTCTTTTTTGAATTGATGAACAATTTTTTTGATCAATTCCCAATCACTTTTTGTATATATGTTTTTTGCTTCAAAGACAAACATAACTAAATTGCAGTTTTCTAAGAAGTCATATGTAATTTTTTCGTGTTTTTCCATAATAGAATCTGTTCCAGGTGTATCTATTATTTCTATTCCTTCTAAAGATTCAATATCTTTGTAGATTATTACTACATCGTTTTCTATTTCAGGCTCTTTATTACCTTTTCTTGCTATTGTAATTTTGGAAGTCTCTACTGCAGCACCTGATTTAAATATCTCTTCTTCACCTATTTTGACTCCTAGTAAGGCATTCAAAAAGCTACTTTTACCAGATTTTACTTTTCCAATTGCTACAAAATTAAAAGGAGTTTCAAACTCTTTTTTTATTTCAGCAATTTTATCACTGTCCAAAATAGGGTTTTTATAAACTAGATCAAGATACTCATTTAATATCTTATTTAGCTGGGCTTCTTCTTTCTTAAATTTATTACTTACTAACGGAGTTTTCATTTCGCACCCCCATTTATTGTTACTTCACTTGCTTTTAATATATTATAGCCCAATTGAAAAAAATATGCAAAAATAGTAAAATATAGATAGTAAAAAATAAAAGCCGAAGAAACTTCGGCTTTTATTGGTGGGCTCGGGTGGATTCGAACCACCGACCACCCGGTTATGAGCCGGAAGCTCTAACCAACTGAGCTACGAGCCCTAATACGTACATAATTATAACATCAATTAATTATTTTGTCAATACTTTTTATAATAATACAAAAATAGAGGAGAATGTAAAATGAGTGAAGGGTTAAAATTACAGAACTCACAAGAAGATCCAATTAAAATATTGATTGATAAATATCCTAAAATCATAATAATAAAGGCAGTTTTTAATCTTCTAGACACACAAGAAAACATCAATTTAGAAAATTTAGAAAATGAAATAATTAGATTACTTACAAAAAAATAAATGGACCTTTTAAGGCCCATTTATTTTTTATAATTTTTAACTACCCACTTTAGAAATGACAAAAAATTTAGGATAAAAAAGTGTAAAAGAAGTAAATAAAAAGAAAAAGTATCAAAATAAATGGTTAGAATCAAAAAAGTTCTTTGAAAATTACAAAAAAGATGAAGAAAAGGTAAAAATTAAAAGAAGAAGATAATTTTGACAGAAAAACAGGAATAAAAACGATACAGTTAATGAATAACTGTCTATTTGAAAGAATTAAATTAAATGAGAGTATCAATTACAAGCAAGCTGTTTCATACATTAATGTTTTAGGTGAACCAAGCAAATCGTCTCTACCCATATTATGAGCTAAGAAAGCTGAAGCAATAAGATAAAGGTTAGAAAGATTACACTCAACTTCAACAGCATTGATAAATCTCAAAGAAGTAGAATTAGTCATATCAGCCAACAAATTAAAACCATGAAGATTCAAAAGATCGATGGTCTTATGCAACAAAGGAAAAGCATAATTCTTATCGTGATGGCTAGCAGGAGAAACTAAGGTAAAAACAGGTACATTAAAAAAAGAAAGCGTATGAGCTTTAAAAATAAATCAATTCTCTAGTATTAAACCCTTTAACCTTTTGAACGAACAAAGCTTTAAGGATAGACTGATTAGAATAACCGAGTCTACTGCGCTTATGGTTAAAATTAGGGACAACAGACCAATCGATAACATTTATTAAATCGAGAAGATATTTAGATTCAGAATGTACATTAAGATATTGATCATAAACGAAATCGAAATAAAGTTGAGAAGCATTAGAGTAGTAAGACATTTGTAAAACCTCCTTACGATTTAGTGAATTAATAATGTCAAAGAGATTATATCGTAAGGAGGTAAATGCCAACAACAGGAAGGATTAAACATACGTTAAATTGTTCGTTTTAGAGTTTCTAAAGTGAGTATTGAGTTATGAAAGGAGGTGCACGCGATATGGATCAAATAAAAATCGGAAAATTCATAGCATCCTGTCGAAAGGAGCAGGGCATGACTCAGGCGGCTCTTGCAGAGAAGCTCGGAATCAGTGACCAGGCAGTATCGAAGTGGGAGAGTGGGAAGTCGATGCCTGATTTGGATAAAATTTCGGAGCTCTGTGGTTACCTTGGTATTGATGTAAATGAACTCCTGTCTGGTGAGAAGCTTACTATGGAGCAATATAAAGAACACGCTGAACGAAATCTAATAGAAACATTAAGCAGCAGCTCTTTTACTCTCAAGGAGAAAATTGAATTTTATAAAAAGAAATGGCTGAAAGAGCATATCGCATTTATGGTGATGCTCGCAGTTATAATTGTAGCTATGCTGGTTGCAGGAGTTATTATGAAAAATTCTGTGATTATTGCTATTGCGGTTGTTCTTTTTCCGGTGTTTCACGCGATAAGATATAACAGCATGATGATATACGTTGAGCGAAGTGTCTATGATGCAAGAGGAAATCAGCAATAAATAAGAGAGTAAGCTACCCCATAAACAAATTTGCCTATCAAGGGCAGCTTGCTCTTATTCTTCTATATCGACGCTGACGCCGGACTTGAATTCGACAGTGAACTTATTTTCGTAGACTTTGATGTTCTTGATGAGCTTTCTGACCAGTGCCACGTCGAACTCCGTGATATCGGTGTCCTGTCCGGCGATGAAGTCCTGTAGCTTCTTGATCTTGTGCATGGTTCCTTCCCTGCGGTGGCTGTCTTGTTCTGATTGTTCTTTCTGTTTTTGGAGTTGAGGAAGATCTCGTCAGCGATGTCATCGTAATCCTGCTTGTTGTTGGCCTTCTTTATAAGCTCCTGCTGGAGCTCCTCAAGCCTTGCCTGAATATCGTCTGGGGAGAGCGTATCGGTGATAACGATCGTCTTAGAAACGTTCTCCTGAAGATGGTACAGGAAGTCCTGTCTGCTTCGAAGGATCTGGTTAAATGCTTTGATGGTGACGCCTTCAAGAACGGTTTCGTTTACCATGCGGTTGGTACAGTTTATCTTTGCGGATGTAGGTTCCAAGAGGATGGAAGCCTAGAATTTTTAAATTATAGGAAAATCCTAAATGTAGTGTTTCTAGATTTAATTTCCAAATTATCTGAATACGTGGTAAAATAAAATTAATATTCAAATTTGGAATTGGGGTGCTTACTATAGAAAAGTAGAATATCACTTTTTTAGTAAGAACTATGATGGCAGGGCCTACAGCAATTTTTTCATATTTATTTGTACGACTTTTTGTGGTGAATTTTATTTCTTTTACATATCTAATATTCATGGATATATTGTTTACTTCAATAATACTTACACTAATTTCAATAGTAGTAGTATTCTATATAATCATTCCTCAAAAATCATTAGAAACGGCAATTACTTTTTCATCTATTGTTGCTATTTATAATTTACTTTATGTAGACAAATCAGATATATCTCGGCATTAAGAAATGACTGTGCTGCTAGCAAGATATTAAGTATATTGATATGCTTAGGCTTTATTATTTGGATGGGTGTAAAAACGGATAAAGTAGAAAGGAGAGATAAGAGTGAGGACTAAGAACATTTTTAGACATACCTTCATACTATTGATTTTTTTATTATCATTATCACTAATTTTAACAGGGTTTACAACTAGTACAACACAAACACCTGCACCTGAAAGTTTAGAAGTATATTATATTGATGTAGGACAGGGGGATAGCATATTTATAATATCTCCCACGGGAAAGACTATTTTAATTGATGGTGGTGAAAAGGATAGTGGTGTCACCGACTTTTTGGAATCAAAAAAGATAAAAACAATAGATGTAGTTATAGCTACCCATCCTCATTCAGATCATATTGGTGGACTTGTGGATGTAATTAAGAATTATGATGTTAAGTCGGTGTATATGCCAAAAGCAACTCACACAACTAAGATATTTGAAAACTTGATATTAGCTATTAAAGAAAAAGGATTAAAAATCAACCCTGTTTATGAAGGGGTTACTCTTCCTTTTGAAGATATTAATGCAGTTTTTGTAGCTCCCGAGAAAGATATTATAAATGATAACTTAAATGAATACAGTGCGGTATTGAAATTAACATATAAAGATACTTCCTTTTTATTTACGGGTGACGCAGAAAGTGGTTCTGAACAAAGGATGTTGTTTAGCAAACAAAATATTAAAGCTGATGTATTGAAAGCTGGTCATCATGGTTCTAAATATTCTACTTCTACAACATTTTTAGATGAGGTAAATCCTAAATATGTGATAATTAGTTGTGGCGCAGGTAATAAATATGGTTATCCCCATGATGAAACTATAAAGAAATTAACAGATAGAAAAATAAAAACATATAGAACCGATGAAGACGGTACTATCCATGCCATTTCAGATGGAAAGACTATAAAATTTGAAACTATCAAATCAGATAAAAAAACCGATGTTACTGTTAATAGTACTAAAACAACAACTACTGTAGGTAATAATACTAAATCAGAAGATAAAAAAGAAGAGGTTGTTTATATAACAAAGTCAGGTAAGAAATACCATAGAGCTGGTTGTAGATACTTGAAAAGTAGTCAAATAAAAATTAGTAAAGAAGAAGCTATAAAAAAAGGTTATACTCCTTGTTCAATATGTAATCCATAAAAGAGTGAGGTGACAATATTGAAACTAATAGTTGATAGATTTGAAGGTAATTATGCAGTATGTGAAAAAGAAGATGGAACTATAATGAATTTAGGGAAGGATAGATTACCCAAGGGGGTAAAAGAAGGAGATGTTTTAATACTAGAAGGAAAAAGTATTGTTATAGATAACAATGCTACACTGGAAAGAAAAAAATATATTGAAGAATTAATGAAAGATATGTGGGATGAGTAATATCTAATAAAGGACATGGGGAGGCACTGCCGGAGCTGTTGGGGAGCTTTAGGAACTGGTCTTGCTACTGCTCGCAGTAATAAACTTCTTAGAGAAAAAAATTTAAATCAGTTAAGTGAAGAGGATCTAGACTATATTTTACAAAACGACATAGATCTCAACACAATAACTAAGATATGTTGAAGCAAAATCAAAACAGCGTATTTGGGAACAAAAGAAATAATACAACAAATTAATACGTGGCTTATCCTAAACAACCTCTTAACTGAGGTTGTTTTTTTATTGATTTTGGTATACAAATGTTATCAGTGGGTAAAATAATATATGATTTATATATTCAAAATTGATAATTTGTAATTCGATGTATGTGGTGGGGAAAAATTTACCACCTCATATTTGTATAAACCGATAAGTGGTAAAAAATTACCCACCATAAAAACAGATTTAATTCTTTGTTTAGTTATTGGTGGTAAAAAATTTACCACTTGATTATTATATATATACATAAGTGGGGAAAAATTTACCACCTATATTATCTTGTACAGCACCAAAGTTTAAATCCCAGGAAAGTATAATATATATAGAGTGACACAACACATTATTTTTAAGGGGAGATAAATTAATGGAGATTAACACACGAGAATTTAAAAAGAGTATAGAACTAACCAATTCAGCGGTAGCTAAAAAACTACCAACCCTGTTTTTAAAGGTGTTAAATTAGTTGCAGAACAGAATAAGTAGCATATATATGCTACTGATTTACAGCAAGCGTTTCATAAAGTTATTACTATAAACGCTTTATTTCCAGAACAGTTTGCGACAGTTATTGATCAGAGGATATTATTAGAAGTAGTTTCGAATATAAACGACGAAACTATTAAACTATCTTACAATAATAACGTGCTAGTTATTTCTGGAGATAGAATGGAGTTTAAGTTGCCTACTATGGAGTTGAAAGAGTTCCCAGTTATAAACTTTAGTATAGTAGGTAACGATTTTTCGTTAGACAAAAACGAATTACTTAAATGTATTGATAAAGTTATGTTTTGTGCTTTAAAAGATGCAGAATATTTAACTATGAGATTTAATGCAGTATATTGGGAATTTGAACCTAACAAACTGTGTTTGGTAGCTTCAGATTCGTTTAGGTTAGCGTTAGCTACAATGAATACAAATACAAATGTATTTACTACGTTTTTATTATCTTTAAAAAGTATGGAAGAACTTAAATCAGTTTTATCGTCGTGTACTACTAAAACAGTTGCAATAACTGAAATTAGTTCACAAATATTGTTTAAGTTCCCTGAAGACGATATTGAAATAGTGTTCAATGTACTAGAACAATCGTTCCCAGAGTACGAACAAATTGTGCCAGACTCGTTTAATACTTTTGTTGTCGCTAATACAGAAGCATTATTATCAGCTATAAAACGTGTATCAATAGCGTCTAACAAAGATAATAGCATATCGTGTACATTTAGTAATAACAATCTGAATATATATGCTAGTTCTCCTGATATAGGTGAAGCTCAAGAAAATATGGGAATTAAATTATCTGGTCAAGATCTCAATGTGTTATACACCCCGAAATATCTTAAAGAAGCTTTAGAAAAAATAGAAACTGTAGAAACAGAGATGAAAATTGTAGGCGATTCTGAACCAGCGGTATTAAAACCACTTAATGACAATACTTATTTTTATGTAATAATGCCACAAAGAAAAGTGTGAACTAAATAATCTATATATCAAAAATAATAAATCCTCCCTACACAAAGTAGAGAGGATTTGCTTTAGCTGCTTACCAACAACATGAATAAAGGAGATAGGGGGGCTACAAATGAGGTGCTTCAATCGTTATCGTAAGCTTCATTTTTTAATAGTTGTTTCAAATCATCTATAAAATGCTCAAAAAGTTTGACTTTGTTGCTTTCTTCTATTTTATCTTTAGTCAGAACATAGCTACCATCCAGATCTACTTCTACAATTGCCCTACCTTTTTTTGCTGGCTTTTTAGATGTTAATACACCATCTTCATCGGGTGTTATGAAAAAAACCTTGATGTGTTTTGTTAATTTGTCTTGTAAGAGTTTAAGTTTCCAGTAACCTGTCTGTGCGATTCTTTCTCGTAAAGTCACTTTGATTGAAATAACAGCTAAAACTTTACAATTTCGAGGATTGTAAATAACGACATCAACATCCGGTAAATGTAACCCAAATTTCCCGTAGTCAATAGCTAAATTTCGTTTTACCTGACTTAACTCTTTAGATAGTTTTGTACTTCTTTCTAGTCTGTTACCATTAACAACTTTAAGACCCATTTTTTCAACTTCATCTGTGATAATATATTGAACTAACCTTTCCAGATTTTTTCCTTTAAACGCTCTCCAACTCTGTTCATGGTCTCCTTTAGGTGTCTTATTGTTTTGCCAGTCTGCCTTGTGAATCTCTTTTGCTTCTTCCAACAGTTCTGAGATATGTTTGTATGCTTCTGTTCCAAACTGTTGTTTCTTTTCTAGATACAACTTTTCCAAATCCTTGAAGTTCACAATTTTCACTCCTTTAAGCCAACGACAATGTATTCTATAGGATAAGCCTCAGAGTTTGCTTCGTGGTTATTGGCAAATCTACCTGTTTTTTCATCACGTCTTTGTGGAAGAATTTTAGATGGGATTTCTCTTTTTATAAGTCTATCGAATTTAAAACCAGAGTATTGTAAACTCTCAGCGAAAACTTCGGCGTTTAGTATATCAACACCCTTTAATTTTGTATTACCAATGACATAGCAGCATCTACCACCTTGTTTTAAAATTCTATAACTCTCGTCGAAAACCTCTTCCATATCAATGAAAAACGCTTCTATTTCTTTTGCTATTTTCTTGCTTTTTTTAGACATTTTACTAACTATATCCTTAGCAATTAAACTTCTTAATCTTTTATTTTCGTATTTTTTGTAAGATGTGCCTATAAATTCCTTTTTGTATTCTGTTAAATCATCTGCTAAATCAAGCCATATAGTTGATAATTGATGTAAGTCTGCATATTCATAACTGGTTACATAGGGGCTCGAAGTTATAACTAAATCCGCGGTTTCATCAGATACAGGTTGATTTCTAGCATCTCCAACCTCAATTTTCAAGTATTGATTTAGGTTCTCTCTTACTTTAGTAGGAACGACTTTATAAAATGCTTCATTCCCTTTCTGCATTTTTCTTAACTGTCTTTGCAAAGCGTCGTAAGGTTTAGCTGCATTTTTCTTGAGATCTCTCGTTGGCTTCGTGCTTCCTTGAAGCCATATAGAACAATTCTTTAGTACATGACTGAAAGCAACAAGGAAGAAGTTTCTGATAGTCTCATCTTCTTCATTATAAATAACTCTTAATATTATGCCCAACTCATTTTTGTTTTCTTCAGTAAACCAATAGTTTATTCTATCAATGTGTTTTTGGGGTATTAACGGTTCAATTTTGTCATCAAACAATATGGCTTGTGATTCTTTTAAAAATTTCAATCTATTCAATAATTGCTCAATTTTTTTATTAAGATATTTTGGATCTATAGGTGTAGATTTAACTTTTGTAATGAGATAAGCAATTTTATTAATATCAGTTCCTGAAACCTTAAATCCTCTCGAAATTGCGGTAACAATGGTAGTTCCACATCCCATAAACGGATCGTTTATATGAGCTTCTTCCTGAGAAATATAATCATCAATTAACTTCTCAACAAGTTGTGGAATAAATTTAGCAGGATATCGATGGTAATTATGTGTCCATTTGCCAGTATCTGATGGTTTGCATTCCGCAAACGACCAATCTTTATCAATTTTTTTTGTTTTAAATAGATTGATAATTTCTTCTGGTGATTTCGTTGTACTTGTCGTTGCGTCGTCGACAACCTTTTCCATCGCCATTTTTTATATTACCTTCCTTCACAATTAATAAGTTGTCCTTCCATAATAAGACAATAAACGAAAGGAACCCTTCAGCTTTTAGCCCAATAGTTGTTTACCCACGTTGATTTAACTTTTCTTTAACATATCCACTAGCTTAGAACTTTAACGTTCGTTTAGCTGGAATATGTATTTCTTCTAAAGTTTGTGGGTTAACACCTTTTTGGGGTTTAAACTCAACGGGTTTAAATGTTCCGAAATTTCTTAATGATACGAGATTACTTTTTACATCTTCTTCAATAACTGTTTCAGAGTATACTGCTACTATTTGTTCAATTAACTTTTTTGGTGTCCCTGTTTTTTTTTCGATAAAACTTCTACAAACTCGTTTTTGTTCATCCATTTGACCTCCTCAGTTGTTTTTGATATATTGTTTAATAAAATCGTATGACGACATACGATTATTAGGTACAACAGTAGGGTTATTAATTTTGATCTTGTTATCTACAGTTGTTATTTTTACATTATTTTTATTTTTTATATTACTTGTTTTACTATGTTTTTGTTTAAGAAAATGATACTTTGCTAATTCAACTTCGTTTATTTCTTCTACAACGTTTCTGCGTTTAAAATTTGTTGTATTATCTATAATCTGATATTCTTTACTTCTTAGTTTTTCAAGATCTTCGTTTAATTCTAATTTATGTTTACTTCTAGTAGCAGCTACGTATAACAAGTTTATTTCTTCTAATGTTTGTCCTGCTATATAATCTCCTTCAGTTTCAGATATAACTTTATTTAAATATCCTATTTCAGCAAAATCGTTATGCAACTTCACTTGATCGTATTCCATTCCTTTAGCTTTATGAACTGTCGATAAGATAATCTCTGCATTTTCTTTTGGTATATCAGGAAGTTTATGTATTTCGTGTAAATATTTAGGTATATCGTCTTTATATTTATCTACTATATTAACTGCAGCTGATAACTCTCTATCACCCGAAGTGTTCAAAAACGTTTCAAGTTCATACCAGTCTCTAAACATTTTTAATTGCGGATTTTTAACTAGTTGTGGTTCATCATTGTATAATGCATATACATCTCGAATAAGCGAAAAATTATAACTATTTTTACCTCCTTCAAACGCTATTTTAGTACCTTTACTCATAAACTGAATTAATATATCAAATATACCTGCATTACTTCTGCAAAGGTAAGCATACGGATATTTTGTTATTTTATCTATATTTTGCTGTTTATTCAACCCAAAAATTTGTGGAGTTCTATATCCTATAGACAACACTTTTTTAGCCAATTCGGCTGTTTCTGGTCCAAACCTAAACGAATTAGTTAACGCATAGTTTTTAAACCCATCAAACTGGTTTAATGCATCAATAGACAATCTAAACCCGTATATTTGTTGATAACTATCACCAACTAACATAAGTTTAGCGTCTTGATTCTGAATGACATCTATAATAGCGCCATTAAGATCTTGTGCTTCATCTACAAATATATAATCATAATCTAATTTTGGTTTACTTAGTTGAAATAGTTTCATATACAAATCGTGTGATACACCGACATGGTTATTAACATTTTTTTGTAGTTTAAATAATCTATTTAAATCTGCTGGCATATCTTTCCCAAAATGCGACCAACTTTTAAATAGTGTCGATAGAGGCATATCGTCAATTCGCATATACTCTGAATGTAAATAGAAATTAAATACATTTAATAGTGTAGTAGCGTATATTATATTGAGTTCGTTACGTCTAAGTCCAAGATCTGTTATTACGTCATTAACCCTATACGTATCCACTAATTTGTTTCAATACTTATATCCAACATACCTATATGCTAACGCATGAAACGTTTTAGGTAGAAAGTTTTTACGCTTAGCAGCTATAGGTTGAATTCCGCGTTCAATACTTTTATTAAACGCTAAATATAATATAGTTTTGTTTTCGTCTATACTTTCTACTTTTTTAAGTATGGTAGTGGTTTTCCCAGAACCTGCGACCGCTTTTACCATCATTCTATCTTCATCAGAGTCTATAATAGTTTTTTGCTCGTCTGTAAGCATAAAAACTCCTCTTTCCTTGTTTCTATTGTACCATACTTTTTACAAAATTCAAAGGATAAAATTCAGTTTAGCATTGAAAAATTGTGCTTTTATATTTATATCGTTAGTAAATAGTAAAAAATGCTACAATTTGTAATGAGAGAGTGCAAACTTTTGGTAAAGGAGAAACAAAACGATGAGAACAGAATTATTCGAAAGTATACATATCAAAAATTTTAGAAGTATTGATGATTGTCAATTAAACGAATTAGGTAAGATTAACTTTTTGTTAGGAGAAAACAGTGTAGGTAAGACAAGTATATTAGAAGCAATTATTATGCATGCAAATAAGTTTAATATAGCAAGCATATTACGCACTTTATCTGTTTCAAGATATGTTCAACGAAAAGAGTGTAATCAAAATATTAGTGAGTTGTTTAATTCTAAAAGGAAAGAAAATATCGAAGTGGTAGCTGTTTTAGGGGAAGACAAAATTATTACAACGTTTGAACCAGATCTGTTAGAGAAATCAAAAGATAAATTGGAAGTTAATAACGAAGTGAATCAGGAAGAAGAACCTATTAAACAAAATAAGTTTATTGTACCCGATGTTCTTGATTGTCTTTCTGAATTTTCAAGTGATAATTATTATTTGGTAATAAAAAGTATGCAACGGACATTTTCTGAAATTAAGAATATTTCAGTTAAAAAACAAATAATGGGACATCTGAAATCGTTGATTCTGTTAATCACTCTCAGTTAGATATACGACTTCTCGGGCAAGGTGCTGTACAGGTTTTCAATGTTTTGATAAACCTTACAGTGTATACTAACAGTGTTTTACGTTTCCATTCCTCATAGGTAGGATAAGAACAAGGGTCTCCATTTGGATTTGCATCTTTTACTGAAGTTTCCATTCCTCATAGGTAGGATAAGAACCCGTAGGGTCATTATTAATACTATAACATAAAAATAAGGTGATGTCAAGCTTTTCTATTAAATTCAGGTAAAAATGAATTCAAAATGTTAATTAATCATTCTTGTGATGAAAAGAACAAGTCTGTCGATCCCCTAGGTTTTTTAGCTTATTGGGGGTCGACAGATTTTTTTGGTATAATTGATATAGTTAGAAAAATGTTTTCTGCATATTTCTTTATTTTAAACTTAGAAATTTGACCTGCTGGCGACTTCGTTTGTTATTCCAAATTCTGCTTTTAACTACAAAACGATAAAGGAGGTTTTTAATTAATTGATTGTTGGTTTAGATATGGGAGGAACTAATATTGACGCAGTTTTGATTGATAACGGTAAGATTATAAATAGCGTAAAAAATCCAACTGATAGAAATGATTTATTTCAATCAATATGGACAACATTAACTGAACTTCTTCAAGATTTTGACACTTCAAAAATTCAACGAATTAACTTAAGTACTACTGTCTGTACTAACGCTATTGTTGAAAACACAACCTCTCCGGTTGGATTGATAATTCAATCAGGACCAGGTTTGCCGCATGATTTTTTGGCTTTTGGAGATGAAAATGTTTTTATAAGTGGATACATTGACCATAGAGGAACAGAGGTAGAACCTTGGAAAAAAGAAGAAATTGATAATGCTGTTAGAATATTTAGGAAAAAAAACTTAGATTGTTGTGCTGTTGTGACTAAATTTTCGCCTCGTAATCCAAAACATGAAACAGATATTCAAGATATATTAGAAAAAGAAGGTTTTTCAACAGTTACAATGGGACATACAGTTTCTGGAAAACTAAATTTCCCTCGAAGAGTTGCAACCTCATTCTTAAATTCTGCAGTATTTAAGACTTTTGAAGAATTTTCTTCTAACATTAAAAAATCTTTAGAACAGGAAAACATAAAAGCTCCAGTATATATACTAAAAGCAGATGGAGGAACAATGAACATCAAGTCAGCAAAAGAAAAGCCAGTTGAAACAATACTGTCAGGTCCTGCAGCTAGTTGTACGGGAATCAACGCATTATTAGAAACAAATCAAGATGCGATATTGTTAGATGTAGGAGGAACTACAACAGATATATTTTTTCTAGCTGATGGAATTCCACTTTTTGAGCCACTAGGAATAAAAATTGAGAATTACAATACTTTAGTAAGGTCTATATACAGTGTTTCTATTGGTCTTGGTGGAGATAGTAGTATATCTGTAAATGATGGTAAGCTAAAAATAGGTCCAAGACGAGAGGGCCCGGCATATAGTTATGGTGGTCCTAAGCCTACACCAACCGATGCTATGATTGTTCTTGGAATTATCCAAGGAGACAAACAAAAGGCAATAGAAGCGATGGAAACTCTCGGCAAAAAACTTAATTTATCTTCAATTGATGCTGCAAAACTAGTTCTAGAAACAATGGCAGAAATGATTAAAGTCAAAGTAGATGAATTATTAACAGAGATAAACTCAAAACCTGTTTATACTATTAAAGAATTACTTTATGGGAAAAAAATCGAGCCAAAGGTTATAAACATTATTGGAGCGCCTGCAAAGGCTTTAGCTCCAACATTAGAAAAAAAGTTTAATTTGCCATGTTATTATCCAAAAAACTATGCAGTAGCAAATGCAATAGGGGCAGCTCTTGCAAAACCAACTACCGAGATAAACATGCTTGTAGATACCGCAAAAGGGATAATGACTGTACCAGAACTAGAAATTTATCAAAATGTTGATAGAAAGTTCTCATTAGAGTTGGCAAGAAAAAAGGCCATAGAACTACTCAAAGAATCAGCAAGATCCTTAGGGGCAAAAGAAGATGAAATAGAAGCAGAGATAGTTGAAGAGAGTTGCTTTAATATGGTTCGTGGGTTTTATACAAGCGGTCAGAATATTCGTATTAAAGCACAAATAAAGCCCGGACTGATTTACAATTTAAGAGGTGATAATATTGATCAAGGCTAAAAACAAACTAGGACTTGTCTTTTTTCCTGCATTTGACTGGGCAATAAGTCCGACTCATCCAGAAAGAGAAGAAAGGTTATTGTATACTCAAGATCAAATATTTGAAGAAGGAATTCAAGACATAGAAGGTATAACCTTTTATAACCCTATAGTTGCAGAAGAAAAAGATGTTCAAAGAGTACATTTTTGTGTTCCAAACGTTAAATCAAGAGTTACTCAATCACATTTAATATCTGCAGGAGGGGCAATAGTTTCTTTAAAAAAAGTTTTAGAAAAAGAGGTTGATAAATCTTTTGCACTTGTTCGTCCTCCAGGACATCACGCCCAGAGAGTCGTTTATGGAGATAGAGGATTTTGTATAATAAACATCGAGGCAGTAATGCTTGAAAGAATCAGACAAGAATTTGGCAACTTAAGAGTAGCTATTGTCGATACGGACTGTCACCATGGAGACGGAACTCAAGACATTTATTGGAACGATAAAGACACACTTTTTATTTCATTTCACCAGGACGGTAGAACTTTGTTCCCGGGTACTGGATTTGTTGATGAGTTTGGTGGTCCTGGAGCTTATGGGTATAATATAAACATTCCTTTGCCTCCAGGAACAGGTGAAGAAGGCTTTTTATACGTTCTTGAAAATGTTGTTATGCCAATTTTAGAGGAGTATAAGCCTGATATAATAGTTAATTCTGCTGGACAAGATAATCACTATACTGATCCCATAACAAACATGAATTTTACAGCACAAGGATACGCAAAACTCAATGATAGGTTAAATCCAGATATTGCTGTGCTTGAAGGCGGTTATTCTATAGAAGGTGCGCTTCCGTACATCAACCTAGGAATTATTTTAGCGATGGCTGGAATTGATTATTCCAACGTTAGAGAACCAGATTATGATGCACACGAATTAAAACAGCCAGAAAAGATTACAAACTATATCAAGGGTCTTTCTGAACTAGTTTATCAGAGATGGAAAAATAAAGAAGATCTTTGGTTAAACGACTTCAAAGGTATGGAAAAGGTTGAAAGAACCAGAAGAATATATTATGACACAGATGGCATACTAGAGCAGCAAACACAGACATTCAAAATATGTAAGAAATGTTCTGGAGTTAATACGATTAGATCTAGAAGTGATACAGGTTACAATGTTTTTGCAATTACCATACCAAGGGATGCTTGTTCAGATTGTATCGACGAAGGCTATAAAATGTATAAAAATGCTTCAAACGAGTTCACAAATGTTTATTTACAAGATAGAGTGAATGATGAATATTTAGCAAAATAAAAAGATAAAACGGGAGAAAACCGAATCTCCCGTTTTTTATTTATATTTTTTAACATTCTTCATAAGCCTCATTTAAGGAGCTTTTAGGGAAACTCTTTAAAACTATAGCAAGCCAAATAAATAAAATAACACCTTTTAAAATACTGCTAATACAAATGCTCCACCAAACTCCGTTTAATCCCAAAACAGTAGAAGATAATATTAACGCTCCAGGAATACGCAAGGCATTAAGTATTATTCCAACAAGTGATGGTGGAAGTGTTTTGCCTAAACCATTGAAAGCTCCTTGAGTAGCTATTTCCACAACCATAAAGAATTGTGAAAGGCTCAGAATTTTTAGATAGTTAATACCAATTTCAATAGCTTCTCTATCAGTAGGTATAAATATTTTTATTATTGGCTCTGGAACAAAGAAGAACAAGAAAGTGGCTATGAGTCCAATGATTCCTACGATCATTAATCCTTTCTTGTATCCCTCTCTTATTCTGTCCCATTTTCCGGCTCCATAATTTTGACCTACAAAAGTAGAAATAGCAGTTGAAAAACCACCAGCTGTCATCCAAGAAATGGATTCAATTTGAGATCCAACATTTTGTACAGCTATAGCTTGATATCCCCATTGGGCAATTATTCTGGCTAGAAACATCGATATAGTGGCAAATATTACGTTCTGTATAGACACAGGAACGCCTAATTTTACTATACTTTTTAAGTATTCTTTTTTTGGTAGCTTAAATATATTTAACCCACTAAAAAGAGAAGTTAGTTTTCTACATTCAAAAATAAACAAAAATGTAACAGTAGCTTGTGCAATAACAGTTGCCCATGCCGCACCTTTAATACCCATGTATGGGAAAGGTCCTATTCCCAAAATCATCAAGGGATCAAGAACCATATTAACTATCAAACCTACTACGTTTACTTTAAACGGTGTAACACTATCTCCTACACCGTTGAAAACACCAGATAAAACTGGGTTTATGAAATAAAAAATTAATCCTATAGAAATGATAACCAAATAATCAAGAGCCATTTGAACAACTTCTTGGTCATCTATTCTAAAAAAGCCTATCATACTATTTCTGAATATTATTAAAATAGCAGTATACACTAAGGCAATAATAATATCCAATTGAATCGAATGACGAACGTATTCTCTTGCAGCGTGGATATCATCCTTTCCTAGCGACTGAGCAACTCCAACCTCTACTGCTATCTTAGACAAAATAAAAAGAGCCGAACCAATCCAAGTAAAAAATCCAACTGTGCCCGAAGCAGCGACTGCGTTACTTCCTATTCTTCCTAACCAAATCATGTCCATCATTGTATAAGTCATTTGTACAAACGAAGTAGCCATTATTGGTAAGGCTAATTTTACCAATGCTTTTGTTATAGGACCGTTGGTTAGATAATTGTTCTTCATAGACATCCCTCCCTTCTTCGACTAGTTTTTTGACAGAAAATAATAAAAAATATAATAAGGCTTGCTATACCTAAATATTAATAATAAGAAATTTTTAGGATTGCTTACTGCTGAGCGGCAAAATTGGTAAGAAAAAAATAGAGGTTTAATTATTACCCCTTCGACCCTTTATATGGTAAATTAAATCTAAAAAGGTAGAGAAGCGAAATTTTACGCATCTCTACTAAAACTCTAAAAATATAAACAAAGAAAACAATTTCCCAACAGTATTATTTTAATAGATAAATATTGATTTTTATTTACCACTTTAAAAAAATTATGTAATTTTATTTATCTAATGTGTCTTAAAAATTCAGACAGGTGTATTAAATTTTAAGACAGAACTGTATGAAAAATTCATACAGAATCGTATCAATTTTTGACACGAACCTGTATGAAAAAATAGGACATTATATAATACTATATAATAATACTAAATATATTATTTCAAAAAATATACTTTTAAATAAAAATTCACAAAAACTTAAATTAATTTGCGGATATTACTTATGAGAGAGAAAAAATATGTTGATTTTTATATAATTTTTTGTTGTTGTCTTTGCCTAATTATTTTATTTGCCTTTTTATTTCCTATGTTTTTCATTTTAGTTAGCGGGATTCTAAGGTAGTCACCCTCTATTTTGAACACATGAGCTTCACTTTTATCTTTATCTGGTCCTAGAAAATCGTACCCTCTTTTTCTCATTTCATACACAGTTTTAAGCGTTGAATAGACGTTAGATTGTTCATAGTTATGCTGGAATTCATTTTTTGAAAGTATTTTTATTAATTTAAGAGTTAACTCTTCGCTCATTACAATACCTATATCGAAACATTTTGCTCTAACGGTAAAATAAACACTGTAAAACTCTAGAGGATAATATAGCTTATAATACGCTATTTTATAAGCCATGATCATGTAGGCAACGGCGTGAGCCTTTGGAAAGAGATAATGTATCTTTCTGAGAGAATCAAGATACCATTCTGGCGCATTAGAATCTTTAATCGCACTGATCTCTTCATCAGTTAAATCTTTGCCTTTTCTCACTTTTTCCATTATTCGAAACGATAATTTTGAATCGACCCCATAATATTCGAGCATGATTAAGATATCATCTCGACAACTGACGATTTGATTAATATCAGCCGTATTTTTTAAAACAATTTCACGAGCATTGTTAAACCATATGTTGGTTCCATGGGCTAATGAGTTTGTCCTGCATAGATCGTAAAAGGTCTTTGGCCTAGTTTCAATAAGCATCTTGTGAGAAAATGGTGTCCAAACTTCAGGCACACCCAAAGTTCCGATTTCAGTTTCTATCTCAGAAAGATCTACTCCCAACTCCTTTGTCGAAGAAAAAAGTGAAAGTACCCGCTCATCATCCATAGGTATATCGTTATAATCAAATCCGGTTAAATCTTTCAACATTTTCAAAAAAGTTGGCCCATCATGGGATAAAACATCGATCTTTAGTAAATCATTTTCTAATGCCTTAAAGTCATAATGTGTTGTAATAATACCTATTTCTGGAGAGTTGGCAGAGTATTGGTAAGGAGTAAAATCGTGAACATCGTATTCTCTTGGAATGATGATCATCGCAGATGGATGTTGACCTGTATTTAGCTTAGTTCCTTTTATCTTTTCTGATATATAGACAGAATGAGCATAGTTCACATTTCTAACTTCTTTGTTTTTGTAGTACTTATTAACCATTTTCATTGCATTGTATCTTGAAATCGTACTTATAGTCCCTGCTTTGTAACAGTAATCCCTTCCAAATCTTTTTTCTAGATATCGTTGTATATCGTTAAAAATATCTGCAGAAAAGTTCACATCTATATCAGGTATCTTTTCGCCTGAGTATCCCATAAACACTTCAAATCTTATGTTATGGCCATCAGAGGATAGAATCTTACCACATCTTGGGCAAGACTTTTTTTCTAGGTCAAAGCCACATAAATTTAGGTTTTCACTGAATTCAACGTATCCACAATGTTTACAAAAATAATGGGGAGCAAGAGGATTAACTTCTGTTATGCCTAAAAGAAACGCTATCAAAGAAGACCCAACTGATCCACGAGAACCTATTGGGTATCCAAATCTTAGAGATTCTTTAACCATCTCAGTTGATATTAGAAATATTACTGCATATCCATTGTTGATTATATTATTTAGTTCTTTTTCCATTCTTTCAATAATTTGGGGGTGAAGCTCTTTTCCGTATATCTTTCTTGCATTTTCGTAAGCATATTTTCGTAAATTTTCATCAGCAGACTCGAATTTAGGTACCTTTAACTTAAGATCAAATGGAACTACTTCTTCTATACTTTCTGCAATTTTGCTAGTGTTTTTTACTGTTATTTCTTTTGCAATTCCTATCTTTTTGAATATCTTATACGCTTCGTCGTACATCTCTTGGGTGTTTCTGAAATAGTTGACGTTATTTGTTTGCTTTCTTGGTTTACTTTTGGTTGAAGTTCCGAGTATCATAACGTTTAGATAATCTTGTTCTCCTTTTCTTAGATAACGAACATCGCCAGACATGACAACGATCTTATTCAATTTTTTTGAGAGATTGTAAATAGTTTTGGAGTAATCAACTAATTTTGAAGTTTCTATATTTGAATCTATATAACAGTCTAAGGGAAAGAGTTCTATGTAGTCATAGAAAGAGATTAACTCAGATAATCTATCTTCTGACGAACCTTTTAGATAATAATACAGTAAAAAACTATCCAGTGAAGAACCTAATAACAAACCATCTCTGTGTTTTATGAGGTCAGTTAAGGTTATGACTGCTTTTTTGTTTACAACGTTCATGTGGGATATAGTTATTATTTTATATAGATTTTTTAGGCCTTTTTGATTTTTTACGAGTACGTTCACATTTTTCATGATACCTTTTGACTCATCAAAAACGTTTAATTCGCAACCAAATATTGGTTTTATATTTTTTTGTTTAGCATATTGATAAAAGGCCGGGATTATATGCACATTTTCGTTATCAGTAATAGCTACAGCACGATGACCATAAATTAAGGCAGTATCTACAAGTTCTTTCATATCCAAAATTGAGCTTTTTGAACTCATCTTTGAGTGAGCATGCAGTTCAACCCTTTTATTTACCGCTAAATCACAGGTTTCAATCGGAACAGCTTTTTTTACTTGAAATACGTTGATATAATAAGAGGCCATAACTGAATCATATTCTAAAATACCTTCGAAGCGAAACCATTCTCCTTTTTTTATTTTATCCTGAGTTTGGCATAAGAAAGAACATTCATAATCTGATATATACACATAAAACGAATCTTTATTTTCTTCAACACGAAAAACCTTTCCTTTAACGCTAATTTCCTTATTTACAAAGTTAATTTCATTTCCTACCAACTTTGAAAGTTTTTCAAAAAAGTACATAAAATTCCCCCTTATTATACGTATGTATAACATTATACAAAAAATTCCTAAAAAAGTCTAGCAGTTTTTTAAAATTTTACACAAGAATATTTTTAAAGACTTATGTTTTTTCAAATCTTCTTTGAATCTACTCAAGAAATATAGTAAAATATAATCGAATAGATAAATTATGATCGTTCTTTGAAATTTTGTAGAGGCAACTTATATGGATGTCTAAATTGATAATATTCGTAATTGCCCTATAAAAATCATATTAATAACAGGTTGCTGGGCGGTAGCCCTCCTTTTTTCTCTTTAAGTGCCTTTGGCTATTATCTTAGTTATTAAGGGGTGAGTTATCGGAATGAAAATTCTTCACACTGCTGATGTTCATCTATGTGATTATGAAGATGAACGATGGAAAAGTTTGGAACACATAATAGATATAGGAAAAAGCGAAAATATAGACCTTTTTGTAATAAGTGGAGATCTTTTTGACGAAGATGTAAAATCAGAGGTATTGAGGTCAAAGATTCGCGGGCTTTTTTCAAACAACGAATTCATAACAGTTATTATCCCAGGTAATCATGATAGCAAATCATTTTCAGAAGATTTGTATTTTGGTGAAGACGTGGTAATATTAACTGATTTAAACAAGCCATATGAGTATAATGACGTATGCGTTTGGGGGTTTCCTTTTGAGCCTATATCAGGAGAAGAGTTCTTTAGAAAAATAAAATCGATTTCTTCTAAATTAGATACTGCCAAAACAAATATCTTACTATTTCATGGGGAATTGGTTGACACGTTTTACTCACCAAGCGATTTTGGAGATGAAGGTGAAGTAAGATACATGCCTGCTAAACTATCTTACTTTAAAAACCTGGGCTTTGACTATATACTTTCAGGTCATTTTCACTCAAAATTTGATTTATATGAATTTGAAGATAATAAATACTTTGTTTATCCAGGTTCACCGGTTTCTATAACCAAAAAAGAAACGGGCCAGAGAAAGGTAAACCTTTTTGAGATAGGCAACGCTCCTTCTGAATACTTACTTGATACTCCTCACTTTATTGAATTACAAATAAAGATAAATCCATTTGAAAAAATGAATCCTATAGAACATATAAAAAAAGAACTACAGAAAGTTCATCCTCAAGCTAAGGTAATACTGAAAGTTACTGGATATATAAATAGCAAACTAATTGGAATTACTGAAAAAGAGTTAGCTAATCAACTCAAAGATGCTTTAAACGATAAGGTTATCGAAAGGCATTTTGAGGTAAGAGACATAAGTCGTGTCCTTGAAGATGAGCTTTTTAAATCTTTCTTAAAAAAACTTCAAGAAAAAAACTACTCACAAGAAAAGAAAAACGAACTTATAGATCTTACTATTAAAGCAATGATGGAGGTTGTAAAATAATGAAACTTAAAGAGTTTTCAATAATTCGATATGGTCCGTTAGAAAACTTGAATAAGATTAAACTTAATGATTTTAACCTAATTTGGGGAAAAAACGAATGTGGGAAAACCCTCACAATTGATGGGCTTGTTAAATTGTTATTCAATAAAACCGGAAAAGACTTTGAAAACTTAGAAAGAGTACAAGAAGTACCAGAAGGGTATGTTGTTTTAGTAGATGAAAAGGGTAATGAATACAAGATACCTGAAAAAGGAGATTTGCCTAAAATATCGGGATTATCAGCCACAGAATGTAACAACATCTTTATTGTTAGAAACAGTAATTTATCAGTTGCACACGACTTGAGTAAAGAAAGTATGTTCTATGAAAGTATAACTGACAAGTTAACTGGTTTAGAAACCGAAAGAATTGCTAAAATTAGTGAAAAAATTAAGGAGATAGCAAGATTAACTGATAAGTCTCTTGAATTTCAAGACGTTAAGGACGAAAAATTAAAAACAAGGATTAATGAAGCAAACAAACTAATAGAAGAGATTGATCAGCTTATACAGGAAGTAAAAGAAAAGGGATTAGACGAGCTTGAAGAAAAAAAAGTAGAATTAAAAGAACAACTGGAAACAATCGAAGAAGAGATAAAAAAGTTAGAAGCATTAAGAAAACGTGAAAAATATGAAAAAGGCGATGAAGCTCTAACTATTCTTAAAAAATTAATGGATGAAATTAAAGAATTAGATGTTTACAACGAAAATGATGCAAAACTTTGGAATGATTTAGAAAAAGAGCTTGATATGTATAGCTCTCAAAAACAAAAGAAAGAGAAAGAACTTGAAGTGAAAGTCAAAGAGCTTGAAAAAGCAGATGAAAAATATAAAGAGCTATCTGAAGAGTTTAAAAGCTATGAAGAAAAAAAGAAAAAGATTGATGAAGAGATAAAGCCTGAGATGAGCCGATTTAATTCTTCTAGGGATGTTAATAAATTAGAAAAGAAAAACAAAGTTTTTACTGTATCTATGATTATTTCTATCGTTATTTTGGCTATTTCGGTAGTGGGGATTGTTTTTAACAAATCTCTTCTGTTTTATGTATTAACTGCTGTTTCATCTATAGCAGTAGCAGCTTTTGGGGGATTAAAATATAAAGTTATAAAAGATCAAGACCAAGTAATTAACAAATTTGAAGAGTTTAAAGCTAAATTGCAAACCCTTGGACTAATGGCAGACACGCTTGGAGAAATATATGAAAACATTAAAAATTATGAAGTTTGGTATGAAACAAAATTAAAAGAATTTAACCGAGCATTTTTAGATAAAGAAAAGATAAAATTACAGATCAATGATCTTAAAAATAAAGAAATTGCGGAAATTGAACAACATATAAAAAATATACAAGAAAAAATCGAAAAACTAAAAGAAAAATCAAAAGAGACTTCCTTAGAATCTTACAATGAAAAACTGAAATTAAAAAATGAGATTAAAAATACTATTGGAAAGCAAGAAACTATTTTAAAAAGTCATTTTGGTTATGTGGGTAAAAGTTTGGAAGAAGCTATCCCTTACTGGGAAAATGAGATAAAAAAACTTGAAATATACAAAGATAACTTTCCTGAAGATAAATTTAGTGAAGATCTATTAACTAACTTAAAATATAATGAGAATAAGTATAAAAATGAGTATGAAGAAGTTCACAATAATACGAAACTAATCCAAAAAATGTTTGAAGATATAGAGGGAAGGGTAAATAAAATCTTACTTCCAGATGAACACCTTTTTTGTGAAACTTCTACAGATTTAGAGGCAATTAAAAAATTGCTTTCTGATTTCGTCAACACACATGAAAACAACAGAAATAATGCTTTAGTGGTTTTATCAATATTTGAAGAACTGGAGAGGGAAGAAAAAGGAAAGATTTCTAGCCTTTTCGGACAAAACAGTCTAGTAACAAAGTATTTCAAAGAAATAACAGATGGACTTTATGATGAAGTCACATTTGACAGTAATGAAAATAAGATTAAGGTAAGAAGAAAGGATAAAGTAGTGCTAGATGCCTATCAACTTTCAGGAGGGGCATATGATCAATTATACTTCTCAATTCGTTTAGCTTTAGGAAGAACTTTATTGAAAGATAGATTTGGATTTTTCATTATGGACGACCCGTTTGTAAAATCAGATTTTGAAAGGTTAAACAGACAAATGAACTTATTAAAAAAGATAGCGAATTCTGGCTGGCAAATAATCTATTTTAGCTCAAAAGATGAGATAAAAGATCTTCTCAAAGAAGAAATTGCTAACAAAACAATAAACTACGTTGAGCTTTCTCCTCTTTTTTCCTAGGGTGTAGTAACTTTCTTCAAAATATTTAAAGGGGGAACTAAATATGGGAAAAGTCTCTAAACCCGAACCATTCAAGATTAAAATGGTTGAACCTATCAAATTAATTTCAAGACAAGAACGAGAAGAAGCTCTAAAAAGGGCAGGCTACAACGTATTTGCCCTACGAGCCGATGAAGTTTATATCGATCTATTAACCGATAGCGGAACAGGCGCAATGAGTGACAATCAATGGGCGGGTATAATGTTGGGAGATGAGTCTTACGCAGGTAGTAAGAACTATTATAATTTGATAGACACTTGTAAAGAAATCTTTAATTATGAATATTTTATCCCAACTCATCAAGGTAGAGGCGCTGAAAAGGTTTTATTTCCTTTGTTGATATCTAAACCTGGTCAATATGTACTGAGCAATATGCATTTTGATACAACAAAAGCACATGTTGAATTAGCTAACGCAAGAGCAGTAGATTTGGTAATACAAGAAGCCTTTGATACCTCTTCTTTTCATCCCTTTAAAGGAAACATTGATATTGAAAAGCTGGAAAAGTTCATTAGAGAAAAAGGTAGCGAAAATATAGCCTTTATTGTAATAACTGTTACTTGCAACAGTGCAGGCGGGCAGCCTGTTTCGATGCAGAATATTAGAGAAACAAGTCAGTTAGCAAAAAAATATGGAATTCATGTGTTTTTAGATGCTGCACGTTATGCAGAAAACGCTTATTTTATAAAATATCGAGAAAAAGGTTATGCAGATAAATCAATCAAAGATATAGTTCAAGAGATGTTTAGTTATGCTGATGGATTTACAATGAGTGCAAAAAAAGACGCCATAGTAAACATGGGAGGATTAATAGGAATAAAAGATGATGAAGAACTGTATAATCAAGCTAGGGCTAATTTAGTACCTTTAGAAGGGTTTCCAACATATGGAGGGTTATCTGGAAGAGATATCGAAGCTATGGCAAGAGGCTTAAAAGAAGGTATAGAATTAGATTATCTTGAGTATAGGATAGGACAGGTTGAATATCTTGGCAACAAATTAAGAGCCGCTGATATTCCTATACAATATCCTGTTGGAGGACACGCTGTTTTCGTTGATGCTAAGAAAATGCTCCCACATATTCCATATTACCAGTTTCCTGCTCAGGCACTTGCTAATGCACTTTATTTAGAATCGGGAGTTAGAGCAGTAGAAATAGGATCTTTAATGTTGGGAAGAGATCCTGATACTGGCGAGCAATTAGAATCTCCCCTTGAACTATTAAGGCTAACTATTCCTCGCAGAGTTTATACAAATAACCATATGGACTACGTTGCAGAATCTTTAATTGAGGTAAACAAGATAGCCCATACACTAAAAGGACTAGAATTTGTTTATGAACCTAAGATTTTAAGGCATTTTACAGCAAAACTAAAACCTATAGAATAATAATTCAAAAAGCGGTAGAGATCCTCTACCGCTTTGTAATTTAATAACTATAATTATTCTATTTTACTGGGATCCAATTTGCCCAATCGTTTAACCATTTTGTAAGGTCAAACATTGTTTGATTTGCATCAACAAGGAACTTCTTCATCTCTTCTGTTAACTTTTCTTTTTTATCTTCTTTTAACCATTCAACAGTTATGATTTTACCGGTTGATCTTTCTCCTGGTTTTGTTGGAGCAGGAATTGTTCTGCCTTCTTTTAACATTTGTTCGAGCTGTTGATATTTCTGAAGCTCCAACTCAGTTACAAGATTAATCTTTACAGAAACATCAGAACCCGACCATAACGTGTCTGCTTTTTTCAAAGTTAATGCGTCTCCAGTAAGTTCAAAACTATCATAAGCTTCTAGTCTATATACTTTAAAAGAACTATCTGAAACTAAAATGAATTTGTCGGCAAATATAAACGACGTAAGTAGCAACAATGAAATAATTATAAGCGATAACTTTTTTTTCATTATATCCTCTCCCTTCCTATTTTTGTAAGACTAAAAGCTGGGATTTCTCCCAGCCAATTTGTCTATGCTTTTTTATTTAATTATTTCGGAAAAATCAATTTCTACTTTGTATCCAGTTCTCGCTTCTATTATTTTTTCAATTTCATCTTCTCTACCTATTAATGGATTATCCACTTCTAATGAAGCTGCAGGTGCTGGGAAAGTATATCTTACTGCGAACCAAATACCTTCATCATTTGAAACATCTTCTAAAAAATTTCCAAACATTAGGTCATCTTCGTCCTTAGAAACATCATAAAAAGTGCCGTCCAACTCATAATCAAATTCACCTAAACCAAATGGTTGTGCCATATTTAAAATTGTTAACATAACATCAATATTTTCCAACTCAAAAGTAGTTTCTTCTATTGTTTCATCTGGATCACCATCTTCATTTAATGCTATAGCATCATAACCATTTTTATCATCATTTACAGATATTTTAACATAAAAAAAACTGTCGAATTCCTGATATACCTCATCACCATCTGGATCCGTATAAGTAGAAATGAGCCAAATACCTTCTGGTTCCTTAGATACTCCACCTAATGGGCCTCCGTCACCTGCGCAACCAAACAACAATAAAACAGCTAATCCCAAAACGATAAAAAAGCTTGCCTTTTTCATAATTTTCCCTCCTTGCCTAAGTATTTTTTGCTTACTTTAAAAACTCCAAAATTGTTACTTATAATCTTCATTTATTTATACTTTTTGGTACTTGTTCTGAAGAAAGGGAAGGGCTTCGCCCTGGTACCCTTTTAAATTCAAAAAGCTTTTTTACAAAATTTTCATTTATTTATACTTTTTGGTACTTGTTCTGAAGAAAGGGGAGGGCTTCGCCCTGTTACCCTTTTAAATTCAAAAAGCCTTTTTACAAAATTTTCATTTATTTATACTTTTTGGTACTTGTACTAAAGGAAGGGCTTCTCCCTGGTACCCTTTTCAATTCAAAAAGCTTTTTTACAAAATTTTCATTTCTTTATACTTTTTGGTACTTGTACTAAAGGAAGGGCTTCTCCCTGGTACCCTTTTAGATGTTCTAAAAATAAGTTATTTATTATTTAGTTTAAATAGTAAAAAAGAATCTAAAAGCTAACTTATTGCATTAATAATTATATCATATTGTTAATGAAAAATAAATGAAAAGATCAATGAGTTGATGAACATAGTATATTTTTAACAAAAGATTTAAAACTAAATGAATATATTAGTGATTATAGATAAAAATTTAATGAATATCAATGTTATAATATTAACAATATAATAAATTAAAAAGGTAATTTTTCAGAAATTTGATGTATTCCCCTATTATTTTAACAGGAACCATTAAACTGAAAATTAGGTTTGAGACGCCCATGTAGGTCGTCTCTACATTTGAAAAATTTATCAATAATAAAGGAGGAATTTTTCTATGATTCTTATAACTGGTGGGACGGGACATTTAGGTAATGTACTTGTCAAACAATTTATAAATTTAGGAGAAAAACCTGTTGTTTACACTCACCCTTCTGACACATGTAAAAGCTTAAACAATGTGGATGTCGAAATTGTTAAAGCTGATATTAGAGACAAAAATGTTTTAGAAAAATATATAAAAGAATCTGAAGCTGTTTTTCATTTGGCTGCAGTTATTTCAATCTTGCCCTGGAAGAGTAAAGCAATAGAAGACGTTAATGTAGGTGGAACAAAAAATGTTGCCGATTTGTGCATGAAGTATAATAAAAAGTTGATTTATGTGAGTTCTGTTCATGCGTTTTCTGAAAAAGAAGAGGGTGATGTTATTGATGAAAAAACCCCTATTTTGCCCGAATTAACTACAGGTGCATACGGAAAATCAAAGGCTAAAGCAGCATTGTTGATAATGAATTACGCAAAAGCTGGTTTGAACGTTATCACAATATGTCCCACAGGAATTATAGGTCCTTTTGATTATAAACCATCGGAAATGGGAAATATGTTTCTCTCTTATCTCAAAGGCGAGTTGAATACTATAATAGAAGGTGCCTTCGATTTTGTAGATGTTAGAGATGTGTCTGATGGGATAATTAAGGCATATGAAAAAGGCAATAAAGGAGAATTTTATATTTTAGGAAATGAAAATATAGAGGTATTTGAACTAATAAACATGGTTAATACAATAAAAAATAAAGATTTTAAGCCTAAGATTTTAGGAAAAAATACTGCGTATTTTGTGTCGATTTTGCTTCTTTTAAAAAATCTTATTTCTAAAGAAAAACTTCTATTAACCCCTTATTCTGTTCATACATTGCAAACAAACACGTTATTTTCACATGAAAAGGCTGCAAGAGAGTTAGGATATAATCCTAGGCCTTTAGAAGAAACTGTAAAAGATACTGTAACCTGGTTGGAAAATAATTTAATGTAGGTTATTAGTCAATTTTTTTCTTCATGGTATAATTATATGAGTAAATAAGAAAAATTGTAATTGGTTTTACAATATTTCGAATCATTGAGACGCCCGTATAGGTCGTCTCTACAGTTGGTAATAATTGAAATTGTAAAATGCATCTGAGACGCCCGTATAGGTCGTCTCTACAGTTGATAATAATTGAAAATGTAAAATGTATCTGAGACGCCCGTATAGGTCGTCTCTACAGTTGGTAATAATTGAAATTGTAAAATGCATCTGAGACGCCCGTATAGGTCGTCTCTACGATTGATAATAATTGAAAAATGTTGAGGAAGGGTGATATTTACTATGACAGAATTTTTAGTTAAAAATTTGCATGGAAGCCATTTTTATATGAAAACTCCTTCTGGACATGATGTCCATATAGATGCTGGTGTAGATAATAATGGTTATGATTCTGCTCCTAGACCTATGGAATACTTAATTGCTGGTTTGGCAGGATGTACAGGGATGGATGTTGTAAGTATCCTTAAAAAGATGAGGGTTGACTTTGAAGAATTTAATCTGAGAGTTTTAACTGAAAGAAATGAAGATCATCCTAAAAAGTACAATAAAATCCATGTTATTTACGAATTTAAAGGTGATAATTTGCCAATAGATAAATTAGAAAGAGCGGCCAAGTTATCCCAAGAAAAATATTGTGGAGCTATTGCTTCTTTTAGAGGTTCAGTAGATATTACATATGAAGTTAAAATAGTTGATTAGCATAATGATTAAAATTGAAAATGCATTTGAGACGCCCGTGTAGGTCGTCTCTACAAATTTCATTCACACCATCATTTAAGGAGGTTCATAATGTCAAACATTCAAGAAGTAAAGGAAAAAGTAAACAAAAAACTAGAAGATATTGAAAACGTTATCCTTGTAATGAGTGGTAAAGGCGGGGTTGGTAAAACAACTGTTGCGGTCAATTTGGCTGTTTCTTTGGCACTTTTAGGAAAAAAAGTTGGATTATTAGATGTTGATTTACACGGTCCTGATGTGGTAAGAATGCTTGGAGGAGAAGAATATCCTTTAACTCAAGTTGGAGACGAAATAGTTCCGCCAGAAGTTCATGGAATCAGGGTAATTTCTATATCTCAATTTTTGAATGAAGGAAATGTTGCAGTTATTTGGAGAGGTCCTTTAAAAACCGGTGCAATACTTCAGTTTATAGGTGATGTTGCTTGGGGAAATTTGGATTATTTGGTTGTAGATGCACCTCCAGGCACAGGAGATGAACCATTAACCGTAATTCAAAATATTTCTAAGCTTCGTGGGGCATTATTAGTTACTTCTCCATCTGTTGTTTCTCAAGATGATGTTGAAAGAGCTATTGATTTTGTTAAGAAAATGAACGTTGATATTTTAGGTATTGTTGAGAACATGTCTTACTTTATTTGTCCTAATTGTAAAAGCAAGCATTTTATTTTTGGTGAGGGAGGAGGAAAAAGTCTTTCTGAAAGATTTAATTTAGATCTTCTCGCTCAAATTCCTTTAGACTCATCAATTAGAGAAAATATGGATAAAGGCAGACCGGTTGCTTATTTTGGTTTACCAGAAATATCTGATGCATATATGAACCTAGCGCAAAAACTAATTGAAAAGATAGAGCAATAGTTTAAGATTATTTATAATTATAATAAGGAGTGAATTTTCGATGAATAAGTATTCTTTCATCTTTTTATTGTTCATATTGCTTTCTTTAGGCTCTGTATTTGCGATTAATTCCTCTTTTTTACTTTCAAAGGATGCTTCTTCTGTGTATTTGGTTGCAAGTTTTAATAATTTTGAACCAGTTGAAATGGAGAGGGGTTTTGGAGAGTTATGGCGTTATTCTATTGATTTAGAACCTGGCGAATATCTATACAAGTATATTATTGATGGCGAAGAAATCCTTGATTTTCAAAACTCTAACATCACAGTCTTTAATGGAGAAGTTTTCAATGTTAGGGTTGTTAAAGAACC